>NZ_QDKO01000047.1 GCF_003094615.1 Caulobacter radicis | reverse complement strand
CGCCCCGCGCCCCACCGAGGCGTAGGTGAAGCCGTGGCGGACCATCTCATGCGGCTTGTAGACGTTGCGCAGGTCGACGATGACCGGGGCGGCCAGCAGGGTCTTGAGGCGTTCCAGGTCGAGGGCGCGGAACTGGTCCCACTCGGTGAGGATCAGCAGCACGTCGGCCTGGTCGGCGGCCTCGTAGGGGCCGGCGACGAACTCCACGCCCGGCAGCAGGCCCTCGGCCTCGTGGCGGCCTTCGGGATCGAAAGCCCGCACCTTGGCGCCCTTGGCCTGCAGCGCCGGCAGGATGTCGAGGCTGGGGGCGTCGCGCATGTCGTCGGTGTTGGGCTTGAAGGTCACGCCCAGCACGCCGACGGTCTTGCCCGAGAGATCCTCGGTGCCCAGCACGGCGGCGACCTTGTCGGCCATGGCCTTCTTGCGGGCGGCGTTGACCTCGACCGTGGTCTCGATCAGCCGGGTCGGCGCGCCGTAGTCGGCGGCGGTCTTGACCAGGGCGATGGTGTCCTTGGGGAAGCACGAGCCGCCATAGCCGGGGCCGGCGTTGAGGAACTTGGCGCCGATCCGCTTGTCCAGGCCGATGCCCTTGGCCACCTGCTGCACGTCGGCCCCGACCTTTTCGCACAGGTCGGCCATCTCGTTGATGAAGGTGATCTTCATCGCCAGGAAGGCGTTGGCCGCGTACTTGATCAGCTCGCTGGTGCGGCGGCCGGTGAAGACGATCGGGGTCTCGTTGAGGCTCAAGGGGCGGTAGAGCTCGCGCATCACCGCCTGGGCCCGCTCGTCCTCGGCGCCGACCACCACGCGGTCGGGGCGCTTGAAGTCCTCGATGGCCGCGCCCTCGCGCAGGAACTCCGGATTGGAGACCACGGCGAACTGGGCGGCCGGATTGACCCGCTTGATGATCGCCTCGACCTCGTCGCCGGTGCCCACCGGCACGGTCGACTTGGTGACGACGACGGTGAAGCCGTCGATCAGGCCGGCGATCTCCTCGGCGGCGGCGTAGACGTAGGAGAGGTCGGCATGGCCGTCGCCGCGACGCGTCGGCGTGCCCACGGCGATGAACACCGCGTCGGCGTCCTTGATCGCCTGGGCGCCTTCCAGCGTGAACGACAGCCGGCCTTCACGGACATTCCGGGCGACCAGGTCGTCCAGGCCCGGCTCGTAGATCGGGATCTCGCCGGCCAGAAGCCGCGAGATCTTGCGCGGATCCTTGTCGATGCACGTCACCACGTGACCGAAGTCCGCAAAGCACGCCCCGGACACCAGGCCCACATAGCCCGTGCCAATCATCGCTACGCGCATG
>NZ_QDKO01000046.1 GCF_003094615.1 Caulobacter radicis | reverse complement strand
CCCAGCTGCTGCAGCGCATCGGCGGCGTCGTGGCCCTGGGCGGCACGGCCGGCGGCGGCGGCGCGGGCGGCGCGGTCGCCGTCACCAACGGCGGCGTCGTCGAGACGGCCGGAGACAAGGCGCGCGGCGTCTTCGCCCAGTCGGTGGGCGGCGGCGGCGGCTCGGGCGGCGACGGCGGCGGCCTCGTCACCATCGGCGGCAAGGGCGGCGCGGCCAGCACCGGCGGCGCGGTCACCGTCAGCAACACCGGCGCGATCACCACCAAGGGCGACCTTTCCAGCGCCATCCAGGCCCAGAGCGTGGGTGGCGGCGGCGGCGACGGCGGCAGCACGGGCGGCGTCTTCCTGACTATCGGCGGCGGCGGCAATACCGGCGGCGGCTCGGGCGTCGTCACCGTCAAGCACGCGGGCGACATCTTCACCGGCGGCGCCGATTCCCACGGCATCTTCGCCCAGAGCGTCGGCGGGGGCGGCGGCAGCGGCGGCTCCAGCGTCTCGATCAGCGCCTTCGCGGGCGTCGCCATCGGCGGCGACGGCTCGCTGGGCGGCGAGGGCGGCGCGGTCGATATCGACCTTTCCAAGAGCGCGGTCACGAGCGGCGGCTCCACCAGCCTCGTCGATCCGCTGATCGTCACCGGCGGCGATCGCGCGCGCGGGATCTTCGCCCAGAGCGTGGGCGGCGGCGGCGGCTCGGGCGGCTTCGCGGCCCAGGTCTCGGCCGGCTACGGCGTCGGGGCCAGCGCGGCCGTGGGCGGTCGCGGCGGGGCCGGCGGCAAGGGCGGCGTGGTCGACATCGACGGCGACGTCCTGATCCTGACCAAGGGCGACTATTCCGAAGGCCTGTTCGCCCAGTCGGTGGGCGGCGGCGGCGGCTCGGGCGGCTTTGCGCTCTCGTTCGCCTTCGCGGCCGGCGAGACGGCGGCGGCCGCCTTCTCGGTGGCCCTGGGCGGCAAGGGCGGCGACGGCGGCGAAGGCGGCCTGGTCGACATCAAGTCCGGCGGCGCGATCCTCACGGAAGGCAAGTTCTCGACCGGCCTCGTCGCCCAGAGCGTGGGCGGCGGCGGCGGCAACGGCGGCTACACCGTCAGCTTCGCGGGCGCGGGGGCCGGCGCGGCTTCGGCCTCGGCGGCCGTGGGCGTCGGCGGCAGCGGCGGCAAGGGCGGCAAGGGCGGCGTGGTCGATGTCGACTTCGACGGCGCCATCACCACGGGCGACGACGACGCCATCGGCGCGCTGATCCAGTCGGTCGGCGGCGGCGGCGGCGGCGGCGGCTTCAACGTCTCGGGCGCGATCGCCGTGGCCGGCACGGCCGGCGTCGGCGCTTCGGCCGGGGTCGGCGGCAGCGGCGGCGACGGCGGTATCGGCGACTCCGCCACCGGCCGCATCGGCGGCGACGTCTCCACCAGCGGCAAGCGCTCGACGGCCGTGATCGTGCAGAGCATCGGCGGCGGCGGCGGTTCGGGCGGCTTCAATGTCGCCGGTTCGATCGGCGGCGGCGGCACGGCCGGCGTCGGGGTCTCGGTCGGCGTGGGCGGCTCGGGCGGCAAGGGCGGGAACGCCGGAACCGCCACGGGCACGGTCGAAGGCGACATCCACACCAGGGGCGACCAGTCCGGCGGCCTCTTGGTGCAGAGCGTGGGCGGCGGCGGCGGCTCGGGCGGCTTCAACGTCTCGGGCGCCATCGGCGTGGGCCAGACGGCCGGGGCGGGGATCTCGGTCGGCGTCGGCGGCGCTGGCGGCGGCGGCGGCGACGGCATGCTGGTCGTCGGCAGGATGATCGGCGACACCCTGACCGAGGGCGCGGACGCCGACGGCGTGGTCGCCCAGAGCATCGGTGGCGGCGGCGGCAGCGGCGGCTTCAACGTCGCCGGCTCGATCGGCGGCGCGGCCACGGCGGCCGGCGGCATCAGCGTCGGGGTCGGCGGCAGCGGCGGCGACGGCGGCAAGGGCGGCGAGGTCCGCCTCGACGTCACCGGAACCACGGCCACCAAGGGCGGGCACAGCGACGCCATCATCGCCCAGAGCGTGGGCGGCGGCGGCGGCTCGGGCGGCTTCTCGGTCGCGGCGGGCATCGGCGTGTCGGCCAACGGCGCCGGCACGGTCAGCGTCGCCGTCGGCGGTTCGGGCGGCAAGGGCGGCGACGCCGACAAGGTCACTCTCAAGGTCAATGACGGCGCGGCCGATCCGCTGGGCGACCTGATCGCGGCGGTGACGCAGGGCGAGGGCGCGCGCGCCATCGTCGCCCAGTCGGTGGGCGGCGGCGGCGGCGCGGGCGGCTTCACCATCGCGGGCGGCTTCTCCGCGGCCAAGAACGGCGCGGGCAATATCGGGGTCGGGGTCGGCGGTGGCGGCGGCGACGGCGGCGACGGCAAGGCCGTCACCGGCAGGATCACCGGCGACGTCGGGACGAAGGGCGCGGACGCCTCGGGCGTGCTGGTGCAGAGCGTGGGCGGCGGCGGCGGCAGCGGCGGCTTCAACGTCACCGGCGGCATCGCGGCCTCCAAGACCGTGGCCGGCAACATCCTGGTCGGCGTGGGCGGCTTCGGCGGCAAGGGCGGCGAGGCGGGCAGGGTCGACGGCGGCGTCACCGGCGACATCGTGACCGAGGGCGATCGCGCCTTCGGGGTCAGCTATCAGAGCCTGGGCGGCGGCGGCGGCGCGGGCGCCTTCAACATCACCGGCGGGATCAGCCTGGCCGCCAGCGGCGGCGGGACCGGCACGCTGGGCGTCGGGGTCGGCGGCTTCGGCGGCGACGGCGGCAAGGCCGGCGCGGTCGACGCCTTCCTGACGGGCGACATCTGGACCAAGGGCGACGACGCCCACGGCGCCCTGCTGCAGAGCGTGGGCGGCGGCGGCGGTTCGGGCGGCTTCAACGTCACGGGCCTGGTCAGCGCCTCGCAGGGCGCCAACGGCGCCGTCGGCTTCGGCCTGGGCGGCTTCGGCGGCGGCGGCGGCGACGCCGACATCGTCAAGGGCGTGCTCACCGGCGACGTCACCACGCAGGGCAACGGCGCGTTCGGCGCCATGTTGCAGAGCCTGGGCGGCGGCGGCGGCAATGGCGGAATCAATGTCAGCGGCTCGGTCGCCCTGTCGGCCAGCAACAACGCGGCCGTGGCCATCGGCCTGGGCGTCGGCGGTTTCGGCGGCGGCGGCGGCGACGCCAAGGACGTGACCGGAACCGTGACCGGCCGCTACCAGACCTCGGGCGACGAGGCCGACGGCGTCGTGGCCCAGTCGATCGGCGGCGGCGGCGGTTCGGGCGGCCTCAACGTCTCGGGCGCGGTCGCGGTCAGCGCCGGCACGGCCGGGACGGGCTCGGTCGGCATCGGCGGCTTCGGCGGTTCGGGCGGCGACTCCGGCGCCGTGACCCTGACCCGCGTCGGCGACACCCTCACCGACGGCGCCAATTCCGACGGTATCATCGCCCAGAGCGTCGCCGGCGGCGGCGGCCAGGGCGGGATCAATGTCGCCGGCGGTCTGTCGGCGACCACCAAGGGATCGGCCGGCAGCTTCGGCTTCGGCCTGGGCGGGTTCGGCGGCGACGGCGGCGATGCGGGCGACGTGAAGGCCAGCGTCACCGGCAACGTCTGGGCCCAGGGCCTGGAATCCGACGTCACCACGCCTGAGCAGGTGGTCAAGATCCCGCTGCTGGGCTCGGAGTTCGAGTTCACCATTCCCGCCGACCGCACGCGCCTCAACGGCTCCAACGGCGTGATGGCCCAGAGCGTGGGCGGCGGCGGCGGTTCGGGCGGTCTCAACGTCACCGGCCAGCTGTCGCTGACTAAGCCCGGCGGCTCCTCGATCAGCCGAGCCATCTCGCTGGGCGTCGGCGGTTTCGGCGGGGCGGGCGGCGACGCCGGCGCGGTCGACCTGACCATCGCCGGCCCCAGCGCCGACTATGTGCAGGTCACCGCCGTCGGCGACGACCGCTACGCGGCGGTCGCCCAGTCGATCGGCGGCGGCGGCGGCGCGGGCGGGATCAATGTCTCGGGCGGCATCGCCATGGACGGCCAGCTCACCGCCGGTGTCGGCGGCTTCGGCGGCGCCGGCGGCAAGGGCAAGGATGTCGAGGCCGACGTCACCGCCAACCTGTTCGCGGCCGGCGATCGCTCGCGCGGCCTGATGGTCCAGTCGATCGGCGGCGGCGGCGGGGCAGGCGGCATCAACATCTCCGGCGGCGTCAGCGCCGACACGTCCGGCGCCGAACCCTCGATCGCCTTCGGCATCGGCGGCTTCGGCGGCGCGGGCAACATCAGCGGCGACGTCACCGTCGCCCAGGACGGCCAGGTCTGGGTCGAGGGTGTCGAGGCCATCGGCGTCCTGGTGCAGAGCGTCGCCGGCGGCGGCGGCTCGGGCGGCCTCAACGTCGCGGCCGACGTCAACATGGGCAAGTCGACCTCGTCCTCGAACGGCTTCGCCATCGCCGCCGGGGTCGGCGGCACGGGCGGGACCGGCGCGGACGCCGGCGACGTCTCGCTGACCAGCCTCGGCGACGTCATCGTCAACGGCCAGCTGAAGGCCAATCCGGCGGCTGGCGAGGACACCCTCGAGGCCGTCGCGTTCACCGGCGGCGCCAGGGGGATCCTGGTGCAGTCGATCGGCGGCGGCGGCGGCGTGGGCGGGATCAACGTCACGGGCGCCATCGCGCCCTCGGGCAATCCGGTGGCGCTGGGCGTCGGCGGCTCGGGCGGTTCGGGCGGCGACGCCGGAACCGTCACGGTCAAGCGCGGCTACGCCGACGACGGCGCGGTGCAGGCGCGCCTGATCCGCACCTTCGGCGACAACTCCGCCGGCCTCGTCGCCCAGAGCGTGGGCGGCGGCGGCGGCTCGGCCGGGATGAACTTCACCATCGCCGCCACCGTGGCCAACAAGACCGACAATCCGGTCGCGGCCATCATCAGCGTCGGCGGTTCCGGGGCGGGCGCGGGTTCGGGCAAGGCGGTCGACGTCGATCATGCCGGCGCCATCGTCACCGACGGCGACCGCAGCGACGGCCTGCTGGCCCAGAGCGTCGGCGGCGGCGGCGGCGACGCGGCCTTCAACATCGGCGCGGGCGTGCTCAAGGGCGCCAACGCGCTGAACCTGGCGGTCGGCGGCGCAACGGGCGCGGCCGGCGACGGCGGCGACGTCACGGTCGACCACCTGGGGACCATCGTCACCAAGGGCGAGGGCTCGGTCGGCCTGCGGGCGCAGTCGATCGGCGGCGGCGGCGGCAACACCGCCCTCAGCATGGCCATGGGAGCGCTGAACAAGAACGCGCTCAGCATCAGCATCGGCCGCGAGGGCGGATCGGGCGGGACGGGCGGCGACGTCCGCGTCTCGTCCGACGGGACCATCGACACCACCGGCGCGGAGGCCTCGGCCATCTTCGCCCAGAGCATCGGCGGCGGCGGCGGCGCTTCCAGCACCACCACCATCGCGGCCAACGGCACGCGCGGCCAGGGACCCCAGGCGGAGTCCTACAGCGGTTCGCTCAGCATTGGCCTCGACGGCGGCCTGGGCGCCGAGGGCGGCGACGTCGTGGTCGGCGCCAAGGGCGCCCTGACCACCCGCGGCGACGACGCGCGCGGGATCTTCGCCCAGAGCATCGGCGGCGGCGGCGGGGCCGGCGGCTCGGCGGCCACCACCATCGTCCGCGCCGCGGGCGCGGCCGGCGTCGCGGTCGGCGGCGAGGGCGGCGTCGGCGCGCTCTCGGGCAAGGTCGAGGTCGACAACGCCGCGACCATCGTCACCGAAGGCGCGCGTTCCGACGGCGTGCTGGCCCAGAGCATCGGCGGCGGCGGCGGGCTGGGCGGCATGGCCCGCACCCTCCAGATCCAGCTCGGCGGCGCGCCGGCCGACACCACCACCCGCACGGCGACGGTCAGCGTCGGCGGCAAGGGCGGCTCGGGCGCCGTCGGCGGCCTGGTCGACGTGGCCAACAGCGGGCTGATCTACACCAAGGGCGACGACGCGTTCGGCGTTCGCGCCCAGTCGATCGGCGGCGGCGGCGGAGTCGGCGGCGCGGTGCTGAACCTCCGCGCCCAGGGCGCCAACGGCAACGACTCCTTCGACCTCAACATCGGCGGCTCGGGCGGAACCGGCGGGGCCGGCGGTGCGGTCGAGGTGCTCAACACCGGACTGATCGTCACCGAGGGGCGCGGCGCGGCGGGCGTCTCGGCCAACAGCATCGGCGGCGGCGGCGGCGACGGCGGCATCGTGGTCGAGGCGGTCGCCGGCGCGACCGGCGGCGACAAGCAGAGCCACCGCTTCGTGATGAACATCGGCGGTTCCGGCGGCGACGGCGGCACGGGCGGCGACGTCACGGTCACCAACCGCGCCGTGGCCGGCGTCAAGGACAGCGGCGCGATCTCCACCTCAGGCGAGCGCGCTTACGGGATCTTCGCCCAGAGCCTGGGCGGCGGCGGCGGCAACGGCTCGTCCATCCTGTCGCTGACGGCGCTCAAGAGCGGCGAGAACAGCGCCTCGGTCGGCCTCAACATCGGCGGCGTCGGCGGAACCGGCAACACCGCCGGCAAGGTCGTGGTCGACAACGCCGGCCTGATTCAGACCACCGGCGCGGACGCTTATGGCGTGCTGGCCCAGTCGATCGGCGGCGGCGGCGGCAACGGCGGCATGGTCATCGCCGCCAACCTCCTGATCGGCGCGCTCTCCAACGCCCCGCTGGTCTCGCTGGGCGGGATCGGCGGCGACGGCGGAGACGGCGGCGAGGTCATCGTCACTAACAGCGGCCGCATCCTGACCACCGGCGCCCGCGCCCACGGGATCGTGGCCCAGTCGATCGGCGGCGGCGGCGGCGACGCCCAGATGGGCTTCAGCCTGACCGGCGAGGCCAAGAGCCTGATCCTGTCCAACGCCCTGGCCGCCACGGTCGGGGCCATCGGCGGCGGCTCGGGCGGGCAGGGCGGGGCGGTCACCGTCAACCACTCGGGCGACATCACCGTGCTCGGCGACGGCGCCATGGCCATCAAGGCCGAGAGCATCAACGGCGGCGGCGGCACGCTCGGCCTAGACTTCTCGGGGATCACGGGCCTGCCGGGCCAGCCCTACATCAAGACCGACGGCTCCACCGGCCGCGTCGACCCGATGGTCGTCGCCAAGGCGGGCGCCGAGAACGTCTCCGGCGCGGCCGGCGGCCTCGTCACCGTCAAGACCACCGGCACGTTCGGCGCGGCCGGCAAGAACGGCGTGGCCTCGTTCGCCCAGTCGATCGGCGGCGGCGGCGGCGCGATCGATCTCAAGCTGCTGCTCTCGGGCCAGCTCGACGAGGTCAGTGCCGACGCTCCCGTGGCCACCAAGGTCCAGCTGGCGCTCGGCGGTTCGGGCGGCCAGGACGTCGGCGGCGGCGTGATCGCCAGCGAGCATGCCGGTCAGATCGTCACGACCGGCGTCAATACCGCCGGCGTGCTGGCCCAGTCGGTCGGCGGCGGCGGCGGCCGCGCCAGCGGCGACGTCACGGTTCCGGCCGGCGCCCTGCTGGGAACCACGACCCTGACGCTGGGCGGCGCGAACCAGACCGGCGCGGCCGGCGGCGGCGTCTCCCGCATCCAGGGCGGCGCGGTCACCACCACGGCGGCCAGCGCCTCGGGCGCGATCCTGCAGTCGATCGGCGGCGGCGGCGGTTCGGCGGGCCTGAACCTGTCGGGCGCGGGCTCGACAGGCGTGACCGTGGCCGCCTCGCTCGGCGCGCAAGGCGGTACGGGCCTGGCCGGCGGCCAGGTCACCGGCGCCTTCACTGGCGGCGTCACCACCCTGGGCGATCACGCCCTGGGCCTTGTCGCCCAGTCGATCGGCGCGGGCGGCGGCGAGGTGCATGTCGCCGGCTCGCCCAAGCTTTCGGTCACCCTCGGCGGGACCGGCGGCGCGGCCGGCGACGGCGGCGACGTCATCCTGACCAACAGCGGCGCGATCCAGACGGCCGGGGCCGGCGCCCACGCCGTCTTCCTGCAGTCGGTCGGCGGCGGCGGCGGCGCGGCCTTCGGCGGCTCGTCGGCCTCGACCGTGGCGCTCAACGCCGGCGGCGTCGGCGACGGCGGCCATGTCGACTTCCGCCAGACCGGCGACATCGTCGCGACCGGCGCCGGCGCCTATGGCGTCGTCGTCCAGAGCCTGGGCGGCGGCGGCGGCTGGGTCGACGGCAAGTTCGCCGGCGCGGCCGGCGGCGCAGGGCAGGGCAGGGCGATCGACCTGGTGCTTGCCGGCCAGGTCTATGCGGGCGGAACCGACTCCACCGCTGTCTTCGCCCAGAGCCTGGGCGCGGACGGGGCGGGGAACATCGCCGTGCGCACCACCGGCTCGGTGCGCGGCGGCTCGGGAACCGGCGCGGGCGTCCAGATCAGCGGCGGCGCGGCCAACGGCCTGGCCAACACCGGCCTGATCTCGGCCGTCTCGGGCAAGGCCATCGTCTCGGGCCAGGGCGACGAGCGGGTCGACAACCGCGGCGTCGTCATCGGCGACATCGACCTGGGCGCGGGGACCAACGCCTTCGACAACCAGTCCGGCGGGGCCTTCATGGCCTTCAGGACCATCGACCTGCGCGATCCGGCCGGAACCGGTCCGCTGTCGACGTCGGGCGGCGGGATCTCGACCCTCGGCGTCTCGGCCCAGGCCGTGCCCAACGGGGCTGCGACCTTCACCAACAGCGGCGACTTCCTGATGGGCCTGTCGGCCTCGCGCGTGCCGATCGACCTGGCCGGCGGCGCGACCTTCGCCAATCTCGACGGCGCCAGCGACCCCAGAACCAACGCCTATTACGGCGCGCGGGTGATCAACACCGTCGCCCTCGACGGCCACTTCGTGCAGACGGCGACCGGCCGCTCGGTGTTCGACGTGGCCTTCGGGCCGTACGCCTCCGACCGTGTCGACGTCACCGGTGACGTTTCCCTGGCCGGAACCGGCGACGTCACCCTGACCTGGCTGCAGGACGCCAAGCCCGTGACCCTGTTCTCGGCGGGCGGCTCGGTGAGCGACAACGGCTTCAAGGTCACCGACACCCTGGCCATGGACTATCGCGTCCAGACCAGCGGCGGCGCGGTGCAGCTGGCCTTCGACACCCACTTCGACCAGGGCTTCCTGGCCCTGAACGAGCGGGCGCTGGGCAAGCACATGAACTCGGCGATCAAGGTCGGCGACAGCGGCGGCATCGGCCGCCTGATGGCCCTGATCGGCAACCTGCAGGTCGGCCAGGAAGCTGCTTACAAGGCGATCTTCGCCAACCTGAACCCCGAGCCGCACCTGGCCCCGCTGCGCAGCCAGCTGGCGTCCGCCAACGGCTTCTCGCAACAGCTGTTCGGGTGCGCCAACCCGACCCTTCAGGTCGACGGCAAGTGCAGCTGGGCGGTGATCGAGCGGGCCACGGCCGACGGCGAGCGCGACGCCGACACCCTGGCCGTCAAGGCCGAGGGCGGACGCCTGCGCGGCGGCTTCGAGCAGTCGCTGGACGGCGGCTGGTCGTTCGCCACCGCCGTGGGCTACGAGCGCCTCGACCGGGTCATGGTCGACGGCGGCCGCTCCTGGTCTCAGGGCCAGGGCTTCAGCGCCGGGGCGGGCTTCAAGCGCCGGTCGGGCGGGGCCGAGATGGCCTTCTCGCTGTCGGGCGGCTGGCAATGGATGGAGACCGCGCGCCTCGTCGACGTCTTCACCATCGGCCGGGCCGAGTCCGATCCGGAAAGCGGCTATGTCCGCGCCGACGCCCGCTTCGCCTACGTCATGGAGAACGGCCGCCTGTTCGTGCGTCCGGCGCTCAATGTCTGGGGCACGGGCCTGCACCAGCGCCGCTTCGAGGAGCGCGGGCTGGACGGCCTGGGCGCGCGGGGGCTTTCCGACACCCAGTGGATCGGCACGGCCAATCCCGAGCTGACCCTGGGCTTCGTCATGAAGGAGACGGCGCGCAGCCAGGCGGCGGTGTCGTTCACCGTCGGCGGCCTGTTCAACTCGACCGACAAGATCCAGATGCCGTTCCAGCTGATGGGCGCCAACGCCTCGTCCGATCCGGCTCAGATCCGCACGGCGCTCGACAAGTCGGGCTGGCGCGCGGGCGTCGACCTCCATGTGATCGGTGACGACCGTGTCTCGGTGAAGTTCAACTACACCACCGAGTTCGGCGATCGTACCAGCAACCAGGCCGCCGGCCTGAACCTGCGGGTGAGGTTCTAGGGAAGGACTTCGGGACGGCGCCGTTTCGGCACGGCTCGTCCCGAAGTTGTCCCCAAAGGTGCGACATCCGGGGCACAGTCGGGTTTAATTGACGCAACGGCGCGCAACGCTCTGGCGGCGAAGCGGCTTGATCTCCATGTGGGGGCTCGAAGGACCCCCATGGACAACTTGCTTCAATCCGTCGCCGCTTTCGTCACCGAGCACCAGAGCTGGGCGGGCTTGATCCTTGGGGCCCTTACCTTCGCCGAATCCCTCGTTCTGATCGGCGCCTTCGTGCCGGCGACCGCCCTGATGCTGCTGGCCGGCACCCTGATCGGCGGCGGTGTGCTCGATCCTTTCGAGGTCCTGGCCTGGTGCACCATCGGTGCGGTGCTGGGTGATGCGGTGTCCTACGCCCTGGGTCGTCGCCTGGGTCCGCGCGTGCTGCGCATCCCGGCTTTCCGCGATCATCGCCGCACCATCGCCCGCACGCGGCTGTTCAACCGCCGCTTCGGCGTCGCCTCGATCTTCATCGGCCGCTTCTTCGGCCCGCTGCGGGCCTTCGTACCGATCATGGCCGGCATTCTTCAGATGAAGTCGTGGACCTTCCAGACCGCCAACGTGCTGTCGGCCGTGGTCTGGATCGCCAGCCTGCTGGCGCCCGGCTATCTGGCCGCCCGCAGCCTTTCGGGCGTCAGCCTCGAACTGGGCCTGGCCATCGCCGCCGGCGTCGCCGTGACCGTGCTCGGCGTCTTCGTGGGTCTGCGCTTCGCCGCCTCGCGCCGCAGCGTCGCCGCCGCCAAGGCCAAGGCCGCATCGGCTTCGACCGAAAGCGCCGCGCCGATCGTCGAGCTGAAGCCCAAGCGCGCCTGAGGCGTCCTCAGGCCGCCGCGCCCTGGGCCACCCAGCGGCCGACCAGGCGGCCGCCGCGATCGTGGATCCGCACCTCCACCGGTTCCGAAGCATCCGCCGCCAGCTTGCGCGCGCGGCGTTCGGCCTCGCCGCCGCCGGCGAAATGCAGCACCTCGCCGGTGGCGTGGACCCGCACGCACCAGCCGCCTTCGCACGGGACGACATCGACGACCCCTGGCATGTCGTACCCCTTCGTACGCTGAACTCGCGCTGCCAAACGCCGCCCTCGGCAAAGGGTTCACCGCCTCGTTCACCCTCTTTGAGACGAAGTGTTTCAGGGGGCTGGCGTTTTGTCTGAGTTTTCATAAAATGACACAAAATATCAAAATGTGGGATTAGCGTTTCGGCGCGTCCCAGGGAGAAAACGATGGCTCATTCCCTGACGCGCGGCGTCTCGCGCCTGGCCCTGGCGGCCGTTCTCGGCCTCTGCGCCCTGCCGGCCTTCGCCGCCGACCGGGCGACGACGCCGCTTGCCGAGGGATGGACCTTCTTCCAGGGCGACCCCGAGGGCGCCGAGACGGCAGCCTTCGACGACAGTGGCTGGGCCAAGGTCTCGGTGCCGCACGACTGGGCCATTGCCGGGCCGTTCGACATCAAGGCGCGGGCCGGCGGGGCGGGCGGCTTCCTGCCCACGGGCATCGGCTGGTACCGCAAGACGCTCGACGTCAAGCCGCCCGCGCCGGGCCGCCGGGTCTATGTCGAGCTCGACGGGGTGATGGAGCGCAGCGGCGTCTGGATCAACGGCCATCACCTGGGCCATCGCCCCAGCGGCTACGTGGCCCTGCGCTACGACATCACCGACTTCATCAAGGCCGATGGCCGCAACGTCCTAGCCGTCCGCGCCGACACCGAGCACGCCCCGTCATCGCGCTGGTACGCGGGCTCGGGCGTCTACGGCAAGGTCCGCCTGATCGAGAGCGCCGCCCAGCACGTCGAGCAGGGCGGGGCCTTCGTCAGCGTCACGAAGATCGCGGAGGGCAAGGCCACGGCCGACATCGCCGTCGATATCGTCAACGACGCCAACGCGGCGGCCAAGGCTGGCCTGGAGGTCGTGCTGCGCGATCCGGCCGGCAAGGAGGTCGCCCGCGGCGCCGTGCCCGCCGTGGCCATCGATCCGGCCCGCACCGAGACGCTCAAGCTGTCGCTCGACATCGCCGCGCCCAAGCGCTGGGACCTGGAGACGCCCAACCTCTACCGCGCCGAGATCCGCGTGGTGGGCGAGGGCGGGGCGGGCCTCGACGCCGAGACGGTGCCTTTCGGCGTGCGCGAGGCCGCCTTCAAGGCCGACAGCGGCTTTTGGCTGAACGGCAGGAACATCAAGCTCAAGGGCGTGGCCCTGCACATGGACGGCGGCGCGGTCGGCGCGGCCGTGCCGATGGACGTCTGGCGCCAGCGCCTGGCGGCGCTGAAGGCCCAGGGCGTCAACGCCATCCGCACCGCCCACAAACCGCCGTCGCCCGGGTTCCTCGATCTCTGCGACCAGATGGGCTTCGTGGTCATGGACGAGCTGTTCGACCAGTGGAACGTCTCCAAGACGCCCGGCGACTACCACCTGTTCTTCAGCGACTGGCACAAGCGCGACGCCCGCGACATGGTCCGCCGCGACCGCAACCACCCCAGCATCGTCATCTGGAGCGCCGGCAACGAGATCCACGACACCGCCTATCCGGTCCAGGCCAAGGCGGCGCTGACCAGCCTGCTGAACGTCATGCACGCCACCGATCCGACCCGGCCGGTGACCATGGGCCTGTTCCGTCCCAACGTGACCGGAGACTACCAGAACGGTTTCGCCGACATGCTCGACGTGGTCGGCCAGAACTACCGCGAGAACGAGCTGATCGCCGCGCACAAGCAGAACCCGGCCCGGATCATCGTCGGCACAGAGAACAGCAAGACCCGCTCCTCGTGGGTCGCCGTGCGCGACTACCCGGCCTATGCCGGCATGTTCCTGTGGACCGGCATCGACTATCTGGGCGAGGCCGACCGCAGCGGCTGGCCCAATATCGACAACCCGGCCGGCATCGTCGACCGCACCGGCGCGCTGAAGATCATCGGCATGCAGCGGGCCTCGTGGTGGGCCGAGAAGCCTGTTCTGCACGTCGTGCGCAACGCCCTTCCGGCCGCGCCGCCGCCGTCGTCGGACGGGGCCGGCCCCGCGCCGGCCCTGCCGACCATGGTCGCTGTCGCCACCCCGCCGCCGAAGGTCGCGATCTTCGACGACTGGACCCCGCAGGACCTGTCGCCGCACGAGGAGACCATCGAGGTCTATTCCAACTGCGCCAGCGTCGATGTTTCGCTGAACGGCCGCTGGCTGGGCGCCAAGCCGCTGCCGGCCGACGCCTCGCCGCGCCAGTGGACCGTCACCTTCGCCCCGGGCGAGGTGAAGGCCGCCTGCCGTGATCCGGGCGTCAAGCTCGAGGACGTGCTGCGCACCGCCGGCAAGCCGGCCCGCATCGAACTGACCGCCGAGACCGACAAGGTGGGAACGGGCTTCGACGACCTGGCCTTCGTCCGCGCCCGGGTGGTCGACGCCAAGGGCGTGGTCGTGCCCTCGGCGAGCGACGCCATCACCTTCCAGGTCTCGGGCGCGGGGGCCTTCGTGGCCGCCGACAACGCCGCCCCCACCGACCACACCGCTTTCGCCTCGCCGACCCGCAAGGCCTGGCAGGGCAAGGCCGTGGCGCTGGTGCGCGGGGCGGGCGAGGGCGCTTCTTTGACGCTCACGGCCACGGCGCCGGGCCTTGCGGCGGCCAAGGTGTCGCTCAAGACGGTTCGGTGAACATGTTCTGCGACAAAGCGTCACTTTTCTCAGGAAGGGGCTTGAAAACCCAGCTGGTAGCGCTAACTACAGCCTCGTGAGGCGCGAGCGCCTCTGCCCTTCCTGGGCGTTTCCTCCCTAATGAACTAAGCCCGGCGGGTAACCGCCGGGCTTCTTTTTTGCTCATTTTTCCGTGGTGACCCGGAAGACCATCTGGTTCCTGTAGGTCTGGCCCGGATCCAGCCGCACCGGCGCGAACTGCGGCTTGTTGGGCGCGTCGGGGAAGTGCTGCGGCTCCAGCGCGATGCCGTCGCCCTGGCGATAGATCTTGCCGCTCTTGCCGATCGTCGTGCCGTCGATGAAGTTGCCGGCATAGAACTGGATGCCCGGCTGCTCGGTCAGGATTTCCAGCACCCGGCCGCTCTTGGGATCGGCCAGCCTGGCCCCCAGACGCAAAGCGCCGCCCGACTTGCCCGTCAGCACGTAGTTGTGGTCGTAGCCGCGCCCGGCGACGATCTGCGGATCGCTGGCGTCGCGGATCTGGTCGCCCACGGCCTTGGGCTTGCGGAAGTCGAACACGGTGCCGGCCACCGGCGTCGTCTCGCCGGTCGGGATCAGCTCGCCGTCGACGGGGCTATAGCCGTCGGCGGGGATGGTCAGCACATTGCCCATGGCGCCTTCCGAAGCGCCCTCGCCGGCGACGTTGAACAGCGCGTGGTTGGTGATGTTGACGATGGTCGGCTTGTCGGTCGTCGCGCCGTAGGTCACCGTCAGCTGGTTCTGCTCGTCCAGCGCATAGGTCGCCGTGGCGGTCAGCGTGCCGGGATAGCCTTCCTCGCCGTCAGGGCTGACATGCTTGAAGGTCACCGAGGCGACCGGGCCGGCCTTGGCCTCGACCACCGTCCAGACCACCTTGTCGAAGCCCTTGACGCCGCCGTGCAGGGCGGCGACGCCATTGTTGTTGAGCGCCAGCTGGTAGGTCTTGCCGTCCAGCGTGAAGCGCCCCTTGCCGATGCGGTTGGCGAAGCGGCCCACCGAGCCGCCGAAATAGTTGGCCGCATTCACGTAGTCGGCCGCGTCCTTGTAGCCGAGCACGATGTCGGCCTTCTTGCCGGCGCGGTCGGGAGCGACCAAGGCCTGCAGGGTCGCGCCATAGGTGATGACCGTGGCGCTGACGCCCTTGGCATTCGTCAGGGTTATGGCCTCGACGGCCTGGCCGTCCGGCGTCTGGCCGAAGGATTTGCGGCTGATTTCGGCGCTCTGGGCCGCCAGGGGAGCGGCCGCGGCGGCGGCGAACAGGGCAAGGCTCGGCAGGGCGTGGCGCCAGGTCTTCATCGGGTTTCCTCTCAGGCGGGCCGCTCGCGCTCTCTGTCGGCGTTGACGGCCAATAGGCCGCCATATACTCAGACAAAAAATCGCCGCGCAACGTCAAGACGTCGGCGGCTCCACACGGGAGACCCGGGAATGCCCGCACCGATCACCAGCTCCGCCGGGGAAGGCGGCAGCATCATCGGGGATCCGCGCGCCCAGCGCTCGGCCCTGACGCTGCTGGCCAGCCTCTTCTTCATGTGGGGCTTCATCACGGTCATCAACAACACCCTGCTGCCGCACCTGCGCTCGGTGTTCGACCTCAGCTACACCCAGACCACCCTGATCGAGTCGGTGTGGTTCATCGCCTACTTCTTCGCCTCGATCCCCTCGGCCAAGCTGATCGAGGCCATCGGCTACAAGAAGTCGATGGTCACGGGCCTCCTGATCATGGCGGTCGGCGCGCTGCTGATGATCCCCGCCGCCCGTATCCCGTCCTATGGCGTGGTGCTGACGGCGCTGTTCATCATCGCCTCGGGCATCACCCTGCTGCAGGTCGCCGCCAACCCCTACGTGGCCGTGGTCGGACCGCCGGAGACGGCGTCCTCGCGCCTGAACCTGGTGCAGGCCTTCAACTCGATGGGCACCACCCTGGCCCCGCTGTTCGGCGGCTACCTGATCCTCAGCCGCAGCGCATCGGGCAACGCCGAGGCCGGCAAGGTGCTGACCCAGGCCGAGCGCCTGGCCGACGCCCAGTCGGTGCAACTGCCGTACCTCATCGTCGCCGTCGTGCTGGTGATCCTGGCCGTGGTGATCGGCCGCTACAAGCTGCCGGACCTGGGCGGTTCCAGCCGCCGCGCCGCCGCGCAGGACCGCAAGAAGCACTCGCTGCTCAAGCACCGCAACCTGGTGCTCGGCATCCCGGCCATCTTCATCTACCTGATCGCCGAGATCGGCGTCTCCAACCTGTTCATCAACTTCGTCTCCGATCCCAAGATCGGCAACCTGACCCACGCCCAGGCGTCCAACTACCTGTTCCTGCTGTGGGGCGGCATGATGGTTGGCCGCTTCGTCGGCAGCTTCTGGATGCGCAAGGTCGACCCGGGCAAGGTGCTGGCCATCTTCTCCAGCCTGGCCTTCGTGGTGATGATCATCACCGTCTTCGCCAGCGGCCCGGTGGCCATGTGGAGCCTGATCGCCGTGGGTCTGTTCCACTCGATCATGTTCCCCACCATCTTCACCCTGGGCATCAAGGGCCTGGGCGCCCTGACCGAGGAAGGCTCGGGCCTGCTGGTCATGGCCATCGCCGGCGGCGCGCTGGTGGTGGTGCAGGGCATACTGGCCGACCACTACGGCCTGCAGATCTCGTTCCTGCTCACCGCCGTCTGCGAACTCTACGTGCTGTTCTACGCCCTGTGGGGCAGCAAGACGAGCGTCGAGGAAGAGCCCGTGGCCCTCGAGAGCCAGTCGGCCCCGGCCGAGTGATCGGGGAGGGGAGCGGTCGGCCGCTCCCCGGCCTGTCGCGCAAAAGAGAAGGCCTCGCACCGCAGGGTGCGAGGCCTTCTTGCTTTGCGTGGTCCTCGTCCCCCCGGGTCGCGCCGCTGGCGCGGCCCGCCCGAGGGCAGGCTTCGACAGGCTCAGGATGAGGACCATTGTCGGCGCAGTAGAAAACCTCACCCTGAGCTTGTCGAAGGGCGAGGTTTTCGCATCCCGGAAATCAGAGCGTCTTCACCGTCACGGTCGCCTGCGCCGGCGCCGCGTCCTGGGCCAGCGGGTTGCGCACCGGCAGGCCGAACGGGGCGGCCTCGATCTCGAACACGTCGCCGACCTGCGTCTGGAAGCCTTCCGAGAACGACAGGGTGGCCGTGCCGAAGAAGTGCACGTGCACGTCGCCCGGGCGGCGGAACAGCGCGTACTTGAAGTGGTGGTGCTCCAGGTTGGCGATGGTGTGGGACATGTTGGCCTCGCCCGACAGGAAGGGCTTTTCCCACACGGTCTGCCCGCCGCGCACGATCCGGCTGGCGCCGCGCACGTCGGCCGGCAGTTCGCCGCTCAAGAGTTCCGGGCCCAGCGCCGCCTGGCGCAGCTTCGAGTGGGCCAGCCACAGATAGTTGCCGCGCTCGATCACGTGGTCGGAGAACTCGTTGGCCAGGCAGAAGCCCAGGCGGTGCGGCGTGCCGTCCGGACCGATCAGGTAGACGCCGGCGATCTCGGGCTCCTCGCCGCCGTCCTTGGCGAACGAGGGCGAGGTCAGGGGCTGGCCGGGGCCGACCAGCTGCGTGCCGTCGCCCTTGTAGAACCATTCGGGCTGCACGCCTTCCTGGCCGGCGGCTGGCTTGCCGCCCTCAACGCCCATCAGGAACATCCGCATGGAGTCGGTCAGACTCTCGCCGCTCTGGGCGGCCTTGTGCATCTTGTCGCGGCCCTCGGCCGAGCCCAGGTGGGTCAGGCCGGTGCCGGTCAGGATCAGGTGCGCCGGGTCGACATGATCGATCGGCGCCAGCACCCGGCCCTCCGCCAGGGCGGCGGCGACATCGACGGCCTCGCCCAGCGGCTGGGCGGCGTCGGCCAGGCTGACGCCCTTGTCGATGGCCAGCTGGCCCAGGGCGTACAGGGTGTCGGCGGATCCGACCTTGCGGGCCGCGCCGGTCTCGTCCACCGCCGCCAGGGCGCGGGCGCCGTCGGGCGTCTTCAGTTGAACGAACCGCAGGGACATGGGTGGATCCTCTCGTCTATAATTAGTCAGACAAATAGCGATCGGCACGGGCCTGTCAAACCCGGATCGTCAGGGTTGGCGCGGTCTTCAGCGGGTAGGGCAGGGCGCTCGCCAGAACCGTGTGATCCCTTCTATCGCCTGATTTATCATACTTTTAAGCGCGGCCTGGACGAGGCCTTCCGCCTCGCCGGGCGGTGAATTTCCTTGTCGTCAGACAATTAGTCTCGCTAGAGTCGGCGCGTGAACCGGCGGCGAGGCCGTGCGGTGATTTGTGGAGGCGGCGTGGTCAAGGGCAAGGGTAGCGGCGCGGACGGCGAGTTCGAGCGCGAGGAAGGCTTTTCCGGCCGCATCCACGGGTCGATCGCGCGTACGCTCGGCATCGCCATCGTCTCGGGCCAGTACGCGCCCGGCGACGTGCTCAACAACGAGATCGACGCCAGCGAGAAGCTGCATGTGTCGCGCAGCGCCTATCGCGAAGCCATCCGCATCCTGGCCGCCAAGGGGCTGGTCGAAAGCCGTCCCAAGGCCGGCACCCGCGTCAGCCCGCGCTCGCGCTGGAGCCTGCTGGATCCCGAGGTCCTGGCCTGGTTCTTCGAGGCCGAACCCAGCGAGGAATTCCTGACCAGCCTGCACGAACTGCGGATGATCGTCGAACCCTCGGCCGCCGCCCTGGCCGCCGAGCGTCGCAACGACGAGCAGCTCGAGCGGATGCGCGCCGCCCTGATCCAGATGCAGCAGCACACCCTGGCCACCGAGGCCGGCCGCGCGGCCGACCGCGACTTCCACGACACCGTGCTGGAAGCCACCGACAACGAGCCGCTGCGCACCCTGTCCAGCAGCATCGGGGCTGCCGTGCGCTGGACCACGATCTTCAAGCAGCGCGACCGCGAACTGGCTCGCGACCCGATCCCCGACCACTGGAAGGTCTTCGACGCCATCGCCGCCAGCCGTCCCGACCAGGCCCGCCAGGCCATGGAACGCCTCGTGGGCCTGGCCCAGGACGACACCCGCGCCGCCATCGCCCGCCGCAGCGGCGGAGCGGTCTAAAAGATCCTCCCCCTGTGGGGGAGGCGGCCGAAGGCCGGTGGGGGGAAGTTTTCAGCTTCCGAGACGCCTGTGGTCATCCCCCACCAATACATCCGCCTCCCGCGCCCTCGTGGCGAGACGCTCAAGAGGAACCTCCCCCCGTGGGGGAGGCGGCCGAAGGCCGGTGGGGGGAAGTTTTCAGCTTGCAGGGCGCCGGCCGGTTCCCACCAACACCCCCCACCGATCGCTGCGCGATCGCCTCCCCCACAGGGGGAGGTTCCCTCGCGCACAGTCCATCCCCGCGAAATCCAAAGCAAACCCACACGAAATCAACAGCCTGCACA
>NZ_QDKO01000045.1 GCF_003094615.1 Caulobacter radicis | reverse complement strand
GCTCGACATGGGCCGCTCGGCCACCAACGTCGTCGGCAACTCCGTCGCCGCCGCCGTCGTCGCCAAGTGGGAGGGCGAGCTGGACGAGGTGGATCCGGAACTGGCCAAGGCCTCGGCCTGATCCACGATCCGGGATCGAAACAGAAAGGGCGGGACCGCAAGGTCCCGCCCTTTCTTTTGGCGGCTTTTCGGCCCTGGAGGCGCTAGGTTCCCTTAACGACAGCGCCAACAGGTGGTTTGATAGCCTCCCACCGCTCGGCAATGGCGAGGCAGGCAGCATCCATCTCTTTGTAGAGATAGTTAGCATTGCCTGGAGCTTCGTGAACGACACCGCTTTGGGCGTCTAGGATCGCGCAGAGCTTCTTTTCAGGCTCAGCAATTTCAAGATCCGCCAGCTCCGTCATACGTCCGAATATAAAGGCCGACTGATAGGAGGCAACCTTGGCATTCAGCGCCTTGCCCTTCGCATAACGAAGCATGACGGCACCGGTCCTGACTTTGTTGGTCTTGGTAATCCGCTGCAGCATGGCGTCGGGTTGAAAGGTTACCCGAACGCCGTTGATACTGTGATCGGGAAAACTCTTCCCGGCAGATATGTCCGCCTTGGGCATATCGAGCACCGGCACGACGTCGGCAAACCGGGAGACGTAGTCGGCATTGTGCTCGTTTAAATCGCTCTCGAATTGACTATCGGCTATCTTGCTACGGATAAAATTAGCTCGTTCTTTCAATGCGCTGACGTCCACCGAGCCAGAGAGAAGCGCTGAAGTCACTGCCGCCCTGGCCTCAACGTGCTGAATCACGCGGACAGTGGGCCGGTACTTGCAACTCTGCACGATGCTGCGCCTCGCCTGTTCCGAGGCTGCCATGTAGTCGGCTAAACGGGCGGCCGACATCTGGGGATTTGGGCGCAGCGTGTGAGTGAACTGTTCCACGAATCTGCCCTGCTAAGGTTGTGAAAATGGCAGACTACTACCTGAGCGCAGACTTGGACAATGAGACCACCCTGTGCCTCTCGCCCTTGACCGATAAGCGCCTAGAGATGGCTGGTGCTGAGGTATCCGATATCAGCGGCTACTTCCTCTACACGGTACAACGCTCATGTCAGCCGGAGCGGGTGGAAATTCTAGCGCGCGTGGCTACGGAAGACGCCGTGTGGCGGTTAAAATCTATGTTTGGTTTAAGCTGAAACCGACACTTGCCGTTCCTAACGCGCTCCCGTTCATATCTCCTATGGTGAAACCCTAAACCGCCGCAACTCAAACCCGCAGCATCTGCAAGAGTCCGAGTCGCGGCAGGAGGCACCCAGGAAGGCGAAAAACGGGAGAGGCCGCTGCCCCCTACTTCACCGTCTTGTCGACCGTCTCGCGGGTCACCGCGTGATAGAGCGGCCGGCTCTGCGCGTAGATGCGCCTGGCGATCGACTGGCCCCAGTCGCCCTGGCCCCACAGCGACACGAACAGCGGGGCGACGAACTTGCGGCGGCCCTGGCCGGTCAGGAACTGCTCCAGCGACGGCACGGCCGGCTCGTAGCGGTTGGCCACGGCCAGTTGCAGCCAGGCGAAGCGGATCTCGCTGTTGCCCTGGGCCGAAAGGCCAAAGGCCGCGTCGACGGCGGCCAGGCGTTCGGCCGACAGCTGCCGCGGCAGGCTGCCGACGAAGCGCACCCGCTCGGACGTGCTCCAGGCCTTCCAGGCCTCGAGCGGCGCGGCCCCGCCGGCCGCGAAGGCCTTGGCCTGGGCGTCGACGGTCTCGAAGGCCTTGGACTGCACGTGGACAGCGTTCTCCGGCAGGCCCGGCTGGTAGACCCAGCGCTGGACGTCGATCTTCGCCTCCAAGGCCTTGTCGCCCTTGAACAGGTGCGTGCGCAGGTCGGCGATGAAGCCCTCGGCGGTCTGCGGCTGGAAGGCGTGGCGGTCGAAATAGCCGCGCAGATAGGCGTCCCAGCGCTCGCGGCCGACCTCCTTCTCGATGGTGCGCAGGAAGGCCGCGCCCTTCTCGTAGGGGATGTCGGTCATGCCGTCGTCGGGATCGCGGCCGGTCAGGTCGATGTGCAGGCGGGTGTCGGGACCGGTCGGGCCGCCGGCCTCCTCGATCGCCCGGTGCAGGTCGGTCCAGCCCAGGTCGGCCAGCATGGCGGCCGTGTCCTTGCCGTACAGGCTCTCCATGATCCGGTTCTCGAAATAGACCGTGAAGCCCTCGTTGAGCCAGAAGTCGGCCCAGGTGGCGTTGGTCACCAGGTTGCCCGACCACGAGTGCGCCAGCTCGTGCGCCACCAGGCTGACCAGCGAGCGGTCGCCGGCGATGATGGTCGGCGTGGCGAAGGTCAGGCGCGGGTTCTCCATGCCGCCGAACGGGAACGACGGCGGCAGGACCAGGAGGTCGTAGCGGCCCCAGCGATAAGGCCCGTAGAGCTTCTCGGCGGCCTCGACCATCTTCTCGACGTCGGCCAGTTCCCAGGCGGTGGCCTTCATCACCGACGGCTCGGTGTAGACGCCGGTGCGCTGGCCCAGCGGCTGGAACGTCAGGTCGCCGATGGCGATGGCGATCAGATAGGGCGCGACCGGCTTGTCCATCCTGAAGCGGTAGGCGCGGCCGCCGGCGACGGGTTCGCCGTCGGGGGTCAGCTGCTCGGCGCTCATCACCGCCTTCAGGCCCTCGGGCGCGACGATGCGGGCGGTCCAGGTCTGGCGGACGCCCGGGCTGTCCTGGGTGGGGATCCAGGTGCGGTTGAGGATCGCCTCGCCCTGGCTGAACAGGTAGGGCTTTTGCTTGCCCGCCGTCTGCGAGGGCGACAGCCATTGCAGAGCCGCGCCGTCCGGGGCGCTTTCATAGGCGATGACGATGCGCTTGGCGCCGTTCAGGGTCACGGTCAGCGGCGCGCCCAGGTGCGGGTCGGCCGCCCCCAGGGTCCACTTCAGCGGCTGCCCCTTGGCGTTGGTGATCGACTTGATCACCAGGCCCTTGCTGTCGAGCACCACGTCCTTGGCCCCCGGCGCGAGCTTGAGGTCGAGGGCGGCCGTGCCGACCATCTTCTTGCCCGTGAAGTCGGCGGTCAGGTCGAGGTCGACATGGGTGACGCGGGCGATCTTCGGCTTGGCGTAGGAGTGGATGTCGCTCGCGTCAGAGGCCGTCGACAGCGGCGCGACCATCGGCTTGGCCGGCGCGGCCTGGGCGAGGGCAGGAACGGCGGCGGCGCCGAGCAGCGCGGCCATCAGGACGGCGCGCGGGGTGTTCGAGATCAGGGACATGGGCAATCCGTGGAAGCGGAACTTTGCCCCCTTATTCCAGATACGGACGGCTACAGATAGTCGAGCAAGCTCATGCCGGTCTTGATCGACCCGTCGGGGCCGAACATCGACGAAAGTTTCGCCGACAGGTTCTGCGTCGCGACCATCTTCTCGTACAGCGCCGGGGTCCAGCCGACCGCCTCGCGCTCCTCGCTGCTCATCGAGACGTACTGCGAGACCAGCGTCCGCCCGAAGGCCGAGCCGTCGCCCGACTGCTGGGCCGCCTTCCAGTAGGACGACACGCCCTCGCGGTTGCGGCTGCGGATCTCGCCGGCGGCTTCCTTGGCCTCATGCTCGGAGAACTGGCCGCCCTTGTTCAGCGCGATGGCCGACAGCGAACGGTCGTCGAAGCGGGCAAAATCGATCTTGCCGGCGTCGGGGCCCGTGGCCATCCCCTCGCCCGTCGCCAGCGAATACTGGCGGTCCAGCGCCACGCGGACGTCGGCGACCACGTCGGCGATGTCGCGCGAGCGGGGGTTGGAGACGACGCCGCCATTGGCCTTGACGTAGGCGGCGACCGGATCGTCGGCGATGCCGGTGGGCGCGGTTCCGGGCTTGGCGGTGGACTGGCGCAGGCCCTCGACCAGGGCGGCCTTCTCGTTCTGCCACTTCAGCGTGGCCTTCTCCTCGGTTCCCGCGCCCTCGTGGCGGGTCAGGGCGGCCTTGTAGAGGCCGGCATAGTCGCCGGTGACCCGGGCGTCGGCCGCGGGTCCGGCCAGGGCGGCGTTCTGCCCTGACTGCAATTGCAGGCTGGCGACCACCTGCTCCTCGATCGGGAACTTTCCGCCCTGGTTGGAGGCGATGGCGTAAAGGGCCCGGCGATCCAGGCCCGAGACGTCGATCGTCGCCTTGCCGTCCTTCAGGGCGCTGGTCGCCTTGGCGGCCGACAGCAGGGCGTCGAGGCCCTTGCGGGCGTCGGAGACCACCGTGGCCAGGTCACGGCCGTCGGCCTTGCCCGCCAGCGCCGCCTGGGCTTCGGCCGACAGGGTGACGCTGACGCTGGACGCGCCTGTCCTGGCGGCCTCGGCGGCCTTGGCCTGCTGCTGGGCGGCGGTCCCCGTCTGGCTGTTCGTCGCGCCCGTATAGGCATAGGCGGCGGCGTAGCCTTGCGACCCGATCCTGGTCATCACGCACTCGCGTTCGATTCAACTTCGGCGAGTTGTATCAGGCTCGATGCGATTTGAAATGTTTGGAAATCAGAAGGTTGGTTGGTTAACGGTCAACACCCCCGTCCCGTCATTCCCGCCCTTGTGGCAGGAACCTCTGGTTCCGCTCGCACGGGCGACGCAAGCGGCGTGCCGAGCACGCCGCCGCACGCTCACTTGCGGCTGACAGAGGGGTTCCCGCCACAAGGGCGGGAATGACGGGAGGCTAAAGAGCTTAGCCCTCGTGACCCGGCTTGCGCGGGGTCGTCCAGGGGTCGGACACGTCGGCCAGCACCACCTCGATGCAGTCGACGGCCACCTTCAGGTCGCCGCCGCCGGCGAAGGTCAGCAGGATCGTGCCGCCCGGGGCCTCCTGCCCCGGCTCGAACGCCACCGACAGCAGTTCGACGACCGCCTGCTTGGCGTCGCGGCGCAGGTTGCGGGCCTGGACGCCGGTGACGTCGCCCAGTTGCAGGGCCGAGCGCACGCGCTCGCCGCCCTTGCCCCGCTTGCCGCCCGCTTCCCAGCGGAAGCGGTTGCAGGCGAGCGTCAGGGTGCGGGCCCCGGCGTCCCAGCGGATGTCGCCGATCTTGGCCACGGCGTCCTGCAGGGCGGCCGAGACCACCTCGAGATCGGCGGGCTCCTGGGCCAGCAGGCGAAGGGGGGCTGCGGTCATGGCTTACAGCTCCGGTTCGCCGTCGCCCTTGATGCGACGCACCTGGGCCCCGCAGGCGCCTAGCTTCTCTTCCAGGCGTTCGAAGCCGCGATCCAGGTGATAGATGCGCGACACGACGGTCTCGCCGCGCGCCACCAGGCCGGCGATCACCAGGCTGACGGACGCGCGAAGATCGGTGGCCATCACCTCGGCGCCTTCCAGCTGGGCGACGCCGCGCACGCGGGCCTCGCCGCCGTGCACCGAGATATCGGCGCCCAGGCGCATCAGCTCGGGGGCGTGCATGAAGCGGTTCTCGAAGATGGTCTCGCGGATGTGGCTCTCGCCGTTCGCCGTGGTCATCAGGGCCATGAACTGGGCCTGCAGGTCGGTGGCGAAGCCGGGGAACGGCGCGGTCTCGATGTCGACCGCGTTGAGGCGCGAGCCGTTGCGCTTGACGATGACGCCGTCTTCGGTGCGCACGACCGTGGCGCCAGCCTCCTCGAGCTTGACCGACAGGCTCTCGATCAGTTCCGGACGGGCGTTGGTCAGGCGCACTTCACCGCCGGCCATGGCGGCGGCGACGGCGTAGGTGCCCATCTCGATGCGGTCGGGGATCACCGAGTGCGTCGCGCCCTTCAGGCGGGCCACGCCGGTGATGGTGACGGTGGGGGTCCCCGCGCCCTCGACCTTGGCGCCCATGGCGTTCAGGCATTCCTGCAGGTCGACCAGCTCCGGCTCGCAGGCGGCGTTCCTGATCACAGTCACGCCGTCGGCCAGCACGGCGGCCAGCATGGCGTGCTCGGTGGCGCCGACCGAGACGATCGGGAAGCTGATCTCGGCGCCCTTCAGGCCGCGCGGGGCCTGGGCGTAGACATAGCCTTCGTGCAGGTCGATCTTGGCGCCCAGGGCCTCCAGGGCCTGCAGGTGCAGGTCAACGGGACGCGCGCCGATCGTGCAGCCGCCGGGCAAGCTGACCTTGGCCTGGCCCGAGCGGGCGACCAGCGGGCCCAGCACGTTGAACGAGGCGCGCATCTGGCGCACCAGGTCATAGGGCGCGAAACCGCTGGTGATCTCCGGCGCGTGCAGGATGGTCTGCTGGCCGTCCGGACCGTCGCTTTCGGTGACGCTGACGCCCAGGCGCGTCAGCAGCTTGCCGAGGAATCGCGTGTCGGCCAGGCGCGGCATGTTGGTCAGGCGCAGCGGCTCGTCGGTGAGCAGGCTGGCGGCCATCAGCTTGATGGCCGAGTTCTTGGCGCCGCTGACGGGGATGACCCCGTTCAGCTGCGCGCCGCCGGTGATGGCGATGCGATCCAATGAAAATCCCTCGAACGCGCGAAAAAGACGTCCTTCGCGCGGGTCACATGTGAGGTCGCGGTTCTAACGCTTGCAAGAGGTCATGCAAGAGGCCGCGCCGATTCCCCTATTCGTCGCCTTGCGGGGACGATTCAGGCTTGGCCGCGGCGCTGGCGGGCGCCTTTCGACGGCGAAGGTTGGTTCGCAGGGCCTGGGCCAGCCGCGCCTCGCGATCGGCTTTTTCCTTGTCCTGACTGGGGTTTGACGTCGGTGACCGGCTCATGTGTCCACAGGTGAATTGCGTGCGGACCTCGGTCTATACGATTTGGGCTTTGCAATCCCGGAAATCGTTGGCTATACGCCCCTCCTCGCCGCCGCCGTAGCTCAGTGGTAGAGCGCATCCTTGGTAAGGCTGAGGTCGGCAGTTCAATCCTGCCCGGCGGCACCACGGGGACCCAGATGGAAGTCTGGGTCCCCACCACACTCCAAAAATGCGGCGAGATCCAAACGCTTAAGGCGACGCGTGACGCGTCCTACAGGCTTCCCGCCTCGCCGGCCGGGACTGGTCCCTGCACGAACTCGATCAGGTTTCCGGCCAGGTCGCGGATGAAGCAGGCCGTGCCGTGCGGCATGACCTTCAGCCAGACGATGTCGGCGCCCCTGCTCTTCAGTTCCTCGACCAGCGCGGGCACGTCCGGCGCGACGAAGGCCACGTGCTTGACGCCATGGGTGTGGACGTCGCGATCCGGGATCCGGCGCTCGTCCGGCAGCGGCGCGGCGCCGGGAACCTCGAACAGCTCGATCCGCAGGTCGCCATTGGCGATCATCGCCACCTGCGCGGGAATGGTCGGGATCTCGAACCGGCGCTCCAGGGAAAAGCCCAGCACCCGCCCGTACCATTCCACCGCCGCGTCGAGGTCGGGGACGCTGATTCCGCCGTGATGGAAGCCGTACCGGAAGCCGCTCATCGATAGTCCCCGCCGCGCGCATGGAGATCGCCATGCGATCGCGCATTGTCGCGGGTCGAGGACGGAGCGCCACTCGCCCATGCGGTCCTCTCGCACAGCGAACGCGCGCGCCCGCAGCTTAAGTATAAGCGCCCTATACTTGGCCAAGCTGAAGCTTGCGCGACGCCGAACGTAGACTTTCCGACACAAATAACTGGTTACCGATGCGCTGTCCTGACGCATTACGCGAGTCAGATACGCCCTATACACATCGATTAAGCATATTGTTTAACCACAGCTGATCGGGGGAGCGTCGATGACGTTCGACTTCGCGCGCCGGGCCATCGGCCTGGCGGCCATAGCGACCTGCTGCCTGCTCGCCACCCTCGCGGTTTCTCGCCCGGTCGCCGCCCAGGTCCTGGAGATCGGCGACGAGGGCGAGGTGACCCGTTTCGAGGGCCCGGCCGTCTATACCGACGACTCCGTGGAGGCCATCGCGGCGCCGCTGGCGCCGGTGGTGGAGGCCGGCCACGAGGAGGTTCGCCGCGAGATCGCCGTCGCGGCCGCCGCCTACGCCCTCGATCCGAAGCTGGTCGAGGCCGTCGCCTGGCGCGAAAGCCGCTTCAAGCCGACCGCCCGCTCGCGCAAGGGCGCCATGGGCGTCATGCAGCTGATGCCGGCGACCGCCCGCGACCTGGGCGTGGATCCATCCGACATGGCCCAGAACGTCCGCGGCGGGGCGATGTATCTGCGCCAGATGCTCACCCGCTTCGGCGGCGACGTGAAGCTGGCCCTGGCCGCCTACAACGCCGGCCCCGGCGCCGTCCTCAAGCACGGCGGCGTGCCGCCCTACGCCGAAACCCAGGCCTACGTGACCTCGATCCTCGGCCGCATGGCCGTGTCGGGCGCCGCCCTCGCCGTCCCCGCCCTCGGAGCCTCCAACTGATGCGTAAACTTGTAAGCGTCCGCGCCGCCGCACTGGCCAGCGCCCTCCTCGCCGCCGCCGGCCAGGCCCATGCCCAGGCCACGCAGTCCCAAGGGGCTTTGGCCGACCCGCAGGGCTCGTCGGCCGTGCTGTCGGGCGTGATGTGGCTGCAAGGCACGCTGCTTGGCAACGTCGCCACCGCCGTGGCGGTGATGGCCGTGGCCGCCGTCGGCTTCATGATGCTGACCGGCCGCATGAACTGGCGCTACGGCGCGACGGTCATCCTGGGCTGCTTCATCCTGTTCGGCGCGACGACCATCGTCAGCGGCATCCGCACCGCGGCGGGCGCGTAAAGCCTGATGGCCGCCCCCCTCGATCGCGACGTGGTGTTCGGGGCCCTGACCCGGCCCCAGATGTTCGCCGGCGTGACCTACAGCTACTTCGTCGTCAACGGCGTGGTCACGACCGAGCTGTTCCTGATCACCAAGTCGTTCTGGGCGCTGCTGGCGGCGCTCGTGATCCACGCGATCGGCTACGCGGCCTGCCTGCGCGAACCGCGCATCTTCGACCTGTGGCTGACCAGGGTCAGCCGCTGCCCCCGCGTTCCCAATTTCCGGGCCTGGCGATGCAACAGCTACCAACCGTGAAGCCGAAAGCGGGCCGCGAGGCCTCGGCCGGCAAGCGCCTGCCCTACGCCCGCCTGCTGGACGAGCGCACGATCGAGACGCGCGACGGCCTCCTGATGCAGGTCATCCACCTGGCCGGCCTGCCGTTCGAGACCGCCGACAGCGAGACCCTGAACTACCGCAAGGCCGTGCGCGACGTGATGCTGCGGGGCCTGGCCTCCTCGCGCTTCGCCGTCTACCACCACATCATCCGCCGCGAGGCCAGGGTCGGCACGGAAGGCGACTTCGCCGACGGCTTCAGCACCCGGCTCGACGCCGAGTGGAGCGCGCGCCTTTCGGGCCGCAGGCTCTACGTCAACGACCTCTTCCTGACGATCGTCCGCCGCCCCCTGCAGGGCCAGGGCGGACTGATCGACAAGGCTCTGCGCCTGGCCAAGGGCCCCGCCCAGACCGCCGGCCAGAAGGCCCAGGACCGCCGCGAACTCGACGCCGCCCGCGACAGCCTGGTCTCGGCCCTGGCGCCCTACGGCGCGCGGGTGCTTTCCCAGTACGAGGGCGCGGGCGGAACGTGCTCGGAGCCGCTGGAATTCCTGTCCTACCTCTACAACGGCGAGATGCGCCCGGTGCTGGCGCCGGAAGGCGACGTGGGCGAGTACCTGCCCTATCGGCGGGTCAGCTTCGGCCACGAGACGCTGGAGCTGTCGCGCGCCGGCGCCCTGGCGCGCAGCTTTTCTTCGATCGTCTCGGTCAAGGACTATCCCGCACAGACCACGCCGGGGATGCTCGACGACCTGCTGCGCCTGCCGTGCGAGATGGTGGTCACCCAGAGCTTCGGCTTCGTCGACCGCCAGCCGACGCTGGACCGCATGAACCTGGCCCTGCGCCGCATGCGCGCGGCCGACGACGACGCCATCAGCGTCAAGGCCGACCTGATCCGCGCCAAGGACGACGTGGTCAGCGGCCGCGCCGCCTTCGGCGAGCATCACCTGTCGGTACTGGTGCGCGGGCAGAGCCTCGAAGGCCTCGACCAGTCGACCGCCGAGGTGATGAGCGCCTTCACCGAGATGGGCGCCATCGCCGTGCGAGAGGACGTCAACCTGGAGCCGGCCTTCTGGGCTCAGTTCCCGGGCTGCTTCAAGGACATCGCCCGCCGGGCGCTGATCTCGACCGCCAACTTCGCCGGTTTCGCCAGCGGCCACAACTTCCCGGTCGGCAAGGCCCTGGGCAATCACTGGGGCCCGGCGGTGACGCTGCTGGAAACCACCTCGGCCGGCCCCTACCACTTCAACTTCCACAAGGGCGATCTGGGCAACTTCACGATCATCGGCCCGTCGGGCTCGGGCAAGACCGTGGTGCTGAACTTCCTGCTGGCCCAGGCCCAGAAGTACGCGCCGCGCACGGTCTTCTTCGACAAGGACCGCGGCGCCGAGATCTTCCTGCGCGCCATCGGCGGCCGCTACGAGGTGCTGCGTCCCGGCCAGGCCACGGGCTTCAACCCGCTGGCCCTGGAGGACGCGCCGGCCAACCGCCGCTTCGTCGCCGACTGGATCGCGCGCCTCGTCTCCCAGCCCGGCGAGAGCCTGACGCCCGACGACCTGGCCCGCATCAAGGACGCCGTCGACGCCAACTACGACCAGGCGCCGCGCCTGCGCCGCCTGCGCTTCTTCGCCGAGCTGTTCAAGGGCGCGCGCCGCCCCGACGCCGCCGACCTCTTCGCGCGGCTGGCGCCGTGGCACGGGACCGGCGAGCACGCCTGGCTGTTCGACAACGCGCAGGACGGCCTGGACCTTTCGGCCGCCACCCTGGGCTTCGACATGACCCAGCTGCTGGATGACCCGGCCCTGCGCACCCCGGCCATGATGTACCTGTTCCACCGCGTGGAGCAGCGCCTGGACGGCCATCCGACCCTGATCGTCGTCGACGAGGGCTGGAAGGCGCTGGACGACGACGTCTTCGTCGCCCGGATCAAGGACTGGGAAAAGACCCTGCGCAAGCGCAACGGCCTGGTCGGCTTCGCCACCCAGTCGGCCCAGGACGCCCTGGAAAGCCGCATCGCCAGCGCCATCGTCGAGCAGGCCGCCACCCAGATCTTCATGGCCAACCCCAAGGCCCAGGCGAAGGACTACTGCGGGGGCTTTGGCCTGACGGAGCATGAGTTCGAGCTGGTCCGCAGCCTGCCCGACACCGCCCGCTGCTTCCTGATCAAGCACGGAACCGACAGCGTCGTGGCCCGCCTCAACCTGGCCGGCTCGCCCGAGCTGCTGACGGTGCTGTCGGGCCGCGAGAGCACGGTGCGCCGGCTCGACGCCCTGCGCGAGCGCCTGGGCGACGCCCCCGAGGCCTGGATGGCCAAGCTCCTGAAGGAGGCCGCATGACGCCGCTGGCTTGCCCCGCCGCCGCCGCCCCGCTGGTCCAGGGCCTGATCGGCTCGGTCGACTGCCAGGTGCACGGACTGGCCCAGGCCGGCTATGCGGCCCTGTCGGCGCCCGGCTCGCCGGTCTCCACCCTGCTGACCGTGCTGATGACCCTCTATGTGGGCTTCATGGGCTACCGACTGGTGCTGGGTCGCGGAACCCTGCGGATCGGCGACGCCACCATCGCCGCCGTGAAGCTGGCCCTGGTCGTGGCGCTGGCCACCAACTGGGCGCTGCTGGAGACCCTGGCCTACGACCTGCTGTTCAAGGCCCCGACCGAGGTTGGAAGCCTGCTTCTGACCCAGCTGGACGGCGGCGGCGCTGGCAAGCTCGATCCATACGTTCGCCTACAGTTCGCCTTCGACGCCCTGCAGGACGCCGCCCAGCATTTCGCGACCCGGGCCGGCGCCCGCGACGCGGCGCTGCAAGGCGGTCCGGGCTTCGCGGCCTTCGCCGCCAATGTCGGCGGCCTCGTCATGCTGCTGACCAGCCTGGGCGTCGTGCTGGCCTGCAAGGTGGTGCTGTCGGTGCTGCTGGCCCTGGCCCCGATCGTCGCGGGCCTGCTGCTGTTCGAAACCACGCGCGGCCTCGTCGAGGGCTGGCTGAAGGCGATGATCGCCCTGGCCGTCCTGCCGATGATCGCCACCCTGGCCCTGTCGCTGGAGCTGGCCATGATGGCCCCGTCCCTCAAGGCCCTGGCGGCCATGAAGGACGTCCAGCAGTTCGCCGAGCTCGACATGGGTCCGGCGATCACCGTGCTGGTGCTCAGCCTCGTCTTCGCCGCCGTGCTGGTCGCCGCCGCCATAGCGGTGTGCGTCATCGCCGCCGGCCTGCGCCTGCCGCGCGAACACCAGATCGGCCAGGAGACCCCGCCCGCATCCCTTTTCGGCGGTTCGACCGCCTCGCCGCTGGAGCCGCCTTCGCGCGCCGCCCATGTGGCCGCCGCCGCCGTCAGCCTGGCCCGGCGCGAGGAGCAGGCCGCCGCCAGCGCCGCCGCCACGTCCTCGCCCGTCGGTCCGCGCCGCCTGGTGGTGGTCTCCGACCGCGCGGACACCGCGCCGGCCTCCGGCTCGACCAACGCCCCGGCCGCCGCCGTCCCGCTGGGCGCCAGCTATCGCCGCCCGGCCTCGCCCCGCCTCGCCGCCTCCGGAGCCCGGAGAGACCAGTGACCCCGCTTACCCGTTCCGGAGTTTCGCCCGTGAAGCGCCCGCTTCTGGCCCTGTCGCTCGCCTGCCTGCTGGCCACGCCCGCCCTGGCCCAGACCGCCGCCGCCCCGGCGCCCGCGCCCGACCCGCGCATCCGCACCCTGCCCTACGACCCCGACCAGGTTTACCGCCTGAGCGGCGTCATGGGCTTCCAGACCATGCTGGAGTTCGCCCCCGACGAGCGGATCGAGAACGTCTCGATCGGCGACGCCCTGGGCTGGCAGGTCACGCCCAACAAGCGCGCCACCCTGCTGTTCCTGAAACCCGTGGACCGCGCCCCGGTCACCAACATGACCGTCGTCACCGACCGTCGCCGCTATGTCTTCGAGCTGTCGGTGTCGCCGGGCGGGACGGACGCCGCCTATGTGGTGCGCTTCCGCTATCCGGCGGTTCCGGTCGAGATCGCCGCCCCGCCCGCCAAGCCGGCCGCGGCACAGCCGCCGCGCAACGCCGCCTACACCATCAAGGGCTCGGCCGCCCTGGCCCCGGCGCGGGTGTTCGACGACGGCCGCGCCACCTATTTCGCCTGGCCCAGCCAAGCCGAGCTGCCGGCGATCTTCGTCATCGGCGCCGACGGCTCTGAGGGTCTCGCCAACGCCGTGGTCAAGGACGGCTACCTGGTCGTCGACCAGCTGGCCCCGCGCTTCGTGCTGCGCAGCGACAAGGCCAGCGCCACCGTCGTCAACGCCGCCTGGCAAGTCCCGGGGAAGGTTCAGGGGAAGGCCCGATGACCCAGGACATCGATCCGCGTCTATCACCCCAGGTCCAGGACGACCTGGCCGTCGCCGACGCCCAGGCCCGCCCCGTGGTCGGCAAGGCCGGCGGCGTTTCCAACCTCGCCATCATGGCCGGTTTCGGCGTGTTCGGCGTCGCCGTGTTCGCCTGGCTGTCGAGCCACCGCGCCGACGCCGGCCAGCGCCCGCAAGCCGTTCCGCCCGCCGCCGTCCAGCCCGCGCCGGTGGCCAAGCTCGCCCAGGTTCAGGGACCGCTCTACGCCGTGCCCGCCCCGCAGTTCACGGTCGACAACAGCGCGCCCGCCGATCCGGCCCCGCCGCCGGCGCCCGCCTACGCGCCGCCGCCGCCCGCCGCGGTGTTCGCTGGTCCGGCGGACGACTCCGGCCGGCGCCGCGCGCCCACCCTGGTCGTCGACCTCAGCGACCGGGGCCAGCCCGCCGCCAAGGCCGCCCCCGGCAGCCCCGCGGCCGTCGCCGGCGAGGCCACCCGCGTGGCCGCCCTCAATCCCGACGAACGCTTCGCCGATCGCGTGGGCCTGGACGAGGCCGCGCCCGCCAAGGCCAGCGCCATGCAGGACCTGGACGCCATCATCCCGCAGGGCGCGGTGATCCCGGCGGTGATGGAGACGGCGATCAATTCCGACCTGCCGGGCCTGGCCCGCGCCATGGTCACCCGCGACGTCAAGAGCTTCGACGGCTCCACCGTGCTGATCCCGCGCGGCAGCCGGGTCATCGGCCAGTACAAGTCGGGCCTGGCGCTGGGCGCCAGCCGGGTCTTCGTGATCTGGACCCGGGTGATCCGCCCCGACGGCGTGTCGGTGCAGATCGGCTCGCCGGCCGCCGACCCGCTGGGCCGGGGCGGCCTGGAAGGCAAGGTCGACCGCCACTTCTTCACCCGCTTCGGCGGCTCGATCCTGACCTCGGTGCTCAGCGCCGGCGTCGCGGCGGTCAGCAACAGCCGGGCCAATTCGCAGATCTACATCGGCTCGATGTCGGAAGCGGCCAACCTGGCCAACGCCGCCAAGGGGACCAACACCTCGCCGACGATCAAGACCCCTCAGGGCGCGCCGGTGACGATCTTCGTCGCCCGCGACCTCGACTTCTCCGGCGTGCGGAGCCTCAAATGACCCATCACGCCCCGATGGGGGTCTATCTGGAGGCCTACCTGGCGCCGCTGGCGCCGTGGCTGGCCGATCCGGCGGTGACCGACCTCTATGTCAACCGGCCCGGCGAGCTGTGGGTCGAGCGGCTGGGCGGCGCGATCGCCGCCGAGAACGTTCCCGAACTGGACGAGACCAACCTCTGGCGGCTGGCCCGCCAGGTGGCCGCCATCGCCCACCAGGGCGTCAGCCGCGAGCATCCCCTGCTGTCGGCCGTGCTGCCCGACGGCGCCCGCGTGCAGGTCGTCGCCCCGCCCGCCACGCGCGGCGGGATCGTCATGGCCATCCGCAAGCACGTGGTCTCGGACCTGTCGCTGGACGACTACGCCGCCGCCGGCGCCTTCGACCGCGCCACGGCCCCGCCGATCCGCCCCGACGCGGCCCTGCGCGCCCTGCTCGACGCCGGCGACGTGCGCGGCTTCCTGTCGGCGGCCGTGCGGGCGGGCAAGAACATCGTCGTCAGCGGCGGCACCTCGACCGGCAAGACCACCTTCCTCAACGCCCTGCTGAAGGAGGTCCCGCTCGACCAGCGCCTGGTGCTGATCGAGGACGCGCCCGAGATCCGGCTCATTCACCCCAACGCCGTCGGCCTGGTGGCCGCGCGCGGCGAGCAGGGGCAGGCCCGGATCGGGACCGAGCACCTGCTGCAGGCCAGCCTGCGCCTTAGGCCCGACCGGATCATCCTGGGCGAGCTGCGCGGGGCCGAGGCCTTCAGCTTCCTGCGCGCCGTCTCCAGCGGCCATCCCGGCTCGATGACCACCGTCCACGCCGACGACCCGCGCGGCGCGGTCGAGCAGTTGGCCCTGATGGCCCTGCAGGCCGGCGCCAACCTGCGACGCCAGGACGTGGTCGACCATGTCGAGCGCGTCGTCGACGTCTTCGTCCAGCTTCACCGCCAGGACGGCGTCCGCGCCGTGCGGGAGATCGTGTTCATAGACCGCTAGAGCCGGCCTTCAACCACCTTGTTTTTCGCGTTCAGCGCGCCCGCTCCGCGGGCGTGATCGGGGATCTATTGTCCATGCGTATCAGACTTCTAGCTTCGGGGTCCGGGATCGGCCTGGCCCTTCTTCTGACGGCCTGCGGCGGCGGTGGAGGCGGCGGCGGGGGATCCTCCACGCCCCAGGGCGGCGGCGGCACGACGCCGACCGCCCCGCCCCCGCCGGCGGTGATCTCGGCGGCCGAGGCCTCGCGCCTGGCCAAGCAGGCGAGCTTTGGCCCCACGCCCGAGCTGATCGACCAGATCGTCGCCGCCAAGAGCGCGTCGGCCTGGATCGACCAGCAACTGGGGCTGAGCTCCAGCACCTATGCCGACATCGCCGGCAAGCCCGTGCCGACCAACTTCTGCACGGCCCAGAACCTGACCGGCACGGATCTCAGCGTCTGCAACCGCGACAACTTCGGCGCCCTGCCGATGGCCATGCGCTTCTATTCCAACGCCATGGGCAAGGACGACCAGTTGCGCCAGCGCACGGCCTTCGCCCTGTCGCAGATCGTGGTGGCCTCGGACCTCGAGGTGCACACCACCGCGGGCCTGGCGACCTTCAACCAGGTCCTGCTGGGCAACGCCTTCGGCAACTACAAGGACATCCTGCGCGAGGTGACCCTGAACCCGTTCATGGGCAACTTCCTCGACATGGTCGACAGCAACAAGTCGGCCCCCAACGAAAACTACGCCCGCGAGCTGATGCAGCTGTTCTCGGTCGGCACGGTGATGCTGAACATGGACGGCACGCCCAAGACCGGCGCCGACGGGGCGGTGATCGCCACCTATTCCAACGCCGAGGTCAAGGAAGTGGCCCGGGCGCTGACCGGCTGGACCTACGCCCGCCTCGATGGCGCGGCGATCAGCGACTACGTCAAGGTCGACTACACCAGGCCGATGATCGTCAACGCCGCCCGGTTCGACACCGGCGCCAAGACCTTCCTGAACGTGACGATCCCGGCCGGCGCGACCCAGCAGCAGAACGTCGACACGGTGGTCGACACCGTCTTCAACCACCCCAACACCCCGCCCTTCATCGCCAAGCGGCTGATCCAGCAGCTGACCCTGGCCAACCCCTCGCCGGCCTATGTGGGCCGGGTCGCGGCCGTGTTCGCCGACAACGGCGCGGGCGTGCGCGGCGACATGAAGGCGGTGATCAAGGCGATCCTCACCGACAGCGAGGCGCGCGGCTCGGCCGCCACGCCCGGCAAGGTCAAGGAGCCGGTGCTGTTCCTGACGGGCCTGGCGCGCGGCATGGGCCTGAAGTCCGACGGCTACGCCTTCTACTACCGCGACAACGGCCTGGGGCAGATGCCCTTCCGCGCCCCGTCGGTGTTCAACTTCTATCCGTACGACTTCCCGCTTCCGCTGGGCTCGGGCGAGATGAGCCCGGCCAGCAAGCTGATGACCACCTCGACCATGGTCGCCCGCCACAACCTGGCCTGGGACTGGACCATGGGCGGCGAGGCCACCCGCACCGAGTTCAAGACCCAGCCGACCATTCCCGGCTCGGTTCCGGTCGAGCTGCCCTGGGCCCAGTGGGAGGCCCTGGCCGCCGACGAGGCCAAGATGCTCGAGCGCATCGATCTCGTCTTCCTCAACGGGACCATGACCTCGGCCCAGCGCGGCGCGCTGTCGTCGGCCATGGCCGCCGTCAAGAACACCGACCCCGCCATCCAGGCGCGCAAGCGGGCGCAGGTCGCCCTCTACATCGTCGCCTCCTCGCCCCACTTCCAGGTCGATCGCTGAGCCATGACCCTTTCCCGCCGTGATTTCGGCCGGCTGCTCGCCGGCGCCTCCGCCACCGCCGCCCTCGCCCAGATCGGGGTTTCGGCCGCCATCGCCGACACCTCCAGCTATCGCGCGATGGTCGGGGTCTTCCTGTTCGGCGGCAATGACGCCTGGAACATGGTGATCCCCAACGACGAGCGTTACGCCGACTACGCCGCCAAGCGCTCGGCCATCGCCGTCAAGCAGGACGCCCTCGTGCCGCTGACCGGCACGGCGTTCGGCCTGCATCCGGCCATGGCCTCGCTGAAGAGCGCCTGGGACGAGGGGGCGCTCAGCGTCGTGCTCAACACCGGCACGCTGTTCCAGCCGCTGACCAAGACCATCTACCAGAGCCGCCCGGACCTGCGCCCGCTGAACCTGATGTCCCACGAGGACCAGCAGAACGAGTGGCAGGGCATGCGCATGCGCGAGAAGAACCTCGACGGGTTCATGGGCCGGATCCTCGACCGCGCGGAAGCCGCCGAGATCCCGCCGCTGGTCTCGATCGCCGGCTCGCAGCTGGCCCTGCTGGGCAGCCGCAAGTCGCCGCTGATCCTGCCCTCCAGCGGCGGCGTCTCGCGCAGCGGCTACAACGCCGCCAGCACCGACGCGGCCACGATCGCCCGCCAGCAGGCGCTGAACACCTTCTCGGACGCCTCGGCCTTCGGGGCGGTGACCGACTTCACCGGCCGGGGCATGTCGTCGGCCTACGCCCAGGCGGCGACGGCCAACACCATCATCACCTCGACGACCTCGACGGTGGACCAGCACTTCAAGAACCCGACCACCGGCGCGACCCTGACCAGCGAGATCTCGCGCCAGCTCCTGCGTGCGGCGCGGATGATCGAGGCCCGCAACAATCTGGGCCACGCCAAGCAGACCTTCTTCGTCAGCCAGGGCGGCTACGACACCCACAACGGCCAGGTCGCCTCGCACAACAGCCTGTACGCCGACCTCGCCATGGCCCTGGCGGCCTTCTACAGCGCCATGAAGGCGCTGGGCCTGGCCAACAGCGTCACCGCCTTCACGATGTCGGACTTCGGCCGGGTCTACAAACCCAACGCCAACGCCGGCACCGACCACGCCTGGGGCTCCAACCACCTGGTACTGGGCGCGGGCCTGGCCAAGGGCAAGGTCCACGGCCGCTATCCCGACACCACCTATGGCGGGGCCGAGGACGCCTACAACGACGGCCGCTGGATCCCCAGCATCGCTGTCGAGGAATATGTCGGCGCCATCGCCCAGTGGTACGGCGTCTCGCCCGCCGACATGCCGTACGTCTTCCCCAACTGGGTGACGTGGAACGGCGGCGGGCGCGGGCCCGTGCCGTTGTTCGGGTGACCGCAGAGCAGCAAACAGATGTCGTCATCCCGGGCGAAGGCGCAAAGCGCCGCAGACCCGGGATGACGATGAAAGGTGCGAGTGCTTTCTAGACGCCCGCCAGCTCCGCCAGCCCCTGCTCGCGTGACACCACCGGCGCATAGCCCAGCGCCGCGCGCGCCTTGGCGATGCTGACGGTCACCTCGACGGCCGAGGTGGCGTAGACCTGCCGGCTCAGCGGCCCCTTGATCCGGCCGCCGCTGATCGCCGCCAGGGCGTCGCCGATCGTGGCGATGGTCTTCAGCAGGCCGCGCGGCACGGCCTTGTCCGGCGCCGTCAGCCCCTGCGTGGCCAGGAGGCGCGTGGCGAAGGCGCGGAACTCCACCGGCTCTCCGTCGGTGATGAAATAGGCCTGCCCGCCCGCGCCGTTCTTCAGCGCCAGGACCACGCCCTCGCACAGGTTGGCCACATGGGTGGTCGAGGTGCGGTAGCGGCCGCCGTCGATCCAGGCGAAGGCGCCCGAGCGCACCGCGTCGGCCAGTTGTGGCAGGGCCGTGGTGTCGTCGCGTCCCCAGACGAAGCGCGGCCGCACCGCCATGACCTCGAAACCCGGCTCGCTCTGCGCCAGCGCCATGCGCTCGGCCTGCGCCTTGGTCTTCGAATAGGCCCCGGCCGGACGACGCGGATAGGCGTGGTCCTCGGTCGCCCCGACCAGCGGCGCGCCGTCCAGCAGCACCGACTCGGTGCTGATCAGCACCGCGCGCGACACGCCCGCCGCCTTTGCGGCGGCCAGCACCGCGCGCATCCCTTCGACATTGATCCGCCGAAGGCGCGCCTCGACGCCGGCCCCGTGGTCGGTGTCGGCGGCGGCGTGGACCAGGGCGTCGCAACCGGCCATGGCCCGCGCCAGATCAGGACTGAAGAGGTCGCCCTCGAACGCCTCGGCGCCCAGGTCGCGGACGGTCTTGATGGCGGCCGCGCTGCGGGCCAGCGCCACGACCCGCACGCCATCGGCGACGAGACGGCGGATCAGGTTGCGGCCGACATAGCCGCTGCCTCCGGTGAGGAACAGGCGCGCGGGGACGCGCCCGCCGGCGGCGGGTTCGTTGAAGCTCATGGTCTCAAGTCCTTGGGTGGGGGGTCAGGTCGTCTTCGGCGACGGCAGGGGCGCCTCGCCGTCGGGCTTGGCGGTCACCAGCCAGTTGATCTCGCGCAGAATCCGGGCGCGCTCGCCCGCCGGCCAGGCGTGGTAGTCCAGCGCCTCCAGCAGCTTCAGCCCCTCCAGCGCCAGATAGGCCAGTTGCGCCCCGCGCGGGCTGGCGGCGTCAGCGATCAGGGCGCCGATGACCGTCTTCTGGTTTTCCTGGATATGGCCGCGCAGGCCGGCGTCCTGGGCCAGGGCCGCGCACAGGTTCAGGGCCACCGCGCGGAAGTCGTCCGGCAAAGGCGTCGCCGCCGCCAGGATCCGGCCTCGGATCACCGCGTCGTCCTGCCCGTCCAGGCTCTGCGTCATGGCGGTGTTGAAGGCGTTGTCGCGCGCCACGGCGCGCTCGACCACGGCGTCGATCAGCGCCGCCTTGGTCTTGAAGTCGTACAGCACCGTGGCCTTGCCGATGCCGGCCTGCTCGGCCACCGCGTCCAGCGTCAGGCGCGCGGCCCCGTCGCGGGCGACCACCGCCTCGGCGGCGTCGAGCACCGCGTCACGATCGACGATGCGTTTACGGCCCATGGCCAACTCCATTTATAACCGACTGGTCGGATATAAATGAAATCACGCCGCCGGGTCAACCACGGACCCCAAACGACGACGCCCCGGAGCCTTTCGGCCCCGGGGCGCGCCGTTACGCGAAGAGATGCGCCTTAGAACTGGATGTTGGCGCCGAAGAAGACCGTCCGGCCGCTCTTGGTGTGGTTCCACAGGCGGTGAGCGCCCGGCAGGGTGACGTCGACCTTGTTGACCGCGTCGTAGACGTAGAAGCTGTTGTATTGGGCTTCACGCTCGTCGGTCAGGTTGACGCCGTCCAGGGTCAGGCGGATGCGCGGCGAGACCTGATAGAAGGCCGAGGCGTCGACATAGGTGGTGGCCTCGAAGCCGCCGCTGTCGATCGTGTAGTCCGAGCGATAGTTCGACGACACCCGCGCGCCCCACTTGGCGGCCTCGTAGTAGAGCGTGACGTTGGCGTTGACGTCAGACAGGCCGTACATCTGGCCCTTCACGTCCTTGCCGCTGAACCTGTTGGTCGTCTCGGAGTCGATCAGCGTCAGGTTGGCGACCATGCCCAGGTTCTTCAGCGGACCCGGCAGGAAGAAGAAGTCGCTCTGGGCGCTCAGTTCCAGGCCGGTCAGGGTGGCGCCGGCGTTGTTGATCGAGCGGGTCCAGATCACCGGGGTCGAGCCGGTGACGCCGGCCACCAGGCCTTCGGCCAGTCCCGTGTCGGAGTAGACCGCCGCGTTCGTGGTGCTGGCCACCAGATTGTCGATCTTCTTGTGGAAGACGCCGGCCGTCAGCATGCCGACGCTGCCGAAGTACCACTCGGCGGCCAGGTCGAACTCGTCGGAGGTGTAGGGTTCCAGGTTCGGATTGCCGCTCGACACCGTCACCGTCGTGCCGTCGACGCTGATCGAGCCGTTCATGGCGTAGGAGGCCAGCGACGGACGGTTGATGTTCTGGGCGGCGGCGGCGCGGATCTGGAACTGGTCGTTGACCTCCAGCACCGCGTTGAAGGCCGGCAGCACGCCCGAATAGGTCTTCTTGACGGTGGTGGCGGTGTTGACGCCGCGCACGGCCATCACGCCCGACGAGGTCAGCTCGGTGTCGTAGGCGCGGGCGCCGATGTTGCCGCGCAGACGCATGCCCGCCAGCTCGGTCTTCCAGTCCAGCTGAAGGTAACCGGCCGTGGTGTCTTCCTGCACCTCGTAGATCGACTTGGGCGCGCCCAGCGTGCGGGTGACGTTGTACTTTGCCAGCGCCTTGTCCCAGTCGACGATCAGCCAGGCCTGGTCGTCGTGCTCGCGGAAGATCTTGTAGTAGTCGTTGACGCGGTCATCGAGCGTGCCCCGTTCCCACGGCGTCTTGTTCACGTCGTCGTTGGTCTGGGTGTAGCCCGAGTTCTCGAAGCCGCGGAATGACACGCCGCCCTTCAGGGTCAGGGCGTCGTCGAAGGCGTAGGAGCCGTTGAACTCGGCGTTCTTCAGCTTGGTCGTCTGGTAGGTGGCCGAGAAGTCGATCTCGTGGGCGCGGTAGTTGTTGGGGTCGGTGGTGTCCCAGCCGTAGATGTTCTTGCCGGTCTTGCCGCGGTAGTCGGTGATCAGGTCGCCGAACGCCTCGGTGTAGAACTTGTCCGAGATCGGGATGTCGTAGTCCGAGGTCTCCTGGCCGATGTGGCCGTCGAACTTCAGCTTGTCGGACAGCTCCCACTCGCCGCTCAGAACCAGTTGCTTGAAGGTGTTCTCGGTCTCCTGGCGACGGGTCTCGGTGGCGAACACCGTGTTGGCGACGTCGGCGTAGATGATGGTGTTGTACTTGTCGTACTGGATCGAGCGCAGCACCGGGGCCGGGGCCGTGACGCCCGAGTGCGGCGTCGCCGCGCCCAGGATGGTCGAGCCGACGCTGGCGCGGGTGGCCAGGTGGTTCTCGCTGCGGTCGTTGGAGAACTTGCCGTACAGGCCGTCCAGCGTGAGGGTCAGGTTCTCGACCGGACGCCATTGCACGGCGGTGGTGACGCCCAGGCGCTCGTTGTCGGCGCCCCACACCGACAGGCGGTTGCCGCGCTGGAAGATCAGCTCGCCGTTCAGGGCCTTGGTGCGGTCGGCCGGGCTGAGGTTGACCACGTTGGCCGCGACAGCCTTCTGCACGCCCGCGCCGTAGGTGTTGTAGCCCTGCTCCTCGACCTGGCGCTTGGAGTAGGCGACCGAGACCAGCACGCCGAACTTGTCGTCCCAGTTCTGGCTGATCATGCCGGCCACGCGCGGCTGGAAGTCCTTGGTGGCGCTGTTGGTGCCGCCTTGCAGCGACAGCGCGGCCTTGCGGCCCGAATATTCGAACGGCTTGGCGGTGTAGAGGCCGACGGTGCCGGCCATGCCGCCTTCGTCCTGCTCGGCCGAGAACGACTTGCGCACGTCGATCTTCGAGAACAGCTCCGAGGCGAAGATGTTGAAGTCGAAGGCGCGGTCGCGCGAGGTCTGGCCGCGGCTGTCCATCGGCGAGTCGACGTTGCCCAGCACTTCCATGCCGTTCAGCTGCACGCGGGTGAAGTCGGGACCCAGGCCCCGCAGGCTGACGCGGCGGCCTTCGCCGGCTTCGCGGTTGATCGCCACGCCCGGCAGGCGCTGCAGCGACTCGGCGAGGTTGAGGTCGGGGAACTTGGCCATGTCCTCGGCGACGATGACGTCGGCGACGATGCTGCTGTCGCGCTTCATCTCGCGGGCGACGCCCAGCGACTTGCGGAAGCCCTGGACGACGATGGCCTCGACCTCGGCCGTGTCGGGGGCCTCGTCGGGGTTGGCGGCGGTGGCGATCGGCGCGTCGGCCGACAGGTCGGCGGCCTGGGCCTGGGCGGCGAGCATGGCGAAGGCCAGGACGGCCGACGCGGCGCTGAGCGACAGCGCTTTCTTCGTGGTGGACATGAGACCCCCTGCAACTGGATCGCCGGGAGCCTCGAACAGAGCGGGCCGCCGGCGCGATGGCGGGGCGGTTAGGGCGAAATTGTGACCGCGTGTTACGAGTTTGATAACGGCCAGATGAAGCCCGACAGCGAGGGCCGGACTTTCCCCTTATTTGTTGCCGTCGCGCCGCAGGGCGGTCACGAAACGCCTGACGTCGAACCGTCATGCGTCGCCGCTAGAGAAGCCGCTTTCCAAGGTGGAGGGCGCGTGATGCTGGGTCTGGTGGCGGCGATGACGATGGCGGCGGCCCCCGAGGCGCCGCTGCGGATGAACGACCTTCTGGCCGTCGGCACCCACAATTCCTACAAGCAGGCGATCCCCGAGGCGGAGCTGGCCGCCATGATCGCCGCGCGGGGCCGGCCGGTGCTGGGGCTCGACTACGCCCACCGCCCCCTTGCCGAACAGCTCGACGCCGGCGCCCGCCAGCTGGAGATCGACGTCGTCGCCGACCCGCGGGGCGGACGCTACGCCAGGCCCCTGACCGCGCTCGGCGGCGGAACGACGCTGCCGCCGGCCACCGCCCAGGCCCTGGCCAAGCCGGGCTTCAAGACCCTGCACATGCCCGACGTCGACTTCCGCTCCTCGTGCGTGACCTTCATCGAGTGCCTGTCGCAGATCCGCGCCTGGTCGGACCAGCATCGCGACCACGCCCCGATCCTGATCATGCTCAACGCCAAGGAGGGCCAGGCCAGCCTGCCGGGCGGCGTCACGCCCCTGCCCTTCGACGAGCCCGCCTTCGACGCGCTGGACGCCGAGATCCGCGGCGTCTTCGGCCCCGACCGCCTGATCACCCCCGACCTGGTCCAAGGCAGGAAGCCGACGCTGCGCGAGGCGGTGCTGGCCGGCGGCTGGCCGACGCTGGAGGCCGCGCGCGGCAAGGTGTTCTTCGCCCTCGACGAGGGTCCGGCCAAGGTGGCGATCTATCGCGGCGAGCGCGCCTCGCTCGAAGGCCGGGCGATGTTCGTCAATACCGACGAGGCCTCGCCGGCCGCCGCCTACCTGACGCTCAACGATCCCGTGGCCCAGAAGGACCGCATCGCCGCGGCCGTGAAGGCTGGCTTCATCGTCCGCACCCGCGCCGACGCCGACACCTGGGCCGCCCGCGACGGCGACGTGACCCAGCGCGACGCCGCCCTTTCCAGCGGCGCCCAGTATGTCTCGACCGACTACATGTGGGCCGACCCGCGCCTGCCGGGGAACTACACGGTGCGCCTGCCCGGCGGCGTCGCGGCCGCCTGCAATCCCGTGCGCGCGCCCAAGGCCTGCCACGGCGCGATCGAGACGACCGCCGGCGCCCCGTCCAGGGCAATCCCGAAATAGGCAAACGCAAGTCGCCGAACGGCGCTTGCCAAAACGATAGTTATAGCTAGCATCCTCCTCGTACGGACATGCGGGGGGTTGTAGTGCGCAAGCTGCAAGTGTTCGCCGGGGTCGCCGCCGTCGCCTTGATGGCGTCGGCGACCTCATCCTGGGCTCAGACGGCCGACCAGGCCGCGCCCGTCGCGTTGGACGAGATCGTCGTCACCGCCCAGAGACGGGCGGAGAACCTGCAGGAGGTGCCCGTCTCGGTCACCGCCATGACGGGCGCCCAGCTGCAGAACCAGCGGGTCGGCGACTTGCTGGCGCTGTCGGGCCTGGCGCCCGGCCTGCAGATCAAGACCGACGACAACGCCGCCAACCCACGGATGTTCATCCGCGGCATCGGCGTCAACGACTTCAACCCCGGCACGGCCAGCGCCGTCGGCGTCTATGTGGACGGGGTCTATGTCGCTTCACCGCTGGCCCAGCTGGCCGGCTTCTACGACCTGGAGCAGGTCGAGGTGCTGCGCGGGCCGCAGGGCACGCTCTATGGCCGCAACACCACCGGCGGGGCGATCAACGTCGTCACCAGGAAGCCGACGACCACGCCGGGGGGCGACATCGCCGTCGAGTACGGTCGGTTCAACGCCGTCAACGCCCAGGGCGGCTTCGGCGGACCGATCGCCGGCGACGTGCTGTCGTTCCGCATCAGCGGCCTCTACGACAAGAACGACGGCTATACGACCAACCGCCTGACCGGGAACAAGGGCAACGACGCCAACCGCTGGGCCACGCGCCTGGCCCTGCGCTACCAGCCCGACGACAAGCTGACCGCCGACCTGTCGCTGAGCCTGAACCAGTCGCGCGGCGGCTCGATCTGGACCTACAACCGCTCGCTGGTGGCCCAGACGCCCGAGGCGGCCGGCGACTTCGATCCCAGCCTGGGCTACGCGGTCTGCAAGCCGGCCTACTACACCTCGGGCCAGTGCACGAACGTGCTGGGCTACGCCAACACCAGCTCCAACCTCTACGAGGGCGACTACCGCTTCGAGGGCAAGGACATCGTCAAACTGTTCGGGGCGACCGCCAGCGTCTCCTACGACCTGGGCGACATGACGCTCTATTCGATCACCGGCTACCAGCGCGCGGCCCGCGACGACTGGGAGGACACCGACGCCAACCCCTTGCAGGTGATCAGCGCCCGCTACATCGCCCTGCAGGAGACGGTCAGCCAGGAGTTCCGGCTGCAATCGAACGGCGCGGGCCCAACCCGCTGGGTGACCGGCCTCTACTGGGCCAAGGACGACCTCTCCAACGACAGCCGCTACGACGTGCTGGGCGACCTGCGCAATCCCACGCCCGACAACCCGACCGGCATGGACCCGGCCGCCAGCATCGGCGTGTTCGGCTGGCCGCTGACCCAGAAGACCCGCAGCTGGGCCGTCTTCGGCCAGGTCGACCACGACCTGACCTCGCGCCTGACCTTCACGGCCGGCCTGCGCTATTCGGTCGACGACAAGAGCTTCCACTATGTCAGCGACGTCGACTACGGCCTGCTGACCCTGTTCACCTACGACGGCGACAAGACCTTCAAGTCGCTGTCGGGCCGGCTTGGCCTGCGCTACGCGCTGACCGACGACGCCAACCTCTATGCGACCTACAATCGCGGCTACAAGAGCGGCGGCTTCTTCACCGGCCAGACCACCGCGCCGGAGGACCTGGGCCCCTATGACGACGAGACCGTCGACGCCTTCGAGGTGGGGGCCAAGAGCGAGTTCCTCGACCGCCGCCTGCGCCTGAACGCGGCCGCCTTCTACTACGACTACCAGGACCTGCAGGTTTACACCGTGATCCAGCGCGGGGCCCTGTCGGTGCAGTATTTCACCAACGCCTCGGCCGCCCGCGTCTACGGCGCGGAAGCCGAGATCGAGGCGCGGCCGGTGCGCGGCCTGTCGCTGACCCTCGGCGCGGCCCTGCTGAACGCCGAATACAAGGACTTCGTCTCGGTCGGGCAGGACTATTCGGGCAACCGCCTGCCCTCGGCCCCCAAGGCCAGCGTCAACGGCGTGGTCCGCTACGAGCATCCGCTGCCGGTCGGCGACTTCGCCGGCCAGCTGGACTTCACCTATCGCTCCAAGGTGTTCTTCGACACCGCCAACACCGAGCGCCTCAGCGACAAGGGTCGCGCCTACGTCAACGGCCAGCTGGGCTGGAAGCTCGACGGCGGCCGCTACGAGCTGGGCGTCTGGGGCAAGAACCTTTTCGACGAGACCAACATCCTCGACATCACCGCCATCGAGGGCCTGGGCTTCGACGTCTTCAGCATGGGCCCGCCGCGCACCTACGGCCTCTATCTGCGGGCCCGCTATTGAGCGGGCAGGCCGGCGCCTGGATAGGGCCCTCGCCCAGCCTCTCCGAGCGGCTGGCGGTGCTGTGGATCGGGATCGTGGGGGTGCTGTTTCCCGGCGTCGGCCCGCTGCTGCTGGGCGGGCTGGAGGCGGCCGGCCGGTTGACGGCGACAGAGATCGGCCTGGCCGGCATGGCCGAACTGGCGGCGATGGGGATCGGCGCGGCCCTGCTCGGCCCCGCCTTTGGCGCGAAGCGGCTGCGGCTGGCGGCGGTGGCCTGCGGCTGCTTCCTGGCGGCGCTGAACCTCGCCTCCACCTTCGCCCATGACGGCCTGCTGGTGCTGGCCCGGGCGGCGGCGGGCCTGCCGGCCGGAGCGCTGATCTGGATCATCACCGGCATGATCGTGCGCTCGCCCCGGCCCGATCGCTGGTCGGGGATCTACCTCACCATCCAGACCCTGGCGCAGTTGGTCGTGGTGTCGGCCCTGACCGTCTTCGTCATCGGCGAGTTCGGCCCCAATGGCGGCTTCGTGGCGCTGGCGGCGCTGGCCGCCTCGGCCGCCCTGGCCGGCGCGCTGATCCCGCGCGCCTGGGCCGCCCTGCCCCAGGCCGAGGACGGACCCAAGGGCCTGCCCAGCCCGCGCGGCTGGGTCGCCCTGCTGGCGGTGTTCTGCTTCCAGGCCTTCATCCTGGCGCTGTGGATCTATGCCGAGCCGCTGTCGCGCCAGGCCGGCCATCCGGCGACCACGGCGGGCCTGGCCTTCTCGATCTCGCTGGCCGCCCAGGTCGCGGGCGGGTCGGCGGCCACGGCCCTGGCAGGAAGGATGTCGTGGTTCGTGTCGCTGACCCTGGGGGTGATCGCGGCCGCCGCCTGCCTAGTGGTCTTCGCGGTGCTGCCGCCGGCGCCGGCCTTCCTGGCCGCCTCGGGCCTGTTCGGCTTCGCGTGGCTCTTCGCCTCGCCGTTCCTGACGCCGCTGGCCATCGAGGCCGATCCCAGCCGGCGGGCGGCCCTCCTGGGCCCCGGCGCCAGCCTGCTGGGCTGCGCGACCGGCCCGCTGCTGGCCGCCCTGATCGTCGGCGAACACGACGTGCGCCCGGCCGTCTGGCTGGCCGGAGGCCTCGCGATCGCCACCCTGGCCTTGATTTGCGGTCTTCACCTGACCCGCCACCGGTAAAGCGTGGGGATAAGCCAGTTTGGCCATTGCGAGCCCGCCCGACCTCTGATAGCCAGACCCCCTCTTCGCCGACGCAAGCGTGTCGACCCGGTGGCCCGGTGGCGGAGTGGTTACGCGCCGGACTGCAAATCCGTTTACCCCGGTTCGATTCCGGGCCGGGCCTCCACCCTTTCCTCTCTAGAATTTGACCAGACCTCGCGGCCTAGTTCTGCGGCAGGGTCAGGCTTTCGGCCTGGCTGTCGGCAGGGATCGCCGTGGTGCGGTTGTCGACATTGACGGCGCAGTCGGCGAAGGCGATGCCCGACAGGTCGCCGCTGGTCGGACGGTCGATCCACAGGCCGGTCTGGCAGTTCTGCACGGTGACCCGCCGCACGGTGATGTCGGCCCGGTCGGGACCGGAATCCACCCCGCCGCCGATGCCGCTGATCGAGACCCCGCGATTGCAGTCGCTGATCACCAGGTCCTCGTAGACATGCTGGCGTACGCTCGTGGACTCGCCCACGCCGACGCCCCAGCTGTAGGCGTTGAGGCGCGAGCCGCTGACCTTGCCCCGGCGCACGACCATGTTGTCGCCGTTCAGCCCGATGCCGAAGTTCAGACCGTAGGCGACGAAGTCCTCGATCACCGTGCCCGCATTGCCGGTGACCACGACGCAGCCCTTGCCGCTGCTGGCGCCGCGCATGTCGTACTGATCGCCGCTGAGGCGCACCTGGGCGCCCTGGTTGTCGCTGAGCTGGAAGTTGTCGGCCTCGGCGCCGTTGGCCGGGTCGTAGCGATTGCCCTCCGAGATCACCCAGCCGCCCTTGGTGGTCTGCAGGAAGACATCGTCGCCGATCACGTCGTGCACGTGGCAGGCGCCGATGTAGAAGTTCCTGAAATTGCGGCTGGTCACCCCGCCCCGGTTGGTCTCGGCCTGCCCGGCCGCGATGGGCCCGATCTCGCAGTCCCACAGCATGTGGCTGTTGAAGCCGTAGTTGTTGAAGCCCTTGAGCTTCCAGTCGCGCAAGTGCAGCCCCTCGATCCGGAAGCCGGACTTGTTGTTCTCGTCGCAGCCGTAGTCCTGGCCCACGCCGACGATCGGCCGCGCGCCTTCACCATAGGCTCCGACCGTGCACCAGTCGGACGGCGGCGACAGGATCTCGGACCACGACCCGCCGCGCCTCAGCAGCAGGTGGACGCCCGACGGCAGAGCGGTCGCGGCGGCGGCGGCCTTTGCCAGCGTGGCCCAGGCGGTGGCGGGGGTCAGGCCGTCGGCGGTGTCGCTGCCCGCAGGGTCGACATAGCGGACGATGTCGTGGGCCATGGCGTCGGCCGGCGGGGCGCTGGCCAGCTTCAGTTCGCGCGGATCCACAAGGCCCCGGATGTCGAGGCTGCGGAACCAGCCGGCCAGCGGCTCGGTCCCGTCCGGGCGCGCCCCCAGGGTCAGGCGCGAAAGCTTGCCGGGAAAGGTGTTGAAGGCGTCGTGGGCGTTGGCGCCGCCGACCGACAGCACCCTGCCCTGCGGCCGCACCTGCAAGGCCACGCGCGCGCCGCCCGGGCCGTGGATGCGGGGAATGCGGGGCGCGAGGGTTGCATCGTGCGCCGAGCCAGCGCCGGTCAGGGTCAGGGCGTTGTCGGCCGAGCGGGTGACGGCGACCTCCTCGTCGCCGCCCGAGACGGTGATCCAGCGGCGGGCCAGATCACCGGCGCGGCGGATGTGGGTGTCGGCGACGATCGTGAACGGCTGACCAAACAGGCCGGCGTTGTCGATCACCAGCTCGTCGGCCGCCCGCCCCACCGAGGTTCCGGCCACGACGATGGGGCTGGTGGCCAGGGCGCTGGGCTCCAGCTGGTGCAGGATCCAGCGGATGCGGGCCTTGGCGTGAATGGCCATGGTCAGGCCCTGGCTGGCGCTGGTCGGCGTCAGGCCGGCGCGCTCGACGCGGGCCCAATAGGCCTGGCTGTAGGCCGGGCCGGCCGCGCCGCCGGTCAGGCGCAGGTCGCCGCTGCCCGCCACGCAGCGGGTCCAGGCCGACAGCGTGTGCTTGACGCCGACCCCGGCCATGCCGGCGGCGGTGACGGCCGCCGAGGCCGACCCGGAATTGTAGGCCTCCAGCACCATGCCGTTCATGACGCCCTGGTCCAGCAGGTCGCGGAACAGGTAGTCGCCCGTGGCCGGATCCTGGGCGGCATAGAGCTCGTCGCGGGCGTCGACGACCTTGAGGCTGACCGTTGCGCCCGCCGACCAGCCCTGGCTGGTGGTCGGGGCGGCGTTGAAGCTGGCGCACAGGTTGCGCGAGGCCGGCTCGATCAGCAGGCCGGCCTGCGCGTGCTGGCGCAGCTGGCCGTCGGCGAAGGGCAGCAGCCGGCCCGTGGGCCCCAGGGCCAGGCCGCCGGCGGCGCGGATCACGAGACCCGGCATGGCGGTCAGAGCGCCGGCGTCCTGGCCGTTCTGGAACAGGCGGGCGGCGCGGAAGTCGAGCCTGTAGCCGTCGGCCGGCGCCGGCTCGGTCGCGCGGGGCGCGGCGCCCGCCCTGCCGGGCAGGGCGGCGAGCCCAGGAAGCCCCAAGGCGGCCACGCCAACCTTGAGTATTTCACGACGCTCGAACCCGGATTTCATGGCAACGCTCTGGCTTACTGTTACTCACCCAGCAAACACAGAATGCACCAAGGAGCCCCGCACCCCCAATACCTAATTTTGCTTCAAATATAGGCGCCAGTTGCTTAGGCCGGAACCTTGGATACACGGCCAAGGCGAGCCCGCTCGTAGTCCCCAATCCTTTTGGCGAGGAAGTCGGCGATCGGGCGCTCGACGACGTAGTACATGGCGATGCCGACCAGCGTCGCCAGCACCACGATCGCCGCCACCGCCGCGGTGCTGGCGTAGCCCGTGCCGATCGCCGCGCTGACCATGCGGCCGACGCGCGCGCCGACGATGCCGACGATCAGGATGTGGACGAGATAGATCGAGTAGGAGGCGTCTCCGACCAGGCCGAACACCTTGGGCGTCCGCGCGACCTTGCCGTCGGCCTCCAGCGACACCGCCGCGAACACGATGACCGCGCTGGGCAGGCCCCAGCACAGCACCCGCCAGGCCTCGGCGTGCACGAACAGCGGCGCGACGAACAGGGCCGCGGTCGCCACGGCGATGGCCGGCCACGGCAGCGGCATCCGCGCCCCGCGCTTGATCGCCAGGGCGACCAGGCAGCCGAACAGGAACTCGATGGCGATCGGATTGGCCAGGAAGCTGACGATCGCCGCCTTGCCCGGCAGCAGGCTGCACGTCGTGATCGCCAGCAGGATGAACGCCGCCAGCGGCGCGAAGAACGCCTTGCGCGCCACCACCACGGCGGCGGCGAACAGCAGGTAGAAATAGAGCTCGTACGACAGGGTCCAGCCGACGCCGAGGATCGGCTGGACGCCGCCCGCCTCGTTGAACGCCGGGATCAGCAACAGCGAGGTCGCGATCCGCAGGGGCTGGAGGTCGAAGCTCGACGCCCCCTCGGTCACGTGGTTCATCACCTTCAGGCCGATCAGCACCAGCGAGACGATGATGTAGATCGGGTAGATCCGCGCCGCGCGCTTGAGCAGGAAGCCCAGGATCGGCTTGTCCGAGGCCATGTAGGCCCCCGACACATAGACCATGATGAAGCCGCTGATGACGAAGAACAGGTCCACGCCGAAGGCCAGGGCGTCGTAGAAGGCCGGCGCGCCGATCAGGGCCGGCGGGACGATGCCGGCGCTGGCCTTGACGGTGAAGGTCCGGATCGTGTGGTGGGCGACCACGGCGATGGCGGCCACGCCCCGCAGGGCCTGCACCAGGGCCAGGTTCTTGGGCAGGGACGCCGGGCTCCGGGCCGCCGCCTCCCCCATCCCCAGGCCGGACAGCAGCCTCATGCCGCGCCCCGCGACACGAAGGCCGAGCGGCGCAGGGGCCGGCGGGTCGGCGCCGCCTCGAACGAGGCGGGCAGCGAGATGACGATCAGCGGCCACAGCACGATCGGCGCCAGCAGCATGCCGGCGTCGAGGCCCGAGGCCACCAGCACCAGCAGGATGATGATGACCTCCAGCCGCTGCTGCCTCTGGACCGGAATGCTGGCCGGCGACGGCGCGATCTTGGCGAAGAGGCGCACCAGGATCAGGAACAGCAGCGCCGCCGCGCCCGGCACGCCGATGTTCAGGCAAAGCTCCAGATAGGTGCTGTGGGTCGAGCTGACGTTCCACGAGGCGCGCACGAACTGGTCGAACACCTCGGGCTGGCGGAACACCGCGAAGCCGTAGCCGAACAGCGGCCGGTCATAGACCAGCGGCAGCAGCTGGTCCCAGATGTTCGAGCGTCCCGACAGGGTGGCGTCCTTGCCGAACGCCTCGGCGATGGTGGCGATGACGATGTTGTAGGAGACCACGATCAGGGTCGCCACGACCACCGTGGTTCCCAGGATCAGGCCCACCCGCGCCGGCTTGCTCTTCAGGGCCCGGGTGGCGTTGAGGCCGACGATCACGGTCATGCCCACGCCGATCATCATCAGGGCGGTGGAGGACCGCGCCAGGACCACCAGGCCCAGGGCGCAGGCGGTCGCCACGGTCTTGACCACCCCATGGAAGGTCGGGCCGTACCGGTGCTGCGAGTTCAGGAAGATGATGAAGAACCCGAGGGAGAAGAAGTGGCCCATCAGGTTCTTGTGGTAGAACATCCCCTTGACCATGCCCTGGTAGGCCCCGCCCATGATGGCGAACTGGGGGAAGACGATGGTGTAGGCCACGTTGGCGATCGCCGACACCACCATGAACGTATAGACCGTGTTCCAGGTGTCGGCCGCCCCGTAGCGCAGCCGGTACATCAGGGCCGCGATGGTGATCAGCGACACCGCGATCAGGCCGCGCGTCGAGGCGCCCATGTTGATCGACCAGAACACCGAGGCCACGCAGGCGGTGAAGATGATCACCACCGAGATCGGGGTCTTCTGGATCATCTGCTTGACCCGCCCCGCCTCAAGCACGGCGTAGAGCAGGATCAGCGGGATCAGGCTGTAGAGCAGCGCCTTCATGACGAAGACGTTGTCGCCGCTGCCGCCCTCGTCGAAGCGCGACGGATAGCCATAGGACATGCCCGAAGCGCGCCACAGGCACAGGATCAGGATGGCCGTCAGCAGCGTCTTCAGCTGGCTTTCACGGCGCACGGCGCCGCTGACCTTGGCCTGGGCGGCGCGCCGATGCGAGGGACTGTCGTTCACGAGGGTCATGGGTAGGTCACTGGGCCAAGCCGTGCGCGAACGCTAGCCTTGGGCCTTTCCGTATTCCTGATAGCTGTGGCCGAGGATGCCGCTGACGACGCCGGCGCCGCGCACCCCGTGGATGATCGCCCGCATGCCGAGGCTGGGCGAGATCAGCAGGGCCGGCGACATCACCGCCCCCAGCACCATCCGCGCCGCGCCGTAGACCAGGCGATAGGCGCGTCTGGCCGGCGTGCCGTGCAGCTGGTCGGCGACCGCGAAGGTGTTGCCCAGGCGGTACTGCCGCTGGATCACCCACTTCCAGGTCATCCGGTTGGCCGGCACCACGTCATAGACCAGCGCCGCGTCGCTCCAGTGGATCTTCGCGCCCTTGCGGACCGCCTGGTTGAAGAACAGGTAGTCGGTGCCGCCGGTATGGCGCATCCGCTCCTCGAAGCGCAGCCCCATCTGCCGGAACAGCGGCAGGTCGAACATCACGTTGTTGGAGGCGGCATAGCCGATCCGGGCGCCGTCCTCGTTCTTCTTGCGCTCGAAGACGCGGCTCTTGATGAAGTAGGCGGGCGGGTTCTCGGGATAGACCGGCTCCACGGGACCATAGACGCAGTCGGCGCCGGTGCGCGCCTGCACCTCGAGCAGGGCGTCCAGCCAGCCCGGAACCACCCACTCGTCGTCGTCGACGAAGCAGAAGAACTTGCTGTCGGCCGGCGCCTCGTCCATGGCGCGGTTGCGGCCGAACGGGATGCCGGGCTCGGGCTCGATGGCGTAGATCAGCTGGAAGGCGCTGGAGGCCATGAACGGCTCGACCGCCACGCGGCCGCTGCCCTTGGGGTCGTTGTCGACCACCACCACCGACAGCCGATACGGCCGTTCGGCGCTCATGGTCAGGCCGCCCAGCGAGTCCAGCAGCTTGGCGATGCCGTCGGGGCGCTTGAAGGTCAGCACGCCGACCGTGACGTGTACGACGTCGGAAGCCTGGGCCGGGGCGGCCTGGGCGGGTTCAAGCGTGGCCGTGGTCGTGGTCATGGTCAGCCCGCCTTCGCCGCCTTGCGCGGCGCCAGCGAGGCGCGCGCCCGTTTCATCGTCACCCGCCACCACAGGTCCAGCGCCGCCAGGCGCGGGTGGGGCGCGGCGTTGGTCGCCACCGCCAGCTGCTCGCGCAGGGCCTTGCCCGAAAGCTCGCCCTGGGCGAAGCCGCCGGCCGCCAGGCTGGCGCCCAGGCTCTTGAGGCCCGGATAGCGGCGGGCCAGCTCCAGGCCGGTGGCGATCATGATCCGCGAGCGCAGCGGACTGGCCTGCACGGCGCCGGTATAGCGGTTGGTGGCGTGGATGCGCTGGAAGGTCAGCGGCGTGTCGACCAGCACGCCTGCGCCCAGATAGCTGGCGGCGAACTTCAGGTAGTTGTCGCTGAGCACCACGTCCTGGGCCACCGGCATCGGCAGGATCTGCGACAGCAGCCCGCGCCGGAAGGTCAGGCCCGAGGTCGGCACGGGAATGCTCGGAAAACGCCCGCGGCCCAGGGTCTGGCGGTAGTCGACCGGCTTGGTCACCAGTTCGCCCGGCGCCCCGGCCTCCTCGTCGGTGGTCACCCGGTCGAAGCACCAGTCGACACCGTCGCCGGCGTAGATCTCGGCCAGGCGCGACAGCTTGCCCGGCAGGAAGGTGTCGTCGGAGTCCAGCAGGCAGAGGATCTCGCCGGTGGCGGCGGCGAAGCCGGCGTTGAACGACGAGGCCTGGCCGCCGTTCTCCTTCAGCACCGCCACCAGCCGGTCGCCATAGCCGGCGATGATCTCGCGCGAATTGTCCTTGGAGCCGTCGTCGACGACGATCAGCTCGAAGTCCGGATAGTCCTGCGACAGCACGCTGTCGATGCAGGCCGGCAGATAGGCCGCGTAGTTGTAGTTGTTGACGAGAACCGAGATCCTGGGAACGGGGGAGAGCGGAGACTTGGCCATGGCTTATGCATTCCGCAGGCGGGCGAAGCGCCCGGTGGTTTTCGACAGCAGGCGCGCGAGTTCGGCCTCGATGCTGTTGCCCGGGCGTCCGGCCATGAACCAGACCGCCGCGTGGGTGATCACATAGGCCGCCCCGCCGGCGATCGAGATCGCCACGGTGGCGTAGAGGGCGTCGGCGTGATGCTCCACGTTGGGGAACAGCGAACGCGCGGCCAGGGCCGCGGCGATCATCACCACCGTGCTGACCAGCGAGCGCCAGGTGACCTTCACCTGCTCCAGCGGCGTCAGGCCGGTCAGCTTCTGCACCAGCATCAGGTTCAGCACCGACAGCAGCAGGCCGCCCGACAGGATGCGCGCCACCAGCAGGCCGGTGAGCCCCCAGAAATAGAGGCCGGCCAGCACCACGGGCACCCGGACCAGCGTCTGCCACAGGCTGCGCTGGAAGAGATCCTTGGTCGCGCCCTGGGCATAGGCCACGGCGTTGACCGCGCCGAACACCACCTGCACGCCCAGAACCGGCGCGATCAGCTGGATGACGACGGCCGCCAGATGCCACTTGGGCCCCAGGGCCAGCGACACCAGCGGCTCGGCCACCAGCGCCAGGCCCACGCCCAGCGGCAGGCCCACCGCGAACAGCGACGACTGGCTGCGCTGGAACGCGGCCCGCAGGCGGTCGCGATCGGCGGCGATGTGCACGAAGCTGGGGAAGAACACCCGCTCCAGCGGCTGGATGGCCTGCTGGGTCAGCATGGTGGCGATGTTGTTGCCGACGTTGTACGCGCCGAAGGTGGCCGTGCCGAGCACCCCGGCGATCACCAGGTTGTCGAAGCGGTTGCCGATGACGGTGATGAACTGGTTCAGCGTCACCCAGATCGAGAAACCCAGGATCAGCTTGGTCGAGGCAAGCGAAAAGCGCGGCCGATACGGCGCATAGAGATAGCTGGCCACCAGCGGCACGAGGCCCGCGGCGATCACGCCGGCGACGATCCCCCAGTAGCTGTGGGTGGTCCAGGCCACCGCCACGGCGGCGACCAGTTGCAGCACGGCCGCCAGGCTCTCGATGGCGATCACCACCGAGAACTTCAGGTGCTTGGCCAGGGTGATGTAGTAGGGGCTCATCAGGCCGGCCATCAGCGGTCGCACGCTGATCGCGGCCATGATCGCGAACAGGCGGGGGTCGTTGTAGACCTTCACCATCACCGCGCCGGCGCCGATCATGATCGCCATCAGCAGCAGGCCGCGCAGCACGCCCAGGGTGAAGGCGGTGTCGTAGTCGGCGCGGTCGGCGTCCTGCTTGTGGATCAGGGCGTTGCCCAGCGACAGGTCGGTGATCGCCTGCAGCATCAGGAGCACGGTGGTGGCCAGCGCCACCAGGCCGAAGTCCTGCGGCAGCAGGATGCGCGCCAGCACCACCGTCATCGCCAGGTTGGCCAGGCGTGTGAACACCACCCCCCCCATCACCCACACCGAGGCCTTCACGGCCTTGGAGCCGATGCCGCTGGCGCCGCCGGCCGGCGCTTGCGCCGGTCCCTGGGTGTCGATCGGATCGCTCATGCGCGGGCCGCCGGCATGTAGTGGCGGATGCCCTGGATCAGGCCGCGCATGTAATAGAGCTTCCAGATCGCCCAGAACCGCAGGCGCGACTTGGGCAGCGGGTACAGCATCAGGCTGCGCGCGCCCCAGCTGGCCGTCTCCAGCCAGGTCCGGACCGGCACGCCGCCGACGCGCGGGCCGCCGGGGATCTTCTCGGGCTGCAGGGCCGGGATGCCGAAGCCCAGGCGCTCGGCCCGCTTCTGCACCCAGTCGGCCGACATGTTCGAGGCCGGCACGAAGTGGCGCACCTGCGCCTCGGCGCAGTGGTAGGCCTTGTGGCCCCGCGCCGCGAGCCGCATGACGATCTCGGAATCCTCGCCCATGGCGTAGAGCTTGGCGGGCAATGGCCCAATGTCCTCGCGATAGCGCTCGCCGCCCAAGGCGCTGGCGCGGATCGTGGTGTTGGGACCCCAGATCTTCGACGGATCGCACGGCCCCGTGGGCAGGTCGTCGACGATGGCGAAGGTCGAGCCCAGCGGCAGCCAGGTGTAGAGCGGATCATCGCCCGGCGGCCGCTCCCAGTTGGGAACGATGCGGCCGCCGATCACCGACACCTCGGGATGGGCGGCGGCGCATTCGACGATCGACGACAGCCAGTGCGGCGCGGCCTCGACGTCATCGTCGGTGAAGACCAGCAGCTCGCCCTGGGCGCGGGCGATCGCCTCGTTCAGGGCGCTCGACTTGCCGGGCGTGACGTGCCGGAACGGCTTGATCGGCAGGCGGTCGGCATAGGACCGCAGGAGCTCGAACGTGCCGTCGCTGCTGTTATTGTCGACGGCGATGATCTCCCACCCGTCCTTGGGCAGGTCCTGGCGCACGAACGAATCCAGCGTGTTCGGCAGCCGCTTCTCGCCGTTGTAGGACGACAGGATGACGGTGGCGGAAAGGCTGCTCATCGGCCGGCCCTCACTGCTCGACGGGCTGGACGTCGCGGACCGCCGCCGGCGCGAAGTCGGCCTTCAGCTTCTCGACCTGGGCCAGCATGGCGGCGTGGGCGGCCTCGATGGCGGCGTCGGTGCTCAGCTGGCCTGGCTTGGCGGCCACCGCCTGCAAGGTCGCTCCGGCCGAGCCGAAGGCCATGTCGCCGGTCAGCTGGCGGATGCGGCGATGACGGAAGGTGATCGCCTTGCGCCAGGCCGTGTCCTTGCGCAGGGCGGCCAGGGCCTCCACCGGATTGGACGGGCCCAGGGTGTCGAAGTCGATCGAGACGTCCAGGGCGCTGGCCCAGTCGTACCACTTGGCGCGGTTGGCCGGGTCCAGCGGCACGATGGCCCGCCACGGCACGCGCAGGGCGTCCGAGATGATCACCCCGTGCATGGCCTCGGAGATCACCTTTTCCGAGGCGCTGATCTCCTGCAGCACCTTCTCCACCGACCAGCGGGGGTCAATGAAGTGGATGCCGGCCTTGGCGCAGACCTTCTCCCAGGCGCCGTACATGGCGCTTTCGTAGTGGGGGATGAACGACACGGCGTGACGCTTGGCGACCTTGCCGGCGTCCCACAGGCTGCGGATCAGGATGCCGCTGTCGCCGATCCCCAGGCTCTCGTCGACGCCCAGCTCCTGCGCCGTCTTCTTGCCGCGCACGAAATAGACCGTCCACTTGTCGTCCAGCGTCGGCGCCTTGGTGTAGCCGCCCCAGCCCGAACCGAAGACGATCTTGCGGATGTCCGGATCGAAATTGTCGTAGAGGATCGAGCCGATGCCCAGGAACAGGTCGCTTTCGTCCTCGTCGAAGAAATCCGGCAGGATCTGCGGCCACAGCCAGTGGTTCAGCTCGTCGCCGAAGTTCTCGTGCTTGCCGCGGTAGAAGAACATCTTCATTCGGCGGCTCCCTGGGCCAGGGCGGCGACGTTGGCCGCCTCGATTTCGTCCTCGCGGGCCATGCGGCCGTAGCGCGAGATGATCTTGATGTCCGAGCGGATGATCTTGGCCGGGTTGCCGGCCACCAGCGACCGCGGCGGGATGTCCTTGGTGACGACCGCGCCCGAGCCGATCACGCACTCGTCGCCGATGGTCACGCCCGGCAGGATGATGCTGCGCGCGCCGATGAAGCAGCGGCGGCCGATATAGGTGTTCAGATACAGGCCGCGGGTCAGGTCGTGGGTCAGGATCGCCGCGTCGAAGGCCACGTAGGTCTCTTCGCCCACATGCACGCCCTTGGGGTTGGTGCGGTCGAACTTGGCGCTCAGCGAGAACGAGGCGGTCGGGTGGATGTGCATCCCCCAGACCTTGTTGTAGTAGGCCCGTCGGACATTGATGATCGCGTCCCGGATCGGCCGGAACACGTTCAGGCTCCACTTGGGCTTCACGCCCTTGGGCTTGGTCTGCGGCTGGATCTGGGACGTCATCGGCGCGCCTCCCCGTGCTTATGGGCGTCGAGGACGCTGTCGTAATAGTCTTCCAGCAGCGCGGTCTGGCGGCGGATGTCGAAGCGTTCGGCCACCATCCTGGGCGCGCGTTCGCTGAAGGCGTTCCACAGCGGCTGGTCGTTCAGCAGACGGCCGATGTGGTCGGCCATGGCGGCCACGTCGCGCTCGGCGGCCAGGAAGCCCGTCGCCCCCTCCTCCACCGCCTCGCCCACCCCGCCCGAGCGGAAGGCGACGACGGGCGCCCCCATGGCCTGGGCCTCCAGGTTGGCGATGCCGAAGGCCTCGGCGTGACCGTTGGCCAGGGTCACCGCGCCATGCAGATAGAGCTCGGCTTCCGACAGCAGGTCGCGGATCTGGGCCTGTGTCTGCTTCTCGCGCACCTCGACCTTGGGCAGCGAGCGGCGGGCCAGGGCCTCGATCTCGTCGCGCAGCGGGCCCTCGCCGATCATGATGAACTCGACGGGCGTGCCGGCCTTGGCCACACGCTCCAGCGCCTCGATCATCAGCTTGTGGCCCTTGTATTCCACGAAGCGGGCGACCGAGACCACCAGGCCCTTGCGGCGCGGCCGGGTCGGGGCCGAGAACAGGCTGGTGTCGACGCCGATGTAGTGGCGGAAGACCCGCGACTGCGGAAAGCCCAGGGCCAGCAGGCGGTCCTGGATGAAGTCGGAGACGGCGATCTGCCAGCCGCCGCCCCTGGCCATCTGCTCGCGGCCCTTGGCGAAGAACCGCACCTGGTTGAAGCCGTCGACGTCGGCCGCCTTGCCGGCGAAGGTGGCGTCGAAGCCGTGGAAGGTGGTGACCAGCGGCTTGCCGGCCGCGCGGGCCGCCAGGGGGCCGATCACGTAGCCGTTCTTGCCGAAATGGGCGTGGACGAGGTCGGCCTGGCGGACGGCCGGAAACAGCGCCGGCGCCGGCAGGCGCACGGTCTTCAGAGCGAACTCGCCCGCCCGCATGGCCGGCGAGGCGCGGATGTCGTGCACCGGAAAGCCGATCAGGTCGCGATCGAGGCTCGCCATGGTGCTGCCGGCCAGGATCGCCGGCTGGTAGCGCGCCAGGGCCCGCGCCTGCTGGGCCACGAAGGCCTGCGACGGCGGCAGGTAGCGCTCCACGTAATAGAGCACCTTCTGGCGATCATCGTGCGCGGTCGTCACGCGCCGCCGCCGATGAAGGCGCCGATGGCGTCGGTCAGCTGCCGGCGCTTGACCGCCGCGCCCGGATCCTCCGAACCCGAGACCAGGCCCTTGTCGAGCAGCAGAGCGCGCAGCTCGCTCTCGTCGGTGGCGACATAGATGCCGGCCTGGGTCTTCAGCTGGGCGCAGGTGGCCAGCTGGTGATCGTTGCGGTGCTCGTTGTGCGCGGCCAGGCGCGGGAACAGGATGATCGGCTTGTTGTACTTGCGGGCCGTCAGGATCGAGCCGATGCCCGCGTGCGAGACCAGCACCCGCGCCGAGGTGATCTTGCTCTCGAAATCGCGCGGCGGCAGGTTTTCCTGGAAGGTGAAGTTGCGCGGCGACAGCGCGCTCTTGCCGATCTGGCCGAACACCTCCTCGCCGGTGTCGGGCGCGACGCGGTCGATGATGTCGACCAGGCGGTCGAAGGGCAGCTGGGTGCCGACGGTCAGCAGGATCACAGGACGCTCCCGTAGTATTTCGGGCCCTTGGCGGTGGCCAGCTGGCTCCACTGGGTGATCCAGAGGTTGGCGACGTAGCCGGCCATCTTGCCGCTCATCGACAGCCGCTCGGAGTTGGCGATGCTGTCCACCCAGACGCCCCGGGCGCCGAAGAACCGGCCGATGACGATGGCCAGCAGCCCCGGCGCGGCGCCGGTCGAGATGATCACGCTTGGCCGCTCGGACCGGATGATCGAAAGCAGATCCCTCATACAGCGAAGATTGGCCCCAATATTGTCCCGGTTACAGTCCGGCACGACATAGGCTTTCTCGACGCCCGACTTCTCAGCCAAACCGGGCAAAGTCGTGACGAAGACCGGATCGGCGCCTTTGAAGGCGTCGCGGATCATCATCATTTGCTCCCAGTGGCCGCCACTGGAGCAAACCGCCAGAACCTTGGGCTTTTTGACGCTACGCTGTGCGGTCATGACTTCAGATCCATTGTGCAGTTCGCGACGTCGCATTCAGTCCAGGGCGTTCAGTCCAAGCGGACAGTCCAGGCGCGCGCTATCGACGGCGTTCACCGCCATCGCCGCGCTCCGGATGCGTTTCCCCCTGGGATTTTTTCTGGATCGCCGGCCCGGCCCCGCCGCCCGAGGGGCGGCGGAGGCGCGGACCTTCCCGCCTAGTTCGGGACGGCGTCCATCTGGCGCTCGTCGGCCTTGAGACCCGCGCCCTCGCCGCCCTCGGCCGCCGCCCCGCGCCCCACCGAGGCGTAGGTGAAGCCGTGGCGGACCATCTCATGCGGCTTGTAGACGTTGCGCAGGTCGACGATGACCGGGGCGGCCAGCAGGGTCTTGAGGCG
>NZ_QDKO01000044.1 GCF_003094615.1 Caulobacter radicis | reverse complement strand
GAGCGTCCCGGCGCGATCAAAAAGACGCGCCCAATGACCCGCGCCCCGATGCTGGTCCGGGGCTCAGCGGCGCCGACGCTCGATAGCTGGGAAGAGTTCTGAGTCAGGCCCACATTGGAGCGAGCGCATGACCGCTGACGAATCCACATTGCTGATGGGCGACTATCAGTCTGGCGTTACCGCGGCCCTGATCGGCATCCTCATCGCGCTGGGCGTGATGTCGCGAGAGGAGTTCGCCGGAGCGTTCGATCGTCTCGAGCACGCGCGACGATGGGCGCCTTCGCGGCCTGTTCCGCCCCCTGATCGACAACCTTTTCGTGCGACGATCGCCCCCAGCTCGTCATCGAGGCCTCGGTCGTCGTCCGACGCGCGCCACAAGCCGACGTTGGTTTACGGCCAGAAACTCGCCGCCCACTAGGAAAACTTGTAGTTGCGCCCACGCCTGTCGCCTTGAGATGATCCCCGGAGGTTAGGTCGGCACGGGACGAGCGTACCAACATGGGCGAAATCAATACTCCGCGCTCTGAGCAAGAGGCTATTGCCGCTCTCGATGCTAAAGAACTGTACAGGCTGGTGGAACGGTCCAAGCAGATCGGGCACGCAACCGAGTTGCGCCAATACCTTTGGAATTGCGGCCCCTACATCCTACAAAATCTTCACGCCTTTGAACGGGCTTTGGATCGAGATCGGCAAGCAAAATCAGGCCGAAAGCGCGAGGAAACACAATACGATCTGTATCGCGCTGCCTCCGACGTTACGTATGCCGTCGACGCGATGAAACGCCGAATTGAAGAAGAACTTCGGGACCGCGAACTCTTCACCATTGATGACCTGATTTGGTCGCCGCTGCGCTTGAGCCAAACCCTCAGTGTCCGAGTTTCCTACAGCTGGCGCTCAACGATCGATGACCAATGGAAGCACGGCTCGATCACCTTCACGCACGAGGTGGATCTTAGACCGGGCTACTCGAGCCCCGCCCCTAAGCGAAAGCCGACGAAGGCCCAGCAAGACCGGGAACTGCAGACTCATCTTCGCCACACTTGGGAGCACCTCAAGAGCGGCGCGCTGTACGCGGTCCGTGAATTCTTCAAGGATGGCCGTAGTGGTGCCGACATCCCAAAGACGTTCACAGCAAGGACCGACACCTACTCACGGGGTCTCAACAACCACAGCACAAAGTTCTGGTGAGACCTGTTTGGTGCGATCAGCACTTCCTAGTGGCGGTCTATTTCGACGGGCGGTAGCGCGCCAATAGCGTCCCCTGAGATTGCTCCGGAACCACGACGTCTAGAATTGTTCTGCGATAGAGGACCTCCGTCGCGGACCAACGCCTCTTCGTCTGTCAATTTACCGCAGCGAGATGATCCAACTCGCGCCGAGAGCGCAGGGCAGCCCCTGAACGATCAGGGCGCTGCGCACGGCGTTCCAGTGCCCACCGTAGACCTGCTGATCAAAGCGTTTGCGCATGTCCGAACGCCGGAAATGAAAGAGCACGACGGCTATAGCGAATATCCAGAAAGCAGCGACGGCGCTCGGGGCATCAGATCCTAGCCAGCCCCAGAACGGCTGAGCCGAAACGCCCGCCAGCATTGCAAGAGTGATGAGCCCTATCCCGACCCAGCAAAAGGCCGCACAACTGTCGACAAGATAGTATCCGAATGGCGCAGGCTCCACACGCGGCCACTTCGCCCATCGATTGATCTGACGGGCGACGTGATCGCTTCCCCAACGCAAGACGATCACCCCGACCAGCATGACCCAACTGACCATGGTCGTGAATCCCGTTGCAATGAGCTTTCCATCGACGGGGCCGATGTCTGGCATTTTGGCCGCGATGTCCATTCCGCCCGCGAGGTAGAAGGAGAACGTCCCCAAGGTGAGGGTCCAGCAGGCCGCGCTCAGACACGACAGCCATCCATCCCTCCTTCGGTAGCGCGGCGTCGCTTCGGCGTCTGCAGGCGTTAAAAGCAGGCTTTCAGCCAACAGCAGCGCCACTGTAGAAAATTTGGTCTTCATCGCGAACTTCACCACCAAGCCGCGGCGGCGCGCACCGCCGCGACGAAATGCACTCCAGACGCCCACCCACCCCATGTTCGCTCCTGCCAAGCTTCACACTGAATGTCGGTAGGCGCGTCGAGGGTTCAAGATTTCTGGACGGTTAACCGTGATGTTTGACGTCGAAACCCGCCACTTTGACCAGCGAGAACGCGCTAGGCGCAGACATTCGGTCGAGACTTGAAGCAAAATCTTCTGCAACTATACGCAAACGAACAGTCCGCTAGCTCATTGACGGCCGCTAGGGATCTTCGTGAGCGCCAACGCAACAACGCCGAGAGCGACAAGCGCTACGACGACGGCACCAGCCGGTCCGGTGGCGGCCGTAATGAGGGAAGGAAGAATTTCGATCAGGTTCATGGGAAGGGCCTTGTTCTGCTTTCCCCTTCCTCGATCAGATGGCTGAAGTCGTCAGGGGCGTTCGAATGGCTCCTGATCTATCGTCACGACGCGGACGCCGCGTGCGGCCCTTGTTGTGAAGTGGACCTGCACAACAAGGCCTGCCCTCGGGCGGCATGATCGAAAGCCGAAACGAGCTTCGGCCACGACAAACGTCTTGGTCAAAGCGGCGCCAGTAGCTACCGTTGGCTGGCCTCTGGAAACGCGACGTTCTTTCCGTCAGGATGAGCTAGGCCTCATTGCCTCCTCTGAGGTTCACAAACGGTAGCGAGACCGACCTAGCCCTCTGTCGCTTGTCCTGGGCTGGCGGCGAGGCGCGTAGGTATCAGCTAACGCAGCACGTCGCCGCCGGCCCGGGCGATCACGAGGTGTGAACTACCCCCAAAGGGTCGAGAGCGGCATGGCCGCCAGCGCCTCACCGAACGGCACTGTGTCGGCGCTGTCGTAAAGCACGGCGCCGAACTTGAAGCGATCACCGACCGCGCCACGTAGTTTTCGCAGACCATTGAAGTCCCCGCCGCGGACCGTCGCCGAGGCCTTGATTTCCAGGCCCACGATCTCACCGGCCCTGTTTTCGATCACGATGTCGACCTCGTCGCCGGACTTGTCGCGGAAGTGGCTTAATGTGTAGCGGTCGGCGTCCCAGGCGGTCAGCTTCAACACCTCGCTGAAGACGAAGCTTTCGAGCACGGCCCCGAACGGGGTCCGATCAGCGGCGACCCGCTCCGGCGTGAGGTTGCGCAGAGCCGCCAGCAGACCCGGATCCAGGAAGTGCAGCTTCGGCGTCTTGATCAGTCGGCTGAGGGCGTTGTTGCTCCATGGCGGCAGCGTTCGGACCAGGAACAACTGCTCGAAGACGCCGGTGTAGCGTTGGGTGGTGACATGGTTGAGATTGAAGGCGGCGCCCACGCTCGAGTGATTGATCAGTTGCCCGGAATGCTCGGCCAGGGCGCGCATAAGCCTTGGCATGCGGTCCAGCTGGTCGATCTGGGCGACGTCGCGGACGTCGCGTTCGATCACCGCCTCGACATAATTCAGGTGCCAATCCTGGCGGCGCGCCCAAGCGCTTCGCGCCAGCGCTTCGGGGTAGCCGCCGGCCAGGACGCGTTCCACGAGGTCGGGTCCGAGCCGCGCTGCGCCGGCCCTGGGCGCATGGCCGGCGAACAGGCTCGAGAGAAAGGGTGGCCGGGTCTCGCCCAGGATCTCCGCCTGGGCCAGCGGCAGAAGGCGGATGGTCTCCATTCGGCCGGCCAGGGAGTCGGCGACCCTTGGCAGGGTCATCAAGTTGGCTGAGCCCGTCAGGAGAAAGCGGCCGGGCCTTGCATCTCGATCAACGACTTGCTTGATCGCCAGCAGCAGGTCAGGTGCGCGCTGGACTTCGTCTATGATCGCTGTGTCGAGGCTGCGGATCAGTCCGGCCGGATCGGCTTGCGCGGCGGCAAGGGTCGTGGCGTCGTCGAGCGTGAGATAGGTTCTCCCCTCACCCGCCAAGGACCTGGCCAAGGTGGTCTTGCCCGATTGTCGCGGCCCGGCGAGCAGGACGACCCGTGTGTCGCTTAGCGCTTCGGCGACGCGGTCGGCGACGAAACGTGGGCGCAGGTTGGGCATGATGCCGTCCAATTGAAAGTACCGAGCTGTCTGATTGAAAGATTCATGGCGTCCAATTGAAAGTGCGTCAACGTCCAATTGAAAGTCTGTGAGGCGGCGGTTCGATGGCCCAGCGCGGTCGGCCTTTCCGCTGCCCCACAGCAGCGTGGCGGACAGCGGCGTGCCACGTCTGTTCAAAGTCCTTATCATTCGCCGGCGCCGTTACGCCGCCACCTGGGCGCCGTGCGACCCGGAGAAGATGGTCCTAAGGCGAGGTCAATATGAGCGCGAGCATCGGCGCACCGTTCATGCGCCCTCAGATGCGGCGCCGCTCGAGAAGCCGATCACGGAAGGGCTGCAGCCGAGCCCTCGCCATAGAGTGCGATGGCTTCGTTCGGTCTGGGATTGGTCTGGTGACTGCACCGCCCCAGTTCGTACTGTTCCGCCAGGTCTTGTCCCCGCTCGCCTGGGCGAACCGAGCGACGCGATCCAGGCAGACAGCCGCGCGGATTTCGCTACGAGCGAGATCTGGAGCGGCTTTGCCTTAGCGGGACAGCGCGGGTGGTCGACGTCATCGCCCAAGAGCGGACCCACGCCCTTGCCGCCGGCCGAAGGTTTTGGTCACGGACAAGGGCGCGGCCCATCTCGATGCGGCGCACCAAGCAACCGTCAAGGCGGCTACGCCCCAGGATGCACCGAAATTGTTTCGCCGACCTCTGGGGACACAGCGATCACGGGGGACGAGCCCCCGGCGCTTTGAGGGCTACAAGGAGCCGCGCTGGGCTGATCCACCCGGTTGGGGTTCACGCGGATCGTGGCCAAGAGGCTTCCCATAGAGGCCGATATTGGCGTCGCCCCATGCCTTCAGGGCGCGAAGGATGGGGGCCATGCTCAGGCCAAGCTCCGATAGCGAATACTCGACCTTCGGCGGCACCTGCGCATAGACCTTGCGCGTGATCAGCCCGTCGTCCTCCAGCTCCCGCAGCTGGTTGGTCAGCATCCGCGGCGTGCAGTTTTGAACCTGCCGCCGGATTTCATTGAAGCGCAGCGTTCCGGCCAGCAGGTGCCAGAGGATGATGGCCTTCCACTTGCCGTCGATAAGCCCGATGGCCGCCTCGACCGAACACCCTGGCGTGCAGTCGAAGCGGGAATGGCGCACCTTGGCCATGACAGTATCCTTTTTGATACTATGTGCGGTCGTTGTCAGTATTGCAGGTTTCTGAGAGTAGCTGCACCTATCGGGCGCCGCAACACGGAGCACCGCCATGAAGGCTATCGGTTACAGGATCCCCGGCGCCCTTGATCGGCCCGACGCGCTCGAGGATATCGTGCTCGATCGGCCGGTCGCCACCGGCCATGACCTGCTGGTCGAGGTGGCGGCCGTGTCGGTCAATCCGGTCGACACCAAGGTCCGCGCCAGCGCGGGGCCGACAACCGGAGACTGGAAGGTCCTGGGCTGTGACGCCGTGGGCAAGGTCGTCGAAGTCGGGCCGCAGGTCGAGGACTTCGCCGTCGGCGACGAGGTGTTCTACGCCGGGTCGATCACGCGGCAGGGGGCCAACAGCCAGTTCCACCTTGTGGATGCGCGGATCGTCGGGCGAAAGCCCAAGACGCTCAGCAACGCCGAGGCCGCCGCCCTGCCCCTCACCGCGATCACGGCCTGGGAAATGCTGTTTGACCGGATCGACATCCGCCGACCCGTCCCTGGCGCGGCCAATGCCGTGCTGATCATCGGCGGCGCGGGCGGCGTGGGTTCAATCGCGATTCAGCTGATCCGCGCCCTGACCGACCTGGTGGTGATCGCCACGGCGTCGCGAGCTGACACCCAAGAATGGGTCAAAAGTCTTGGCGCCTACCACGTGCTCGATCATGCGAAGCCTCTGGCCGGGCAGATCCAGGCCCTGGGGATCGGTGCGCCCGCCTTCGTCTTTTCCACCACCCATACCGACAAGCATCTGGATGAGATCCAGGCGCTCATCGCGCCTCAGGGCCGCTTTGGCCTGATCGACGATCCGGCCCTGCTGGACGTCGTGGGCTTCAAGCGCAAGGCCGTCTCGATCCACTGGGAATTGATGTTCACCCGCTCGATCTTCGAAACCGCCGACATGGCTGAGCAGGGGCGGTTGCTGAACGAGGTCTCGGGGCTTGTCGACGCCGGCCGCATTCGCACGACCTTGACCCAGACCCTGTCGCCCATCAATGCGGCCAACCTTAAGGCGGCGCATGCGCTGATCGAGAGCGGCCGCGCGAAGGGCAAGGTGGTCCTGGAAGATTTTGGCCCAAGCTAACCGGCGATGAGACAAGCCGCAGGAGCCGTGCGCTGCGAGACCCATGCGCTGCGGGCGCCGGCTTCCGCGACGATCAGGAAGGGGGCGGCCCGTCTTGGCGTTCTGTGGGATCTTGGCCAATGCCAGCTTGCACGTAGGCATCGGGGGCGCCCCCGCTCCCTCCGCCTCGGACGGCGCACACGCCGTCAGGGAAAATCTCCACAGAAAGCGTTGAGGGGGGAAGCGCCGGCGGCCCCGCGCCTGCGCGGAACATCGCTGGGCTTTGGAGCGTCCTGGATCGGCGGCGGCTAAGGCGGATGGCGCGGGCCGGTGCCTTCGCCGAACCGCTTTCAGCCGGCGACGGGCCCATCGCGCCGCCGAATCTGTGAGATTTCGTGTCTGGCGGCGCCATGCGCCCCAGGAAAGTTGCGGGGCGGGCGGGTTGGGCCGCCAGGCCCGGGAAATCCTGCGCAGCCGACGGCCCGCGTCCAACCTCGAGCCGCAAGCATATTGTTATTTTATAACTCATGCGTTCTAAGGCCGATCCAATCGAGAGGATCGCTGGATGTTCAAGCCGCTCGCCGCCCTGGCCGTCGCGTTGGCGCTTACCGCGTGCGTGACGACGCCGCGAACCGGACAGGCCCCGCTGCGCGTGGCCGCCTGGAACATGGAGCACCTTTCCGAAGACGGGTCCCAAGGCTGCAAGGCCCGCACCGACGCCGACTACGCGGTGATGGCTCGTTACGCCGAGCAGCTGAAGGCCGACGTCATCGCCTTCGAGGAGGTGGAATCGGTCAAGGCCGCCGCCCGCGTTTTCGATCCGGCCAAGTACCAGCTGGTCATAGAGGAGGGGCCCGCCGGCGAGCACTTCCCCTGTGGCGGCCAGGAAGGGCGCAGGCTGACCCGCCAGGCCGTGGGCTTCGCCATCCGCAAGGGCGTGAGCTTCGATCGCGCGCCGGACGTCTCCGACTTGGCGCTCGGCAATCCCAACCTGCGCGCGGGCGTCGACATCACCGTGCGCGCACCCGGCCACGCGCCGTTGCGCCTGCTGGCCGTGCATTTGAAGTAGGGCTGCTTCAACGGGCTTAATGGCGGGGCCTGCGCGACCCTTCAGCAGCAGATCCCGGTCCTGGAGCGCTGGATCGACGCGCGCGCCGCCGAGCCGATCCGCTTCGCCGTGCTGGGCGACTTCAACCGCCGGCTGGCGCGCGCCGATGACGTGCTGTGGGCCGAGCTGGACGATGGCCAGCCGGCCAATGCCGACCTGTCGCTCGCCGAAGGCGCGGCAACGCCTAAATGCGATCCGCGCTACAAGGAGTTCATCGACCACATCGTGCTCGACGCCCGCGCCACGCGCGGCCTGGTCGGGTTTGAGGAGCAGGTCTACGCCGCTGCTGACGGCCGCCCGTCGGACCATTGCCCCGTCGTGGCGCTGCTGCGCTAGGGCGACTGCGCCACGGCCCCGCGGCGGATCAGGCGCCCTTGCCGTCTTTCAGCAGCTTGGCGGCCATGGCGCGCGCGGCCTTGGGATCTGCGACCAACTGGTCGATTTCAGCCAGGCGATCGTAGGGCAGTCGGGCGAGCCAGTGCTCGTCGCGGACATCGTAGCCAAAGTGCAGCTCGACGGCGTGGCCTGTTTCACGGACATGCTGGTGGGCCCAGGCGCGCGCGTCGTCGAATTGCTTGAGGTCGCAGGTCTTGCAATAGGCCTTGCCGAACATCTCCTCCTCGACAGGGGTGAAGCTGGTCGGCAGGAAGCTGGACGCATCGCTCATCGGTCGGCCTTTCGCGCCCTGCGACGGTGGTCCGGATTCAGGCGCATGGTCAATGGCCAGTCTAGTCGTCCAGATGATCCCGCGCTTGGGCGAAGGCGTGGTCGCGGGCCAGATTTCCAAAGCGGGTGGTGTCGCTGTTGAACGACAGGCGCACCGTGCCGATGGGGCCGTGACGCTGCTTGGCGATGATCACCTCGGCCAGCCCCTCGACCTGATCCATGCGCTCGCGCCAGGTCAGGTGCTCGGGCGTGCCTTCGCGCGGCTCGGCCCGGCCAAGATAGTATTCCTCGCGATAGACGAACCACACCATGTCGGCGTCCTGCTCGATCGAGCCGGACTCCCGAAGGTCGGAGAGCTGTGGCCGTTTGTCCTCTCGCTCCTCGGTCTTGCGGCTGAGCTGCGACAGGGCGATGACCGGGCAGGCCAGTTCCTTGGCCAGGGCTTTCAGGCCCATGGTGATCTGCGAGACTTCCTGCACGCGGCTGGCGTTGGAGCCGAGATCCGAGCCGGTCACCAGCTGCAGGTAGTCGACCACGATCAAATCGAGGCCCACCTGGCGCTTCAGGCGACGGGCCCGGGCGGTCAGCTTGGCGATCGAGATGCCGCCGGTGGCGTCGATATAGAGCGGGGCTTCCTGCAGCTCCATGGCCGCGTCGCGCACGCGTCCGAATTCCGAGGCGTCGATCTCGCCCTTGCGGAGCTTGTCGCCCGACACGCCCGAGGCGTCGGCCAGCATACGCAGGGCCAGCTGCTCGGCGCTCATTTCCAGCGAGTAGAAGGCCACCACGCCGCCGCTGACGGTCTTGCGGCTGCCGTCGGGCTGGGGCTCCCAGGCGTACTTCTTGGCGACGTTGAAGGCGATGTTGGTCGCAAGCGCGGTCTTGCCCATAGACGGACGACCGGCCAGCACGATCAAGTCCGACGGGTGCAGACCGCCGATCTTCTGGTCGAGGTCGATCAGGTCGGACGCCAGGCCCGACATGCCGCCGTCGCGCTGGAAGGCCTCGGCGGTCATCTCGACGGCGCCGCGCAGGGCGTCGCCGAAGCTGACGAAGCCGGAACTGGCCGCGCCACTTTCGGCCAGGGTGTAGAGCTGCTGTTCGGCCGCTTCGATCTGGTCGCGGGCCGGGCGCTTCTCGTCGCCGTGCCCGTGGGCGGCTGCGGCGATCTCGCCGCCGATGCGGATCAGATCGCGGCGCAGGGCCAGGTCGAACACCGCCCGGGCATAGTCGCCGACATTGGCGGCCGGCGGGGCGCGGTCGACGAGGTCGGCCAGGTAACGGATGCCGCCCAGTTCCTCGAACGCCGGATCGCGCTTGAACTCGTCGGCCAGCAGGATCGGCTCGGCCAGCTGGCCCTTGCGGATGTGCGTCTCGATCGACTGGAACAGCCGCTGGTGGAAGGGCTCGTAGAAGTGGCGTCCCTGCAGGCTGTCGGTCAGGCGCTCGTAAGCGGCGTTGTCATACAGCAGCACGCCCAGCAGCGCCTGTTCGGCTTCCAGGTTGTGCGGCGCCGTGTTGATGGTCGGTCCTGGACCGGCATCGACGCTGGCTTCGAAGACGACGGTACGCGCAGCAGCACTCATCGACAACCTCATGACGCTTCAAGTCGAGGTGGCCGGAACTGTGGATGGATTCGGCTGATGGCGTCATCCGCGCCTGAGGCGGCGGCACGCGCATGGCGATCAACCCACGGGGGCCGACGGCCGTGGCGGAGTGAATGGCCCATCCTAGTGCTCGAGGCCGGGAATGGATCAGCGGATGGATCGGAAACGCCGATTGGATCGACAGTCGCCTGTCACAAATCCGACATTGGACCTTCCGGTCTGCTAATGCCGATGATAGTACGAACTCCATCATGAGTTGAGCCGCGTCCGCTTCTGGGTGGAGGCTGGCGTGCAACGCCGCGTGAGAACGGTTTTGTTTGGAGTGCCGTCTCTGAGCTGAGCAGACCGGTTGGTTCGAGCCGCCGGAGTAACAGTTTGTCCCGTCGTTACCGTCTTACGCCGCGTCAGCGTGATTGCTTGTCCGAAGCCCAAAAGGGAAGGACCGCCATCCAGATCGCCCACAAGCTCGGCATCTCCGAGCATACGGTGAACAGCTACTTTTCCGAGGCCTACCGGCGGCTTGGCGCGCGTAATCGCGCCCACGCCGTGGCCCTGGCCGTCAGTCTTGGCGAGATCTGAGCCGGCCGTCTCGCCTTCGCCGCTCCTTTTTCTGAGGTCCCAGCCGCCGGGCTCGTCAAAGGGCTGGTCGGCCCTTGGCGGCGGTCAGGCGGAGCGGACCTTGAGCCAGGAAGATGACAGCTCGAACCGGCGGTGCGATCGACATGTCTGCGTCCAGGCGCGCCGGCGTCGCAAGGCCATCGGACAATCCCCGGCCAAGCTTGGTCGGGCGCCGGGGATCAGCTTCCAGCAGATCCAGAAATACGAACGCGGGACCAGTCCACTGACGAGGGTCAAGCCCTGGGCCCTGCCCTTATGCATCAGCGCGTTGCGGGCCTTGCGCAACGCCTCGACCCTGCAATGCAGCTATCGACGCGCGTCTCTGAAACCGAACTAGCGACAGCCAAAAGCCCAATAACACTATAACTGCTTGATAACGGAGCACATTTTATCAAGCAAGTATGGTGTTACACGCAAGCCCTACGACGACCTGGATCGATCATCTCGCGATGGAGACGGTGCGATACGTCGTGGAGATGCGCTTGGCCGCATCGTCAAGTCTGCGCGCCCGCAGGTTTGTTGTGATCCGGTCCGACGTCTCTGCGTTTTCGTGCGATGCGCCACATAAAGAAGATGATGCCGCAGACAAAGAACAGCGTGCAGAAGATGCTTCCCTCCGGGCCATCCGCGCCACCGGTGAGAAAGTCCGTTCCGGCTGGGGCCAGCGAGACGATGAGCGCGGGCACGCCCGCGTCTAGGCCGGTGACCGGCACGTCGAAGCCGGTGGCTATTATCCAGTTCCATCCCACGTGCCACCCCATCACACCCCAAATGTTGTTGGATGAGATTGACCACGCGCTCGCGAAGAGAGCAAAAAGCAGAGTATTGCCGGTGACGAGCCAGGGCTGATCCCGGGAGAAATGCATCAGCGTAAAGTTAAGCGACGATAACAAGACGGCAACGATGAGGTTCGTGCGGCGTGTGATGACTGAGGTGAGCCATCCACGGAAAATGATTTCTTCGATGCTGGCTTGAACGAGGAAGCCTACGAAGAGGCCAGCCATTGCGATGATTGCGCCAGAGAACTGAGCGGCCGGAAACAGTGCGCCAGGTTCGTAGGCGCCAGCCAACCAGATACAGGCTATCATTGCCGACGGCATGACTACACCAACAACCAGGCCGCCATAGAATCCTTGCGCCGCACCGTCTCTCGTAAGACCGATTGTGCCGGCATTCCGCCGCTCGACGACGGCTATCCATGCGGCAACGGCGAGCAGCCAAGTAATGAAGGATACAAGCAGCATCGCCGTGAGGCCCTGGGCGCCGACGAATTCGCCTTGTGCATCCACAAAGCCGAACCGATCAAGAAAAAGCGCGGACGGAATCTCGGTGGCGATCGCAAGGGCGATGCAGATGACGGGAGTGAGAAGCGCCCATGGAAGCCAGCCGCGCGCCGGTGATGTGCTGTAGATGGTTCTGAGGTTCATACCCGCAGACTGAAGCGGGTCGCGGTCCAGTTATAGAACGATCGTGTGCGTTCACTCCCATTGACGCAGGGCGGCGGTTTCGGCGACGCCGCTGTTGGGCGTGCCAGAAGGCTCGATGAGCAAAAGCTCCACTTCGCGTCTCGTGTGCGGGCGGTATTCCTCGCCCCTCGGGACGACAAAAGATCTCCGGGCCCAAGCGTGATGCTGCGGTCCCGCAGCTCTATTTCAAGTCACCCTGTAGAACAAAGAAAAGTTCGTCGTGTCAGCGTGCGTGTGCCAAGCGTACTGTCCCAAGAGTTTAACGATCATGATGTCATAGTCGTTGAGCGTCGCGACCGTTCGCGGCGCCCAATGGTCGGAAGACCATGGCGAGTTTCTGCGTCAGGCCGATCTTGTTCTTCATCTTATGGAGACTGAGGGCGCTCCTCATACAGGTCTAGGACGATTGAGCCGTTGCCATTGCGCCGGCGTCAGGCCGTAGGCGCTCCGAAAGTGTCGCGTCAGGTGGCTCTGGTCAGAGAATCCGCTGGCAGCGGCGATTTCTGCAAGCGGGGTCCTGCCGTTCATCATGGCTCGCGCTGTGTCGAGGCGGCGGAAGATCAGATAGCGATATGGACTGACGCCCAGCAGCGCACGGAATCCGCGCGAGAGCTGCCAGCGATCCTGCCCGCTGACGCGTTCGAGATCATCAAGTCGGACATTGCTGTCCGGGTGGGCGTCTATGAACGCGCGCGCCAGCGCCACCGCCTGGAGATCCACGCGCCGGTGATACGTCTGTTCACTCCCAAGCTCTGACAGCGCCTCCGCGAGGCCGAGCATGGCCTGATCATACTCCAGGCCACAGAGGTCTTGGTTGAGATCACCAATAAGGGCCGTGGCGGCCGCGTGCAGCCGCGCGTCGTCAGATACGCCCTCGGCAAGGAACGGAAGGGCGCGTCCGCCGAGAGCCTCCTGAAGTGCGGATGGTGCGACGCTGGCGCTCCGGTACCGGAAGTGTCGCCCGTCCCCGGCGTGACCGTCATGAAGCTCATCTGGATGGAGAACGACGATCTGACCGGGCACCGAATGACGCCGTGATCCGCGGTAGGAGAAGCTCTGCACCCCCGCGACGGTTATGGCGATGGCGTATGTGTCGTGCCGGTGTGGACCGTAGGCTGCCCCGTTGAGGGACGCTTCAAACCGCTCGAAATCACCAGGCGCCCGCACTATCCAGCTAGTTTCGTCAAACGACATGCTACTCCACCCCTCCTGCAGACGTGAGTCGATGGGTGTTCGCGAAGATCATAAGGCAAAACGGACGGCCCGCAGCGGCCAAGCAGATCAGAGTCCGCATTGGGTCGTGAGCGGGAGACGGCAACCGCTCCGAAAGAGAACATCTTGCGTGCTCAACGGCGTGGCGCGGACTGACCAAATCGCGTGGCGCTGGCCGTTCAGCGGGCTGGCGTCCTCTAATCGAGGCCCTCGCCCAGGCCACCTGCTTGGCGGCCGAGCACTGAGCGCTGCGCGAGGCTCTGTTACGCTCAAGTCCCGTGGGTTCTCGCTAGCGAATTCTGGTGAATTGCGACGCAAACGCAGGCTGTGCACGGTCTGGTCGTCAACCACGAGGACCCGGCCATGCCTACGCTCCCCTTCTCGTCTGGCCCCTCCCCTCGTCTCGTAGGTTTCCTGGGTCTGACGGCCGTGCTGGTCCTGGCCGCCGGCCCGGCACTGGCGTCCGGCGGCGGCGGCGCGGCCATGCCCTGGGACGACAAGCTCAGCGCGGTGGCCGACTCCATCACCGGCCCGGTGGCCAAGGCCATCGGGGTGATCGCCATCGCCCTGACCGGCCTGGGTGTGGCGTTCTCCGAAGGCGGCTCCTGGGTCCGGCGCGGTCTCAGCGTGATCTTTGGCCTGTCGATCGCCTTCACCGCCTCTTCCTTCGCCCTGTCGTTCTTCAACTTCACCGGCGGGGCGGGGTTCTAGGATGGAGCGCGTCGCGGGCTTCGAAATCGATTTCCACGGTTCGCTGGCCGAGCCCGTCACCCTGGGCGGGGCGCCGCGCGGCCTGGCCGTGCTGATCGGCACCCTGACGGCGATCCTCGCGCTGGGGCTTCAGGCGCCGCTGATCGGCGCGCCGCTCGGCCTGGCGCTCTGGGGCGGCGCCTATGCGCTCGCGCGCCAGGATCCGTACGTCTTCGACATTCTTCGCCGGCACGTGCGCCAGCCGGCCTGGCTCGACGGCTGAGGCGGACCATGTTGTTCCTGGGCGAGTACCGCGGAAAGTCCAGCCGCCTGTTCGACCACCTGCCCTGGGCGCTGCTGATCGCGCCGGGCGTGGTGCTCAACAAGGACGGCGCCTTCCAGCAGACCCTGGCCTTCCGGGGGCCGGATCTGGCCAGCGCCACCGACATCGGCCTGGTGGCCGCGCGCGCCCAGGTCAACAACGCCCTGCGGCGCCTGGGTTCGCGCTGGTGCGTGCATGTCGAGGCCGTCCGCCGGCCCTCTCGCGCCTACCCGGCCGCGGCCTACCCCGATCCGGTCAGCCACCTGATCGACGAGGAGCGGCGCGCCGAGTTCGAGGCCGAGGGCGTCCACTTCGAGAGCCGCTACTTCCTGACCCTGACCTTCCTGCCGCCCGAAGACGCCGTGGGCGCGGCCCGCAGCCTGCTGGTGGAGAACCTGCCCGACGGCAAGGGCTCAGCGGCCCTCTACAGGGCGGCGCTGGACGAGTTCCGGGCCGCTGTCGCCAGCCTGCGCGACATCCTCGCCAGCGTCCTGCCGATGGTGGTCCCGCTCGACGACGCGGCGACCCTGGCCTATCTGCACGCCTGCGTCTCGACCAAAGACCATCCGATCGCGCCGCCGCCGGCGCCGGCCTATCTCGACGCCTTCCTAACCGACGACGACCTGCAGGGCGGTCTCTATCCGCGACTGGGGGGTCACTACCTGCGCACCCTGTCGGTGCGCGCCTATCCGGCCGCCTCCTGGCCGGGGATCCTCGACCAGCTCAACGGCCTTGGCCTTGCCTATCGCTGGGTCACCCGTTTCCTGCCGCTCGACAAGGAGGACGCGCGCAAGGCCGTCACCACCCTGCGCAAGCGCTGGTTCGCCAAGCGCAAGGGTATCCTGGCCCTTCTGAAGGAGGCGATCACCAAGGAGCCGTCGGTCCTGGAGGATCCCGACGCGGCCCAGAAGGCCCAAGACGCCGACGCGGCCCTGGCCGTGCTCGGCGACGACCTGGCGGCGCTGGGCTACGTCACCCCCACCATCACCCTGACCCATCCCGACCCAGACGTGCTGGCCGCCCAGGTGCGGCAGGTCGAGAGCGTGGTCAATCGCGCCGGCTTCGTCGCCAAGGTCGAGGACCTCAACGCCGTGGAGGCCTGGCTGGGCAGCCTGCCTGGCCAGGCCTATGCCGACCAGCGCCGGCCGCTGGTCAGCACGCTCAATCTCTGCGACCTGCTGCCGGTCTCGGCCATCTGGCCCGGCCCCGACCACAACGCCCACCTGTCGGCCGAATGCGCCAAGCGCGGTTTTGAAGGTCCCCAGCCGCCGCTGATGCACGCCCTGACCGGCTCGACGACGCCGTTTCGCCTCGACCTCTTCCAGGGCGACGTCGGCCACGCCTTCGTGGGCGGGCCGACAGGGGCGGGCAAGTCGGTGCTGCTGCTGACCATGGCGCTGCAGTGGCTGGGCTATCCGCAGGCCCAGGTGCGCCTCATCGACAAGGGCGCTAGCGCCCGGGCCGCCACCCTGCTGGTCGGCGGCGCCTTTCACGACCTGGGCGGCGGCGCAGGCCTGGCGTTCCAGCCCCTCGCGGACATCGACGACCCCGACGAGCGGACCTGGGCGCAGGGGTGGGTGGAGGATCTGCTGGTCTCCAGCGGCATGACCCTTGACCCTGCGGTGCGCGAAGCGGTCTGGACGGCCTTGCAGAGCCTGGCCGCCGCGCCGCGGTCCCAGCGCACCCTCACGCTGCTGGCCGCGACCCTGCAGGACAGGGCGCTGAAGGCGGCGCTGGCGCCGTTCACCCTGGCCGGTCCGTACGGCCGGCTGCTCGACGCGGCCGACGTGGATCTGGCCAGGGCTGACTGGCAGACGTTCGAGATGGGCGAGCTGATCGCCAGCCACGCGGCCGCCGGCCCGGTCCTGACCTGTCTCTTCCACCGGCTGGCCCGCGACTTTGATGGTCGCCCGACCCTGCTTGTTCTCGACGAGGCCTGGCTCCTGCTGGAGTCGACCGCCTTCGCCGGCAAGATCCGCGAGTGGCTGCTGACCCTGCGCAAGAAGAACGTGGCGGTGATCTTCACCACCCCCAGCCTGAAAACGACCCTGGCCTCGCCGATCGCCGGCGCGCTGCTGGAGGCCTGTCCGACAAGGATCTTCCTGCCCAATCCGGACGCGCGCACGCCGGATCTGGCCAAGGCCTACGCCGCTTTCGGCCTCAACGCCCAGCAGGTGTCGATCATCGCCGAAGCCAGCGCCAAGCGCGAATATTACTATCAAAGTCCGGCTGGCGATCGCCTGTTCGAGCTGGGCCTGGGGCCCGTGGCCCTGGCCGCCGTCGGCTCGGCCTCGCCCGGCGACCAGGACCTGATGACAAAGCTCCTGGCCGAGCACGGCCAGGGAGGCTTTGCGCCGGCCTTCTATCGCGCCAAGGGCCTGCCCGAGGTCGCCGAGTTCCTGGCGCAGGCCCGCCATGCGGCCTGATCCGCGCCTGGGTCCCTGGGGGCGACTGCCGGCCGCGTGGACGGCCAGCCCGCGCCGTCGGCGCCTGGCCTTTCTCGTCTTGCTCGCGCCCGGCGCGCTCATGGCCGTGGCCGGCGCGCAGGTCCTGGTCAGCCCGCCGCTGCTGGCGGCCGGCGTGGCCTGGCTGGCCGCCGCCCTGGCCGTGCGCTCGGCGTCGGAGCCGCGCTTCCTGGCCCTTGAGGCCGAGAACGCCACACCGTTGCAGGAGGAGACCATCCCATGACACCCAGTCGCCGCCGTCTTCTGGGCTGGACGCCTCTGGGACTGGCGCCGCTGCTGGCGGCGGGCCTTGCGCCTGCGGCCCGCGCCCAGCTCACCGTCTATGATCCCGCCGCGGTGGCGCAGATGCTCAAGCAGGTCAGCCAGGGCCTGCAGCAGATCCAGACCCTGCAGGCGCAGCTGGCCAACTCCCAGCGCATGCTTGAGACCCTGGGCCTGGACGTCACCGGCCCGCTTCGCGACATCGCCGGCCAGGCCACGGGCCTGCTGCGCCAGGCCCAGGGTCTGGGCTACACGGCCGCGGACATCAGCCGCGACTTCGCCGCGCTCTATCCGGGCGACCTGGCCGGGCTGACGCCGGCGGCCCTGGCCGACAGATTGAAGGCCTGGAGCCAGGCCAGTCGCCAGACCCTGCAGGACGCCCTGCAGGTCCAGAACCAGATCGCCCAGGCCCAGGGGATCACGGCCGGGGCGGTCGGCGCGGCGGTGGACGCCTCCCAGGCCGCCGCCGGCCAGACCGCGGCGGTGCAGGCCACCAACCAGCTGCTGGCGGCCCTTTCCACCCAGCTCACCCAGCTGCAGGTCCTGCTGATCACCCAAGGACGGCAGGTCCAGACCTATGAGGCCGAGCGCCGCGCGCTTGTCAGTAAGGGCGAGGCCGACAGCGAACGGCTGTCCAAGATAACGCGAGAGGCGCGGCCCGCGCCAAGGAGCGCCTTTCAATGAACCGACACAGAGCTCTTAGCTATTTGGCGCCCGCCCTCTTCTGTCTGGTGACAGGGGCCTGCACGGAAAGGCTCGTTAACAAGGCCGAAGCCCCGCGCTGCTCGGACGCCGAATTGCGGGCCGGCAGCGCCAGGTCAGCTGCCTGCTCCGCCGAATTCCGGGCGCTCATGGAAAAGGCCGAAGCCGATGCCGAGCGCAGTTCGGTCCTGTCGCGCCCGGCTAAGCCCGCAGCCCGCGACCGGTTCTGAGGGACGCGATGTCGACCGCCTCGCCCGCCGCCATCGACGACCTGCTCGACCGCTACACCACCCAGGTCGGCTCGGGGTTCGGACTGATCCAGGGCGATGTGCAGGCGACCTTCGGGGTTCTGATGACCATCAGCCTGGGCGTCTCGGCCCTGCTCTGGGCGTTGGACGAGCACGAGAACGTCCCCGCGGCCCTGGTGCGCAAGATCCTGCTCTTTGGTTTCTTCGCCTGGCTGATCTCGGGCTGGAAGACGCTGACCCTGACGGTGATCAACGGCTTTGCAGCCCTGGGGCTGAAAGCCGGCGGCGGCGCGCTGACGGTCGGGGACCTGATGCAACCGTCAAAGGTGGCCATCGATGGCATGGCGGTGGCGTTCGACCTGCTCAAGTACATCGGGAGGATTGCTCGAGAAGGCATGGGCACAGGATTTTTCGTCCATATCGACATCATCCTGATCACCGGCATCGCGGCCATCGGCGTGGTCCTGGCCTTCATGGTGCTGGCCGTGGAGATCGCCGTCACCATCGTCGAGTTCTACATCGTCACCCTGATCGGCTTCGTGACCGTGCCGTTCGGGATCCTGACCAAGACCGCCTTCATGGCCGAGCGGGCCATCGGCTACGTCGTTTCGGTGGGCGCCAAGGTGATGGCCCTGGCCCTGGTGGTCTCGATCGGCGAGCAGATCTTCGCCAGCTATGTCGTGTCCCCGGAGCCGGCCTGGGAAGAGTCCTGCGGGCTGCTGCTGGCCGCCCTGCTGATCGTCATGCTGGCGCTGAAGCTGCCCGCCCTGGCGGCCGCTCAAATCACCGGCGGTCCGCAGCTCAGCGCCGGCTCGGCCGCCGCTGGGGCGGTGGGCCTGGCCGCCACGGTGGGCGGGCTGGCCCTGGCCGGACGCTGGGCCATGGGCGCAGGCGCGGCTGGATCGGCCGCCTCGGCCCGATCGGCCTCGCGGCTGCCCAGCGGGGGCCAGGGCGGCGGCCAAGGCGGCGGCAGGGGAGGAGCATCCGGGGGCTCGCCCCCCGGCGGGTCGTCAGGCGGCGGCGCCGCTGCTTCGGGCGGTGGCCGCCGTGCCGCCTCGACCAGCGCCGTCGTCGGCCGCGCGCGCGCCACCTACGCGCCACCGTCCGGGGCCAACGCCTCGTCGGCCGCTTCGGCCGGCGGGCTTTCGGACGATCCGCCGCCCGAGCCCGAGGACGGGGAGCCCGATCCGCCCAGACGGCGCCAGCCCTGAAGGAGCCGCCGATGACGTCCAACGCCTTCAAGCGCCCGCAGGACCGCTATGGCCAGTCCACGCCGCAGGAGACGCCGTATCATCGCGCCGCCCAGGTCTGGGACGACCGCATCGGCTCGGCGCGCGTGCAGGCGCGAAACTGGCGGCTGATGGCCTTCGGCTGCCTGGCGCTGGCGATGCTGAGCACCAGCGCCTTTCTTTATGTACAGCTGCGACGGCCGATCGCGACCTATGTCGTGCCGATCGACCGGTACGGACGCCCGGGCCGGGTCGAGCTGGCCGACCGCGCCTACAGGCCCGACGAGGCCATCAAGGCCAGCTTCGTCTGCGACTTCGTCGAGCGCGTGCGCTCCAAGAGCACCGATCCGGTGGTCCTGCGGGAGAACTGGTCGCGGGCCACGCGGATGACCAATCAGGGCGCGCGCGCCAGCCTCGTCCAGTACGGCCAGGAGCACGACCCGGCCGCGCGCCTGGGCCAGGAGGCGGTTTCCGTCGAAATCGCCTCGGTGCTTGCGCGCAGCCCGACCACCTTCCAGGTCCAATGGCGCGAAACGACCTACCTGCAGGGCGTGGCCGGCCCGCCGGTGCGCTGGACGGGCCTGTTCAGCATCGCGCCAAGGCCGCCCAGGACCGAGGCCGAGCTCTTCGACAACGCCCGGGGCCTGGAAATCACCAGCTTCCAATGGAGCCGCGACCTATGAGCCTGCGCATCACCCTTCCCGGCCGCGCCCTGGCCCTCATGGCCGCCCTGGCCTGCGCGCCCTTGGCGGCGGCGTCGTCCGCCCCGCCGTCCGCGCCGCCGTCATCCCAGGCCCAGAGCCCCCGACCCGCAGTCCTGCCGCCGGTCCTCCGGACCACCGGTCACGCCCAGAGCGCCGGGGGAGCGGGCGTCGGCCCCGTCGAGCAGGCCAAGGCGAGCCCCATGCCGGCCGCTCCGCTCGCCGGCGCGACCCAGCGCGCTGCGCCCGCGCAATCCAGGGGGCCGCGCCGACGGTCCGGGACGAACCTGGCCTTGGCCAAGCCGCTGGCGACCCTGCAGCGGGCCAACGCCGAAGCGCGCGCCGGGCCCGCCAGCGGCGTCTTCGTCAACGCCGCGCTCTATCACGCCTTCGAGCCGGGCCGGCTCTATGCGATCCACACCAGCCCGAGGTTCCTGACCACCATCGCGCTGCGGCCCGGCGAGAAGCTGATCGCCAAGGCGGCCGGCGACACCGTGCGCTGGGTGCTGGGCGAGACAGAAGCCGGGACCGGCCAGGCCCAGCAGGTCATCGTGCTGGTCAAGCCGATGCGGGGCGGCCTGCGCACCAACCTCGTGCTGACCACCGACCAGCGCACCTATCTGATCGATGCGGTCTCCACCGACAGCGGCGCCTATACCAGCGTCCTGTCCTGGACCTATCCGCAGGAAGAGGCCCGGGCCAGGGCCGCCGACGCCGCGCGCCGCGCCGCGGCCGAGCAGGCGAACGAGGCCGTCCAGGCCGCCGTGCCGGTCGAGCGCCTGGACTTTCGCTATCGGGTCGCGCCCCTGAAGGGCCGGGCCCCGCCCTGGACGCCGGTGCGGGTGTTCGACGACGGAACCAAGACCTACATCGAGTTTCCGCCCGACCTGGCCGTGCGAGAGGCCCCGCCCGTCTTCCTGCTCGACGCCGACGATCAGGCCCTGTTGGTCAACTCGCGTCTCCTGGGCCGCTACCTGGTCGTGGACCGGATCATCGACCGCGCCGAACTGCGCCTGGGCGACAAGAAGCCGATTGTGGTGCGGCTGACCCGACAGGAGCCGCGTCCATGAGCGTCGAGCCGCCGGTCTCCAATCCCGCCGCCGCGGCGGGCGCAGCGTCCAAGCGACCGGCCGAAGGGGTCCTGGTCGCCCCGCGCCGGCCGATCACGCGCTATCGGCCCGTGGCGATCGCCGCCGTCGCCGGCGTCATCGTCCTGGTGATCGGCTCCGGGTTCATCCTGGGCATGGGCCAGGGCCCGGCCCGGCGAGCGCCGGCGCCCCAGGCGGAGGCGCGCGCCGCGGACGGACCCACGCCGATCGAGGCGCGCCTGCCGGCCCGGTACGACGATCCGGCCGCCCTGCCCGCGCCGCTCGGCGCGTCCACGGGTGCGGGGGCCTCGCCAGGCGCCGCGGCGCCCGCGGCGCCGCAGCCGACCGCGCCGGTCTCCCCCGAGGTCCAGCAAGCCCGCCAGGAACGCCTGGCCGCCCGGGCCTCGCCGCCCTTCTTCAATGGGACCGGCGGCGCGACGGCGGCGCGGCCATCGGCCGAGGCGCTCGATCCCGCCGCGCCGCCGGCGACCCTGGCCCCCGCAAGCCCGAACGGGGCGCCCGCCCCGCCGTCTTCGACATCGGCCAGGGAGCAGTTCATCGCCGCGGCGGCGACGCGCGGGCCGCTGGCCCCGATCCTGCCGCGGTCGCCCCTGTCGCCCTTTGAGGTCAAGGCCGGGGCTCTGGTCTCGGCGGCCCTGGTCACCGGGATCAATTCGGACCTGCCCGGACCGGTCATCGCCCAAGTCACCGAGCCGGTGTTCGATCACCGCACCGGGCGCACCGTCCTGATCCCGCAGGGGACGCGCCTGATCGGGCGCTACGACAGCCAGGTGGGCTATGGCCAGGACCGGGTGCTGGTGGTCTGGACGCAGATGGTCTTTCCCAGCGGCCGCAGCGTGGATCTGGGCGCCATGGTCGGGCTCGACGCGGCCGGGATGAGCGGCCTTTCTGGCAAGACCGATCGGCACCTGCCGGTGCTGGCCCGCGCCATCGGGCTTTCGACCCTGATCTCGATCGGCGGCGCGGCGGCGCAGAACAGCGCGGGCCGACGGGGCGACCGGGTCGTGCTGCAGGACGCCGCCGGCGGGGTCGCCGCCTCGGCCGGCCAGAGCGGCCAGCGCCTGGTCGAGCGCGACCTGCAGCGGGCGCCGACCTTGCGCATCGCGCCTGGCCAGCTTGTCCGGGTGCTGATCGACCGCGACCTCGTCCTGCCGCCGGAAGGCGGGTCATCCCCTTGAATTACCAAGCAATGGATCGCGCCCCGATTCCCAGTCAGATCAAGGGTCATTATTCGCTTAACGCGGGTGTTTCGCCGTTCACCTTTATTAGTTGGCCGGCTGGAATCGCGATCTTATCGGCGGGGCCATGAAGACCGCTCGCGATCTTGCATACCAGGCTGAATACCAGAAGCGCCTTCGCGCCGAGGCCCGTGCGGCCGGCAAGGCTCAGCTGAACGGCATGGTCGGCAAACGCTTCATCGAATTGCTTGACGCGATGAAGGCCGAGCGGGGCTTCGCCAATCGGATGGACGCCCTCGAACACGTGTTCGAGGTCTATTTCGACGGGGGCGACGAGGAAAGGAAACACGCCGTGAGCGCATAGAAAAACCCGGCTCGCTGTAACGCGCCGGGTTCTCCAGGTCATTCGCTAGACGGGGCGCCAACCCCGACCGAGCTCCTAGTTCCTGCTCTTTCTAACCGAATCACCGACATCGCTGCAATCCAAAAACGCGCGTTCGCGCGACGGGAACCTGTGCGCCTGCGGCCTCCCCAAGGAGGAGCAGAAAATGCAGACCGTCTCGAACGGGGTAGGAGACGTGCGCCGTCTGGCGGACGCCCAGTGGGCGGCCGCAAGGCTCGCCGAAACCTACCAGGGCCTGCCGGAGGGCGTCTCCAAGGCCATGCTGCTTGACCGGTTCGAGCGCGCCGCGCCCCGTCTGGGGTACGGCGACGGGCTCGTGCGCCTGATCCGCGCCCTGGTGCGGGTCACCGCCGAGCAGGACTGGACGGGTCGCACCCATCCCCTGGCCTGGCCGTCCAACGATGCGCTCTGCGAGGAGCTGCAGCGCTCGCGCAGCTGCGTCCAGGGCCTGATCCGCCTGGCGGTCCGCGCGGGCCTGGTGCACATGAAGGACAGCGGCAACGGCAAGCGCTGGGGCTATCGCGACGAGCGCGGCCACATCGTCGAGGCCTTCGGCTTTGACCTGGCGCCCATGGCCGCGCGCTGGGACGAGTTCGCCGACCTGGCCGCCGCGCGGGGACTTGAGCAGGCCCAGCGCCGGCATCTCAAGCGCAAGCTCGGGGAGATCCGTCGCGAGATCCGCACCGTCTGCGCCGACGCCGTGCATCGGGGCTTTACGACCTACGACTGGGCCGGGGCGGTCGACCAGGCGCTCGGCCGCCTGCCGCGAACCCCCAGCCTCGGCGAGCTTGAGGCGCTACATGAGACGTTCCAGGCGCTGCTGGCGGCGGTGGACGCGGCCTGGGTGAAGGCTCGCAAATCCATTCAAAATGAGCCCAGGGGCGTCGTGGACGAAGCCCAGAAAGAACCTACAACCCAGCCTAGATCCGCAGGAGCAACGTATTCCTCTCCTCGAAAGGAGGTAGTCGAGCCCTCGGCGCGATCGGCCCGCCGGGCGGCGGAGGCCGACCCGGCCATGGTGGAGGCGGCGATCAGCCAGGAGGTCATCCCGCTGTCGCTGGTGCTCGAGGCCGTGCCCGAGCTGGACGACTTCCTGGCCGATCCGTCCGCAGCCCAGTGGGAGGACCTGGTCGACGCGGTCGGCCGGGCCGCGCTGCTGATGGGGATCAACCTGTCGGCCGTGCGCGAAGCGCGCGAGGCCATGGGCAGGAACAGGGCCGCCATAGCCCTGGCCACCGTGCTGGCCCGTTGGAAGGATGGGGAGATCCGCAGCTCGGCCGGCGGCTATCTGCGCGCCATGTGCGAACGGGAGCGGTTCGGCGGCCTGAAGCTCCTGCCCAGTCTCTATGGGCTCAAGGATCGCTTGGCCAAGGCGCCGCCAAGAGCGCCCTCCTCGCGCAGGGACTAGGGGAATGGTCCTGATGACGGCGCTTCATGCGCCAGAGCGGCGATTTTTCGCGCCGCATCGCTGGACATTGGCCGCGTCGGCGGCGGGAGGCTCAAGCCTTGGTCGCGGCGTCGCCATCCAGGTATCGGCCGATCTGAGCCAGCCGGGCATGGGCCGCCTGGGCGATCGGGCCGCTGACGGCGGCCGGAAAGTCCGCCGGAAGCGAGGCCAGCACCCGGTCGAGCGCCGCAGGGCCCGCCTGCGCCAGGTGGGCCAGCATCTTGCGGACGGCCTCAGGATCCAGGCCGCCGGCCGCGCCGCTTTGGACGAAGTGACGCGGGGCGACGTCGCCGATACGGTAATGTCGCCGCTCGCCGACGGCCATGGCCAGCTTCATCTGCTTTGGCTCGATCTGACGGGCGGCGCGACTGGGCTCGGCCGACAGGACGTCATAGAGCGGGGTCATCCGAAAGCCGCCGCCCGGTTGCAGGAAGAGGCTGAAGTTCTTGGCGTGGCCGTCGGTGGCCCCCAGCAGCCAGAAGACGACCTGGGCCTTCAGGAAGGCCAGGCGATCGTTGGCGGGCGTGTCGCTCGCGGCCAGCAGGTCCAGGCCTTTGAGGACGCCGGGGCCGCCGTCGGCCTCGTACTTGCCCACCCACGGCGTGGAGAGGGCCTGGCAGAAGTCCTCCTGGGGGCGGCGCAGGAGGCGATGATCCCGGTCGTGGAAGCGGTCGAACCGCTCGACGACCAGAACCCGCCGGTCCTCGAAGCTGGCCATCTCGACGGCGGCGCTGGGCAAGCCCCATGCCGCCAGCAGGGTCAGGCAGAGGTATTCGTTCTCCACGCTGTTGGAGAGGTCCAGGCCATTGGGCAGGCGACCGATCTGCGGCTTGAAGATGTGGGTGGTCGGGGTCGCGCCCAATGGCCGCAGCCATTGCCCGTCCTGGCGCAGGAAGGCGGTCTTTTCCTGCGCGCCGGCGATCGATATGCGAAAATCATCGTCGGGCTCCAGACCCAGGGGCGCGCGGGCCAGATTGGCCAGGATCCTGGCGATGTCCGCCTCGGTCATGGGCTGGCCCTCCACCCGGCCGACAACCGGCGGCGGCGCGCTCTCGGGGAGAAATTGCAGAGCGCCCACGCAGTCGCGGCCCAGCGCCGACAGCAGGCTGTAGGGATCTGCGCCTTCGGCGCCCACCTTGGCCGCGACGCGGCTGCGGATGTCGATGTTGTCGGGCAGCAGGTTGTCGAAGACGGCCATCACCGGCGCGCCGATGTAGCGGTCCTCGCGCAGCGGCAGGGACAGCGAAACGGGCAAGGCGGCGCCTACCGTCAGCCATTCGGCGTCATAGGTGAAATCGACGGCCCCGCTGGGTTCACGACGCAGCAGCCCGACCCGCCGGCCGTTCATGTAGACGGCCAGCGGGCTGTGGCGCGGGCGGCGCGCCATCAGAAGAGGTCCGCCAAGGCGGCGTCGTCGACGGCTCGGCGAGGCCGCACGACCAGTTCGAGGTTGAGCACGGCCAGAACCGTGAAAAGGGTCTCCAGAGTGGCGCCCTTGCCGGCTTCGAGCTCGGAGATGGTGGCCTGGCGCAGCTGGGCGGCGCGGCCCAGTTCGGTCTGGGTCAGATCGGCCTTCTTGCGATAGCGCTTGAGGCTGGCGGCGAGCTGACTTTCGTTCCGGACGATGATGTCCACGGCGTGTCTCCAACCTTTATACGCCATTGCGTATAGTGCAAGATTATACGGCATCGCGTATAAATCAAGGGTATACGGATAACCGTATAACGACCGATTATGCGGTTATCCGTATAAGCGGCGGGCGCCTGTCGCTGCGCCGGACCGGCCCGGGGCGCGGACGCCCGGCCGGAGCGCTTGAGGGGCCGCCGTGACAAAGGCCAAGCCAGGGCTTGGACGGGCGGGCCGCCGGATGCGGCCGAGGAGTCCTGCCATGTCGTTGCGCGCCATCGTCCGCCGCTTGGGCGGCGACCTCTATGACGGAGGTCGCCGCGCCAACATCCCCGCCCCCGGCCACAGTCGGCGCGATCGCTCGGTGTCGCTGCTGGAGCGCGACGGCCGGGTCATCGTCCATAGTTTCGCGGGCGGCGACTGGCGCGCGGTGCGCGATCATCTGCGCAACCTTGGTTTGCTGGGACCGTCCGGAGACTGGACCGCGGCGGCGCCGCCGGTCGAGACCGCTTCGGATCGGGGGCGCACAGCGCGCCGCGACGCGGCCCTGCGGCTTTGGGACCAGGGCCGGCCTGTCGCAGGCACGCTGTCCGAACGCCACTGCCGAGGTCGCGGCGTCGCGGGCGACATCCCCGGACCTGACGCGCTGCGCCATCATCCGGCCGCGCCGCTCGCGGTCTATCGGCCGACAGGGGCCGCGCGCCCGGCCCTGATGGCCGGCGTGAAGGGTCCCGACGGGACGGTCACCGCCGTCGAGCTCACCTATCTGACCCCCGGCGGACGGCGCGCCATCGACCTGACCCTGCCGCGCAAGACCGTCGGCCTGATCCCGGCCGGCAGCGCCGTGCGCCTTGATGCGGCGGGGCCGGATCTGCTGGTGGCCGAAGGGGTGTTCACCGCCCTGGCCGCCCGACATCGGTTCGCCCTTCCGGCCTGGGCGCTGCTGTCGACCTCGAACCTGCGGCGCTGGCGGCCGCCCGCGGACGTGCGCCTGGTGCTGATCGCCGCCGATCGGGGTCCTGGCGGCGAGGCCTCGGCCCGGCAGTTGGCCGAGGCGCTGGGCGATGGCGGCGTGAGGACCCGGATCGCCCTGCCCCCGCCTGGCTTCGGCGACTGGGACGAGGCGGCCAAGGCCGAGCTCTGACCAAAAGGACAAAGGCAGGGCCAAGCGGGTGAGCGATCCGGACAATAGGGTCCGGCGCCGTCCGATCGGAGGACGCCATGTCCGCCTCCCCTGCCCTCACCGCCGTCGCCGTCGCCCCCGAGACCGCCGAGACCGCCACTGTGCTGGAGACGATGGCCAAGCCCTGCCCCTTCACGCCCCAAACCCCGGTGGCGTGGGCGCCGTCGCGCCAGAAGGTCCTCGACTTCGCCGCGCGCTTCGGAGTCGACGTCATGCAGGACGCCGAGATTCTTCACTTGCATCTGGCCCCGGACGAACGGACCGAAGGTTGCGAGTTGGCCGTGCGTCTGGTCGAGCGGTTCGGCGGCCTGGCCGGCGTGCTCGCCGCCGACCGCGCCGAACTGCGCCGCCACGTCGGCGAGGCGACCATCCTCAACTTCAAGATCCTGCGCGAGGCGGCCGGCCGGGTCAGCCTGGCGGCGCTGAGCGCGCGGCCGGTAATGTCTTCGTTCGGGGCGGTCGCCGCCTTCTTCCGGGCCAAGCTCCGAGGCCTGCCGCGAGAGGAGATCTGGGCCGCTTTTCTGGACAGGAAGAACCAGCTGATCCTGGCCGAAGCCTTGGGCAAGGGCACCGTGGACCATGCGCCGGTCTATGTCCGTGAGGTCCTGCGGCGGGCCCTGGAGACGGGGGCCAGCGCCCTCGTCCTGGCCCACAACCATCCTTCGGGCGACCCCACGCCTTCGAAGCCCGACATCGAGATGACGCGCGCGGTCGCCAGCGGCGGCAAGGCCCTGGGCGTGCTCGTCCATGATCACCTGATCGTCGGCGCCGAAACGGTCGCCAGCTTCCGGACCCTGGGCCTGCTTTAGGTCCTGGAAAATCCACCCCCCAAAATTCGCGGAGGAATTTCGGGGAGGAGCCATCGGCGATCGATGCTTCCATCCTCACGCCGCCTTTGGCGGACCACGGACGAAAGGACCTGGCGCGACAGGACCTGGCGACAGCGGCCCGCCTTTCGGCGCGCTGCGTTGCGTGGCGTCCAGGGAGTTAAGCCTGATGATTGATCGGCCCGGCACCGGTGAACGCGTCTACCTCTCGATCAAGACCTTCCTGCTGTCTGAGAGCGCCCTGCGGCCTGGCGAACGCATCGACGTCCCCGCGCTTTCGCGGCGGTTCGGGGCCAGCGCCACGCCGGTGCGCGCGGCCCTGCATCGCCTAGTGGGCGAGCGGCTGCTCACCGCCCTGCCTGGCGAGGGCTTCCTTGTTCCCCGTCTGACGGAGCCGGACCTGTCGGACCTCTACCAATGGAACGTCGCTCTTCTGGTCAACGCCGCAAGGTCGGCCGGCGGCGAGACGGCTATCTCGCCTGACGCTCCCGAGGGCGATGGTCCGATCACAGCCCTTGAGGACCTGTTCGCGCGCCTGGCCGCCCGCAGCGGCAATGTCGAGGTCGAGTGGGCCGTGGCCGGCGCCAGCGATCGCCTGCATCGCTCGCGCTGCGCCGAGCTGGAGCTGGTCCCCGAGTTTCAGGACGAAACCCGGGAGCTGCGAGGCCTGGCCGCCGCCGGGTCATCCACGGCGCTGCGTCAGGCGCTCGTCGCTTATCACCGCCGCCGCCTGCGGCTGGTGCCCGCGATCGTCCGCAGCCTCCATGGCCTCAGTGACCGCGACCCGCGGCGCCCTGCGGAATAATCGGAAAATTCCGGCGTTATTTCCTTCGGGTTCTCTACCTGTGGTCGCAACGTTCAACTGTCACGGTGGGCGTGACCTGGAGAAGGAGACCGTCATGGAACGGATCGAAGACCATATCGAAGACGCCCTGATCGACCTGGGCGCCGTCAGCCGGGAAACGCAGGGCGGCCCCTACGTCCTCCCGGAGATTTCCGAGGAGCAGCCGCGCGCGGGGATCGACGCCGACTAGGCAGACGCCGGCGGAGCGGCTCGCCGTTCCGCCAAGCTGTCCGCCCTTTGGGGCGGGCTTTTCGTGAAAAGGAGGTCGCCATGGAAACCATCGTGACCCTCGTTCCCGATCCGCTGCTGGATCTGGGTGCGGTGAGCGTTCGGACCCGGGGCGGTCCGGACACCATGCCCGAGTTCTCGCAGGAACAGCCCAAGACGGGCCTGGACCCCGAATGAGCCCCGCGGAGCGGGCGCGACAGGCCCGCTCCGCTTTCGAGGCTGACAATGACTTACGAACTGGCGCCGGGCGTGTCCTACTGCCTGGTCGCGGACCTGGGCGTGGTCCTGGACCTCAATCGCGATCGCTATCTTGGCCTGGGCCAGGCCCAGGCTGTCGCCCTGTCGGCGCTTGCGCGAGGCGCTGGCGTCGGCCCCATCGACGAGGCCGGCCTCGGGCCGCTGATCGCCGCGGGCCTCCTGGTGCGGGACGGCCGGGGACAACCGGTGGCGCCCTGCGCGCGGACGCTGCCCGCGCGCAGCGCCTTTGAAATCGCCCACGAGCGTTCGGGGGCGACGGCTATGGATGTCGTCGAGGTCTTCTGGGCGGTGCTTGTCGTCTTTTGGTTGCTGCGCCTTCGCCCTTTTGCTCGAGTCGTCGGGTGGCGGCGCTGGCGGCGACGTCGCGCTGGCGGCATGTCTGGGCGCAGCGCGCAGGCCGAGGCGCTGGCGCGTCGCTTCCTGGCTGTGCGCAGTCTCGTTCCAGTGACGCCGATATGTCTTCTGGACTCCCTGGCCATGGCGCATTTTCTCTCTCGTAGGGGCATAGACGTCGACGTGGTGTTGGCCGTCGCCACGCCGCCCTTCGAGGCCCACGCCTGGGCGCAATCGGGCGACTGCGCGCTCAATGAGTCCCTGCATCGAACCGCCATGCTGACGCCGATCCTGGTGGTGTGATGAGCTACGTCTTCGCCTTGTGGCGCGCTGAGACGCCGCCGATCATCACCCAGGCGATCCAGGCCGGCGGCTTTGGCCCGACGCTGCCGCTGGCGGCGCAGGGCCCGACCTGGGCGGCGTTCTCGCCGGTCGAGGAAATCCTAGTTCTGCCCGGTGGGCGCGGGGTGGTGTTCGGGCGGCTTTTCACCCGCGCTGCGCGGCCCGAGCGCGTGCGGACGGCTGCGGGGCTCGGCGATACCTCTGATGTGCTGGAGACACTGAGCCGATCGTACTGGGGCCGATACCTTGCCGTTCTGGTCGATCCGGCCGGCGGGATGGTCGCCGCGCGAGATCCGTCAGGCAATCTGCCGGCCTTTCGGATCCGTCGCGAGCCGATGGACCTGCTGTTCTCCGATGTGGGCCAGGCGGCCGCCTTGGGCTTGGTTTCACCTCGCATCGACTGGAGCTATCTGGCCCGTCATATCGCCTTCGGCGGCGCCCGGTCGGCAGCGACGGGCCTGGTCGGCGTCGAGGAGATCCTTCCCGGCGACGCGCTGGCGGCCCCTCCCAAGGGTGCGATGTCGACGCGCCCATTCTGGCGTCCAAGCCAGGTGATCGAGGCGGCGCCGCGCCTGGAGGCCGGCGACTGGGCCGAACGGCTGCTCGCGGAAATTGAAGGCAGCGTCGCCGCGCTGGCGGCGGCCGAAGGTCCGATCATCGTCGAGCTGTCCGGAGGCCTTGACTCCTCGATCGTGGCCCTGGCGCTGAGGGAACGCGTCGCGGCGTTCGCGGTCAATGTCACCACCATCGGGCCAGAGGGCGACGAGCGGCGCTATGCGCGGCAGGTCGCGCGAGCCGCCGGTCTGCCGTTGACCGAACTCGTCCTGGACGCGGGGGACATCGACTTTTCTGCGCCGCCTCTGGCCCGCCTGGCCCGACCGGGGCGCCCGACCGTCCTGCAGTCGGTGGATGCGGCCTTCCAGCAGCAGGGCCGACAGCATCGCGCCTCCGCCTTCTTCAATGGCGCGGGCGGCGACAGCGTGTTCGGCTACTTCATTTCCGCCGCGCCCGTCGTCGACCGGTTCAGGGCGCAAGGGCTTAGCCCAGGTGTGATGACGACGATCATGGACGTCGCCAGCCTGACGGGCGCGAACGCCTGGACCGTGGCGCGCTTGGCCCTGAAGATCGGCCTGCGTCGCCAGGATCCGCCCAGGTCGCCGGATCTCGAGCACCTGGCCCCGGCTTGGCGGCAGGTCGCCAGCCCCCACCATCCTTGGCAGGACGGCCTCGCCGGCCTCCCGCCCGGCAAGCGCCGTCACGTTCAGGCGGTTCTGGGCGTTCATGCGCACATGGATGGCCATGATCGCAGCGTGGCCGCCACCGTGGTGTCGCCGCACATGGCCCAGCCGGTGCTCGAACTGGCGCTCGCCATCCCCACCTGGCTATCGGTGGCCGGTGGACGCGACCGGGCGATCGCCCGGCGCGCCTTTGCCGCGTTGCTTCCCGCCGACGTCCTCAACCGCCGCTCCAAGGGACGCATCAACAGCTTCGTCGCCGCCGCCTATGAGGCCAACCGCGATCGCATCGGGCCGATGCTCGCCGAGGGTCTCCTCGCCCGCGAGAGCCTGCTCGACCTCGACGGTGTCGCCGCCACCCTGCGCAAGCCGGTGGAAATGACCCAGGCCCGCTTCATGAGCATTCTGCGGCTGGTCGACGCCGAACTGTGGGCGCGAAGCTGGAGTCGCTGAGCCTTCGCCATCTGGCCGCCTCTTCACGGCGCGCCGGCCGCGGCCCTTCGCTGGGCCATCCGCGACCAGCGCGCATACTGCCCCGCCCTTGTTGGATCGGGATCGACATGGCCCTGCAGCCAGAACCGGAACCAGTCGAGGTTGCGCTGATAGACCGCCAGGCGATGGCGGGGTTGGGTCTTCATGTGCGGTTCTTCGGGGAAGACGTAGAGGTCGACCGGCGTGGCGGAGTTGGAGAGCCGCGCGAAAAGTTCGAAGCTCAGCCGATACTCCTGCTCGGGCAGTTGCATCAGCAAGGGCGCGCGGATCCTGGCGGCGTTGAGGGCCGGCGAGATCAGCTTCCAGCGTTCAGGCGTCTCTTCGGGCGGGCCCAGCCCCCAGCTCCGTTTGAGCACGGCGTGGTTGTCCCGCCCGGCCGCGCCGTTCAGCCAGTAATAGGCCGGCTCCATCTGCGTGGAGGCGATCGAGGCGGCCGCCAGCAGATTGCTGTTCATCGCCGTCCAGGTCGTCACCTCGCTCCCGAAGCTGAAACCGCCCATGCCGATCCTTGCGCGGTCGACAAGCCCCTCGGTCGCCAGGCGATCCACGGCGGCCTGGACCGCCGACAGGCCGGTGCGATAGTCGGCGACGGGATCGTGACTGGCTTCGGACTGATAGGCCTTGTTGATGCAGAGCGTGGCCACCCCGGCCTGCGCCATGGCTCCGAGGGGGAACTCGTCGCCGAAGCCGCCGCGCAGATAGCCCTCGCAGAGGTAGTAGGTCACGAACAAGGGACTGCGCCGGGGCGGCCCAGCCGGCAGCATCAGCCAGCCGGCGAACGCCCGCCCGTCGGCGGCGCGCCATTCGAAGAGGCGCGCCCCGGGTTTGGCGGCGCCGTCGAGGGTCTGGTTCGGGGCGGCGAGGACCCGGGTCCGCGGCTTTCCAGCAAGGTTGATCGAGACCAACCGAGGCGGCGTCGTCGGCTCGGCCGCCACGCAAACCGCCGTCGTCGCGGTCAAGGCGCAGGGCGTGTCGGCCGCCCCGCCGCCGATCAGCCCCTGGCTCGACGCCAAAGCGCGCAACGGCCCGGGCCGCTGGGCGCGGCCGGGCCGCCAGACGGCCAGCCGCTGGCGGCGGGCGGAGTCGCCCAGCGTCAGCACCAGTTCGTCAGCGCCGGGCCGCCAGGCCAGAGCCTTGACCGACGCGCAGTCGGCGACCCGGCAGGCGACGACCTCGCCTGAGGGCCGCGTAACATCCAGGCGGCCGTCGGCGAGCCGCGCCATGCCGAACCCGTCGGGAGAGGCGGCGGCCTTGCCGCGTGTCGCGCCGTCGCCGGCAAGCGCAACGGGGTCGTCCTCCGTCCGAACCGGCCCGCCCGCCGCCGGGACCGACTTGCGGATGCGGGGCGCCGCGGCCAGCAGACCCTGGCGTCGAAACCAGCGGCCGGTGAGGCGCTGGGCGGCCGGACGGCCATTGACCGGCGCCGCATCGAAGAGGTTCTGGGCAGGGTCGATGCTGGCGTCGATGAGGACGCCCTCGTCTTTCTGCCGCTGCTCGGCAAGGCGGACGGCGGCGCGGCTGGCGCCGACGGTGAAGCTGAGGCGCGCGCCGCCTTCGACCAGGGCCAGATCGGCGATGTCTCCGTCCTCGCTCGTGAGCCTGCGCCCGCCGTCGGCCAGATCGACCGACCAGGCCTGCACGGCCCCATCGACCAGGGCCCGCACATAGAAGCGTCGGCTGTCTGGCGACCACAGGGGCGGTTCGGCCGGCAGGGTTCCAGCGTCCGTCCACAGCGCCTCCCCGCCTTCGGCCAGGCGCCGGGGCGGTCCGGACCCCTGCAGGTCGGCCACCCACCAGCTGAGGAGCTTGGCGTTGCGCGCCAGCGAGCTCTGCTCCTGGCGATAGGCCGCCCACCGGCCGTCGGGGGAAACGGCCAGGCTCGAGATGTCCACGACCTCGACGAGGTCGCTCAGCGTCGGCGGCGCGGGAGGCGCCGACGCGATCGTCGCGGCGGCCGCCCAGGCGATCAGGCTCACCACGACTTGGTGACCTGCAGCGCGATCGAACGACCGATCGGACTGGCGTTGTCGCTGTCGAAGCCGATGCCGGAGGTCGAGGTGCGTAGATTGACATAGGGCGGATCGCGGTCGAGCAGATTGGCGATCGACAGCGCCGCGCGCAGGCCCGAGAGGCCGACCCGGTCGGCCGCGAAGCGGTAGCCGATGTTGAGATCGAGCGTCGTCCAGGCGTCGACCTTCTCGTAGGGCGTGACCGTCTGGTTGCGGTAGCCGTCGGCGAAGTTGACGAAGGCGCTGGCGTCCCAGCCCCCCTGGCTCCAGCCGGCCCGCATCCTGGCGCGAAGCCGCAGCGGATTGCCGACCGTTCCGCGGGTTTCGGCCGGGTCGGCGTTGCGCGACACCGCTTGCTCGACGCTGAAGATGTAGGCCGCCGACAGCCCAAGGCTCAGACGTCCCGCGCCGACCGCACGGCCGTAGGCGATGTCGAGATCAACGCCGTCCTCGTCGACGACGGCCAGGTTCTGGACACGGGCGTCGACGATCACCTTGACGTTGGCGGCCGGGATCGCGCCCGGATTGGAAAAGTACGGGCTCGCATAGTAGGCCGCGACCACCTCGGGGCTAGGAGCCTCGGTGAGCAGGTCGGCGTAGCGCGCCCGGTTGATCAGAGCGTTGAAGATGTCGGCGTTGATGCTGGAAATGCGGTCGCGATAGCGCACCCGGAAGTAGCTGGCGGTGACCTTCAGGCCGGCGACGGCCTGCGGCGTCCATTCGGCGGTCGTGGTCAGGGTGCGAGCGCGTTCGGGGCCGATCCCCGGCCGGTTCCCGATCAGGGCTAGCACCACGGTGCTGCCCGTGGGCGAGGCCGGGTCCACCAGAGCGGCCGGCTGGTAAAGCGTGCTGCCGATGCCCTGGCGCTGGTCATTGAAGCTTGGCGCGCGGAACGCGGTCCCGTAGGCCGCTTTCAGCGTCAGGTCGCCGACCGGCGACCAGTCCAGCCCGACCTTCGGGTTACGAGTGGTCCCAAAGTCGCTGTAGCGCTCGATACGGCCGGCCAGGGACAGGGTCAGCCGCCGCACCAGCGGGACCTCCGCCTCTGGCCCGACCAGGGGCGCGCGCAGTTCGGCATAGGCCGCATCGATCTTGCGGGGGCCTGGCAGGGCCAGGGTGCTGGCCGACGCAACGGCGCCGCCAATGTCGTTGAGGCTGTCCAGCCGATAGCGCTCGTCCCGGTGCTCCAGGCCGAGCGCCAGCCGGACCCCCCCCCGCCGGCAGGGTCAGCAGCGGTCCGTCGGCCCTCAGGTCGGCCGACCAGGCTTCGAAGACACCGTGGTTGAAGGCGAAGCCGCGCACCTTGTCGATGGTCGCCTGCGGCGTCGAGCCCGGATCGCCGAACAGATTGTAGGCCGTCGCCGGATTGGGGTCGGCCAGGGCCAGGCCCAGCCGATAGGTGTTGAGGAAGTTCTTGGTCAGGCTGGCCTCCTCCTGGAGACCGTACCCGGCTCGCGCCGAGAGCGACCAGGCGCCGATCTCGCCGCGGGCCCCGATCGTGGCGTTGTAGGCGCGCACGTGGCCCGAATAGATCTGCGGGCCAAGGTCGCCAACGAAGCTGTACTGGACCCGCACCGGTTGGCCCGTGCCGATCGGATCGACATAGAACGGATTTGCGACCGGCACGGTCGTGGCGGTCTGGGACACCGTCGGACTGCGGAAGGCGAAGCGCCGGTCGGCGACGAGCAGTTGCCCAAACAGGGTCACCGCGCCGAGGTCCTGCTCGCCGCTGGCGTAGAGGGCTTGGCGGGTCTGGCGCGGCAGGATGTCGGTGTCCAGCCGGCCGTCCTCGCGGTTGACGAAGCCCCGCAACAGCTGGCCGGCGCGCAGTCCGACCCCGTTCTGGCCGGCGGGGATGGCGAAGGTCTGGCCGCCGGCGACGATGGTCCCCGGCGCGGCATAGACCGAGCGATAGTCCGGCCCGCCGAAGGGGCGCAGGTCCGAGGTCGCGTAGGGGCGCTCGGCCGCGGCCAGCGCGTCGCGGCGCATGACCTCGTAGGCGGCGACCAGGCGACCGCCCGGCCAGGCCCGCCCGGCCAGGGCGCCGAACTGGCGTTCGGCGGCTCCGCCCTGCGCCCCGCCCAGGCGCATTTGCGTCTCCAGGCCTTGGTAGGCGTCGCGGAACAGCACGTTGACCACGCCGGCCACGGCGTCGGAGCCGTAGAGGGCCGAGGCGCCGTCGGCCAGGACCTCGATCCGCGAGATCGCCGAGGCGGGCACGAGCGAAAGGTCGGCGAACACCCCGGTGCGGCCGCCCATCGGCGGGCGCGAGCCGTTCAGCAGCACGAGGGTCGAGCTGGCGCCCAGGCCACGCAGATTGACGCCCGAGCCCGCGCCCAGATTGGCGCTGGCGCCGTTGCGGCCGGTTCCGTACAGGGTGCCCTCGTTGGGGCCGCCGCCGTAGTTCTGCGGTATCGATTGGACGATCTGCTGGGTGGTGGCGTAGCCGCTGGCCTCGATGTCCTGCCGGCTGATGGCGATGACGTTGGCCCCCACGGGCCCCGCGCCGCGGATGCGGGTGCCGGTGACCACGACCTCGGCGAGGCTTTCGGGTTCGTCACCGGCGCGGACCTCCCCCGGCGCGGTCTCGTCGGCGGGCTTGAGCACCAGCGTCGCGCCCACCCGGACGAGCTTGAGACCCGACCCGGAGAGCAGCGCCGCATAGGCCTGGTCGGCGGTGTAGCGGCCCGACAGCGCCGGGGCGGTCTTGCCCCGCACCAGCGGCGAGGCGACCACCACTTGGCGGCCGCTGATCCGGGCCGCCGCGCCGAGCGCCTCGCCCAGCGGCTGGGCGGGCAGGTCATAGGTCTGGTGCTCGGCCTGCAGGAGGGGCGGCGCGGCCAGGGCCGGCGCGGCGGCGGTCAGGACGAGACCGGCGACCGTGGCCATCAGGCCGCGGCGTAGAAGGGTGGTGTGGTGTTGCATGAAGCCCCCGGGCGGCGGACCGCGACGGTCGCGGTCGTTCCGGGTGGCTCTGACGAGGCCGCGCGGCGACCCCTCACAAAAAACTTCTCGGTCCGGCTGAAATCACGCCCCGCGGCGCGACAGCGCCAGGTCGCCGCCCGGGAGCTGGGTCACCGTCAGCGACAGGGCCGCGGCCAGGGCCCGGGCCAGGCCGTCCGGATCGGTGACCTTCAAGGCGCCGCTGACCTGCAGGGACCCCAGCGCGGGATCGGCCAGCCGGATCTTGCGGGCGCCGTAGCGATTGGCGTCGGTGAGAACTTCGGCGAGCGGGGTGTCCTGGTAGAGGCGCAGGCCCTGGGGCCACTGGCGCTCGCGCCCGGCGGCGCGGGTCGGCGGGCCCAGGCGGTCGTCGGCGAGGATCAGCGCCTGTCCCGGCTGAAGGCGGGTGCGGCCCGAGATCAGGGGATGCCGGTCGCGCCGCGCCTCCAGGCTCCCGGAGAGGGCGGAGACCTCGACCGACCGCTCGCTGAGGCTGAGATCAAAGGCCGCGTCCTGGCCCATGACGCGCATGGCCCCGGCCTGGACATCCACCGGACCCCGGGCGTGGATGCGGGCGCGTCCGCGTTCGAGGACCAGGCGCGAGCGGCCGCGCTCGCTGGACGCCAGCAGCACGGTGTCAGCGTCGAGCACCACGGTGAGACCTGGCGCTGGAGACAGGCTGCGGATCTGGCCGGTTCCAGCGGCGAGCCGCTGCTGTGGCGGCTGATCGTCGGGAAAGATCGGCCAGGGCGAGACGGTGGCCAGGGCGATGGCCACAACGAGGCCGGCGGCGCTGGCCGCCCACCACGCCGCGGGCGGCGGGCCCCGACGCGAGGCGCTAGTGCGCAGGCGCAGGTCCGAGAGCTTGGAATGACCCAGGATCGCCGACTCTTCGTAGCGCCGGACCAAACGGTCATAGGCGTCCTGGCGGCCGGGCGCGGCGCGCCAGGCGTCGAAGTCAGGGCGCGCGGTCTCCGCGCCAGGTCCGCGCATGCGCGCAAACCACGCGGCCGCCTCGCGGCGCAGATGCTCTTCTTCCCCCGAGGTCATGGCGTGATCCTAGGGCCGGCCGAGGCTGCGGTCGACGGCGGCGATGGCCTTCATCATGTGCTTTTCCACAGCGCTGACGCCGATGCCCAGGGCGGCGGCGATCTGCGGATAGGTCTGGCCGTCGACGCGATGGCGCAGATAGACCTCGCGGGTCTTGGGCTTGAGCTTGAGGACGGCGGCCTCGTGGCGCTCGAGCAGCTGGCGCGCTTCGAGGGCCAGGTGGGGATCGCCGTCGCTCGTCGCATGCGCCTCGGGCTCAAGAACGGCGTGGCTGCGCTCGCGGCGACCCGAGACGCTCTTGGCCCGGTCGCGCAGCAGGTTGCGGGCGATGCGGCCAAGATAGGCCTCCGGCTTCTGCAGGGCCTGCTTGCCTGCCGCATGGGTCAGGCGCAGGAAGGCCTCCTGGGCAAGGTCCTGGGCCTCCTCGGGATTGGTCCGCCGCGACAGGAACCGCAGCAGGGCCGGAGCTTGGCGCCGGAACAGCGCGTCGAGCTTGCGGCGGGCGTCGGTCTGGGTCTCGCCCAGGACCGGATCGACGGTCTTGAGGGTCATCGGCGCGGGCTCCCGCGCCGAGGGGTTCTGGCTTGAAGTCTGGTCTCTGCTGGCCCGGTCACGTCCGCCTCCAAGGAGAGGCGGCGGAACCGGCGAAGCCGCATTCCCGAGACTCAAGCTTGAGTGTGGAGCGGCCGTCATGGACGGCGCCGCCGGCGCAACACACCGGTCGCGCCGGGGCGGAGCCGAACGCGAAGCGGTTGGTTCAAGCGAGGTTCTCACGCCTCGACGCCGCGCTTTCAGCGACGTGGCACGAGTCTAGAACAGGGTTCGGCAAGATGGCAAGGCAAGGTCCTGGACGCCTGCCGGATTGTCGCCTCGCAGGGCGCCGCCTGCATCAAGCGGGCTAGCCGATGCGGCTGAACGCGCTGCGGCTGTTGCGCGCCTTGCCGGCGGCTTTGGCCAGGACCGGCTTGAGGTGTCCGGCCTCGGCCAGGGCCAGGCGCACGCAGGTCACGCCGCGAGCGCCGGCCCCGCCTGCCTGAGGCGAGAACACGCCGGGCGCCGCGGCCAGGGCCGCCGCCTGGTCTTCGGGCGAAAGGCGCAGGACGGCGAAGGCCGGGTCGGGCGCGCCCAGGGTGGCGAACACCTTGTCGCCGACCAGGAACTCGATCGTCCCCAGGCGGGAGGCGACGCGGGCGTTGAGCTGGCTGAGCGCCAGTTGGCGGAAGTCGTCGGGGGTCATGGGTCGGCGTTCATGGCTGGGGTGGTAGGCCCGCTGATGCCACGGGCCTTCCGACTGCCCAAGGGTTTTACGCTGTTGGGCGTGGGCCATGAGGACGGGATTGCGCCATCTGCAGACATTGGCGCCGCTCCAGACTCCGGACCTTCAGACAACGGCGCGGATGATCGTTCCAAGGCGCGTCCGTCGCTGTATGCATCCATCGGCGCAGAGCAACGCAAAGGCGCTTCGGACCGTCAACCGGGAGACCCCACAGAGGCGCGCCAGACGGCGTTCATCGGGTAGCCTGTCGCCAACCCGCAGCTCGCCCGTGGCGAGACGATAGCGGATCAAAGCGTATAGTTGCCGATAGAGCGGACCAGGCTCACTTGGCAGAGCCCAAAAGTCGCTAGCCGATTCGAGCGATGCAACTCGAAGCTGGCCGACATCCGGCGCTCGCCTAACAATGGTCTGCGTCCAGCCCGAACCAGCCGGGCTTTCTAAGAGTGAGCCTTCCACTTAAGGCGCCTTCGATTTGGTTAGCATCCAGCCGTCCAGCTTTCGGATCGTCGCGGTTCCTCCTCGCGCGCTGGCCGACCATTTGAGCCCGCCGCCACCCGGGAAGAACCGGTCGGTGATGGTGGTCTGTCCATCGTTGACATAGAGCTCGATGATCGACTGGTCGACGAACGCCCGTAGGCGCACGCGTCCGGACGTAAGGTCGACCGGCGCGGTGTGGCGATCGGCGAAGGCGTCGTGGAAATGGGGACCCGACCGCGTGCGGTCGATGAACACCTCGTTGGTCTTGGGCGTCACGCCGATCAAGGTCTGGAAACCCTTGTCGTCGGTGAAGGCGATCTGGACCTGTTCGGCGCTCCCCGTCTCCAGCTCCAGGTCCAGCTCGACGGCGCCGCCTTCGATCGGCAGCAAGGTCGCACTCTCGCCGAGGGCAAGCGCACTGGCCGATCGATGGCCCGAGCGAAGCGCCTCGACTTCCCTGACCGGCGCCTGGGCGATGCGATAGCCTTGCGGCGTCTTCTTGAGGCTGACGACGCGCGGCAGGGACATCAGGCCCCGCGACGGATAGGTCGGGATGGCGTTGGCGTAGCGCCAATCGTTGGCCCACCCGATCCAGATGCGGCGCGGATCGTCCTTGGGAAGGTCGTTCCAGGAGACGGCGGCATAGAAATCCGCGCCATAGTCCATCCATTGGGGCTCGCGCCCCCAGCTTGGATCGGGCGTGAAACGGGCGCCGTCGAAGTCGCCGACGAAATATTGGCCGCCCGAGCCGCCGCCGACGCCGCTGTCGCCCAGATTGATGCCGAGCACCCAGCGCTTTTCGCCGGGCTTGCCGCCTTCGACCGGCAGCTCGAAGAGATCGGGGCACTCCCAGTTCTTGCCCCGGCCGCCGGCCGGGCCAAAGTCGCTGGCGTGGGCCCAGGTCTTCAAGTCGCCCGAGGTGTAGATGGCCAAGCGGTTTTCGACCGCCATGACGACCAGCATCACCCATTGCTTGGAAGCCGCGTGCCAGAAGACCTTGGGATCACGAAACTCCGTCGAACCGATGTCGAGCACCTTGCCGTGGACGGTCCAGGTGCGCCCCTTGTCGTTGCTGTAGGCGACGAACTGCGACTGGTTCTTGGTCTTGGGGTCATAGCCGGTGTAGGCCGCCACCATCGGCGGGCGACCGTTCTTGCCAAAGCCGCTGGTGTTGTTCCAGTCGATCACCGCGCTGCCCGAAAAGGCCATGACATCGGTTTCTGGCAAGGCCACCGGCAGCTCTTCCCAAGTCACCAGGTCGCGGCTGACGGCGTGGCCCCAGCTCATGTGGCCCCAGCGATCCCCGTAGGGATTGTACTGGTAGAACAGGTGGTACTCGCCTTCGAAATAGACGAGCCCGTTGGGGTCGTTCATCCAGTTGCGAGCCGGCGCGAAGTGGTAGGCCGGACGGGCCTCCTCGGCCAAAGCAGCGGGCGCGATGGGGAGCGACGCTCCAGCGCCGATCAGGGCGGCCGCGCCCAGGGCTAGCAGGCGACGCATCAGTGGACCCTCCGGAAATCCATGTCCTCGAGCGCGATGCCGTTGGTCTCGGGCATCACCTTCCAGACCCACAGGAACTGCAGCAGCATCATCGCGCCGAAGAAGGCGAACACCCATCCACCGACGTGGGCGGCGAAGACCGGGAAGGCCCAGGTGATCGCCGCGGCCATCACCCAGTGGGTGGTGCTGCCCAGCGCCTGGCCTTTGCCGCGCACGGCGCTGGGGAAGACCTCGGAGATGAACACCCAGATCACCGCGCCCTGCGAGATAGCGAAGGCGGCGATAAAGCCCAGCAGGCCCGCCAGGACAAGAGCGCCATTCGGGTGGGCGCTTTCCAGCTGCAGGCCGACCAGGATCAGCGCCGCGGCGGTGGCGATCGAGCCAAAGTACAGCAGCGGCTTGCGCCCATAGCGATCGATCAGGAAGAAGGCCAGCAGGGTGAACACCAGGTTGGTGCCGCCCACGGCTACCGACTGCAGCAGGGCGCTGTCGGCGCCAGCGCCGCCCAGTTCGAAGATCCGCGGCGCGTAATAGAGCAGCGCGTTGATGCCCGAGAGCTGGTTGAACATGGCGATGGCGATGGCGCAGGTCACCGGCACTGAATAGGCCGATTGGAAGAGGCTGGGCTTCGCCGCCGCAACGTCGCGCTCCGCGGCGACGCGCATGTGGGCGACCTCGGCCTCGGGATCGATGAAGCCAAGCCGGGTCATGACGCCCCGGGCCTCACCGTCGCGGCCGTTGACCACCAGCCAGCGCGGGCTGTCGGGCAGCAGGAAGGTGACCACCAGGAAAAGCACCGACGGGACCGCCACGATGCCGAACATCCAGCGCCAGGCGACGTCGGGCGGCGCGAGGCTGGCGATCACGTAGTTGGACAGGAAGGCCAGCAGGATGCCCAGCACGATGTTGAGCTGGTTGAGCGCCACCAGTCGCCCCCGAACATGGGTCGGCGCGACCTCGGCGATGTAGATCGGGGTGACGACAGAGGCCGCGCCGATGGCCAGACCGCCCAGGAAGCGGAACGCCACCAGGCTGTGCCAGTCCAGCGCCAGGCCTGTTCCGAGCGAGGAGACGACGTAGCAGACGGCCACGGCCAGGAGCATGGGGCGACGCCCGAAGCGGTCGGATGGCCAGCCAGCGATCAGCGAGCCGATCACGGTTCCGATCAGCGCCGAGGCGACCGTGAAGCCCAGATAGCCTTCGCTCAGGGAGAAGCGTTCCTGCAAGGCCGAGGTGGTCCCGGAGATCACGGCGGTGTCGAACCCGAAGAGCAGGCCGCCGAGGGCCGCGCCCAGGGCCGATAGGATCATCGCCAGCGTGACCCCGGACTTGGCGGGCGGCGCTAGCGCCGTATCGGTGGTCGTCATGATCAGGAGACCTTCGAAAGGGTGGAGACAGAATTCTGTTGCGCGCCGATCGCCCAATGCATGGGCCATTGGCGGGTGACGAGGCGGTGAGCGATGGCCAGAGCGCCGGTGAGGCCTGCGGAGTCGCCGGCTGTGGGCGCAGCGACGTAGGCGTCCATGTCCAGTTCCGCGATGCTGGAGTCGTAGCCGCCCAGCTGCTTGTGCAAAGCGGTGCGGACGCGCGCGTGCATGTCGATCGGCTGCATGACGCCTCCGCCGATGATGATCCGGTCGGGACGTACGATGTAGGTCAGGCTGGCGCAAAGACCGGCGATGTACTCGGCGATGACCCCCCAGGCCGGGTGTTCAGGCGGCAGCTCCTCCGCCGGCATCCCCCAACGGGCGCGGATCGCCGGACCGCTGGCCAGGCCCTCCAGGCAGTCGCCGTGGAACGGACAGATGCCATCGAAGGCCTGATCGCCCAGTGCGCGCGGCAACCGGATGTGGCCCGCCTCAGGGTGATTGGCGCCGCCGTGCGGCACGCCGCCGACCAGCAGCCCGACCCCGATGCCCGTCCCGACCGTCACGTAGCAGAACGTGTCCAGGCCCCGGCCGCTGCCGAACAGCAGCTCGCCCACGGCCGCGCAATTGACGTCGGTGTCCAGCGCCATGGGAACGTCCAGGGTCTGGGCGAAATGGCCCAGCAGATCGATCTGGCTCCATCCGACCTTCGGTGTCGAGGTGATCGAACCGTAATCGGGAGCCGTCGCCCTGAGGGACAGAGGTCCGAAGCTTCCGATCGACAGCGCAGCGAGCGCGCCGTGCCGGGCCTGAGCCTTGGCGAAGAAGGCGCTCGCCGCGCTCAGAGTGGCGGCAGGCGTGGTGGTCGGGATGCGGACCTGGTCGAGAACGACGCCGTCCTCGTTGGCCACGCCGCACAGAAACTTCGTGCCGCCCGCCTCGACGCCGCCGAGCAATTTGGGTTCCGCCATGGGTTTAAACTCTTGGATGGGATCTGTGAAAAGGACGCCGCCCCGGACCGGCAGGATCGGCCGGGGCGGCGGCGCTTAAGGCCGCCGCGAGATCGGGCGCGCGCGGAATGCCTGGTCGGGGAGGACGCCAGGGAGCGGCGCGGCTAGGGCGGGGAGCGCACAGGTTGGAGACGCGCCAAGGCGCGATCGCAAAGACATTCGTTTCCTCTCGGGCGCCTTGACGACGCGCTCGTTGCTGGCCGCAGGACGGCGGTACGCGACTAAATCTATTGATGTGATTTAGTCTGTCAACGGGAGAAAGCGAAAAGCTTGGCTAGGCGGCGTCGCCCTTCAGCAGCGAGCCGAGGTTTGGCGTGTAGCTGGCGTAGAGCGGCAAGAGGCCCGCCCCCACCGCCGGCGCGGTGTCGCGGATCTGCCCCACCAGCATGTTGGGCTTGAAGAAGTCCTTCGGCGCGGTGGCGGCCATTCGCGCCTCGACCCGCCGGGCCAGCGCCTGGAGCGTGGTCTCGTCCATCGCGCCGCTCAGCACGACCGCATCGAGGTCGAGCAGGCTGTTGGCGCCCAGGATCACGAAGGCGATCCCTTGGGCGCAGGCATCCAGCCAGGCGGCGCGAACCGCCTCGTCGTTTCCTTGGCCGAGCGCTGCTTCCAGGCTGTAGAGCGAGGCGCGGTGGAGCAGGAAGTCCTGCCCGCCCTCGTCGGGGATCGGCATGGAGGCCAGGGCCGCGGCGTTGCCGTGCCGGCCTTGATGGATCTGGCCGCCCAGCACCAGCCCCCCGCCGACGAAAGTGCCGACATGGAAATAGAGATAGTTCTCGACCCCCAGGCCGACGCCGCAGAGCAGTTCGGCCAGGGCCGCGGAGTTGCCGTCGTTCTCGAAGAACACCGGGCAATCCAGACCCGAGCGGAAGGCCTCCTCGACGTCGGCGCCCCATTCGCGGGCCTGGTCGGGCGTGACCCCGATCTCCTCGCGCCAGGCGCCGATGAACCACGGCATGGCGATGCCGACGCCGAGAAAGGCCTCGCGTTGCTCTGGGCCGAGCGCCGCCAGCTGGACGCGCGCGAACTCCGCGATTTCCGCGATGACCGCCGCACGCTCGGGAAAGGCCATGGGCCGGGTCTGGGTGGCCAGCACCACGCCGTTGAAGTTGAGCAGGACGCAGGTGAGGCGGTTGCGACCGACTTCCACGCCGATGGTGTAGCCGTTCTCGCCGTTGATCTTGTAGATCGTCGAGGGTTGGCCCATGCCGCCGGTGCGCCGGCCCGCGACCATCAAGAGCCCGTCGGCCTCCAGGTCCTCGACGATCCGCAGGGCCGCTTGCGGCGAGAGGCCGGTGATCTTGGCAAGGTCGGCCTTGGACGCTCCATCGAGCCGGCGGATGGTCGAGAGCACCAGTCGTTCGTTGTAGCGACGAACGCCGTTGGAGTTGCTGCCGCGGCCCATGGAAGGTGACGCCCCCGGTTTTTTGGACGGCCATGATACGCACCCGCCTCCGAGTCGCCAGCGCGCTTGTCATTCCGCCGACCCGGCCTCGCCCCCATTGACGGGCTTCTTCGACGCCCATGCCGCGCTCGGGCGCCCCTGGATCTTGGGGAGAACATGGCCGCCGAGCGTCTTGATCACCCCGCGCGCGGGGTGCGCCGGATGTCACCCGGGCCGGATCGTCGCCGCGCCGCAACATTGCGAAGCTTTTCGCAAGGACAGTTGACAGACTAAATCACTTCAGTAGCTTTAGTCGCATACCGTCGTCATGCCGGCTGGAAAAACGCGCCGAAAAGGCGTCCTCGGGAGGAAACCAGTGTCTCTGAAAAAAGCATTCTGCACGTCCGTGTCGGCGGCCGTCCTGTTCACCGCGACGGGCGCGCTGGCCCAGGCGGCCGCACCGCCCAAGCCCGCTGACCAGGACACGGTTCAGGTCGAGGAAGTCGTCGTCACGGGGGTGACGGCCGGCACGCGCAAGAAGGACGCCACCTTCTCGATCAACACCCTGACCACCGAGGAAATCCAGCGCCTGGCGCCGATCAGCACGGCCGACCTGCTGGCCAACATCCCCGGGCTCTACACCGAGGGCAGCAGCGCCGGCGAGGCCAGCAACAACGTCACCGTCCGCGGCCTGCCGGTCACCGGCGGCTTTCGCTATGCTCCGCAGCTGATCGACGGACTTCCGGTCTACGAAGAGCCCGAAGTCCAGTTCATGAACAACGACGTCTTCATCCGCACCGACCTGATGACCGATCGGGTCGAGGTCGTGAAGGGCGGTCCGGGCGGCATCCTCTATTCCAACGGCCTGGGCGCGACGGTGAACTATGTCACCAAGACCGGCGGCCAGGCGTTCGAGGGCGGCTATCGGCTCGAAGTGGCCGACTACGGCTTCGTGCGCAACGAAGCCTTCGTCTCGGGCCCGATCAACAAGAACCTGACCTTCGCGCTGGGCGGCTTCTATCGCGTCGCCGACGGCATCCGCGACAACGGCTACACCGGCGACCACGGCGGCCAGATCCGCGGCAACATCGTCTACACCAGCGACGACGGGGCCACCCAGATCCAGGCGCACGCCCTGTTTCTCAACGACCACACCGCCTTCTACCAGAACCTGCCGATCTCTGTGCCGCGCCTGTCGGGCCCGGGCACGGCCGACAATCCCACCAAGATCGACCAGGACACCATCGAACCGCTGGGCATCAATTTCGCCCATGGCACGGTGGCCTCGCCGTTCAACCGCCACTTCACCCAGATGGGCGAATACGGCTCGCGCGACATCGACCTGGCCGACGGCATCCACCCCAAGTTCAACGTCTTCACCCTGAAGTTCTCGCGCGAGATGGGCGATGGCTGGACCTTCAAGGCCGGGCTTCGCTACACGAGCGGGACCAACGACTTCAACACCATGTTCACGGGCAATGACACCGCCTTCGCCCGGGACTTCCTGAACGTGCGCCTGCAGAACGACGTCATCTCGCCGGCCCATGGCGCGGCGCTCAGCTGCAACCTCAACAACGCCAAGCTCCGGGGCTTCTTCAACGTCCCGACGAGCAATCCTTGCGGCGCCTTCGCCGGCATTAGCCGCGAGGACTTCATCGCCAACTACGCCAAGGTGGCGCGCGTCCAGGGCTACTACCTGGACAACGGCCAGGCCGTGGCGCCGGACGCCTATCTGAACTTCCTGCTGCCCTTCATCGCCAACATCAAGGCCGACAGCGCCTCGATGGACCTGCAGGCGCAGAAGACCTTCAACCTCTGGGGCGAGCACAAGCTCACCGCCGGCGTCTACGCCAGCGATTACAGCTATGACGCCAACTTCCAGGCCAGCCTCCTGGTCTCGACGATGGGCGAGCCTTCGCGTCTGGTCGATCTGCGCGGTCTGGACGCCAACGGCGCGATCGTCGGTCCGAGCCTGACGAGCGGTGGGGCGATCCTGCCCGGCTTCTTCGGCTTCGTGACCGACTCCAGCTCGCGCGGCTATGCGGGCTACCTGCAGGACCACTGGGAGACGCTGGACAGCCGCCTGAAGCTGGACCTAGGGGTCCGCTGGCAGACCCAGAAGACCGACCTGGTCCGCCGCGATCGCAACCTGATCTTCGACGCGACGCCGGCCAGCGTGGTCGTCGGCTCAAACCAGGACACCACCGCCGACAACGAGCTGTCGGTGCCCGGCGCGCCGCGCTACCTCAACAAGCGCTTCAGCGCCGTGGGCTGGTCGGTCGGGGCCAACTATTCGATCTCCGACCCCATCGCCGTCTATGGCCTGGTGTCGCGCTCGTTCCGCCTGCCGAGCCTTGAGGACCTGAACGAGTTCCGCGTCGACACCACCCAGCAAGTCGGCGGCGAGACCATCAAGCGCAACCAGATCGAACGGATCTGGCAGCTGGAAACGGGCGTGCGGTACTACAAGCCCAAGTTCGACGCCTCAGCGGCGGTCTACTACAACGACTTCACCCCGCGCGACTTCGTCAACGTCTACCGCGACTTCCAGTCGCCGCAGTGCGCGGTCACCGGCGCGGTGCCGCAGATCAACACCTGCCCCGAGGTGGGCGAGGTCTACCAGCGCGGCGTCCAGAACATAGGCGCTGAAGTCGAACTGGCCTGGCGCCCGGTGGACGGGCTCGAGCTGAAGGGCACGGTCACCGTCCAGGATCCGAAGATCACCGACGCCAACTACAAGATCACCCGCGAAGTGCGCAACGCCGCCAACGTCCTGACGGGCTACGAATATGTCGAGATCGGCGAAGACGGTCGCCGACCTCGTCGCCTGCCGACGGTGATGGTCAACTTCACCCCATCCTTCGACTTCAGGCCCCTGACCGGCGTTCCGGTCTCGGTGTTTGGCCAGTTCTACTACTACTCCTCGCGCTTCTCGGAATCGACGGACTTCAACGTCACGCAGTACCCGGCCTACTACATCATCAACGCCGGGGCGGCCTGGGCGGTGACGCCCAACCTGATGGCGCAGGTCAACGTGGCCAACCTGACCAACCAGCTGTCGTTCACCGAGGGCGATCCGATCTTCTCGGACCTGCTGTCGCCGGACGGCGCGCGCAACCGCGGCGTTGCCCGCCCGCTGTTTGGCCGCACCTATCGCGCCAGCCTGACCTACCGTTTCTAGGGGGCGTTGGCCCGGGTCGCTTCGGCGCCCGGGCCGATATCCCCTGGGACTGGGCGCTCGCCGCCCTCCTGCGGACCGGCCGGACGTCGAGCTCGACGCACGCCCCGTCGCTCCGTTCTTGTCGCCCACAACTTGGGCCCGGTCGCCTCGGCGACCGGGCCCTTTTGCGTCACGTCCCGAGGAAAACACCATGCGCCGCTGCGCGATCCTGCTGGCCTCCCTGCTGCTTTGCGCGCCGAGCCTGTCAGTCCATGCCTAAGACGCGGTGACCCTGTCCTTCGACGACGCGGGCTTGCCCGGTCTCCACAGCCGTTGGCCTGCGGAAATCGCGCCGGACGCGCAGGGTCGCGCTCTTCGGACCGAAACTATAATACGACCTGGCGGGAACAGCCGCTGCAGTTGGAAGGATCGCGGTTCGTCGATGCCGCGACGTGGGTGCCCCTGGAGAGCTACCCTTCCGACCGCGAGCGCCCGGCGCGCGAGGCCACGCCCAAATCCTTCTTGAACCAGGCCGACGGCAAGCGCGGCCTTGACCTCTCTGTCGACACCTACGGGGAGTCTACCAGACCGGTTGGCGCCAATAGCGGTCCTTCCGGAGCCTCCAGAAACTGGACGTATCTTCGGCCTAACCGGCTCTCCACCTCGCGGCGTCCTTCGAGGCCGCAGTCCGAATTGACGCGCGTACTCGCGGCTAAACTGACCACGCAGCGCACGGCCGCGCCCTTGGCCAGGGCCTTGCGCTTGGCCGGCAGGCGTAAGGCCTGGCGGCGGCCTTTACCGGCGCTGACGAGGTAGTAGCCAGTTTCCTGGCCGTTCTTGACCTCGGGCTCGACGACCAGGGGCTGCAGAACGCCCTTGTGGGTGATCCTGGCGGCGCGGGACTCGATCACTTCGGCGCTGTGGCCGACGCGCCGGACGTTCTTGGGCGAGGCCTTGAGGCGGTTGAGGGGAGTGTCGCGGACCTCGCCGTACTGAACGACGATGTGGGCTGGGCCTGCGGCCTTGCCGCAAGCGGCGGCGGTCGCGGGGGTCTCAGAGGTGGACATTGAAGCCTCCTTGGGCTGTCGGGGTTCGAGCGCAAAAAGCGCGCTCGACCCGGGCGCCCCCCGCGAGAGCGGGGGTGCAAGCGGAGGCGCCGGCTTCGCAGGGACCCGTCTGCAGGACACCGGCCGAAGCTGGGCGGAAGCCGATCCGAAGCGCCCCGAGGGCGGCAACCCTAAGCCTGCGCGCTCGCAGGCGAGCGCCCATGACGAATGAAGCCGGCAAGGAGACCGCGCAAAGCGCGTGTCGGAACGTCCGCGTCGAGCGGCCGGCGGCAGGCCAAAGCCTGCCCGAAGGCGACGCGCCCGTAGGAGAGCTGAAAGGCTCGGGACCGAGCGTGACCGCCGGCCGTTCTCCTTAAGCCGAAGGCGCGGGAGGCCCGCCGAAAGGCGGGCCGGAGCATCCCAGTCTAGTCGTGATCCCGAACAAAGCGCCGGGTACGATCGGTGACGTGGACCTCGCGCGCCGTGTAGGGCGGCTGACCCAGCGTGTGGTAAGCGTCAACCAGCTTGGCCTCTTCGAGATAGTTCAGCGCGCTGTTGGCCTGCCGGACCGTCCAGTCGGGAAACCATTCCGGGATCGCCTCGGCGAGGCGCACGCCGTCAACGCCTTCGCTGATCAGCCGGCGGGCGAAGCTCAGCGCATCAGCCCGATTGTCGAAGTCCATGAAGGCGTTGTCGAACTCGACGAACAGGCCTTGGCGCGGCCAGAACGACCGCTCACCGTTCAACTGTTTGGAACGCTCGATGAGCCCGGCCTCTTCGAGATCGAGGGCCCCGATACGGATGTCCTCGATCGACAAGCCCGTGGCCTCGGCGATCGCTGCAGCCTTGACCTGTGGATCGGACGGCCTGCCCGTCTGGCTGTTGCGCACCAGGAACTCGGCGACCGCTGCGGCGCTTTTGGACCAGGTGCTCGGTGTCGACGGCGCCTTGCGGACATAGGACGGCGCGGTCCCTCGCGGCGGCTTCTTGGTCACCCCATAGAGGTCTGCAATGAGGGCTTCGATCTCGGCGTCCTTCTCCAGGTCCACCTCGGGGCACCGCGTCGTCTGCAGGAAGATCGACAGGTCGGAAATCCGGGCGCCGATCCTAAGGCCCAGGAAGCGGGCCTTGGACTGCACGGCCTTCATGAAGCCCGCGTCGATCTCGGTTTCCACCCAAGGCTTGCCCACCGAGTATGGCGTCAGCAGCACAAGGAAGTGGGTGCAGGCCTCCAGCCCCTCCTCCATCCTTCGCTTGAGGCTGTCGCCGGTCTTGATCTCCCAGGCATCGAGCCAGACCTCGATCCCTGCCGCCATCAGGCGCTCGGCCAACGGCTTGGCCAGCCGTTCATGGTCTTCGGACGCGTGAGCCAGATAGACGACCGGCGTTTCGGGCGAAGGGGTCGCTTGCATCGAGGTAATCACTCCTTTGCCCACCCCGAGCCTGCGTTCGAGTTCGCGCGCGAAGGCGGGGGAACCTTCAGTGCGGGCGACTACCTTTTCGCCGACACGGCGGACAAAAACCGCGGCGTGCTTTCCGGTTTCCGGATCGACGATCGAGCCGGCCGCGCCATGAGCGCGCGCCTCGATATGGCTCATCGCCAAGTCGAGACCCTTCTTTTCGATGTTCTTCCAGAACGACGAAGCCGACACCTTTCGGCCTCCGCTGTAGTGCTGAATCTTGGCCATAGGTCGAGCTTAACCCGTACCGAGCGAGAACAAAACCTGAATAAAACAACCAGGGCGGTCACTCAGACAGTCAGACGACTTAAGAGCCTCCCTTTGCCTTCACGGCGTCAAGGCTCGACTTGACCAAGCGCCCACAACTCGTGGCAGGTTTGATAGCGACGCTTCGGGGGGGGGCAATATCTCGTGTCAGATCCAAATTACGCGAGCACCATAGACTGGCAGGCGACCGGGACCATGCTGCAGGGTATCGGGGCGATCACCGGAGCGCTGACGGTGATGCTCGCCGCGGTCATCGGCGCCAACACCTTCGAGAAGTGGCGTCGCCAGAAGATCTCCGAACGCCGTATCGAGCAGGCCGAGCGCTTCCTCACCGCCGCCTACAACGCGCGACGCGCCCTGGCCCGCGTGCGCAGTCCGGCAATGATGGGCTATGAGCTCGAGATCGCCGAAGAACGGCTGCGCGAAGCCGGTCGGTTTGAGCCGCCCCTCGACGCCGCCAAGACGCGGCGGCTGTGCACCGCCCAGGCCTATCATGAGCGGCTCAATCGCGAGCGCGAGGTCAGGGTCACGCTCGACGAGTGCCTGCCTACGGCGCGCGCGCTATTCAGCGAGGCGCTCGAAAAGGCGCTGGAGACCCTGAGCCGCCAGTTCCACACCGTTCAGGTCTACGCCGACGCTAGCGTGCGCTACACCGAGGGCCGCGATCGAGCCCTCAGCGACAAGATCGATCAGACGATCTGGTCGGAATATCCCTCCGCGGCCGAAAACGAGATGGACAAAACCATCGCCGAGCAGATCGGCATCATCGAGACGGCTCTGCTCCCAGTGCTCCGGCTGGAAGCGCCCAGACCGCGCCGTTGGTGGTCGCCGTTAGCGCGCAGATCCATCCCGCGATCCAACGCTTCCGACGCCCGGGCCTAGCGCGGCGCTGTGCTTTTCAGCCCATCAAAAGCGAAGGCGCTGGCGAACCGCGCTGACAGGATCCACGATGACAAACGACATCCCCAACGACGCCTTCCCGTCGTGGAGAAGCTACTGGCTCTTCGAACGCTCGGTGACCCGGGAGTTTCGCTATGTGCGGCCGCCCGAAGTCGAGGCCTTCCTGCAGGCGGTGCTAGTCACCAGCCAGTCTCGCAAAATCGATATTCCGAGGGGCAGTCTCTTTTGGCGGGCCGCACTCGGTCACGACTGGCGTGCCTACAATAGCTGCATTGATGACGAAGTCCCATGCGCTCATCCTCCCGCGCGGATGAAGCCGCTTCCCGACAAGGCATCGGACGGCCGAGCTAATGCGCGCGGCATCCCCTGCCTCTATATGGCGACGAGCAAGACCACGGCCATGGCCGAGGTTCGCCCCTGGATCGGCTCGAAAGTCTCGGTTGGGCAATTCCGGACCAATCGTCCGCTCAGCGTAGTCGATTGTTCGCGCCGCCATGATGCCTCGCCGTTCTTCCTCGATCTGGAGATCGGCAACGGCGAGCCGTCGTCGGAAGAGCGTACCGAAGCGGTGTGGACGCATATCGACAAGGCTTTCGCTGAGCCGATGACGCGCTCTGACGATCAGGCAGACTACGCCGCGACGCAGATCCTGGCCGAACTCTTCAAGTCGGCGGGCTTCGATGGCGTCGTCTACAAGAGCAACTTCGGCAAGGACGGCTACAACATAGCCCTGTTCGATCCGAACGCGGCGGATCTGATCAAGTGCGGCCTCTTCGAACTGAAGGCGATCGAGCCCGACTTCAAGGCGTCCGACGACTTCTATTACGTCGGGGATGGGCTGACGTCTGACGATCAACTCCAAGGGGCGCACGACGCATCGGCGGGCCTGCCCGCCTGATCAACAGGTTAGTTCATGGCCGGCACATCTGCTTGATGTCGGCCGTCGACTGCGGCGCGCCCGGCATGGCGGTCATATCCACGCCCTTGCGCTTGGCCTCCCGCTCCAGCGCGAAGTCGCCGCCGGACTCGGCGTAGGCGGGATCGGCCATCACCGCCTCCAGAGTCACGAACTGCGCCCCAGCCTGCCGCAGTTTTCCAGCGTCAGCGGCAGCACGACCGCGAAGCCGCCCAAGTGGGTGAGCAGGACCTGCGGCGGCAGATCCCCAGTCCCGGCTCCGAGGCGGCTGGACCGCCCCTAGCCGAGCGCGCCCTGCGACATCGGCGGCAGCTCCTCGCCACGCCGCGATCGCGCCAGTAGCTGACGTTGGAAGGCCTCCAGGAACACGACGTTCGTCGCCTCGCCGCTGAGGCAGCTCACGACCGATGCCGTTGAAAAAGGCGTCTTATCTGGCGGGCGTTAGGTAGTGATGAGAAGTCGTTGTCGCTCAGGCGGGTGAGGCCTGAGGCTACTGTTGGGCGAGCTTGGCGAGTTTGCGGAGGTTTTGGGCGGTGGCGGCGAGGAGGAACTCGTCTCTGGCGCCGTTGGGGCCTCGTAACCTGAGGCGATCCAGCCCGACGATGCGCTTGAGGTGGGCGAAGAGCATCTCGACCTTTTTCCGCTCGCGCCGGGAGGTGATGTAGGGGCGTCGGTCTTGGCGATATCGCGGGCCATGTCGCGCGCGCCCTCGTGGATCGAGCGGGTCACTTTTCGACAGGGCTGGCTGGGGCAGCAGGCCGCTTTGAGCGGGCACGGCTGGCAGTCGTGGGTGCTGGCGCGATATCGGATGGTGTCATCGGCCGGAGCGTTGTTGCGCGGAACCTTGAAGGCGCGCCGGCTGGACCGGAGCAGTTTGCCGCCCGGACAGGTATAGGCGTCGGCTTGGTGGTCGAAGCTGAAGTCGGCGCGCGAGAAGGTCCCGTCATCGCGCTGGGATTTGTCGAAGACGGGGATGTGGGGTTCGATGCCCTGATCATGGACCAGCCAATCGAGCATCTCGGCCGTGCCGTAGGCGGTGTCGGCGGCCAGGCGCTCTGGATAGAGGCCTAGCCTATCGTTGGCGCGCTCGATCATGGTGCGACAGGCGGCCAGCTCGCCCTGGCGCACCGCGGTCGAGGGCTCGACATCGACGATCACCGCATGATCCAGGTCGATGAGGTAATTGGTGCAATAGGCGAAGCTGGCCGGCCCGGCCTGGGCGGCTGTCCAGCGTGAGGCCGGATCCGACAGCGAGATGTACTTGGGGGTGACGGGCGTGGCCGCGCCAAAAGCCGCATCGTCCAGCACCGCCAGATACTCCTCGACGGCACGCCCGGCGGCCTCGGCCGGCAAGCCCGCGGCGCCATCGACGGCGGTCCTGTGCCGGCTGGCGTCGGCGCGGATGATGCTGGCGTCGACGGCGAAGCCCTCGCCGCCGACCAGGCCCTCGGCCATGCAGCGGCGCACCACGCTCTCGAACAGCTCGCGCAGCAGGTCGCTGTCGCGGAAACGACCGTGGCGGTTCTTGGAGAAGGTGGAGTGATCGGGGACCTCGCCATCCAGGCCCAGACGGCAGAACCAGCGATAAGCAAGGTTGAGGTGGACCTCCTCGCATAGCCGGCGCTCGGAGCGCACGCCCATGCAGTAGCCGATCAGCAGCATCCGGATCATCAGTTCCGGATCGATCGAGGGCCGGCCGATCGCGCTGTAAAAGGGCGCGAGATGGCCCCGCACGCCGTCCAGATCGACGAACCGATCGATGGCCCGCAGCAGATGATCCTGGGGCACGTGCCCATCGAGCGAGAACTCGTAGAACAGGGCCGGCTGCTCGATCCGACGCTCGCCCATCATGACCGCGACCTCCTGCTTCAACAGCAGTGAATCAGGCCGCAGGCGCCGCCTCAACGGCCTTTTTCAACACAATCGACCCTGAGCGGACGTTGGGAAGGTCTGCTCATGACGCCGTTTAATGTCAGTGTCCTTCGGCGAGGCGGCGCAGTTTCTCGGGATTTCGTACGACATAGATCGCACGAATGCGACCCGCAGCAACATCAAGCGCGGTCGTGCCGAGGGAGTCGTCCGGATAGCGGCTGATATATCCGGGCATCCCGTCGATCACCGCTGTTTGCACTAGCGTCTGTGGCGGCAGGTTCTTGCGCCGGACGTTGGCGAACAGCTTCAGCACATTGGTGATCCCGCGCACGATGTTGCGGAACGCCATAACCTTGCCGCCGCCGTCAGCATGGATTTCAACGTCATCCGCCAGCATGTTGGCGAGCGCCGTGGTGTCGCCATCGCGGGCGGCGGTGAAAAAGGCTCGGGCGATGCTGTCGGCCTCGGAGGCATCGAGCCTGTAGCGGACGCGCTCCTTCCTGACGTTCTTACGCGCTCGCGAAGCAAGCTGGCGAACGGCGGCAGGGTCGCGATCAAGCGTCATAGCGACTTCCGTGAGCGGCACGTCGAAGACATCGTGCAGAAGGAATGCAGCCCGCTCGAGCGGCGAAAGCCGCTCCATGGCCAGCATCAGCGTGACCGTGACGTCGTCGGCGATGTCATCATACGGATCAGCCGAGTTCAGCAACGGCTCGGGGAGCCACGGGCCGATATAGGTTTCACGTCTGGCCCGAGCCGACTTTAAGCGGTCGAGGCAAAGGCGCGTCACGATACGAGTGAGATAGGCGCCGGGGACGTCGACGCCCTCTTGCACCCCCGCCCAGCGGATCCATGCGTCCTGTACGACATCATCGGCCTCGCTCAGCGATCCGAGCATACGGTAGGCGAGTCGCTTCAGACGTAGCCGTTCGGGCTCAAAATCAGCGATCCGTTGATCGGGCGACATGCCGGCCTCCTTTGGCAAGTTCGCTGTCATGACGACATTGCGCCCGTCAGTGTGACATGGCGAAATTTCTGCTCGCAGCATGTCACAGCCGGGACGCGCGCCTCGTCAGACCCGTGATTGCCGATGATCGGCATCACAACGACGGAGCCACATAATGAGCAACCTCACTCGACTGACCTGGCACGAGGTCGCGCCCGACGGCGCGAAGGCGCTGTTTGGCGTTCATCACTACGTGACGCACAGCACCAACCTGCCTGAAGAGCTGATTCACCTCGTCTTCCTTCGCGTGTCACAGATCAATGGATGTGCACACTGCATCGACCTGCATACCCGCGACCTGCTGAAAACCATGCCGATCGACAAGGTTGTGCTGGTCCCGGTCTGGCATGAGGTGCCTCATCTCTTTTCTGACCAGTACCGAGCCGCCCTGGCCTGGGCCGAAGAGGTCACCAACGTCAGCGAAACCCATGCGTCCGATGAAGCCTATGCGGCGGCAGCGGCGGCCTTTAACCCGAAAGACTTCGTCGACCTTTCGATCACAATCGCCGCGATGAACGCATTCAACCGGTTGGGAGCGCCGTTCCGGCTGCCGGTGAAGGCAAAGCCCTAGGCTAGAACTCACCCGCTCCATCCATAGCGGGCGTGCGGGTGCTGTGCCGTCTATCGGCTCGCCATTCTTTGAAATCTGAGATCAGAAATCGGAGTTCGCGAACGTCTGCAAGGTGAAGGTCGATGAACGTCCGCGTCCCACCCTCCACGGCCGATCCAAAGGTCCGCCTCGCCGGCGGCGCTGCGCCATCACCAGACATTGGCATGTTTCCAGGAAGGCGACGTTCGACCGATCTCAGGCAGAGCACTCACTAACAGAATCTGAGATCAGAAAGCGGAGTTCGCGGCGTTCTGAAACTTGGCACTGAGGGGGCGCTCGCGGATGGCGGGCGCTTTCGAGACGGAATGCCCATGACTGCCAAGTTCGCCCTGCCGACCACGCCAGAAGGCATTGTTCCCGCGCTGCTCAAGCACCTAAACTCGCTCGACGTCGACACCATGCTCGGCTTCTACGATCCGGCTGGCATGATCGTCGATGCGACGGGCAAGCCTCATATCGGGCGAGAGGCGATCGGCGCCGAACTGGCGAAATATTTCAGCCTCGGACTCCAGATGTCGATCACCCAGCGCCACCTTTTCGTGGCCGACGACATCGCCTCGCTTATCCTAGATTGGTCGTATGTCGGGGTTGCTCGGGACGGGACGGAGGTGAACATGGTCGCGACCGCCACCGACATCGCCCGCCGGGGCGACGACGGCTGCTGGCGCTATCTGATCGACAATCCGTTCGGCGCCGCCCGCCGGGATGTCGCTTGATGACGGCCGCCGCCGACAACGCGGATGACGCCCGATGGGCGCGCATGGCGGCGCGTGATCCGACGGCGGACGGCGCCTTCTGGCGCGGCGTGACAACGACCGGAATCTATTGTCGTCCGACCTGCGGCACGCGAAGACCCAAGCGGGAGAACGTACGGTTCTTCGACCAACAGGAAGAGGCCGAGGCCGCCGGCTTTCGCCCTTGCCGGCGTTGCCGGCCCGATGATGGCACGCCAGCGACCCGCAACGTCGAGCTGGTCGCTGAAGCGTGCCGGTTGATTGAAGCCGACGAAGGCGTGCCGTCCGTCTCGGCCCTGGCGCACGCGCTGGGCGTCAGCGAGGGTCATCTGCATCGTCTCTTCCGCGCCCGGACCGGCCTTACCCCCAGGGCGTACGGCCAGGAAAAACGCGCGCAGCGAATGCGGAGCAGCCTCGCGCTGGGGCGGCGGATCACCGAGACGATCTATGAGACTGGATACGGGTCAAGCGGCCGCTTCTATGCCGTGACCCGCAAGTCCCTGGGCATGACGCCGACACAGTACCAGGCCGGCGGCGCGGGGGAGACGTTGAGGTTCGCGGTGGGGCAAACCTCACTCGGCGCGATCGTCGTGGCGTCCAGCGACGCTGGTGTCGCGGCCATCCTGCTGGGCGACGACGCAGAGTCCTTGCTCCAGGATCTACAGGAGCGCTTTGTCCACGCCACCCTGATCGGCGGTGATGAGGCCTATGAAGCCTTGGTCGCCCAGGTCGTCGGGCTGGTGGAGGAGCCCGCGACCGCGCAGGTCTTGCCGCTAGACGTGCGCGGCACGGCTTTCCAGCGCCGCGTCTGGCGAGTGCTTCAGGCCGTGCCGCCAGGGTCGGTGATCTCCTATGACGAGATCGCCCGACGCGTTGGTCGGCCCCGCGCCATCGGCGCCGTGGCCAGCGCCTGCGCCAGCAACCCGCTGGCGGTGGCCATCCCTTGCCATCGGGTGGTCAAGAGCGACGGCGGGTACTGGGGCTACACCTGGGGCCTTGATCGGAAACGGGCGCTGCTGCTTCGCGAGGGCGCCGAAACCCAGTCCGCGTCCGTCGCCGACTGATCGCAGTCCGACCTCTCTGCTCCCGGCGCGCAACCTACGTGGCCGCAGAAAATCGCGCGCGGCATGTCACATCCGGCGCGGCTTCGTCGTCATTTCCATCGAACGTCCAGCCACAAGGAAATCCCATGACGCGTCTGACTTGGTACGAGGTCGCCCCCGAGGGTGCGAAGGCCCTCTTCGGGGTCCATCATTATGTCACCAAGAACACCAGCCTGCCCGAAGAGCTGATCCACCTGGTCTTCCTCAGGGTCTCGCAGATCAACGGCTGCGCCCACTGTATCGACCTTCACAGCCGGGACCTGCGAAAGACGATGTCGGTGGACAAGATCATGCTGCTTCCGGTGTGGGAGGAAGTCCCGCACCTGTTCTCGGAGCGCGAGCGCGCGGCGCTGGCGTGGGCCGAAGAGGTCACTCGGGTGAGCGAGACCCACGCCTCGGACGAGGCCTATGCGGCCGTCTCGGCCATGTTCGAGCCCAAGGAACTGGTAGAGCTGACGATTACCATCGCCGCAATGAACGCCTTCAACCGGCTTGGCGCGCCGTTCCGCCTTCCGGTCGCGGCCCAGGCCTAGACTGGCCTGGAGGCGCTCTCTGATGGTGGAGAGCGCGCGCAGCCAAGCTGCGATGGCAGCCAGAACTGTCCCTCCACGATCCTCAATCACCGCGCGGGATAACCTCTTGTCGACTTTCAAGACCCCCTTCAGCTTCGCCTCGACGGCGGACGACGTTGTCGACGGCATCGATCTGTCTGGCAGGAACATGATCGTCACTGGCGGGGCGGGCGGCATCGGAGCCGAAACGGTCCGCAGCCTTGCCAGGGCGGGCGCGACGGTCACCATTGCAGCCCGCAATCCCGACGCGGCGGAGGCTGTCGCGGTGCGCCTGAGAAGCGAGACGGGGAATGACCGCATTCTGGTCAGCGCTCTCGACCTCGCCGACCTGCGGTCCGTTGGCGCCTTCGTCGAGGCGTGGAGCGGCCCGATCCACGCTCTGGTCAACAACGCCGGGATCATGGCGCTGCCGAGCCTGGAGCGAACGCCTGAAGGCTGCGAGATGCAGTTCGCGACCAATTTCCTCGGTCATTTCGCCCTGACATTGGGCTTGCGAGCGCACCTCGCCGCCGCTGATGGCGCGCGTGTGGTTTGGGTGAGTTCTACCGGCAATCTCTTCGCGCCGGTCTTCTGGGATGATCCGCACTTCCTCTTCATCCCTTACGACCCTCTACTGGCTTACGGTCAGTCGAAGACGGCCTGCGTCCTGGCCGCCGTCGCCATGGCGTCGCGATGGGCCAGCGACGGCATCTGCGCTAACGCGCTGAACCCGGGCGCCATCGCGACCAATCTGCAGCGACACACCGGCGGCCTCAAAACGCCGGAGCTCCTTCGGAAGAGCCCACAGCAAGGCGCAGCAACGTCAGTCCTTCTCGCGGCGTCGCCACTCGTCGCGCAGATTAGCGGTCGCTACTTCGATGATTGCAATGAGGGTATCGTGCAACAACAGCGTCCCGCCGACGCACCTCAAGGCGTGGCGTGCTATTCGATAGACGAAGGCAACGCCGAGAGGCTCTGGAGTATGGCCGTCGAGCTAGTCGAACGACATCGAGATTAGCCGCCAGGACATGCCGCGGACCGAACTAGGTCCCTGAAGCATTGCGGTGACCAAGCAGAGTTGCACAGCCAGATCCCCAATGCGCCAGAAGCGGAACTTGGCGTCGCTCCAGAAACGGGACGTTCAGCGCAGCGGAACTCGGCTGACCAAATCTCTAGAGCTCGGAAACAATCCGACTCATCGCTCGGTCTCCGCGTCGATAACCAGGTCTCGGAGCTTGCGATGCGCTCTCGCTCACATGCGCGGTGAAAGCCTCATCACACCGCATGAGCTTCCAACCGCGCGGTTCATTGCTGTTGCTGCCGCCGCTGACCTGCCAGACTCGCATCAAGGGGTTTCCGTCGCGCGAGTAGCCCACCGCATGAACCTCCACACAGCGGCTCCAACCGTCATACCTTAGCTCCAGAACCTTGCCGGACCGGAGGGCCTGCGAAGCGGTTTCCATCCACATCCTTAGGACTTCCGGTTCGCTCGTTGGGTGAGCGCCGAAGCCGCCGCGCTCTTTTCCGCCGCTGTCGATTTGGGATCACGCAGGACACTAGAAGCTGCGCTCGCGGCTGAACGGCTCGTTTGCTCAAGTTGGGTCGCGCGTTGGGTGAGCGTGGAGCCTGCAGCACTTTTCGCGGCCGCGGTCGCGTGCGGATCCCGCAATACCTTGGCCGCCTTGCTCGCGGCTGCCTTGCTAGACTGCTCTCGGTTGGCCACAGCGCACCTCCGGATCAAAGCATGAACATGGAGCAGCTAAGGCCACGCTTCAAGTGGCGGACCGATGTTCATTCATAGCGCTCTGCGCCAGGAGCTGACTTAGGCCCAGCTCCGGCAAGTGGACCTTGAAGTCGCCGTCGTCGCGGCAGAACCGATCTTCAAGGAGACTGCGTTGCGTCTTGCCTTCCACGTAAAGGCCAAGCATCGTCGCGCCATTCTTTGAGGTGGACCTGGGCGTGACGGAAATCGCTGACGATATTGCGGCGATCGCCTCGATCGGTCTCGTTCCCAGAATCCTGCAGAACATATGTCGCCTAACCGGGATGGGGTACGCGGTCGTCGCTCGGGTCACGGCCGATCGTTGGGTCGCCTGCGCGGTGGCTGACGACATCAACTTTGGCTTGCCGGTTGGCGGCGAGTTGAAGGTCGAAACGACGCTTTGCAGCGAAGTTCGCGACCATCACCAATCAGTCGTGATCGACCACGTCGCGGCCGACCCGATCTATAGCAATCATCCCACACCTGCGATGTACGGACTGCAAAGCTACATTGCCGTCCCCATTTTCTGCCGCGGCGAGTTCTTTGGGACCCTGTGCGCAATCGATCCGGAGCCGGCCCCGCTGACGGATCGCGATGCGCAGGAGACCTTTGAGATCTTCGCGGAATTGATTGGTGAGAAGCTAGCGGATCAGCACCAGCTCGCGGTGAGCCAGGCGGCGCTGTCAGATGAACGAGCCGGCTCTGAACTCCGGGAACAGTTCATCGCCGTGCTCGGCCACGACCTGCGCAACCCGTTGGCCGCCATCGAAGGTGGCGTGCGCCTGCTTCGCAAAGACCCGACCGGACCGAAGAGCGATTGGATCCTCGGACAGATGGAGACAAGCACCGCGCGAATGGCCGGCCTAATTTCCGACGTGATGGATTTTGCACGCGCACGTCTCGGCGGCGGCTTCAATGTCGATCTTTCTCTCGAAAGCGAAATCGGGTCCGCACTTCTCGATGTCGTGTCTGAACTTCGGACAGCCCATCCCGAGCGCGTCATCGAGGCTGACATCGATATTCCCACGCCGCTGCCGGCCGACCCCGCCCGGCTAGCTCAACTCCTTTCGAACCTTCTAGCCAACGCGTTGACCCACGGTGCCAGGGACGCGCCCGTTTCGGTCGAGGCGAAGACTGTGCACGGCGTGTTCGAACTGTCCGTGGCCAATCAAGGTCCGCAGATCCCTAGAAAGACGCTTACCCGTCTTTTCCAACCTTTCGAGCGGGCCGCGGCCAAGCCGACACAGCAAGGTCTCGGGCTTGGCCTTTACATCGCTTCAGAAATCGCGCGCGCCCATAATGGGAGCTTGACGGCCAGTTCGGATGCGAGCGAGACCCGATTTACTCTCCGTATGCCGGTCGAGGATTAGCCCTCTTCTATTGTCGGAAGGCGTTTCGCCCAGGAATTGTGCGCCTGCTTGTTAGAGGATATTTGCGCGCTCGTGGCCGCCCCGCGCCAGTTGCTGCCCTTGATGCACCTCCAGGAACTGGACCTTCCGCCGCCATCTGACAGCGCGACGTTTCGCCAGGGGGAAATCACTGCGCGATCGAGAGAAGGGCCGTGCATCAGACCATCAAAAACTGTGGACAGCGATCCAGCGAAAACCAACCGGCAACCATCCTGCGCGAAAACCCCCGCATTGGATTGAGCCGAGAGGTTTGGTCATGGATTTTCAGGAACACGCACACAACCATCACCACATCCGCGAAGCGCTCGTCGCGGCTCTGAGCGAGCGACAACCGATCGATTTGGCCGCCTTGCGATCGGATCGTCACTGCCCCACCGGCTGCTGGATCCACGGCGAGGGCGCCCGGCGTTGGGCCGGCAACCATGCCTTCCTAGGCTTGCTGGAAAACCATCGGGCCTTCCACCAGCAGGCGGGTTTGGTTGCCGACCAAATCAATCGCGGGCAATGGTCCGAGGCTCAGAAATCGCTCCGCAATGGGTCGCCCTTCGCCTTGGCGCTTTCAGACCTTGCCGCCGCCCTAAGGCGAATGCGGGCGACGGCTGAGTCGCTTGCGGCCTAGCTAAGCGCGCAGTGCCAAGCCCGCTTCCGTGTCCGCCGCGTGAGGTGGAAACAGGAACCGGCCGGCGCGCGCGCCATCGCGCAGGCGAATCTCCAAGACCACAGGCTCGCCGGCGTCCGCCAGGCGATGCGCCCAGTCACGCGCGGCCTGCTCGGCCCGGGCGCCGGTGGTGAACTGCAGGGGACTGTCGCGGAAGTCGCCGCGAACGATCCAGCCGTCGCTCGACGGCTCGACAAAGATGAAACAAGGCATGGTCATAACGCAAAGCAGCGAGCGGAGCGAAGTGGCGGCCGACCATCGGCTGGCCGGCCGCCCGCCCCAACTCAAGAGAACAGGTCGCGGTCCAGGCGGCGCAGCGCGGACAGGACCTCGCTGAGCGGCACAGGCGCGGGCGTTCCCAAGAGCCATCTCTGACTGGGCCGATGCTCGACCGCGCTCGCATCGGAAGCCCAGGCCGCCAGGATTTCGCGCTTTTCGGCGAGATCGAGATCCTGATCCTTCAGCACCTCCAAGGGGTGGAGGAAGCCGACCGCCGGCCGAACGGGCCATGGCCGAGCCCGATCTTTCGCATGGGTATGCGTGCGCATGGCCAGCTCCTTACGCGGCCTTGCGCGTCTTGGCCGGCTTGAGCTCCAGCGCCTGCTGGCGCGCGCCGACCCCGATCGCAATCTGCTTGGGCTTCAAGGCCTCGGGCACCTCGCGGACCAGATCGATCGACAAGACGCCATGGGCATGGACGGCGTCCTTGACCACGACATAGTCGGCCAGCTCGAACCGGCGCTCGAACGCGCGGTGGGCCAGGCCCTGGTGAAGGAAGGTTCGCGCGCCCTGGTCTTCGTTCGCCGCCCTTCGGCCCTTGATCACCAGGAGGTTCGGCTGGGCCACGACCTCGAGATCCTTCGGCGCGAAGCCCGCGACCGCCAGCGAAATGCGGTAGGCGGTCTCGCCGGTTTTCTCGATGTCGAACGGAGGATAGCTGGCGCTCGCCTCGGTGCGGAGCGCGGTCTCGACGAGATCGACCATGCGATCCACACCGATCATGGAGCTGTAGAGAGGGCTGAAATCAAAAACAGTGCTCATTTCCATCTCCTCGAAAGCAAGTTGGACATGAGGGGCGCCGAGCCACGCGCTATGCGCCCCAGGGCCAGGCCCTGTCGGCGCCCGGCAAGCAGGCGATGAATTAGGACACGGCCGAAACGCGTCAAGACGCTCGCATCAGAAATTTTTCGATCCGTGAACCAAGGTGTCACCGGGCCCAAAGCCAAGGCGGAGCCGAGCCACCGCGCATGGCTTGCCGGGGGCTAATGCAGCGAGATCACGCCATTGACGGCTCGCCACTCCGACGGACCGATCAATCGATGGTGGGCGACCTGGACCGAGTGCAGCGCGGCTTCGATCTCGCGCCGCCAATGGTCGAGAAAGGCCTGCAGCATGGGAAAGCGCGGAGCAAGGTCGTATTCCTGCCAGACGTAGAGCTGAAGCACGGCCGGATAGTCGAGCCGATAGTAGTGGATTTGGGCGGTCGCCAGGCCGTAGCCGTCGAGCTGCTTGAGAAAATCCCTGTCCATGGGCGGCGTCCTCAGGCGATAGCGACCAGGCGCTTGGCGTTAGAGACACGGGCGCGGGGCAAATCGAACCTCCTGTTCTTTGATCCTTTCCCGTCAGCGAACGCCGATCACGCGCATTCGCGTGCGCTGATTTTTTGGCCCAGGCGCTGGAAGCGTCAAGCCGTCAGGGACCATCGCAAACGGCCGCCAGGGGCGGATCCAACCCCGTCGAAAAATTTTCACCGCGGGCTCTTGAAGCCTCTTCGGCGCCGCCTAGCTTGACGTCCGTCCGCTAGGTGCGAGCCCGGTGGACCCATCACATTCTGTTTTGCATCTGGAGGTTATGCATGCATTTCCGCCCCTTGCACGACCGTGTGGTCGTCCGCCGCATCGAGGCCGAGGAGAAGACCTCGGGCGGCATCATCATCCCCGACACCGCCAAGGAAAAGCCCCAGCAGGGCCAGGTGGTCGCCGTCGGCCCCGGCGCCCGCGATGACGCCGGCAAGCTGGTCGCGCTGGACCTCAAGGCCGGCGATCGCGTCCTGTTCGGCAAGTGGTCCGGCACGGAGATCAAGATCGATGGCGAGGACCTGCTGATCATGAAGGAGAGCGATATCCTCGGCGTTCTGGAGACGGAGGCGACGCTCAAGAAGGCCGCCTAATTCGCCATCCCATTTCCGTCCACTGACAGCCCAACCGAGAGGAGTAGGAACCATGGCTGCCAAGGAAGTAAAGTTCTCATCCGACGCGCGCGACCGCATGCTGCGTGGCGTCGACATCCTGGCCGATGCGGTCAAGGTCACCCTGGGCCCCAAGGGCCGCAACGTCGTCATCGACAAGAGTTTCGGCGCCCCGCGCATCACCAAGGACGGCGTCAGCGTCGCCAAGGAAATCGAACTGAAGGACAAGTTCGAGAACATGGGCGCGCAAATGCTGCGCGAGGTGGCCTCCAAAACCAACGATCTGGCCGGCGACGGCACCACGACCGCCACTGTGCTGGCCCAAGCCATCGTCCGTGAAGGCTCCAAGGCCGTGGCGGCCGGCATGAACCCGATGGATCTCAAGCGCGGCATCGACCTGGGGGTCGGCGCCGTGGTGGCCGATCTCAAGAGCCACGCGCGCAAGATCAGCGCCAACACCGAGATCGCCCAGGTCGGGACCATCTCGGCCAATGGCGATGAGGAGATCGGCCGCATCTTGGCCGAGGCTATGGAAAAGGTCGGCAACGAGGGCGTGATCACGGTCGAGGAAGCCAAGAGCCTGGCCACCGAGCTGGAGGTGGTGGAAGGCATGCAGTTCGACCGCGGCTATATCAGCCCGTATTTCGTGACCAACAACGACAAGCTCCGCGTCGAGCTCGACGACCCGTACATTCTGATCCACGAGAAGAAGCTCTCGAACCTGGCCGCGCTTGTGCCGCTACTGGAGAAGGTCGTGCAGTCCGGCCGCCCGCTGCTGATCATCGCCGAGGACGTCGAGGGCGAGGCCCTGGCCACCCTGGTGGTCAACAAGCTGCGCGGCGGCCTGAAAGTCGCGGCCGTCAAGGCTCCGGGCTTTGGCGATCGCCGCAAGGCCATGCTCGAGGACATCGCGGTGCTGACCGCCGGCAATGTGGTCTCCGAGGAGCTGGGAACCAAGCTGGAGAACATCACCGTCGAGATGCTCGGCCGGGCCAAGAAGGTCACGATCGACAAGGACAACACCACCATCGTCGACGGGGCGGGCCAGCGCGGCGAGATCGATGCTCGCGTCGCCCAGATTCGCAGGCAGATCGAGGACACCACCTCCGACTACGACCGCGAGAAGCTGCAGGAACGCCTGGCCAAGCTCGCCGGCGGCGTGGCCGTGGTGCGCGTCGGCGGGGCGACCGAGGTCGAGGTCAAGGAAAAGAAGGACCGCGTCGACGACGCCCTGCACGCCACCCGCGCGGCCGTCGAGGAAGGCATCCTGCCCGGCGGGGGCGTGGCCCTGCTGCGCGCCCTAAAGGCCCTGGACGGCGTCAAGCCGGCCAATGACGATCAGAAGGCTGGTCTCGATATCGTGCGCCGCGCCCTGCAGGCCCCAGCCCGCCAGATCGTCGCCAATGCCGGCGAGGACGCCTCGTACGTCGTCGGCAAACTCCTGGAGAAGACCGACTACAGCTGGGGCTTCAACGCCGCGACCGGCGAGTACCAGGACCTGGTGAAGGCCGGGGTCATCGACCCGGCCAAGGTGGTGCGCACGGCCCTGCAGGACGCCGCCTCGGTCGCCTCGCTGCTGATCACCACCGAGGCCTTGATTGCCGAGGCGCCCAAGGACGTCGCGCCGGCTCCGGTTCCGGCGATGGAATACTGATCATCGCGCCTAGCGGACGCTAACTTCGAGGGGCCTTCGGGCCCCTCTTTCTTTGGTTGAAGTCCGCTACTCCAAAGCCTCAGGGGCCAACCGCTTGACGGTCCTGCCAGCGCCAATAGCAGCCGTTGGCGCACTTCCATAAACTGGACCTTCAGTCCCTAAACTGGGAAGACAGCGTCTTCTGGATGCCATTGAGCAGGGCGGCGGCGGAAATGGGCTTGGCGATATGCGAATCTGCGCCAGCCTCAAGGGCCTCGGCGCGGTGGTGCTCCATCGCGTTGGCGCTCAGGACGGCGATGGGTGTTCTGCGGCCTTGAAGTCCACTCGCCTCCTCCGCCCGCATGGCGCGGATAGCTGTTAGACCGTCCATGACCGGCATCTGCATGTCCATCAACACCAAGTCGAAGTCCTGACCGCGCCAAGCGTCAAGCCCCAGCGCTCCGTTCGCCGCGATGGTGAGGTCGATCTCCGCCTGCTCCAAGATCATCTGGACGACCCGCTGATTGATCTCGTTGTCTTCCACGAGCAGCACGCGCAAGGCGCGCTCCAGGTCGGCCGGCGTTTCGGGGCGATCTGATGCAGCCGGATCATCGACCGCTTGGACAGGGATCCGTGCGGTGAAGGCGCTTCCCTCCCCGATCGCCGAACGGGCGCTGATCGATCCGCCCATGGCCTCGACGAGGGCCTTGCTGATCGACAAGCCCAGCCCGACGCCGCCGACGCGCCGGCTGATGCCGGCATCGACCTGGTGAAAGGGCTCGAAGAGAGCGTCGGCCTGATGCGGATCGAAACCGATCCCGGTATCCCGCACTGATAACACCAAGGTTGGCGCGTCCTCGGCGATTTCCACCGTCAGCTCAACACGCACCACGCCTTGCTCGGTAAACTTGATCGCGTTGGACGTGAGGTTGGTCAGTATTTGTCTCAGCCGCACCCCGTCCCCCAGGAACGTCCGGTCCAGGCCAGGCCCGCTGACGACCTCGAAAGCCAGCCCTTTGGCGCGCGCGTTGAGCGCGGCGAGATCCAGGACACCGCGAAGCTCCTCGTCGGGTCTGAAGGCGCCGATGCTCAACGCGAGCCCTGACGCCTCGACCCGTGAGATTTCCAGTATGTCCCCGACCAGCCGCTCGAGGGTTACGGCGGAGGCCTCGATCAGCGCGACCATCTCCCTCTGCTGGGGCGAGAGAACGGTGCGACCGAGCGCGCCGACGACGCCAATGACGCCGTTCAGCGGCGTGCGGATTTCGTGGCTGATATTGGCCAGGAAGTCTGCTTTCACCCGCAGGGCGCTCAAGGCCTCCTGCCGCGCCTTGGGCACTTCAGCCTCGTAGGCGCGGGTGGCCACGGCCTGGCTGATCGCCATGTGGATGGCGCCGGGGCGCCCGTGGGCGTCCCGCGCCTGCGCGGCGTTGATCATCACGGGCACGCGCCGCCCGTCAGAGCGCGCGAGGTCCAGCGCGATCTCCTCGACTCGGCCAGCCAGGGCCAATTGCGCCTGCAAGCGGCCTTGCACAAAGATCCGGCTCGCCACGCTCAGGAGGGCGGTGAACTTCAACCCGTCGGCAAGCGCCCCATCCGCCAAGCCCACCATCTGCAGGAAGTAGGCGTTGGCCGACCTGATCGTCAGCTCCGCATCCAGGCTCAGCAGGCCGCAAGGCGCGAGATCATAGAACTCTTCGGCGGGCGGGAGAGGCATAGAGTCTTTCAGGCCGTTGCGGCCGGAGCGCCCGCGAGAAAGGCGCGCATGGCGTCGAGGACAGCGTCGGGCGCCGTAAGGTGGGGGCTGTGCCCCGTCGCCTGCAGAACGACGCGCTGGCTGCCAGCGATCGCCTCATGAACGAAGGCGCCGACGGTTGCGGGTGCGAGCGCGTCGTCGCTGCACTCGATGAGTAGGGTCGGGGTCGAGACGCTCCGGCAATCCGAGCGATGATCTGAAAGAAAGGTCGCGCGGGCGAAGTCCTCGGCGATGACCGGGTCGATCCGGCACACCTTGTCACGCCACTCGGCCTGGAAGCCGGCATCGCCGACCACGGCCGGGGCGAGCGCAGACGACCAGTCCAGCTGGTTCTTGGCGAGCAGCTCGATCAGATCCTCAAGGTCCGCCTGATCGAACCCGCCGCCATAGCCTTCGTCATTAGCAAAGCGCGGCGAGGCGCAGATCATGATCAGGCGACTGAAGAGGTCAGGCCGACGGATCGCCGCCAGGGCGCCGATCATGGCGCTTACCGAATGGCCGACGAAGACGACCTCGCGAAGCCCCTGGGCCTCGCAGATCTCGATCACGTCCTCGGCATAGCCGGCCAGACCAGCGTATTTCTGACGTTGGTAAGCGCTGACGTCAGAGTCTCCTGCTCCGACGTGATCGAACAGAACGACCTTGTCGGCGAGAAAGTGCGGGGCAACCAGCCGCCACATGGACTGATCACAGCCATAGCCGTGGGCGAACATCAGCGTCCGCGATCCCTCGCCCTCAATGGTGACGTTGTTGCGACGCTGAACGTTCATAGACGAAGCGAGCCCTGGGTTGCCCGAGCGGTCACGCGGCAAGGTCCCGCGACCACTGGGTCGTCCGGGTGCGCGCGCCGGTCTCAAAGCGCGACATCAGGCGGGCAAGGTGCCGGCTTTCGCTCTCGATGTTGGCGGCGGCGGCCGTGGCTTCCTCGACCATCGCCGCGTTCTGTTGCGTGACCTGATCCATCTGATTGACGGCCGCATTGACCTGGTTGAGGCTCGCGGCCTGTTCTTGCGCCGAGCGCGAGATTGCGCCGATCAGTCCGTCGATGTCCGTCACCTTGTCGACGATCTCGCTGAGCGCCTGACCCGTTTTCGTGACCAGTTCCACGCCGTGCGTCACCTGTTGGCTGCTGGTGGAAATCAGGCTCTTGATCTCCTTGGCCGCTTCGGCTGAACGCTGAGCCAGGGCGCGGACCTCCTGGGCGACGACGGCGAAGCCGCGACCGGCCTCTCCCGCGCGGGCAGCTTCCACCCCGGCGTTCAGCGCAAGGAGGTTGGTCTGAAAGGCGATCTCGTCGATCACCCCGACGATCTGGCCGACCTGGCCAGAGCCCTGGGCGATCGCTTCCATCGCGAGGATGGCGTTCCGCATCACCTCTCCCGAAGCGCTGGCGTCGCTCTTGGCGTGCGACGCGGCGAGGGAGGCTTGGCGAGCGCCGTCGGCGCTCGTCCGCACCGTTGCGGTGATCTGATCGAGGGCCGCGGCTGTCTCCTCGAGACTGGCGGCTTGCTGCTCTGTGCGGCGCGACAGGTCCTCGGCCGCGCTGGCGATTTCACCGGACCCTGCCTGCAGGTTGTCCGTGGTGTCGGCGATCGCGCCCATGGCTTCAGCGAGACTGTTCACCGAGCTGTTGAAGTCCTGCTTGATACGGTCGAAGTCGCCTGAGAAGTCCGCCTCGATGCGCGTGGTCAAATCGCCGCTCGCGAGTCGTGCGAGGCACGACGCCAGGGTCGAGACCACGCGGCTCTGCACTGCTTCGGCGCGATCGCGTTCGGCGAGATCGGCCGCTTGTCGCCGCCGCGCTTCGGTGATGTCGTTCGCGAACTTGATAATCTTGTAGGGCTTGCCTTCCGCGTCGAACACGGGGTTGTACGTGCCCTGGATCCACACCTCCGCTCCGCCCGCGCCGACCCGGCGAAAAGCGTCGGCGAAGAACTCACCGGCCCGAAGGCGCTCCCAGAAGCGGGCATACTCCGCGCTTGCAGCATCCTCCGCAGCAACGAACAGGCTGTGATTTCGGCCGCGGATGTCCTCGAGCCGATATCCCATCGTGGCCAGGAAATTCTCGTTAGCGTCGATGATCGTGCCGTCCAGCTCGAACTCGATCACCGCCTGGGAGCGACGAACCGCCGCGACGATCGCCTCCAGCTCGGTGACTCGTTCGCGAAGAGCTCTCGCCTGCCTGCCGTCGATGCCGAACATTCCGATCTCCAAAACAACGAATGGAGCCGGTTTAAACGGCGATGCTTAAGACATGATTATATCGACTTTGATATTTTCACTTTCGGCAGATGCAACTCCGCGTTAACGTTGGCGACCTATCTCTGCCTCCCATCGAGTCCTGTGGACCGAAGTTAGGGCGAGCGTCCGCAATGCCATCCCCCACCCCCTCGCCAACGCCAAGTGCTCAGGCGGCCTATGACGAACTGCATCTCGACAAGCAGCTATGCCTAGCTCTCCAGGTGGCGAGCAGTCTCGTCACCAAGATCTATCGCGGCTTGCTTGAACCCCTGGGCCTGACCCATCCGCAGTATCTGGTCCTCATTGCTCTGTGGGAGCGGACTGAGCGTACCAGCATGGGCGACCTGCGCCGCAGCCTTTGCATGGATACCGGCGCGGTGACGCCGCTCGTCAAGCGGATGGAGACCGCCGGCCTGCTGCGCCGCGTGCGTGACGAGGTCGACGAGCGCAGGGTGTGGGTCGACCTGACGGACGCCGGCTGGGCGCTGCGAGACCAGGTTCTGCAGGTGCGGCGCGGTGTCGTCGACCGCCTGCCGCTATCTGCGGAACAGATCGCTGCGATGCGGTCGAGCCTGCAGGCGCTAAATGCGGACATGCTTGCGGCGGCGCCGCCGATACGCTGAGCCCAAGTTTATTGCTCCGGGGTGGTGAAGTGCGCCAACAGCCGACATTAGCCCACCGCCAGGAGCACGACGTTCAGGTCGCCGGCGGTCGGGTGAGATCGAGCCTTGGCGCACATACAGGTGTTCATCGCCCGGTGCTCCACGCTTGGCGTCGCCGCCGCGAAAGTTGTTTTTGGCCTTGGCTAGCGCGATGGAGAAGTTCGGGGCCGGCGGCAAAGTCGGACCCGCATCACGCCTAATGGGGTGTCGTATCAGACCTGCAAATCGCGCTACCGGCGTCTTGGCCAAATAGACCATTTAGTTTCGGGAAAGCCCGACCATACAGCAGGCGCTGAAGTCGCTTGATGCGGAGAGTTGACGACGACCGAGCCTGAGCAAACGCCCCGCATGGGAGACCCAATCAGCAAGCTTTCTTGGGACGACCTGCGCATTGTCCGCGCGATCGCCGAGACAGGCGCGCTCGCGGCCGCTGCCCACATGCTGGGCATCAACGGCTCGACCATCGCGCGCCGCCTGTCGAGGGTCGAAGAGGTGCTTGGCGTGGCGCTCTTTGATCGGCGCCGAACGGGCTATGTCGCCACCGCGCAGGGCGAACAGATCGTCGCCTTGGCTGGGCGGATGGAGTTGGACGTGGTCAGCGTCGCGCGGCGGGTTTCCGGCCATGCGCAGGGTCATGCGGGCGATCTCAGGATCACCACGAGCGACTCGATCCTGCTCTACTTCCTCACGCCCATGATCGCCTCGTTCCAGGCCCAGAACCCAGCGATCCGAGTTGAGGTGAACGTCGGCAATGGTGCGATGAACCTGGCGCGTGGTGAGGCGGATATTGCGATCCGGGCCACCGAGGCTCCGCCTGAGAACCTGTTCGGGCGGAAGGTCGCCACGATCGCCTGGGCCCCGTACTCGGCGTGTGCTGGTTCGATCGGCGGCGACCGTCCCATCGCCGAGCGTCAATGGGTGTCGTACGGTGGAAGGCTTTCGGGCCTGAAGGCGGCCGACCTGGTCGGGACCCGCGTTCCAGCCGACAGCATCGCCTACCGCACCGACTCGGTCGCCGGCGCGGCGGCGGCGATCGCCGCTGGCCTGGGCGTGGGATATCTACCTTGCATGCTGGGCGACCTGTCGCCGGATATCGAAAGGGTGGGACCAATAGAACCGGCGCTCAGCGACGACCTCTGGCTCCTGACCCACCCGGATATCCGCCGATCTGGCCGGATCTACGCCTTCATGAGCCATTGCGTCGAAACGATCAGCCGGCAGCGCGATCTCGTCGAAGGGCGTCTGGGCGACGCCTGCGATCCGCGTGCGGCGCCCGACGGACCTTGGCGTCCGCTCAGATTTCCGGCAGCACCGCGGTAAAGGTGATCTCGATCAGCTGCTCGGGGAAGGCCAGCCGCGTCACGCCGATCAGGTTGCTGGCGACCTGGGGGCGCGCGACGTCGTAGGCCTCGCCACGAACCTTGGCCGCGACCGCGAAAGCAGCGTCTACGTCGAGAACGAAGAGCGTTTCCTCGACCACATTGTCCAGGCTGGCCCCGAACTGCGCCAAGAGCCTGGCCGCATTGGCGTAGGTGGTGCGCATCTGCGCTTCCATCGTCGAAAAATCGGCCGGCTTGCCCTGTTCATTCAGCGCCGCCGGCGCGACCAGCTTGCCGTTGCTATCGTGGCTGAGCTGGCCGGAGACGCGGATGATGTTTCCAACCTTGATCGCTTGGGCGTAACCGTAAGCGTCCTCCCACGGCACACCCAGATAGGCGGCTTCCTTCTTGATGAACGCCGTGCTCGTCATACCCATCTCCTTGCATTCCCGGCGTCCCGCTACGGGGCCGGTCAGCAAGTGATGGCAAGAATTCGGCGCATCTCTCAAACTGCATTTATGCAGAATTGGTCGCGCCGAAATGCCGTTGGCCAGAAGTGCGGACGCTCCCTAACCACTCTTTCGACGGGAGGCGGCTGGCCTCGCCTTGACTGAAAGCGTAGGTCGCCATGATCGCTGAATCTCTACCTCTTCGCACATCGACGCCGGGCGCATTCGAGGCCACGCAGCGACCCTTCTCGCGCCCGGTCATAGACGAACGCTGGCTGGATGGGGCGCGGCCGGGCGCTGTTCAGGGGCAGGCCCCAGATCTGGCGACGATCGACCTCCTCGTGCGCGAAGGCCTGGAGCGTCTCGAAGACGACATGTCGGCAGCCCGCCGTTACCTGGCGGCCGCGCGGCGTCTGCTGTCGCCTGACGATGCCTGCCGCCCCGGCGGCCTCCTGCCTTGGCAGGTCAGGCGTGTCGGCCGCTACATCGACGAGCGGATTGAACGCCGGATTACCTTGGCCGAGGCGGCGGATCAGGTGCGGCTGAGCACGAGCCATTTCTCCCGCTGCTTTCGGATCAGCTTCGGCTCGCCATTCACCAAGTATGTGACGCGCAAGCGTATCGAGCGTGCACGCTGGTTGATGATCACAGGGGACCAAAGCCTGGGCCAGATCGCGTTAACCTGCGGGTTCGCCGATCAAGCGCACTTCACCCGCGCCTTCACCCATCTAACCGGAGAGGCTCCGGGCCGGTGGCGCCGACAGGTGACGGAGGTCGAGCCTCTGGACCAGTGAGCCTGACCACACAATAGGCCCGGAATACGCGGGAGCCCTGAGACCTGAGACGTCGTGATGTCCGCGCGATTTCTCTACGAGCGACCCAAACGTCCACCCATAACCTTTCCCTGCCGATCCTAAGGCCCGCGTTGCCGGCCGGGCAGCGCCAACCTACGCCACTTGAACACGGTGGATGTGCATCGGTCTGGCCGGGTTAGAGGGTTCTGCCCATGGTCTGGCAGTAGGTTTCGAAACCCCATTTGCGCCAGAAGCTGACCGCTATCTCGTTGGCAGTGGCCACTTCGATCTCAACTCGCGTGAGGCCGCGGCCGGCCAGCCAATTGCAGAGGGCGCCTAGGATCATTTCGCCGACGCCGCGCCGCCGATGGCTGGCGGCGACGTCGAGGTCGGAGATCAGGCCGTGTTCGATGGGCTCGAAATAGGCGGGGCGCCGGCGAAGCTGGCAAATGCCATAGCCGACGATCTCGCCGCCGGCTTCGGCCACGACGACCGCGGCGTTGTTTGCCGCCATGTGCTCGGCCAGGAAGCGCTCGAAGGCGATGTAGCCGTCGGCCTTGGGTGTGAAGATCGGATGTCTTTGCGCGCGCTGGGCCATGGACGTGCGCCACAGGGCCACGATCGGCTGGATGTCGGCTGCTTGCCCCTCGCGGACGTCAGGTCTTCAGGCGGGCGAGGGCCTTTCGTCATCAGGCTCGCTCCGAGAACCGCTCGAAGGCGGTGATCCGGCGTGGGGTGAGGCCAGGATCGTAGCCGTAGATCTCCTGGGTGAGGAAGAGAAGTTCGGCCTCGCGGTCGGATTCGGCGACGTCGGTGTACCAGGCCTTGGGGCCGGCGACGTCGTCGCCGTTCCAGCGATAGCCGCGGGCCTTGAGCTTGTCCTTCTGCTCGAAGGGGGAGTTGGTGGCGGTGATGCGCCAGGTCGGGGCGCGGGCGGCCTGGAGAAGGTGGGCGAGAGCCGTGCGGCCGTCGGCGAGCGGGCGGGCCAGGATCTCCAGGCCGGCCAGGCAGTCGTTCTCGGCGCGGTGGCCGTCGAAGAAGAAACCACACCGGCTGGCCAGGTGGGAGAGCTTGGTCCCTTCGGCCCCCTCCCCTCTCCAGTCGATCTGGCTCATGGAGCAGGCCCAGCCCTTGAGCTTGAAGGCCTCGGTCAGGCGCTCGACGATCGGACGGTCGAAGGCGGCGTTGTGCGCGATGACGATGAGGGCTGGTGCGATGAAGGCGGCGACCTGGGCGGGATCGATCGCCTGGCCATCGACCATGGCGTCGGTGATGCCGGTGATCTTGGTCACCTCGGCCGGGATCGGCTTGGAGGGCTGGTGGAGGGCGATGAACGGCTCGTGGACGGCGCAGAGGCGGCCCTCGGCGTCGTAATCGAACGGGACCATCGCCAGTTCGATGATCTCGTCCTTGCGGGTATCGGTGCCCGTGGTCTCGGTGTCGAGGAAGATCCCGCGCTTCAGCGTGGCCGGATCAGCGCCGGCGTGCAGGGTGCAGCCCTCGAACCGGCGCAGCAGGCGATAGCGCCCGCTGGCCTCCAGCTGGGCGGCCATGGCCTCCAGGGCGGCGAGGTCGGGCTGATCCAGGGCTGTGGGCGGGGCGTTGGGCATTGGCGTCCGGAAGATTCGTCGCGCCATCCTGCCACACCGCCGGGGGGCTTGTGGACGACGGGCGGATGAGGATGATCGGGGTCCGGGGGCGGCTCTGAACATAAGGCGCTAGGCGGGTGGACGATCAGCAGGACGAGGCCGACGCGTTGCTGGCCCGGATCATGATGGTTCGCGACGACCTCAAGGCTGGCCGCCTGACCCTGGCGCAGGTGGAGGCCTATCGCCGCCTGGGTCGCACCGTCGATCGGATCACGCGCCAGATGGACGCCGCCGCCGATATCGAGGCGGCTACTGCGCTGTGGCGGGAAGGCGCCGAGCTGATCAGGACCTTCCTGGCCGAGCACTTCGAGACCCCGACCTGTCACTGAGCCCGCGCCGGCGTCGGGGCGGTGACCGGCGTCCGCGCCATGAACACCTCGTGCACGCGCCAAGAACGCCTCGTGCACGCGGCGGGAACGGTCGTCATAGATCGCCCGGGCCTTGGGCTCTTCGCGGCGCCACCGGAAGAAGCCTTCCAGGACCTCGTTTAAGATCGGGATCGTCCAGAGGATGCGCAGCCAGGCGATCGCTTCCTCGCGTTCGGTCCGGTGGAGGCTTTCGGCGGGGCGGGTGTCGGACTGGTCGCCGGACTGGGCTCCTCGATCCGGGCGTTGAGATCACGCTTGAAACGTGCGCTGACGCCTTGAACGAACGCCCAGACAGCCGCCTGGACCCGGGGGCGGCTCAATCCTCTGTGTCGCGCGAGCCTGGTCCGGCGCCGGGGAAAATCATCAGGGCGCGGCCGCGTGGTCGATGCTGAAAGTCCGGGCCATGCGCCATTGGCCGTCGGCGCCCAGCTTCCACAGGATCGAGAACCGCGCCGTGCCGGCCAGGCGCTCGGGTCCCTCGCCCTTGCGCTCATAGAAACGGTGAGCGCCCTCCTCGACCGCGCCGAAGCCGGGAATGGTATGGACTTTCAGCGTTTCGGGGACCAGCTCGCGCCGGGAACGCCAGGCGTCCGGGGCGCGCTTGGCCGCGCAGCTGCTGGCGTAGTCGTCCACGAAGGCCTTGCGGTCCATCGCCCCGCACTTGTCGTGGTAGAACTCCATGTCCTCGGTCACCAGGGCCGCCAGCGCCTCCGGATCGCATTGGGCGAACATGACGTCGAACAGGGCCGCGTCGCGTGCGGCGATAGCCTGGGTCAGCGCCGGTTGAGGAGGGACAGAGACGGCCGCGGCGGCCAGCGCGGCGAGGAAGGCGAGCATCCAGGGCTCCTTGGGATCGGCATAGTCATCAGCCCGACCTGGATCCCGCATCCGCCGCGGTCTGTCGCGTGAATTCGCCGTTACGAACAGGGGATCGCCCACGGTGTCTCGGACGGGTCTTTCCACGACGGCCTGGCGGCGGGGCGTCGGTAGGTCGCCACGTGGCGCTCGCCCTGCCACACCGAAACCGCCATGGCCGAGGCGTGATCGTTCAGCACCTGGACGGCGTGCTCCAGGGCGGCGCCGTCATTGGCCAAGTTGGCCATGACGAAGGTCAGGCAAGCGCCGTCCGGCAGACGGGGATAGAACAGGAAAACAGCCATGGAGACCTCCCGCGGCGTCAGGCGGGAGCGTGGGGCAAAGCCAGGTCTCTCAGCCGCCGACGCCCGTGGATCGTGGCCGACGATGCGGCGACCCTAGGCTGCGTGGCTCCAGGATGCGAGCGCGAGCAGGGGAACGAATTGTTACAGCCGTGAGGTTGGGAGCGCGAGGCGTCCCGCCTGCGGCGGCCTGGCTCCAGGCGGCGGGGCCGCCCCCAGCCCCTCTCCTGAAGGCTTGGCTCAAGCTCTGGCCTTGGCGATCGCTGATCGCGGCCCCGATGTGCGGCCAACTTGGGGTCGTGAGCTGTTGACTCTTCGGCGCTCCGGAATGAGAACATTTCAGGAACACGGAGATTGTCATGCCCACCCAACGCGCCGGCCGGCGCGCGAGCCCGCACGCGCCTACGCCGGAGAGGATCGTCAGCCGCGAGATCGTGAAGCTGCGGCGCGTGCGCCAGTATGGCGGCGCCGACCCTGGCCGCACGCTGATGTTCACCTTCGAGGGCGGCACGCGCCGCGCCCAGCGCAGCCGCGACAGCTTCATCGACAAGGAGCGCGTGCCCGACTTCGAGGGAGAGGAGGCCTGGTTCGAGGTCGAGCAGGTCAGCGCCAGGCCTTGGTCGTTCTGGCGGGCGGTCAGGCGGTTAGAGGGGCCGGGAGGATGAGGGGGCTGCTGGTCGCCTGAGCCTGCGGGCGGCCTGGTCGGCCCTGGGCGGCATGCCCATCGCCCGGCGCCAGTCCGGGTCGCGCTTCTCCGCCTTGTGCAGCCTGTCGTGGCAGGCGGTGTGCAGGAGGCGAAGGTGCGACAGGCAGATCTCCGCCTTCCGGGGCGCGGTCGACAGGCAGGGACCGCAGTCGAGAATCCGGGTTCGGAGTGACGTCGCAGCCCTGGCGATGCGCCTGACGTCGACATCCGGTCTTCCGTTTCATGATCCAACCACACCGTCAGGGGGACGGGGGGGGCGCGAGCGGCCGGGCTCCAGGCGGGCCCCTCCCCTGCGGCTCGGTCGGACTGGACGGCGGGGCTAGGGTTGCCGTGGGTCCCTCGATCCGGGCGTTGAGATCACGCTTGAGAGGTGCGCTGGCGCGGATGTGGCCGTGGCCTGATCCTGGTCCGGTTGGGCGAGCGCCCAAGCCTAAGCCGTATGGGGAGGCGGCGCGCGATGCAGGTGTGGGGCGGCGGGGTTGCGGGTCAGGGTCGGTCCAAGGAGCCTCTCGGCGGCCTCGACGACCTGGCCGCCCATCACCGGCTTGCAGACATGGTCGACGTGGCGCCAGCGCGGCGGCAGGACCCCGGGGTCATAGCCGGTGATGAACAGGAATGGCGCGCCTTGGGCCTCAAGGGCTTCGGCCACGGCGTAGGACGGTCCCTCGCCCAGATCGAGGTCCACCAGGGCCGCATCCGGGTCATGGCGGCGCAGATGCGCCAGGGCCTGGGCCTCGTCGCCGGCGCAGGTGACCGCAAAGCCGGCCCCGCGCAGGGACAGGCTGAAGGCCTCGGCTTGGAAGAAGCAGTCCTCGACCAGAAGGACCGCGCCCCGGGATGGCGACGTGAAACCGCCCTGGCCCACGGCGCCGACGGGGCGCTCGCCCTGCCACACCGACACGGTCTCTGCCGAGTCGTGGTCCGCCAGGACCAGGGCGGCGTGGCGCAGGGCCTCGGCGTCGTCGGCGAGGCTGGCCGTGACGAAGGTCAGGCAGGCGCCGTCATGCAGTCTGGGATAGAACAGGAAAACGGCCATCGAGACCTCCCGCGTCGTCAGGCGGGAGCGTGGGGCAAGGCCTAGTCTCTCAGCCGCCGGCGCCCATGGATCGTGGCCGACGATGCGGCGACCCTAGCGGCGATATCGCCGTTATGCGAGCTCTAGCAGAGGAACGAATTGTTACAGCTGTGAAGTTGGGACCGCGAGGCGTCCCGTCTAACTGCGGCCGGCTCCTAAGGGCGGGGCGGCCTCGAGCCCCCCTCCCCTCTCGCGCGCGTCTGGCGGCCGTGATCTTGGTCAATCGCGAGCTCGTGCAGCTCTACTAGTCGGTCGGACGAGTGTGCTCACGCGCCAGGCGCGTGAAGGCAGGAGGGCAAGGTGATCGATCGCTTAGCGACGGACCTGCTGGCCGAGTTCCCGAAGATGAAGGGCTTCTCGCCGCGAAACCTCAAATATATGAGGAGTTTCGCTGAAGCCTATCCCGACTTGGAATTTGTGCAGCAGGTTTCTGCACAATTGCCCTGGGGTCATCACATCAAGCTGCTGGACAGTGTTGCAGAGCCGGCCGAGCGCCGGTTATACATCAAACAGGCGGTCGAGCTTGGTTGGAGCCGTAACGTTCTGGCCAGCCAGATCGACAGCGATCCCTTCCACGGCAGGGCAAGGCGCTCACCAACTTCCATCGGGCCTTGGCCTCGACGACGACCGAGACGCTGTTCCTGAAGCCCGCGACGTCGGGCAGGAAATCTTCACCCTCTTGAAGGCCATAACGTCGATCTCCCCCTACGCTGCATCGGCGCCGGGGTGGAGCCAGCGGTGTGGTGTTGCGGTCATGGTGGACCGTCAGGGCGTCCCGCCTTCGGCGGCCGGGCTCCAGGCGGCGGAGCCGCCCCGAGCCCCCTCCCCTCTCCGGTTCGGGGTCTCGGCCCGTTCGGGTTGCGATCCCTGACGCGGGAATGCCGAGAGCTCAGCTTTCCTCTTCCGCCGCCTTGGCCAGTTGTGTCAGGCGCTGGTCGCAGACGGCGCGGACCAGGCCGATCAGGGTCTCGGCGGTACGTTTCAGGTGCTCGAGTTCGCTGGACGTGATCTGGTAGGTTTCCTGGTTGTAGCGGGCGTCGACATAGGCGCGCTTGAGCTTCTCGAACGGCTTGCGCTGTTCCCGCGTCTCGCGCGGCCAGGCTGACACGAGTGATGGCGCTTTGGCTTCAGCTAAGCTGCGAAGAAATTTGATGTTATGCGAGCGTGGCGCGTAGAAGCCGGTGACGAGGAGTGCACCGACATATGCTGCCTCGACGGCTTTATGCAGATTGAACGCGGCATTCTGGGGCCAATCCAAGGTCTGGCCGTGAGACATGCAGTAGACGGCTGTTTCAAGCGACGTCCGCATCGAGTCTGACTGCATCTTGTTGTACCGCTTGGCCAGTTCGAGCGCCGCGACCGGCGAAAGTGGCTTCGGCCGATGGAAGGTATGGCCCGGGACCTCGTAGAGCACGATGCCCTGCTCGATCACTTCCCGGAAGAAGTAGAGCCCGGCGTCGAGCCCCTTGTTGATGTCGTCGAGGTCGTTGACCAGCAGGTTGACGATGCGGCCGATGGCCGGGTCGTGTAGGATCTTCTGCTCGGTCTCGTACCAGTACTCGGCGATGTCGGTCAGCTTCTCGTCGCTGACCACCACCAGGATGTCGAAGTCCGACAGGTAACCGTTCTCGGGCTCGTCGACGAAGTCGCCGCGCGCATAGCTGCCGAACAGGATGATCTTGTGGATCTTGGCGTAGCGGCGCCAGGTCGAGGTGCCGCCGGCCGTGGCCGTCTCGAAGCCGCGCAGCAGGTGGCCGGTGATGGCGGCCAGCTCTTCTTGCTGGCGGTCAGGCAGGTGATCGAGATTCGACTTCATCGGACTTGGAGTCTCGCCGAGCGAGCCTTGGCGGACAAGGGGTTTGCGCAGGATCGCGCGGCGTGGAAGGGACGGGAAGCCGGGCGTTGAGAACACGTGAACCACGTGCGCCGCCGCCTTTAGCCCGAGAGCCTGTACAGAGCGACGACCGCCCGGCCGGGGCGCGCCCTTGCGAGCGCCCGACCCTGGCCTCGCCGGCGGACCGTCGAGGATGATCGACGTTAGGTTGTGTTTCGCCGGGCGCGCAATACCCCAATTCTAGGGGGTTTGGGGGAGGATCGGGCGGGCGGCGCCTGGACGGTGGGCCTAGCAGCGTCCTCATGATCGGGGACATTGATCGCGTTGTCCGAATGCATGTAGCGGGCGGATCGAACAGCCGTCGCCGCGATCGGCGTCCAGCTCGGCCATTGCCGCGAACAGCCGGTGGATGGGTCTGCTAGGGGTGGGGAGCGGACGCGCCTGCACCTATGGCAGGTTACGACTGTTCATGATCAGCACAGCCTTCTGCGCCACTTTGAAATCACGGTCGAGGTCGGGTGCTCCAGTCATTTCAGAGGCGCTGAGATAGTTCGCGACCTCTTCAACAGAGGCGCCAGCGCTGAGCATCGAAAACACCCGATTTGCATAGCTGTCGTACTCGTCAGCGGGGAGATGCGGCATCATGCCAATCGGGTCCCATTCATCCCGAAGCAGCCGCATGATCGCGTGCAGTGCGGAGAGTTTCGGCTCAAGTTCGACTGAACCGCCCTCAATGGCCTTATGGCCGGACCGCCGAGTTGATGATCGAGGCTCGCCGCGACCGTCGCGCAGGCCGTCCAAGATTTCCTTCCTGACAAATTCGAGGGAAGGCTCCCAACCAAGGTCAGCTTCGATCTTCCCGATGCATCCCCAGCAGTCACCGCCACAATCGCCGGAAAGCGGATCATCGTCCCGACTCAACTGGCGTCCGCACATCGCGCAACGATTGCTCCGGGGACTTGGCACGTGCGACTCGAAGAGCCCCATCCATTTGAACCATTTTGCGAACATGGCGGGACTATCGAGCGCCAGACCAATGTCCGCAACGGGTCGAGGCTGTGCGAAAACTCGGCCGCTCTGCTCGAAGGTGCTGGCGCGGCGGAGTCGTCGCGGCATCTTCTCAGGTTCGGATCGCCGCCATCAGCGGCTGGGCGCCCA
>NZ_QDKO01000043.1:126357-445069 GCF_003094615.1 Caulobacter radicis | reverse complement strand
GCCTCGGCGGGCGCGGCGGCGGCGGCCGGTGCGGCCTCCTGGGCGAAGGCGGTCGCGCCGAGCGGCGCCCCCGCGAGCGTCGCGGCGAGCATCAGCCCGGCCAGCGGCTTAAAGGTCAATTTCATCGTTGGTATCCCCTTTCCCCGACGATCGTTACAGAGCGGCCGGGCCAGTTTCGCCCGTCCGGATGCGTACGGCTTCTTCGACATTGAGGACGAAGATCTTGCCGTCGCCGATCTTGCCCGTGGCCGCGGCGGCCTTGACCGCTTCGACCGCCTTGGCCGCGGACGCATCGTCCACCACGGCTTCCAGCTTCACTTTCGGCACGAAGTTCACTTGGTACTCCGCGCCGCGATAGATCTCGGTCTGGCCCTTCTGGCGGCCGTAACCCTTCACTTCCGACACCGTCAGGCCTTCGACGCCGGCGGCGACCAGCGCCTCGCGGACCTCGTCCAGCTTGAAGGGTTTGACGACCGCTATGATCAGTTTCATCCGGCTTGCTCCGGTCCGCCTTGGGCGGACCCCCCTTGTTGATGGCTAGAGCGGATTTGCTCACTCGATCACCGCGACGCCGCCGGATGCGGCCGCGTCGTTTCCCCGGCGCTCGTACGCTATCGGTCACGGTTCCCGAGCGGGGGTGCGGGGTAGGCAATTGGAAACGAAAGAGGCAAGGCGCCTTAAAAAGTATCATCGATCGCTCAGTTTGCGCGCTTCTGCGGCAAATACGTCGTCCAGCGGCGCCGTGGCGCGCGGCGTCGCGCAACGTCTACAATGACGGCTCTTCCGCCGTTCCGAAGGATTCTCCGATGACGCCCCTGTGGGCCAAGATCGCCCCCTGGGGCCTGCTGATCTGCTCCAACGTGTTCATGACCTACGCCTGGTACGGCCACCTGAAGGGCAAGCCGCTGGCCTTGCCGGTGGCGATCCTCAGCAGTTGGCTGATCGCGCTTCCCGAATACATGCTGGCGGTGCCCGCCAACCGCATCGGGCACGGCGTCTATTCCACGGCCCAGCTTAAGACCGGCCAAGAAGCGATCACCCTGATCGTCTTCACGTTGTTCTCGTATTTCTATCTCGGCGAGGCCATCCGCTGGACCACGATGCTGGGCTTTGTGCTGATTTTTGCGGGCGCGGCGCTGGTGTTCTTCTTCAAGTAACGGCGAAGTCTGGATCACGAGCCCGTGATGGGCTGCAACGGAGTCGCAATCTGGAGCGTAAAGCCGGCCTGAGTTTCAAGCGAAAGGACCAGGCCATGTATGTGACGCGCTTCCTCTCCGCCGCGGCGGCCATGGCGCTGCTGTCGGGCGTCGCCATCGCCCAGACCGCCGATCCGGCGGCTCCGGCCCAGCCGCCGGCCGCCGCGCCGCCCGCCGCCACCTCGGCCCCGGCGACCCCGGCCGCCAAGGTGACGCCGAACGGCGACCTGATCGCCACGGCCCAGGCTTCGGGCCAGTTCACGACCTTCCTCAAGGCCCTGGATGCCACCAACCTGACCAGCGTGCTGAAGAGCAATCCGAACCTGACGGTGTTCGCGCCCACCGACGCGGCCTTCGCGGCCCTGCCGGCCGGTGAACTCGATCGCCTGATGCAGCCGGCCAACGCCGCCCAGCTGCAGAAGGTGCTGACCTACCACGTGATCAACACCAAGGTGGACTCGACCAAGATCACCGGCGCCAAGGGCGAGGTGAAGACGGTCGAGGGCTCGTCGGTGACGCTGGACGGCAGCGGCGCCTCGCCGATGGTCGACGGCGCCAACATCGTGCAGGCCGACGTCATGGCCACCAACGGCGTGCTGCACGTGGTGGACAAGGTGCTGATCCCCAAGGACGTTCCGATCCAGGCCGCCGCGGCCGCCACCGATGACGCCGCCACCAGCATGGCCTCGGCCACGACGAACGCCGACGCCATGTCGGCGACGGATGCGGGCGCCGACGTCGCGGCCCAGACGGCCCCGGCCGCCACGCCGGCGCCCGACCAGGCGACCACGCCCTCGGCGACCGACGCTCCCGCCGACCAGGCCCTGAACCCGACCACGGCTCCGGCTCCCGCCGATCCCACCGCCGCCACGACCGCGCCGGTCGCCGACACCGGCACGGCCGCGCCGACCTCGGCCACGCTGCCGGCCTCGTCGATGAGCCCGGATCAACAGGCCACGCTGAAGGCCGGCGACGCCAACGTCGTCTCCAACCCGCCGGTCGCCGACACGCCCGAGAACCGCAAGGCCTACGGCGCGCCGCTGTCGAACGCCGGCAAGCGTTCGGGCGCCAAGGGCAACTAAGTACGAAGACGGCGTAACAAACGACGTCCACTTCGCTTGAAGCGACAGTCGGCGGGCCCTATGGTCCGCCGACTTTTTCAGGCCCCTGTTCGGACGTCATGCCCGCCGCCCCCAAATCATTTCAAAGCCTCATCCTGACGCTCCACAACTACTGGAGCGAAAAGGGCTGCGTGATCCTGCAGCCGCACGACGTGGAAGTGGGGGCGGGGACGCTGCATCCGGCCACGGTGCTGCGCGCGCTCGGCCCCAAGCCGTGGAACGCGGCCTATGTCCAGCCCTCGCGCCGCCCGGGCGACGGCCGTTATGGCGAGAACCCCAACCGCCTGCAGCACTACTACCAGTACCAGGTGATCCTGAAGCCGAACCCGGCCAACATGCAGGACCTTTACCTGGGTTCTCTGGAGGCCATCGGCCTGGACCTGCGCACCCACGACATCCGCTTCGTCGAGGACGACTGGGAAAACCCCACCGTCGGCGCCTGGGGTCTGGGCTGGGAAGTCTGGTGCGACGGCATGGAAGTGTCGCAGTACACCTACTTCCAGCAGGTCGGCGGCCTGGACGTATCGCCCGTCGCGGGCGAGCTGACCTACGGCCTGGAACGCCTGGCCATGTACGTGTTCGGCGTCGATAACGTCTATGACCTGCCGTTCAACGATCCCGACTCGCCGCTGGGCGCGCTGACCTATGGCGACGTCTTCCTGGCCAACGAGCGCCAGCAGTCGGAAGCCAACTTCCACGGCTATGACGTGGCCGTGCTCAAGCAGCAGTTCGAGCAGATGGAAGAGCAGGTGCCGCTGATGCTGGCCCGCTCCTACAAGAACGAGACCCTCGTCCTGCCCGCCTACGACATGGTCCTCAAGGCCAGCCACCTCTTCAACCTGATGAACGCCCGCGGCGCGATCGCCGTCGCCGAGCGCGCCTCCTACATCGGCCGCATCCGCGACCTTTGTAAGATGTGCGCCCAGAAGTGGGTCGAGCTGCAGGAAGCCGCGTAACTCCAATGCCTCAACTGCTTCTCGAACTGTTCTCCGAAGAGATCCCCGCCCGCATGCAGGGCCAGGCCGCCAAGGACCTGGAACGCATGGCGCGCGAGCACCTGGCCGCCGCCGGCTTCCTGCCCGAGGCTCTGAAGACCTTCGCTGGCCCGCGCCGCCTGACCCTGGTGGCCGAAGGCCTGCCGCTGGCCCAGGCCGACCGCAAGGAAGAGCTCAAAGGTCCCCGCGTCGGCGCTCCGCAGCAGGCCATGGACGGCTTCCTGCGCAAGGCCGGCCTGACGCAGGACCAGCTGGTCGAGCAGAACGGCGTCTGGATGGCCTTCGTCGAAAAGAAGGGCCGCCCGACCGCCGAGATCGTCGCCGAGATGGTGGAAGCCATCGTCCGCGGCTTCGCCTGGCCCAAGTCGATGACCTGGGGCACGGGCAAGCTGCGCTGGGTGCGGCCGCTCAAGCGGATCCTCTGCGTGCTCGACCGTGAAGTGGTGCCGTTCGAGATCGACGGCATCGTCAGCGGCGACGTCACCGAGGGCCATCGCTTCATGGGTGACGCCAAGCCCTTCGTCGCCAAGGATTTCGACGAGTACGCGGCGGGCCTGGAGGCTCACTACGTCGTGCTTGACGTCGAGGAGCGCAAGGAACGCATCCTCGAAGGCTGCAAGACCCTGTGCTTCGCGCGTCACCTGGAACTGGTCGAGGACATCGGCCTGCTTGAGGAGGTCGCGGGCCTGGCCGAATGGCCGACGCCGGTGCTGGGCGACATGGACCCGTCGTTCCTCGACCTGCCGCCCGAGGTGATCCGCACCTCGATGCGCACCCACCAGAAGTATTTCGCCGTGCGCAAGCCGGGCGAGGCGGGCCTGGCCCCGCACTTCATCACCGTGGCCAATATCGAGGCCAAGGACGGCGGCAAGGTGATCGCCGCGGGCAACGCCAAGGTGCTGTCGTCGCGCCTGGCCGACGCCCGCTTCTTCTGGGACGAGGACGTCAAGACCGGCTTCGAGCCGTGGCTGGCCAAGCTGGAGGGCGTGACCTTCCACGCCAAGCTGGGCACCATGGCTCAGCGCGTCGATCGCATCGTCGCCCTGGCCGGCGAGATCGCCCCCCTGGTCGGCGCCGATGTCGCCAAGGCCAAGGAAGCCGCGCGCCTGGCCAAGGCCGACCTGACCTCGCAGATGGTCGGCGAGTTCCCCGAGCTGCAAGGCGTCATGGGCGGCTACTACGCCCGCCACTTCGGCCTCGACGCCGAGGTCGCCGCCGCGATTGAAGGTCACTACAAGCCGCAGGGCCCGTCGGACGCCGTCCCGACCGCGCCGGTCAGCGTGGCCGTGGCCCTGGCGGATAAGCTCGATACGCTGGTGGGCTTCTTCGCCATCGACGAGAAGCCGACGGGTTCGAAGGATCCCTATGCGCTACGTCGCGCGGCGCTGGGCGTGATCCGGATCATCCTGGAAGCGGGTAAGCGTTTCCCGCTGAGCGAGGTTCTAAAGCCTGCGCATGCCAGGGCCCATGAAGCGGCCACCGCAGGCCTCTGGCGCTTCAAGGCGACTGACGAGGGGAAGCTGGTCGAAGGTGGACCGGTGCTCATCGACGAAACCGTCGTCCGTGACTTGATTGCCTTCTTCGCCGACCGCCTGAAGGTGACTCTGAAGGACCAGGGCAAGCGCCACGACCTGGTGGACGCCGTGTTCGCCCTGGGCGACGACGACCTCGCCCGCATCGTCGCGCGGGTCGAGGCCCTGGACGGTTTCCTGAAGACCGACGACGGCAAGAACCTGTTGGCCGGCTACAAGCGCGCCTCCAACATCCTCAAGGCCGAGGAGAAGAAGGGGCCGCTGCCGGAAGGCCAGGCCGAAGAGCCCGCCGCCGACAGCGCCGCCGAGGTTGGCCTCTACCAGGCCCTGCGCCTGCTGGACCGCCCGCTGAAGGACGCGCTGGCCAAGGAAGACTTCACCGACGCCATGGCCCAGCTGGCCGAGCTGCGCGGCCCGGTGGACGCCTATCTCGACGGCGTCTTCGTCAACGACCCCGAGCACCGCGACAACCGCCTCAAGACCCTGGCCGCCGTCCGCGCGGCCATGGGGCTGGTGGCGGATTTCGGGTTGGTTGCGGGCTGATCGCCTCCAAGGAACCTCCCCCTGTGGGGGAGGTGATCGCGAAGCGATCGGTGGGGGGAGTGGTTGCTGAAACGGCCATACGCCGCGGCGGCTGAAAGCGTCCCCCCCACCGGCCTTCGGCCGCCTCCCCCAGAGGGGGAGGTTCTCCCTCTACTCACACATCCGACCGCTTGGCGTTGACCGCGTCGGTGCCGTCGGCCTCCTCGACCATCAGCGCGCCGTCGGCCGCAGGTCGGGGACGAGCGTCAACCGTCGCTCAATTTCTCCCGTCATTCCCGCAGCAGCGGCAGCGACAGCCCGCCGGCTTGCCTGGCGCCCAGGATCTCCCGCCGGAACCGGAACAGCTCGGCCGGGCGGCCGCCGGTCTCGCTGTCGAGGCGGCCCAGGCCCTCGACAAGGTCCTCGCGTTCGACCACGCGGCGGAAGTTCTGCTTGTGCAGCGGCACACCGGCGATGGCCTCGACGGTGCGCTGCAAGGCCGAGAGGGTGAACTCGGCGGGCATCAGTTCGAAGGCGACGGGGCGATACTTGATCTTGCCGCGCAGGCGCGAAAGGCCCGTGGCCAGGATGCGCCGGTGGTCGGAGATCATCGGCTCGCCCAGGGCGGCCGACAGGGCGACCGGCTCGGCCGGGTCGTGGCCGTCGGCGCGATCGCGGTCGCGGGCGGCTTCGGGCGCCAGGCCGGCCTCGTAGAGCAGCTCGTAGCGCTCGAGCACTCGTTCCTCGTTCCACGGCGCGCCGTCCAGGGCGAACGCCAGGCGGGCGCGCGACAGGCGGTCGGCGTCGTCGCCGGCCCAGCGGCGCAGGGCCGGGGCGATGGCTTCGTCCAGCAGGGCCGGGCGGCCAGCGCGCCAGTCTTCCCAGGGAAAGAACCGGGTCCACGGCGCCCAGGCGGTGTCGGGGGCTTGCGTGTCGGTGGCCTTGGGCGTCAGGCCCAGATAGCCGATCGAGACCACGCGCGCCGCGCCGGCCCCGACCTCGGCGCGCGGGGCGTCGCGGCCCTTGTCGCCGAAGGTGTAGAGCTGTTCGACATAGCCCAGCTGGAACCGCGTCTGCTCGGTGACGAAGGCGCGCAGGGCCAGCTCGAAGGTGCGGTGGCCCTCGGGGTCGAAGGGGCCGAAGGGCAGGCCGGGCAGGGGCGAGGCGATGTCGGTGATCGCGTCGTGCGGCCGTACGGTCAGCACCACGACCTCGCCGTCGCGCACGGCGACGACCACGGCCGACAGGCCGATGACGATGCCGGAAGAGGCTGCTGGCGGAGCCGTCATTCGGTCTCGAAGGCTTCGCCCGGCGCCGACTCGTAGCCGGCCGCCTTGGACAGCACGTGGAAGCGCTGGACGTAGCGTCCTTGCGCCTCGAACGGGGGCAGGGGCGTGATCTTCAGGTCGTAGCCGGCCGGCGGCGCGCCGAAGATCGACAGGGATTCGCCGTGCTCGAAGCCGGCCAGCTGGGTGGCCTCGAAGAAGGCGCAGGCGCGGTCGGCCTGCTTGATCAGCTTCTTGACCGGGGCCGGGGTCTTCACCGGCAGGCCGAAGCGGATGTGGATGGCGTCTTCCAGCCGGGCCTCGAAGTCCTTGTACGACACGCCCAGCGCCGCCTTGAAAGGGCTGATCATGTCGCCGATCACGTATTCGGAGGCGTCGTGCAGCAGGGCCGCCAGGCGCCAGCGCGGCTCCAGGTCGGGCTTGATGTGGGCGGCGATCTCCTCGACCACCAGGCTGTGCTGGGCCACCGAGAAGCCGTGGTCGCCGATCGTCTGGCCGTTCCAGCGGGCCACGCGCGCCAGGCCGTGGGCGATGTCCTCGATCTCGATATCCATGGGCGAGGGGTCCAGCAGGTCCAGCCGGCGTCCCGACAGCATCCGCTGCCACGCCCTCGGAGGGCTTTTATGCAGCCCTTTGGCCACGAGATCGTTCCTTATGGTGAAGGTGGTTTGAGTGCCGCATCGCTTGATGAAGATCAATGATGGCCCGGCCCGACGCCTGTGGAAATGCGTTTTGTCAGAAAGCGTACCGAGGCGCGTGACAGTCGAAAGTGGAGACCGGTTTCGACGACCGTCACGCGCCAGGCAAAAGGAGGATGGATCATGAGCTGGGCAAGGATCATGGCGCCGCTGGCGGGAGCCAAGCCTGACGAGGGCGTGCTGCGGGCCGCCGCCGTGCTGGCGGGCGCCTTCGACGCCGAACTGGCCGCCGTCCACGCCCCGGCCGACGTGGCCGACCTGATGCCGTGGATGGGCGAGGGGTTCATGGGCGGCGTGCAGGTCACGGCCCTGGAAAGCCTGAAGGAGGCCGCCGTCGAAGGCGCGCACGCCGTCGAGACCATGGTCGCGGCCGTGGGCTATCCGAAGTCGCGCGTGACCACGCTGGAATCGCCCGTCTGGGCGGGGCTGGCCATGGAGTGCCGGCTGTCGGACGTCATCGTCTTCGACAGCGCCGCCGCGCGCGGCAAGGGCCCGCTGGCCGAGGCCTTCCAGCAGATGATCGCCGACGAGCAGCGGCCCGTAGTCGTGGCTCGCGAGGGTCTGAAGGTCGGCGGGACGGCGCTGGTGGCCTGGGACGGCGGCAAGGAGGCCAGCCGCGCCCTGCGCACGGCGCTGCCGCTGCTGCAGAAGGCCTCGCGGGTGGTGGTGGCCGGCGCGCCGGCGGCCTCGTCGCGCAGCTTCGAGCTGGCCCGGATGGTCGACTTCCTGGCCGCCCGGGGCGTTTCGGCCCAGGTGCGGGTGCTGGAAGGTTCGCACGACGCGGCCAAGCTGCTGCTGGAGGCGGCCAAGGCGGAGGGCGCCGATTTCCTGGTCGCCGGCGCCTTCGGCCACCCACGACTGCAGGAGTTCATCTTCGGCGGCACGACGCGCAGCCTGCTGAACGCCGACGGCCCGTCGCTCTTCCTGTCGCACTGACCCGTTTCAACCAACAAGAAGGAGGCAGTCCATGTCCCTATCGCGCATCGTCATGCGTCTGGCCCGCAATCCGGGCACCGAATTCGCCGGCGGCGACGATCATCGCGGCTACGCCCTGACCGCGCCGCTGACGGCCGACGGTCACCTGGACGAGGCCCAGTACGCCAAGGCGAGGAAGGACTGCGCGGTGCGCCGCTTCGCTCCCGACGAGGACGCGGCCGACGGTCGCCTGGCCCGGCGCGGCGAGCGCTGGTTCTTCGACTATGACGAGGACGACCAGATCGACGACGAGCCGGTCCACCGCCTGGGCGAGCACCGCTTCGCCGTCGGCGAGTACGTCACCGTCACCGACGAGGACGGCCGGCCGCTGACCTACAAGGTGATGGAAGTCACGCCGATCTGAAGCCTGAGACGGAGATCCTCCCCCTGAAGGGGGAGGTGGCCCGGAGGGCCGGAGGGGGAAGTCCGTGACGAGGTCAGTGCATCCTCTGCGCCAGCAATCTCTTCCCATCAGTCGTTTCGCGACAGCTCCCCCTTCAGGGGGAGCATCTCGAGGCCTCAACCACCGACGTTGTGGCGGACCAGGGCCTTCATGTCCTTGAACAGGTCGCCGTCCTCGGAGTTGCGGTCCTTGGCCTTGACGATGGCCACGGCCAGCGGGCCGCCCTTGGGGCCGCGGGCTTCGTAGCCGGCCAGGTGATATCCGCCGGGGGCCTTGTCGCTGGCCAGGACCAGGGTGGCGCGCACGCCGTCGTTCTCTTTCTGGCGATGGCGAACGACCGCGCCGTGGTCGTCGGCGCGGATGTCGACCTCGCCGTCCTTGTCGTCGGAGCTGCTGACGCGGACGGTGCGGCTCTCGCGGCCGCCGTCCTTGCGCTCCTCCACCGAGGTGGAGCGTTCGCCGTCCTTGCTGGTGACGTTCTTGGTGATACGGACCTGGGCCTCGCCGTCGTCGGCGTTGATGGTCATGCCGCCGATGCGGATGTCGGCGCCTTCGTCGCGGGCGTCGATGCTGAGGCCCGGCAGCTTGATCTGCGCGGTTTCCTTGCCTTTGGGCGCGCCCGGCGCGGCCGGAGCCTTCAGGTGCGGCATCAGCGCCTTGAGGTCGGTCTCGATCGGGTTCAGCGCGGCTTCGGCGTCGTCGCCCTGCAGGGCCACCAGGCGCAGGGTCACCTCCGCGTCGTCGCCGGCATAGCCGCACGACTTGCCATCCGGCGCGATGCTGACGCGGGTCAGCCGGCCCTGGCGATCTGGGCAGTCCAGCCGCTCGATGGCGCGCAGGGGCTCGCGCTTGTGGATCACGCGCTCGTGCCGCTCGGTCTTCACCGAGGCGGGCGGCGAGCAGGCGGCGAGGGCGGCGGCGCCGGCGGCCAGGACCAGGATGAGGCGCATCGAAGAATATCCTTCACGTTCGGCGCGAAGGTGTGCGGCTCGGCGACCGGCGTCCAATGAAATTGCGGTAACGGGACTATTGGCCCGGGCGGGCGCTACCTTCGCGGCGGGCCAGGAAGGCCAGGCGCTCGAACAGGTGGACGTCCTGCTCGTTCTTCAGCAGGGCGCCGTGCAGCGGCGGAATCAGCTTGGTCGGATCCTTCTCGCGCAGCACGGTCTCGTCGATGTCCTCGACCAGCAGCAGCTTCAGCCAGTCCAGAAGCTCCGACGTCGACGGCTTCTTCTTCAGGCCCGGGACCTTGCGCATGTCGTAGAAGATGCGCAGCGCCTCGGCGACCAGCTTCTGCTTGATGCCCGGGAAGTGCACGTCGACGATGGCCTGCATCGTCTGCTCCTCGGGGAAGCGGATGTAGTGGAAGAAGCAGCGGCGCAGGAAGGCGTCCGGCAGTTCCTTCTCGTTGTTGGAGGTGATGATCATCACCGGCCGCACCTGAGCCTTGATGGTCTCGCCGGTCTCGTAGACGAAGAACTCCATCCGATCGAGCTCCTGCAGGAGGTCGTTCGGGAACTCGATGTCGGCCTTGTCGATCTCGTCGATCAGCAGCACGGGGCGGACGGGCGATTCGAACGCCTCCCAGAGCTTGCCCTTCTTGATGTAGTTCTTGACGTCCTTGACGCGCTCGTCGCCCAGCTGGCTGTCGCGCAGGCGGGTGACGGCGTCGTATTCGTAGAGGCCCTGCTGGGCCTTGGTCGTCGACTTGATGTGCCAGGTCAGCAGCGGCGCGTTCATCGCCTTGGCGACCTCGTAGGCCAGCACCGTCTTGCCCGTGCCCGGCTCGCCCTTGATCAGCAGGGGGCGTTCCAGGGCCACGGCCGCGTTGACGGCGACCTTCAGGTCCTCGGTGGCGACGTAGTCGGCGGTGCCTTCGAAGCGCGAGCTCATGCGGTGTCCCTGAACGGCGGCCCCGGATGGAGCGCGCCTCGAACAAGTGTTCAAATCTTCAGGGCTAACCTACAGAGCCGCGCCGCGCGATCAAGACGGGTTGTGCGGGGGCTGGCGATGGCGGCGCGCCACCGACGGCGGATCGCTGGCCGGGAAGCTGTCTTCCAGGCCTTCTTCCAGCTGGTCTTCCAGGTATTCCGGCTGTTCGGCTTCGTCTTGCGGCTTCTCGGGGGGCTTTTCGGGCTTCGGATCGGACATGCGGTGATCTCCTGTCGGGCCTTGCGACAGCCTGACGTGACGGTGCGGACAGCGCAACTATGGCGGTGCGAAGGGCGCGGCTAGAACGCTTCGAGCGGGGTTTTGACGATCGTGGCCTAGCGGCGCTCGTAGCCGAGGGCCTCGATGTCGTCTTCGGCCAGGCGAGTCGACTCGTAGTCGGACGGCTCCTCGTCGTCGGTCGAGATCACGTCCTCGTCCGACAGGCCGCCGCCGACGGGGTCCAGCGGTTCGCGCTCGACGTCGAGACCTTCGTCGTCGCGGCCCGCTTCGAGTTCATCGTCGATCTCGTCGAACTCGGACTCGTCGAGGAGGTCGTCGTCGTCTTCGTCCTCGGATGCGTCGTCTTCGGCCTGGGTGACGTCGTAGACGTCGTCGATCTCGTCGAAATTGGCGATGTCCTGACCATCGTCGGTCAGGTTGGTCTCGTCCAGGACCTCGGCGACATCCTGCGGGTCGTAGTCGTTCTCCGGCGGCATGGCGGGTCTCCCTGATGGGGCGACGATCGCCGCCCGTTCAGGGAATCAAACCCGCCCCCGCGCCCGATGTTCCTGCCGACTACTTCGCGAAGTCGGCCAGGGCGTCGGCCACGTCGGCCATGATCGGCCGCCAGTCGTCGTAGTCCGGCGCGATGAAGCAGCGGCACTGCGGATACCAGGGCGAATGGTCCGAACCCAGGCGCGTCCATGAGGCGGCGCCGGTCAGCATCCAGATCGGCGCGCCGCACGCGCCGGCCAGGTTGATGGTGGCGTTGGAGAAGCCGATGACCAGGTCCAGCGCGCAGGAGAGGGCGGCCACGTCGTCGAGGTCCTGCTTCAGGTCGATGCCTGGCGGTGTCCAGATCTCGACGCCCAGCTGCTCGCGGGCGTAGGCGATCTCCTCGTCGCAGTCGCCGTATTGCAGGTTGATGAACGACACGCCGGGCGTCTTCAGCACCGGCTCCCACAGCTCGAACGGCGAGAACAGGCGGGCGCGCTCGGCGTTCAGCTTCAGGCTCTTCCACAGCAGACCCACTTTCGGTCCGGGAGGGGCGTCCTCCAGCACCTTCTTCCAGTGGGCGACGCGATCGGGATCGGGCGTCAGGAAGCGTTCGCGCTTGGGGAAGGCCTCGACCGACGGGCGCAGGGTCTCCAGCAGCGAGCCCATCGGGACCCAGCAGTCGATCCCTGACCAGTCCTCGATGAACGGCGCGTCGCGGTAGATGTGGCCCTGGTAGGAGACCGTGCGGTGCACGGCGACCTGGGCCTGCGGGAAGCTGCGTTCGAACAGCGGCACGAGGCGACGCTCGACCAGGATCGACAGGGCGCCGTCCGGGCCCAGGGCCTCCGCGACGTCGGGCAGGGTGTTGGCGAACATCACCTCGTCGCCCAGGCCCTGTTCGGCCACCACCAGCAGGCGCTTGCCGGCGAAGCCCTGGTCGGGCGTCCAGCGCTTGACGGGGAACTGGTAGTTGGGAACGCCCCCCAGCTCGGTCGACAGGCGCGCGCTGTAGGCGGCCCAGCCCTCGGTCACCCGGCCCAGCGCCAGCAGGATGGTCGAGCGCGCGAAGCTCATGGCCGCCAGGTCTTCGGAAGAATCGGCGACCAGGATGCCGGCGTCGCAGTCGGCGAGGGCGCCTTCCACGTCGCCCAGGTCGAGGCGGGCGAAGGCGCGGTTGTGCAGGCCCTTGCCGAACTGCGGGGCCAGGCGCAGCACCTCGTCGAAGAAGGTCACGGCCGTGCGGCCTTCGCCCAGGCTGCACATCACCGTGCCCAGGGTGTTCCACAGCACCGGCTGGGTGGGATTGGCCTGGATGGCGGGCTTGAGGATGTCGATCGCCGCCGATTCCTGGTTCAGGTCGCGCAGGGCGCAGGCCAGGTTGTTGGTCGCCTCGAGGCTGTTGGGATTGGCGTTCAGGGAATGCATGAACAGCTTGGCGGCGATTTCCGGCATCTCCATGCGGAACGCAAGGCGGCCAAGGTCGCCGGCCACGGCGGCCTCGTCGGGCAGCAGCTTCAGCGCCGCGTCGTAGCAGTGCATCGACGAGGCGAAGTCGCCCAGCTTCTCGCGGGCCACGGCCAGGACGTGCCAGGCCGGGCCCGCGCGTTCGTTCTTCTTGAGGGCCTTGAGGGCGGTCTTCTCGGCCAGGGCGTACTCGCCGCGCTGCACGGCGATGATCGCCTTGTTCAGCAGCTTGATGGTGGCCGGATCCTGGATCGTATTGGCCTCGCGATTGAGGCGGGCGATCGAATCGGCCGAGGCGGAATCGCCCAGCTGGGACGCGCGCAGGCCCGGAAGGACCCCTTGACCGGCCGCCTCCTGGGCGGTTGCGAGGGCGGCGGCCGAGATTCCGGAGCCGAGATTGCGGGACATGCGTACACCTTGGCGATTGGGTGGCTTCATCCTCTGGGCGAGTATGCTTAATTGTGTCCTAAGCTGCGACTTACGGTCGCGCGGCCGGCAATAGGGCGTTAACCCGCTGCCCTCTAGGTTCCGGTCGAACGCCATACCGGCGAACCGCCATCGAGGCGGACGGGCGCAGCGATAGAAAGGAACGGCTAGAAGTGCCTTTGAAGCTGTCGCTGAAGCCCGGCGAGAAATTCGTGCTCAACGGGGCGGTCGTCCAGAACGGCGATCGTCGCGGGGTGCTGGTCCTGCAGAACAAGGCCTCGGTGCTGCGTGAAAAGGACATCATGCAGCCCGACCAGGTGACCACGCCGTCGCGTCACATCTACTTCCCGGTCATGATGATGTACCTGGAAGAGAGCGGCGCAGAGAAATACTACGACGAGTTCGCCATGCGCCTGACCGAGTTCATGGGCGTGGTGCGGAACCCGGAGGTGTTGGCCGATTGCATCGCGATCTCCAAGCACGTCATGGCCCGCGAGTACTACAAGGCGCTCATGCTGAGCCGTAAGTTGATCGATTACGAAGACAAGAGGTTGGGGAATGTCTCTTCGGGCCTACCAGCAGGCGGCGACCAGGACTGAGAATCCGCGTGAGGTCGAGTATCGCCTGTTCGGACAGGTGACGCGCGCCCTCATGGAGGCTTCCCAGGCCGACGTGAACGACATCCAGACGCGCATCCACGCGCTGGACTGGAACCGCCGCGTCTGGTCGGCGCTGGCGACCGATTGCGCGCTGCCTGAGAACACCATGACCAAGGAGCTGCGCGCGAGCATCATCTCGCTGAGCATCTGGGTCGGGCGTCACTCGAGCCTGGTCATGCGCAAGGAGGAAGACTTCGAGCCGCTGATCGAGATCAACCGCATGATCATGCAGGGGCTGGCCGGCCGCGCCGAAGCGGCCTGATCGCTTAAGGTCTAGCTCGGCGCCGATTGCCGCCTCTCTTCGGAAAAACCTGCCGCCCGGCGAATGTTGCATTCGCCGGGCGGTTTCGTTTTCGGCCCACGCCTAGAAATTTCCGTTTGATTTCAGTCGATTGCGATCTGGCCTGAACTGGCCCGCCGTTTGCGATGGTTCCCGCGGGCAAAACGCCCGACCGGCAAAATGCCGGGGCTCTCCACCAAAATGGTAGGTTCCTATGATCGCCAACTCCATCAACACCAATGCCGGCGCGATGATCGCGCTGCAAAACCTGAACGCCACCAACTCGGAGCTGACCACCACCCAGCAACGCATCAACACCGGCAAGAAGATCGCGAACGCCAAGGATAACGGCGCGATCTGGTCGATGGCGGAGATGCAGAGCGCGACCTCGAGCTCGTTGAATGCCGTGAAGGACTCGCTCCAGCGCGGTCAGTCGACCATCGACGTTGCGTTGGCGGCCGGCGACACGGTCACCGACCTGCTCGGCAAGATGAAGGAAAAGGCCCTGGCCGCTTCCGACACCTCGCTCAACACCGCCTCGTTCAAAGCGCTGCAGGCCGACTTCACGTCGCTGCGCGACCAGATCACCAAGGCCGTGACCAACGCCAAGTTCAACGGCGCCAGCGTGGTGGACGGTTCGACCACCAAGCTCGCGTTCCTGGCGAACGAAACCGGCGCGGCGTTCACCGTCACCTCGCGGACCCTGTCCCTCACGGGCATCGGTCTGACGACGACGACGACCTTCACGACGGCCGCAGCTGCAAAGACGATGATCGCCACGATCGATACGGCTCTGCAGACCGCGACCAACAAGCTGGCCTCGCTCGGCACCAACTCGGTGGGCCTGGACATGCACTTGACCTTCATGGGCAAGCTGCAGGACAGCCTCGACGCCGGTGTCGGCAACCTGGTCGATGCGGACATGGCCAAGGAAAGCGCCAAGCTGCAGTCGCTGCAAACCAAGCAGCAACTGGGCGTGCAGGCACTGTCCATCGCCAACCAGGCGCCCCAATCGATCATGTCGCTCTTCCGCGGCTGATCGAAGAAGCGCCGGACCTGGCGACCAAGCGCCGGGCGATCGAAAGATCGCCCGGCGTTTTCTTTTGTTCCGGGGTCTGATTTTCGCCGATCGATGGTCGGTTTGCGGGTGGGCAATTCGGTCGCATCTGCCGAAACCTGCCCGGCAATATTTGCCGGACGGGCGTCGTGCTCGGCAGAAATTGCCGGTTCGGGGTATCCTAAACGAACCTATAACGTTGTAATTTCAATAGCTTATAATTTTCAGGCGAGTGGGCAGGATTGGCCCGGTAGTTGCTTCCTAGTTCAGCGAGCAAAACGCTCCCGGCAGTCAAAATGACGTCGGACAACCTGAAATAGGAACATATTCGTTATGGCGCTGAACAGCATCAACACGAACTCGGGCGCGATGATCGCCCTGCAAAACCTGAACTCGACCAACAGCGAGCTCAGCGTCACGCAACAACGCATCAACACCGGCAAGAAGATCGGCTCGTCCAAGGACAACGGCGCGATCTGGGCCACCGCCAAGAACCAGTCGGCCACCGCTTCCTCGCTCAACGCCGTGAAGGACTCGCTGCAACGCGGTCAGTCCACGATCGACGTCGCGCTGGCGGCCGGCGACACGGTGACCGACCTGCTCGGCAAGATGAAGGAAAAGGCCCTGGCCGCTTCCGACACCTCGCTGAACACGGCTTCGTTCAAGGCGCTGCAAGCGGACTTCACCTCGCTGCGCGACCAGATCACCAAGGCTGTGACCAACGCCAAGTTCAACGGCGCCAGCATCATCGACGGCAAGACCACGAAGCTCAGCTTCCTGGCCAACTCGGACGGCACGGCTATCACCGTGAACGCCAAGACCCTGTCGCTGACCGGCATCGGCCTGAGCACCACGACCACCTTCACGACCGCCGCTGCGGCCAAGACGATGATCACCACCATCGACACGGCCCTGCAGACGACGACCAACAAGCTGGCTTCGCTGGGCACCAGCTCGACCGGCCTGGACACCCACCTGAACTTCGTCGGCAAGCTGCAAGACAGCCTCGACGCCGGTGTGGGCAACCTGGTCGACGCCGACCTGGCCAAGGAAAGCGCCAAGCTCCAAGCCCTGCAGACCAAGCAGCAGCTGGGCATCCAGGCGCTCTCGATCGCCAACCAGTCGACCGGCACGGTCCTGAGCCTGTTCCGATAAGGAACGAGCAGGGGGCGATCCTCGCGGGTCGCCCCCGCCTTTCTCGCGGCCCTGGGCCGGGGAGGGGAGCAAGAAGGCGTCGCCGCTAAACGGCGACGATAGGAGAGATGGAAAACAAGGCCGCGCTGCCGGCTCAGGTTCAAGAGCCGCCCGCGCAAAATCTGATCGTTCCCATGACCGTCCCGGGCAAGGCCTCGGACGGCGAAGTCGTTTCCGGAGCCGGCAAGGCCGAGGCGCGCAAGCCCGCAGAGCAGAAGGTCGTCGACGACGGCCCCCAGCCCGGCGATCTGCGTCTCGTGATCGAGCAGGACACCGACAGCGGCGTCTACGTCTACAAGACGGTGGATCGGCGGACGGGCGAGACCCTGAAGCAGTATCCCCGCGAGGACGTGCTGCGGTTCAAGGAAGCGGCCTCCTACGGCCCCGGCGCGATCTACGACGGCCTGACCTAGGGCCTTCGCGCGCCACGGTTTGCATGCTCGCTTGCGGCGCGACGTCGCAGGCGCAACATGGTTTATAAGCGTTAACCATATTCTTACTCCCCGGGCGGCAAGTTCACGGCCGATCCGCTCGGGCGTCGAATCGCGCACCGAGCTCCTCGTAAGTCGGCGAGAACGCCGTTCGGAGATCGTGATGACGCTGAGCGTGAACACCAATCAGCCTGCGCTGATCGCCCTGCAGAACCTGAACAAGACCAATGACGAGATGCAGGGCGTCCAGACCCGCATCAACACCGGTCTTGCGATCTCCAGCGCCAAGGACAACGCCGCCGTCTGGTCGATCGCCCAGGACCAGCAGGCCGACCGCTCGGCCCTGGCCTCGGTGAAGATGAGCCTGGACCGCGCCACCTCGATCGCCGACGTCGCCCTGACGGCCGGCGAGTCGGTCTCGGACCTGCTCAACCTGATGCGCGAGAAGGTGGTCGCGGCCAAGGACAGCTCGCTGTCGACCCAGGCCCGCACCGCCCTCAACGCCGACTTCCAGGGCCTGCTCAGCAACCTCACCCAGGTGGTCGACAGCGCCACCTTCGACGGCGCCAACATCCTCGACGGCAGCCAGACCAACGCCATCACCTTCCTGGCCGACGCCGACGCCCAGACGGTGATCTCGCTGAACCTTCAGACCCTGTCGCTGGGCAGCCCGAAGAACAGCCTGCTGGCCGGCGACAGCATCGCCACCCTGACCCAGGCCACCGCCGTTCTGACGCGCCTGGACGCGACCATCGCCACGGTCAACCAGGCCGTCGGCTCGATCGGCTCGCAGGCCAAGCAGATCGACGCCCACAACACCTTCGTCTCGAAGCTGTCGGACGTGCTGGAAACCGGCGTGGGCAACCTCGTCGACGCAGACATGGCCAAGGAAAGCGCCCGTCTGCAGGCCCTTCAGGTCAAGCAGCAACTGGGCGCCCAGGCGCTGTCGATCGCCAACGGCGCGCCGCAGATCATCCTGTCGCTGTTCGGCAACGGCTGACGCGGCGCCTGCCGCAACGTAATTGTCATACGAAACGCCGGTCTTTCCCTAGGCCGGCGTTTCTCGCGTGGTTACTCTGTCTCTCGCAGCGCAAGAGGATTCGCTTCGCATGATCGAACTGCGGGACTTGAGAGACGAGGACGAGGCGGTGCTGTTCCAGTGGCGCGCCGAGCCCGAGGTCGAGCGCTGGATGTCCGACGCGGCGTTTCCCAGCCGCGAGGCGCACGCCGCCTGGTTCGACGGCCTGCGCAAGGACCCCGACATGCGCGGCTGGATGATCGTGCGCGCCGGCGCGCCGGCCGGCCTGCTGACCCTGACGGGGCTTCAGTCGCATCATCGCCGCGCGGGCTGGAACTGGTTCGTCGGCGCCGCCGACGCGCGGCGTCGCGGGGTAGGGCGGGCGGCCCAGGTGCTGGGTCTCGACCGCGCCTTCGGCGAGCTTGGCCTGCACAAGGTGTTCGCCGAGGTGATGGCCGACAACGACGCCGCGCTCAAGGCGCAGTCGGCCTCGGGTTTCCGCCGCGAGGGCTATCTGCGCGGCCACGTGCTCAAGAACGGCGAGCCGCGCGACGTGGTGCTGCTGGGCATCCTGGCCGCGGAATGGGCCGAGTTGCGCGACGAGGCCCGCCGGGCGTTGAGCGACGCCCACCTGATCGCGGCCTGATCCGAACAATTCACACGTCTTAACGAAACGTCAGCGTTCGTAACCGAAGATTGCGATGAGTGGCGCATTGCGCCTTCTGTGGAAGCGGTCGTGATCACTTTCGACACCAGTTCGCTGCTGAGCTACTACCAAGCCAAGCTTGGCGTGGGCACGGCCGCGTCCGCGCTGTCGTCGGGCACGACGAACTCGACCTCCACCGCCAAGCAGGGCATCCCGGCCGCGCCGTGGACCACGGTGACCACCGAGCCCAGCGATCTGGTCAAAGCCGCGCTGAACGGCCGCAAGTTCGTCGACGAAGGCGCCGCCGAGGCCGCCGCGCCCGGCATCAAGGGCGACTACAAGAAGCTGTTCTCGGCCTATCAGGCCTTGAACACCCTGACCGCCATCGCCAATCGCGCCAGCGAGAAGAACGTCTCCGACAGCGAGATCAAGCGCCTGCAGACGGCGCTGACCAAGGGGCTGACGGAGCTCACCAACTACGTCCAGAACGCCAATACCGAAGGCATGCGCCTGACCACCGGCGCGGCCATGACCCAGGACAAGTCCAAGGTCGGCGTGCCCAAGAACGTCTACGGCTACGTCACCAACACGCTCTACAGCGGCCAGTTCGACGACGAGGTCCCCGCCTTCAAGGGCGACCAGAAGTTCACGATGTCGGTCACCAAGTTCGGTGAGACCCAGAACCTGACGATGGACCTGGCCGAGATGGGTTCGACGCCGCGGACCATGTCCAACGTCGTCAGCTTCTTCAACGGCAAGCTCCAGGCGGCCGGCTACAACACCACCTTCGCCGTCGAGCGCACGCCTGGCGTGGAGCGCACGACGACCGTCAACGGCCAGACGGTGAAGCTGCCGGCCACCGGCGACGACTTCGCCCTGCGTATCCGCGGCGATTCCATCGAGAAGCTGAGCTTCACCGCGCCGGCTCCCAAGCCGGCCGTCTACATCACCACCGAGGCCGGCAACCCCGACCCCGACAAGGACACCAAGACCGACGACGCGGTCATCGAGAACACCCTGACCAAGTACGGCGCCGGCACGGCCACGACGGCGGGGACCAAGGTGTTCTCCGACACGCTGGAAGGCACGGTCGCCAAGGTCCACAAGACCGTCACCGGCGCCGACGGCTCGATCTACGTGCTGGCCGACGTCGAGAAGAGCGTCGAGAGCCAGACGATCAAGGGCGACCAGGACGTCGCCCTGCTGAAGTACGACTCGGCCGGCAAGCTGCTATACGCGCGCAGCCTGGGCGCGGCCGACACCGCGACCGGCTACTCGATCGCGGTTTCGGACGACGGCAAGGTGGCCATCGCCGGCTCGGTGGCCGGTACGCTGAACGGCGCCACCACCGGCCCGATCAATTCCGACAGCAACGGCACGGTCACCGACAGCTTCGTGTCGCTGTACGACGCCAATGGCGACGAGGCCTGGACGGTCCGTCGCGGCGGTCTGCTGGAAGACGAGGCCACGGCCGTGGCCTTCGGCGAGGACGGCGTGGTCTACGTGGCCGGCCGCACCAAGTCGGACCTGCCCGGCGCGACCGGCTCGGCCTCGAAGGGCGGCTACGACAACTACCTGACCGGTTTCGCCACCGACATCGCCGGCACGCCCAAGGCGCTGTTCACCACCCATTTCGGCAGCGCCGAGAACGACACGGTCTCGGGCATCGTCGTCGACGGCGGCAAGGTGATCGTCGCCAGCAAGGAAGGCAGCCAGGCCAAGCTGCGCAGCTTCGACGTCGCCACCACCGTGGTCACCGAGAACCGCACGTCGCTGAACTCGGCCGGCATCTACGAGACCAAGGCGGTCACCTACACCAAGGCCGCCACCATGAACGTCGGCGCGGTGCGCGACCTGGGCACGCTGAAGGGCGGCGACATCGCCGGCATCAGCATCGACAACGGCCAGCTCTATATCGGCGGCTACACCACCAACGGCGAGCTGTCGGTGGGCAACGTCACCTCGGCCGCCTCGGGCGGTTCGGACGGCTTCGTGGCCCGGATCTCGCTCGACCTGACCGACACGGCCGACGATACGATGGCCTATTACGGCGGCACTGGCGACGACACCGTCACCGGCATGGCCGTCTCGAACGGCCAGGTCTGGCTTGTCGGCGCGGCCGGCAAGGACCTGGCGGGCCTGCCCACGGTCGGCCAGAAGGACGGCTACGTCGCCCAGATCGACATGGCTTCCGGCGAGGCGACCTGGGAACAGCGCCTGACCGGCAAGGACGGCTACGCCACCCCGACTTCGATCGCGGTCGACGCCTCCGGCTCCAGCGCCCTCGATGTCTTCGGCCTGCCGCGCGGGGCGATGAACTTCACCCAGTCGGACAAGATCGTCTCGGCGACCTCGGCTCGCCCGGGCGACACCTTCCAGATCCGCACGCGCGAGCGTGGTCCGCTGACGACCATCACCATCAGCGCCAGCGACACGCTGGAGACCCTGGCCGACAAGATCCGCCGCGCCTCGGGCAGCGCGGCCAAGGTGTCGATCAGCAGCGATGGCAACATGCGCAAGCTGTCCATCACGCCGGCCTTCAAGACCTCGACCGTCGAGATCCTGCCGGGCAAGGGCGACAGCGACGTCCTGGACGCGCTGGGCCTGGCCGCGGGCGTGGTGCGCAACACCAAGACCGAGAGCGGCCGCACCGTCTCGGCCGACGGCAAGGGGCCGGTCTACGGCCTCAAGCTCAATCTCGACATGAGCCTGGCCGACGCCGAGTCGCGGGCCACGACCGCCGACCTGCTGAAGTCGGCGACGGCGGCGATCCGCAACGCCTATCGCGAGATGGCCGACATCGCCAACGGGGTGAAGGTCGACACGTCCTCGACCAAGAGCAACACCACCGGCACGGCGCCCGCCTACCTGACCAACCAGATCGCCAACTACCAGGCCGCGCTCGACCGCCTGACCGGCGGTTGACAATTGTAAGCGCCCTACGGCGCGGCGACGCTTGAAACCGTCACCAACGCGTCGTAGCCAGGGGGCATGGAACTTCTCAAAGACCGACGCGTGCTGCTGGGCGGCGGAGCGGCCCTGGCCGTGATCGCCGGCCTCGGCGTGGCCTTCGCGCTGATGGGCGGCAAGGACCGCAAGCCGGCCGAGGAACCGCCGGCCTCGCGCGCTGGCCTGATCGTCGAGACGGGGCGTCCCGACGACACCAAGCTCAATGATCCGGCCCGTCCGCTGCGCTGCTTCGTCGGCGGACAGTTCGTGGGCGAGACCACCCTGGCCGAATGCGCCAAGAAGAACGGCGTGGCCACCGGCGCGCTCGACGTCGGCGTCGACGAGACCGGGGCCCTGGCCGCGGCCGACCAGGCCGGCACGGTGCTGACGCCGCTGCCGCCGCCGACCGTCACCGCGCCGGTCGCCACCACGCCGACCTCCACGCCGACTGGACCCGCCGTAGCCAGCGCGCCGCTGGGCGTCTGCCAGCGCTATTCGGGCGGCCAGTGGAACAAGCTGCCGGGCGAGATCACCCAGAACGCCTGCATCCAGCAGCTGTTCGCCGGCAAGTGCGAGCGCCCGGGCGGCGCCACCTACGGCCGCTGGGGCGACGAGACGCTGCGCCTGCTGCCGGGCCGCGTCGAAGCCTCCTCCGACAACCGTTCGTTCCACCTGGTGGTCGAGCAGGCCGCCAACTGCGCCATTCCCAGCGTCGGCTAGAGCGCGCCTGGGCGCGCTTTGATGTTTGAATACGAACCTTTCCCTTCGGGGAAGGTTCTTGGGCCAAGGAGCTCTCTGATGCGCGTTTCCTCAATCGCCGCCGTCCTGGCCCTCGGCGCCGCCGCCATCGGCCTGTCGGGCTGCGTCAAGCAGACCAAGGCGCCCTTCGACCAGGGCGTCTGCAACCACGTGATCGAGAAGAAGGACGGCACGCTGCAGTTCAACCCGGTCGAGCGCAACGTGCCGAACATGGAGACCTGCGCGGCCACGCTGGAAGGCATGCGCATCCGTTTCATGCGCATGGGCCTTCGGCGGGAACAGCTGACCGGCTCCTACCAGGGCAAGTTCATCTTCGTGGAGAAGGAAGGCATCTATCTGGGCGACAGCTACGAGGGCGCCCGGTTCATGTCGCTGGTCCGCACGGGCGACGGCCGCCTGGCCGTTCCGGGGGCGCTGCCGGCGCGCTGACGCTTGAATTGAGCAGGAGAGGGCGGTGGATAACCGCCCTCCGTTCACAGGAACGTTCAGGGAACAAAGCTTGATTTTGATCTTGCCGAGTCGTTAACGTCCTGGCTTCGAGATTCCGGCGCGTTGGGTCGCCGGGCGAGAGCAGGGCATCGCCAATGGCTGGCAGCGTCAACAAGGTCATCCTCGTCGGCAACCTCGGGGCCGACCCCGAAATCCGCACCCTCAACTCGGGCGACCGCGTCGCCAACCTGCGCATCGCCACGTCCGAGACCTGGCGCGACCGCTCCAGCGGCGAGCGCAAGGAAAAGACCGAGTGGCACCGGGTCGTGATCTTCAACGACAACCTGGTGAAGGTGGCCGAGAGCTACCTGCGCAAGGGCTCGACCGTCTACATCGAGGGCGCGATCCAGACCCGCAAGTGGACCGACCAGCAAGGCCAGGAAAAGTATTCGACCGAGATCGTGCTGCAGAAGTTCCGCGGCGAACTGACCATGCTGGGCGGCCGCGGCGACGGCGCCGGCGCTTCGTCGGGCGGCGGCTATGACGACGGCTACGGCCAGGGCGGCGGCGGCCAAGGCGGCGGCAACTTCGGCGGCGGCGCTCCGCGCAGCCAGCCCAGCGGCCCGCGCGAGAGCTTCTCGGCCGACCTGGACGACGAAATCCCGTTCTAGGCGTCCGTCGTCGGATGAATTCGGAGAGGCGGCCGTTCCGAAAAGGGGCGGCCGCCTTTTCTTTGCGCGTTCGGCGCCGGAGCGCGCGGCGCCGAAGCTTGGTGCGCGCCCACGGCCCTCGCGGCGTTTGACGAGCGGGGCGGCGCAGCGTGCAGTGTCGTCGCGAGGGGCGTCCTATGGCGAGACTCTTCGCCAAGGCCAGATCGACCAGAAGCCGTCGCGCCGTCAGTATGCGCGGCTGGCGGTGGCGTGTTTTCCGTGTCCTGTCGAGTAACGGTGCTGGTGCATATTAAATGATCTCGTTTGTCGCTGGCGGAACCACGAAGAAAAGTGGGCTCCTGTAACGGCGATTTCTGTTTTTTGACCTGCGGTCGGGAGCCAGTCTCGTCGGGGGATCGAAAAGCAGGGGATAGCCGTGATCCAAGTCCAGTCGAACCAGCGTGCATTTCGCCGTCTGAAAGCCGCCTTGCTGGCGGCCAGCGTCATGGGGGCCGGCGCGCCGGCCTTCGCCGAGGAAGACCCCAGGGCGTCCGTCGACACGGTCGACGCCGTCGTCGTGACCGGCAAGCGGGTGTCGGAGGCCAGCGTCGCCATCGGCACCGACCAGGCCACCGCCACGGTCTCGATCACCCGCGAGGCGCTGCTGTCGGCGCCGGCCGGGGTGACCGGCCTGAAGATGCTGGAGAGCCTGCCGGGCTTCAACGTCCAGGCCAACGACGCGCTGGGCATGTACGAGTTCGGCAATTCGGTCTCGGTGCGAGCCTTCAACTTCCAGCAGATCGGCTTCCTGCTCGACGGGATCCCGATGGGCCGCAGCGACCAGTTCGGCGGCAGCCCGATCTATCGCTATGTCGACAACGAGAACCTGGCGCGGGTGCAGGCCTCGGCCGGCGCCGGCGACGTCTCGCTGCCCAGCTACGCGTCGCTGGGACCGATCGTCGACTACTTCACCAAGACGCCGGACGCCGAGGCCGGAGGCTCGGTCAGCCAGACCCTGGGCGAGGACAATTTGCGCCGCAGCTTCCTGCGCCTGGAAAGCGGCAGGATCGGCCGGCTGTCGGGCTATGTCGCCGGCTCGTGGATCAAGGGCGACCTGTGGCGCGGTCCGGGCTTCATCAAGCGCGAGCACTACGAGGGCAAGCTCGACTACGCCTTCGAAAGCGGCGGGAACCTGACGTTCCAGACCGTGCACAACGACTATTACGACTACGACTCCCCGTCGATCACCAAGGCCCAGTATGACGGGACGGCGGGTGACCTCTTCGGCCGCAAGGGCAGGGATTTCGCCTATCTCGGCTATGTTCCCAACCTGCCGGTCACGGCGACGGGCGTGCCGTACTCCAACACCGCCTACAACCAGTATTACAAGTTCGCGGTCAACGCCCGGCAGGACCACCTCTATGGCCTGTCGCTGAACAAGCCGATCGGCGAGGCCTTCGATATCCGCTCGACCGCCTATTACGAGGACAAGGGCGGTTACGGCGTCTCGCCCGAGGCCTATTCGACCTCGCTGACCAGCTACAACGCCGAGCGCCTGATCGTGGCCGGCCTGACAGCGCCCAAGGGCGTGCAGTACGGCCTCTCGGGCGTCGACGGCACGCGCAAGGGGATCACCGTCGGCGGAACCTGGCGGACGGGGATCCATACCGTCCAGGCCGGCGTCTGGCTGGAGAAGGACGACTACCACCGCACCCAGGCCCGCTATAACACCGCGGGCGGCCACCCCGACGGCGCGGCGCTGCTGAACGAGCCGGTGCACCTGCAGCGCAACTACGTCTCCACCCGCGAGACCACCCAGTTCTTCCTGAAGGACACGGTGCGGCTGCTGGACGACAGGCTGAAGGTCGAGCTGGGCTTCAAGGCCACCGACATCGACTACGAGATCGCCGGCTATCGCAATCCGGCCGACTACATCGCCCGGCGCCAGCCCAGGATCACCGACAACTGGAAGGACAGCTTCCTGCCGCAGGTGGGCCTGGTCTATTCGATCAACAGCCGCGACCAGCTGTTCGCCTCGTACTCGGAGAACCTGGCCCTGCCGCGCGGCGCCGACGACATCTTCTCGGCCGCCAGCCCGACGGTTCCAGGCCCTGACGCGGAGACCTCGCAGAACCTCGAGATCGGCTATCGCGCCAACCGGCCGACCTTCAACGCCTCGGTCGTGGCCTACTACACCGCCTTCGAGAACCGCCTGCAGTCCTACGCCTCGGTGGTGCCGGGCAGCACGACGACCGAGACCTTCTTCCAGAATGTCGGCGGGGTGGAGGCCCACGGCGCCGAGTTCAGCGGCCAGTGGAAGCCCGACCTGCTGGGCGGCAAGGTCTATTTCAACGCCAATCTGTCGTACAACCGGGCCGAGTTCGAGAACAACTTCGGGGTCCAGCCGATCGCCGGCAACACCCTGCCGGACTTCCCGACCTGGCTGTTCCAGGGCGGCGTCACCTGGGAGCCGACCGACTGGGCGCTGGTCAACGTCTCGGCCCGCCACCTCAGCGACCGCTACACCAACATGCGCAACACCGAGAAGACGGACGGCTATACGGTGTGGAACGCCTATGTCGACCTGGGCGACGGCTTCGGCGTGGGGCCGCTGAAGCAGGTCAAGGCGCGGATCAACGTCGATAACCTCTTCGACGAGGACTATCTCGGCACGATCAGCACCACCGTGGACACCCTGGCCACCTTCCGGCCCGGCTCGCACCGGACCTTCCAGGTGACGCTGTCGGCCGACTTCTAGGTCGACAGGTCGGCCACCACCCGTTCGCACAGGCGGTGGGTTTCCAGGGCGTCGAGGGCCGACAGCCGTCGGTCCTCGCGCACGGCGCGGAGAAAGGCCTCGATCATCGCCTCGAAACCGCGCTGGCGGCCGACGCTGGTCCAGTCTCCGCGGCGGACCAGATGTTCGCCGCCGGCGAAGTCGGTGACGTCGGCGAGGTTGACGATCCGGCGCTTGATCCCGCCGCCCATCACCTCCAGCACCTCCTCGTTGGCGCCGCTGACGCGGTTCATGATCCCGACGGCGTCGCGGCCGCCGCCGGTCAGGTGCAGCATCACGTGCTCCAGCAGGTCGCCGTCCAGGCGGCCGCTGATCCGCGCCGTCGTCGCGCCCGGCGCCAGGAAGCGCAGGGAATCGACCACGTGGATGAAGTCGTCGAAGACCGTGCGCCGCAGCCCGTCCGGGTGGCCCGTGCGGTTCTTCTGCATCAGCACGAACGGGGCGTTCAGCCTCGCCGCCTCGGCCTGGGCGGGGGCATGGCGGCGGTTGAAGCCGACCGCCAGCGACACGCCCCGGGTCTCGGCCAGGTCGACCAGCGCTTCGCTGGCCTCCAGCGTATCGGCGATCGGCTTGTCGACCAGGGTGGGCACGCCGGCCTCGATCAGGCGGCGGACGAGGGCGGGGTGCGCGTCGGTGGCGGTATGCACGAAGGCGGCGTCCAGGCCCTGGTCCAAGGCCTCGTCCAGGTCGGTGTGCAGGCGATCGACCCGCCAGGCCGCGCCCAGCTCATCGAGGGTGGCGGTGCTGCGGGTGACGAAGGCCAGCTGCACGTCGGCGCGGGTTCCCAGAACCGGCAGGTAGGCTTTGCGGGCGATGTCGCCCAGGCCGATCATCGCCACGCGCATGCCTCAGAGCCCCTTTGCCAGATGGTCGGCCAGCACGCTTGCGTCCCAATGTTCGTCGCGGGGCGCAAGGAAGATCGGCGTGTCGCGCTCGAAGGCGGCCAGGGCGTCGGCGGTCTGGGCGAGGTCGGGCGCATCCAGGCTCTCGCTCATGACGATGGCGGCCACGGTGACGCCCCGGGCCCGCAGGGCGACCAGGGCGGTCAGCACTTGGCTGATCGTGCCGAGATAGGAGCCGGCGATCAGCAGGACGGGCAGACCAAGATCCGCGATCAGGTCGAGATTGGTCGCCTCGTCGGTCAGTGGCGACATCACCCCGCCGGCGCCTTCCACCAGCATCAGGTCGTGCTCGCCGGCCAGGGCCGCGCGGCAGTCGGCGGCCAGGTCCTCGATCCGCAGGATGTCGCCTTCCAGCCGCGCGGCGAGGTTCGGCGCCAGCGGGGCGAGATAGCGGCGCGGCGAGATGCGGGGCAGGGCGCCAGGGTCGCCCAGGGCCTGCGCCAGGCGCGCTGGGTCGCTGGCCGAGGGATCGGCGGGATCGAAGCCGCTGACCACCGGCTTGAAGGCGTCGACGGCCACGCCCCTGGCCTTCAGGGCCCGGATCAGGGCGCAGGCGACGTGGGTCTTGCCGATGTCGGTGCCGGTCCCGGCGACGAAGAGGGCGCTCATCGGCCCGATTCCACATGGGGGCGGACGAGGGCGGCCAGGCGAAGCACCTCCTCGTCGGGATGCTCGGCGCTGAAGGCCAGGCGCAGGCGGGCGGTGCCGGCCGGAACGGTCGGCGGACGGATGGCCACCACGAGGAAGCCCTCGGCCTCCAGGGCGGCGGAGGCGGCCAGGGCCGCCTCGGCCTCGCCGATCACCACCGGCACGATCGGGCTCTCGGCGCGGGGCAGGCCGGCGGCCTTGGTGAACAGGCGCGCCTTGCGCAGCGGCTGGGCGGCCAAGGTCGGGTCGGCCTCGATCAGGTCCAGCGCGGCGATGGCGGCCGCCGCGCAGGCCGGGGGCAGGCCAGTGGTGTAGACGACGGTGCGGGCTCGGGTCTTCAGGAAGTCGACCACGCTCTGCGAGCCGCACAGATAGCCGCCGTAAGAGCCCAGGGCCTTGGACAGCGTGCCCATCTGCAACGGGATCACGGCGTCGGGGAACAGGGCGGCCGTTCCCTTGCCTTCGCCCAGCACGCCCACGCCGTGAGCGTCGTCGACCAGCAGCCAGGCGTCATTGGCCTCGCAGACCGCCGACAGCCAGTCCAGCGGCGCGACGTCGCCGTCCATCGAGAACACCCCGTCGGTGGCGACGATGGCGTGGCGGAAGCTCGCGCGATGCTCGGCCAGCAGTTCGGCCAGGGCGTCGCTGTCGTTGTGCGGGAAGGATACGACCTTGGCGCCGGAGAGCTGCGCGCCGGCCCAGATGCAGGCGTGGGCCAGCTCGTCGACGAACACGACGTCCTGTTTGCCGGCGAAGGTGGGGATGACGCCGGTGTTGGCCAGATAGCCCGAGCCGAACACCACGCAGGCCTCGGTTCCCTTCAGACGGGCCAGGCGCGCCTCGAGCTCCTCGATCAGCGGGGTGTCGCCGGTGACCAGGCGCGAGGCGCCCGAGCCCGCGCCATGGTCGGCCACGGCGGCCTGGGCGGCGGCGATTACGGCCGGATGCTGCGACAGGCCGAGATAGTCGTTGCAGGAGAAGGACAGCAGGCGCTTGCCGTCACGCTCGACGACCGCGCCGGGCAACCGGCGGGTGGGCTTGAGGCGGCGGCGCAGGCTCATGGCCTCCAGGGCCGCGAGCTTGCCGCTCGCGAAGGCGTCCAGACTGTGCATTCCGATTCAGTTCCCGTTTGCCCTCGGGGCCGAGCCCGTCTAGGCGGGGCGCCCCTCCGGCGCAACGAAAGGATCGCCATGACCACCCCCGACTGGCTCACCCAGGGCGCCAAGCACGTGTGGCGGCCCTACTGCCAGATGAAGACGGCCCCGGCGCCGCTTCCGGTCGTGCGCACCCACGGCTCGCGCATCGTGCTGGAGGACGGGCGCGAGCTGGTCGACGGCATCGCAAGCTGGTGGACGGCGGTGCACGGCTACAACCACCCGCACATCGCCGCCGCCGTGCGCGCGCAGCTGGAGGCCATGCCGCACGTGATGTTCGGCGGCCTGGCGCACGAACCGGCCTATCGCCTGGCCGCGCGGCTGGCGGCCATGCTGCCGGGCGAGCTGGACCACGTGTTCTTCGCCGAGTCCGGCTCGGTGTCGGTCGAGATCGCCATGAAGATGGCGCTGCAGTTCCACATCAACCGCGGCGAGGCGGGCCGCACGCGCTTCCTGTCGTTCAGGGGCGGCTATCACGGCGACACCTTGGCGACGATGACGGTCTGCGACCCAGAGGAGGGGATGCACAGCCTGTTCTCGGGCGTCATGCCCGCCCAGGTGATCGCCGACCTGCCGCTGGATGACGCCTCCGAGGCCGCGCTGGATGCTTTGCTGGCGCAGCGGGGCGGGGAGATCGCCGCCATGCTGACCGAGCCCCTGGTGCAGGGCGCCGGCGGGATGCTGTTCCACGACCCGGAGGTGCTGCGCCGCCTGCGCCGGCTGGCCGACAAGCACGGCGTGCTGCTGATCTTCGACGAGATCTTCACCGGCTTTGGCCGCACCGGCGAGCTCTTCGCCATGCGGGCGGCGGGCATCGAGCCCGACATCGTCACCCTGTCGAAGGCCCTGACCGGCGGCACCCTGCCGCTGTCGGCCGCCGTTGCCTCGCGCAAGGTTTTCGAGGCCTTCTGGTCGGACGAAGCCGGCGCGGCCCTGATGCACGGACCGACCTACATGGGCAACGCCCTGGCCTGCGCCGCCGCCAACGCCTCGCTGGACCTGTTCGAGGCCGGAACCTGGACGGCCGACGTGGCGCGGGTGTCGGCGGCGCTGAAGGTGGGGCTGGAGCCCTGCCGCAGCGCGCCAGGCGTCGTCGACGTGCGGGTGCTGGGCGCGATCGGCGTTGTCGAGTTCGCCTCGCCGGTGGCCGTCGGGGCGCTGTGCCAGGCCTTCGCGGCCAAGGGCGCGTGGATCCGGCCGATGGGCAAGGTCGTCTATCTGACGCCGGCTTTCACGACGCCCGACGCGGACCTGGAAATCCTCTTGTCGGCCATTCGCGACGTCATTGGAGCGGGCGGGGTTGAAGGAAGCGGCGGGGTCTGATCCAAGCGGCCCCATGTCCGCGTCCACCGGCCCCCTGACGAGCATCGAGCGCCTGGCGATCCTGGCGATCATCCTGACCTGGGGGCTGAACAACGCCGCGGCCAAGTTCGCCACCGCCGCCCTGCCGCCGATGATGGTGGGCGGACTGCGCTTCGCCCTGGCCCTGGCCTTCCTGTTTCCGTTCGTGCGGCCGCCGTTCCCGGACTGGAAGCGGCTGCTGACGATCGTGCTGCTGTCGGGGCCGATCCACTTCGCCTTGATCTACATCGCCTTCGGCACGGCCAAGTCGCTGAGCCCGCTGGTGGTGGCCACGCAGCTATGGATCCCGTTCACGGCCCTGTTCGCCTGGCGCATGCTGGGCGAGACCATGCGCGTCCCGGCCGTCGTCGGCCTGGGCATCGCCTTCGCCGGCGTGGCGTGGATGAGTCTCGACCCCCACGGCGCGGCCGACCTGCCGGCCATCGCCCTGGGCGTCACCGCCGCCGCCATCTGGGCGGTGGCGACCGTGCTGGTGCGCAAGACGCCGGGGGTGAAGCCGCTGAAGGTGCAGGGCCTGACCGCCTTCGTCGCCGCGCCGATCCTGATCGCCATGTCCTTCGCCTTCGAGGACGACGTCGTGGCCAAGGTCTCGTCCGCGCCGCCGCTGGCCTGGGCCTGCGTGGTGTTCGCCGGCGTCGTCTCGACCATCGGGGCCAGCGCCCTGCTGTTCTGGCTGGTGCAGCGGCGCGAGCCGGGGCGGGTGACGCCTTACTTCCTGCTGACGCCGCTGGTCTCGTGCACGATCGGCGTGCTGTTCATGGGCGACGCCCTGTCGCTGCAACTGGTCATCGGCGGCGGCGCCACCATGGTCGGCGTGGCGCTGGTGGCCCTGACCGAGAAGAAGACCCCGCCGGCGACCAGCGGCGATCCGGCCTAGTCTTCCTCGCCGTCGCGCCACTGCCAGGGCGCATCGCTCTTCCAGCGGGCGACGAGCATGACGACCAGGGTCATGACCACGACGAACGCGCCGACGAGGCGCGGGTGGGCCTTGCCGAAGAGGACGGCCGAGGCCAGCAGCAGGCCGATATAGAGGGCGACGACGGCCCAGCCTTCCCAACTGCAAGGCGGGCCCGCGCCATAGCCATGACGCTTGACCCTGAACCACGGCTTGCCGTCGGCCACGCTTCCCCCCGGATTAGTGTTATCCGGGCAAGCGTACGCCCAGTTCGCCGGCGAGGTCGCGGACAAATTGCCACGCCACCCGGCCCGAGCGGGCGCCGCGCAGTTGCGACCATTGCAGGGCCCGGCGCTCCAGGTTCTCGACCTGCAGGCCGAAGCGCTCGGCATAGGTGTTGATCGCCGCCAGGTAGGTCGGCTGGTCCATGGGCGGGAAGCCGATCCACAGGCCGAAGCGGTCGGAGACGCTCATCTCTTCTTCCGCGTTCTCGGCCGAGGCGATGGCGCCCTGGCTTTCGGCGTGGTCGCGCGGCATCAGGTGGCGGCGGTTCGAGGTCGAGACGAACAGCACGTTCTCGGGCGGGCCGGCGACGCCGCCCTCCAGCGCCGACTTCAGGGCCTTTGCCGCCGCCGCGCCGTCCTCGAACGACAGGTCGTCGCACAGCACCACGAAGCGCTCGGCGCGCGCGCGCAGGGCGTCGAACAGCGGGGGCAGGGCGGCGACCTCGTCGCGGTCGACCTCGACAAGCTTCAGCTCGGGATACTCGGCCGCCAGGGCCATGAAGGCCGACTTGGTCAGCGAGCTCTTGCCCGTGCCGCGCACGCCCCAGAGCAGCACGTGGTTGCTGGGCAGGCCGACGGCGAACCGGCGCAGGTTCTGCAGGAAGCGCTCTTTCTGGCGCTCGATGCCGACCAGCAGCTCGATGTCCATCGCGTAGTCGGGCGCGGGCAGGAAGGCGCCCGAGACCGGCTCATGCCGGAAGAGGCGCGCGCCGTCGAAGCTGGGCGCGACGGGAGCGGGCGGCGCCAGGCGATCCAGGGCGTCGGCGATGCGGGCGAGCAGGGGCAGGGCGGCTTCGGTCATGGCCACGCTCCTAACGCCCTCGCGCCCTCATTGCAAAAGAGGAGGTGAACGCATAGCTTCCGCCGACTTGGCGGAGACCCTATTTCAGGCGCTCCGCCCGCAGAAATTCGTGGAGACGTTATGAACCCCTCTGGTGGCCTGGAGCAGCAGCTCATCGGCATCGCGCCGATCATCCTCATGGTCGTGCTGTTCTACTTCATGCTGATCCGTCCTCAGCAGAAGCGCCAAAAGGAACACCTCGCGACCCTGAACAACATCAAGCGCGGCGACAGTGTCGTTCTGTCCAGCGGCGTGATCGGCAAGATCGTGCGCGTGGAAGAAAAGGAAGTCGGCGTCGAGATCGCTCAGGGCGTCACGGTGAAGGTGCGCAAGGCCATGATCACCGAAGTCACGGCCAAGGGCGAACCGGCCCCGGCCAACGACCCCAAGAACTGAGCTTAAGTCTAGTTCGTATCAAGCCCGCCCTGGCGCCCCCGGCGTCGTCGAGAGCCTCGTAGTCCATGCTGAGCCTATCCCGCTGGAAGATTATCCTGGTCACCCTGTCGGTGATCTTCGGCATCGTCTTCACCCTGCCGAATCTTCTGCCGCAGAAGACGCTAGACGCCCTGCCGGGATGGGTTCCCAAGCAGAAGCTGAACCTTGGCCTCGACCTCCAGGGCGGGTCCTACCTCCTGTATGAGGTCGACACCGCTCAGTTGCGCAAGGAGCGCCTCGACAACCTGGTCGAGGACGTGCGCACCACCCTGCGCACCGCGGGAATCGACTTCAACGGCCTGGCCCAGGCCAACGGCGTGATCGGCGTCCGCATCGAGGACGGCTCCAAGGTCAACGCCGCCGTCGCCGAACTGCGCAAGCTGGGCAACCCGCTGACCAGCGGCGTGGGCACCGACGTCAACGTCTCGACCAAGCCCGACCAGCGCATCGAGCTGAGCCTCTCGGCCGAAGCCGCCCGCGCCGACGCCTCCAAGGCCGTCGACCAGTCGATCGAGACCATCCGTCGCCGTATCGACAGCCTCGGCACCAAGGAGCCGACGATCACCCGCCAGGGCGCGGACCGCATCGTCATCCAGGCCGCCGGCGAAAGCGACCCCGAGCGCCTGAAGGCCGTCATCGGCAAGACCGCCAAGCTGACCTTCCAGATGGTCGACGAGACGGTGACCCAGGAAGAAATGGCCTCGGGCCGCCTGCCGCCCGGCACCGTCCTGGTGCCCAGCGGCGACGGCTACGCCCCGGCCTACGCCCTGAAGAAGCGCGCCGTCGTCTCGGGCGAGGAACTGGTCGACGCCCAGCAGGCCTTCGACGGCCAGAGCGGCCGTCCGGTCGTCTCGTTCCGCTTCAACGGTTCGGGCGCCCGCAAGTTCGGCGACGCCACGGCGCGCAACGTCAACAAGCGCTTCGCCATCGTCCTCGACAACAAGGTCATCTCGGCCCCGAGCATCAACACGCCGATCCTCGGCGGTTCGGGCCAGATCACCGGCAACTTCACCGTCGAAAGCGCCAGCGAACTGTCGCTGCTGCTGCGTTCGGGCGCGCTGCCGGCCCAACTGAACATCGAAGAGCAACGCACCGTCGGCGCCGAACTGGGCGCGGACGCCGTCAAGGCCGGCGCCATCTCGCTGGCCATCGGCGCCGTGGCGATGTTCGTCTTCATCATCCTGGCCTACGGCCTGTTCGGCGTGTTCGCGGCCATCGCCCTGATCGCCAACGTGCTGCTGATCGTCGGCATCATGTCGTTCACCCAGGCGACCCTGACCTTCCCGGGCATCGCCGGCCTGATCCTCACGCTCGCCGTCGCCGTCGACGCCAACGTGCTGATCTACGAGCGGATGCGCGACGAGGCCGCGGCCGGGAAGTCGCCGATGTCGGCGGCCGATACTGGCTACAGGCTGGCCCTGGTGTCGATCCTCGACGCCAACATCACCAGCCTGATCTCGGCCGGCATCATGTTCAGCTTCGGCTCGGGCCCCGTGAAGGGCTTCGCCTGGACCCTGGCGATCGGCGTGTTCACCTCGCTGTTCACCGCCATCATCATCACTCAAGTGCTCATCGGCTGGTGGTTCAAGACCGCCAAGCCGAAGAAGCTGCCGATCGCGTAAGGATCAAAGCTCATGGCTGCTTGGCCCCTCATTCGCCTGATCCCGCGCTCGACCCACTACCGCTTCGTGCGCTGGGCCCCGGTCGCCGCGATCTTCTCGCTCATCCTGATCGTCGGTTCGGGCGTGTCGTTCTTCACCCAGGGCCTGAACCTGGGCATCGACTTCAAGGGCGGCGTCGCCCTGGAAGCCCGCATGCCCACGGCCATCGACCTCGACGAACTGCGCAAGGTGGCCCGGGCCACCGGCGCGCATGACGTCCAGGTCCAGGGCTTCGGCTCGCCCAACTCGGCGATGATCCGCTTCCTGCCGACCGAAGGCGTCAACGCCAACGTCGAGGCCAACCGGATCAAGACCGAGATCGTCCAGAAGTTTCCCGGCATGACCATGCCGGCGCCGACCGTCATCGGCGCCAAGGTCTCGGGCGAGCTGCTGCTCGGGGGCTTCAAGGCCCTGGGCATCGCCCTGCTGCTGATGCTCGGCTACATCTGGTTCCGCTTCCAGTGGCAGTTCGCCGTCGGCGCCGTCGTGGCCGTGTTCCACGACATCATCCTGACCCTGGGCATCCTGTCGGTGATGCAGATCGAGTTCTCGATGACTTCGGTCGCGGCCCTGCTGACGGTCATCGGCTACTCGATGAACGAAAAGGTCATCACCTTCGACCGCCTCAAGGAAAACCTGCGCAAGTACAAGACCACGCCGCTGCGCGAGATCATCGACCTGTCGGAGAACGAGCGTCTGTCGCGGACGATCATCACCGGCTCGACCGCGCTGCTGGCGCTGGGCGGCACGATGATCTTCGGCGGTCCGGTGCTGTTCCCGCTGGTCTTCACCATGGTGTTCGGCATCGCCATCGGCACCTATTCGTCGATCTACATCGCTCTGCCGCTGATCCTGGTCTGGGGCGTCAACCGCGGCGACGAAGAGGCCAAGCCGGTGAAGCTCGGCGCGGCCAGCCAGCCGTGAGCCAGGGGCCTGCTCCCCGCCAGCCCCCGTCGATCGACGCCTGGGGCGGCGGCGGCTTCCGGGTCTCCGGCGTCTGGCGGCCCGGTTCGCTGCTGGTCATCGACGACCAGCCGCAGGACTGGGCCGTCGTCGGCCTGGCGGAGCTGACTCCCGAGGCCTTCGCCCCGGTGTTCGCCGCCGGCGGGGCGGTCGAGTTCGTGCTGCTGGGCATGGGCCTGGCCAACGCCTTGCCGCCGCGCCCCGTGCGCGACGCGCTGAAGGCCGCGGGCCTGGGCCTCGAGTTCATGAGCACCGAGGCCGCCGCCCGCACCTACAACGTGCTGGCCAGCGAAGGCCGGCGCATGGCCGCGGCGCTGATCGCGGTGTGACTTCACGATCCTCCCCCTGAAGGGGGAGGTGGCCGAAGGGCCGGAGGGGCAGTGATTGCTGCCCTCAACGGCCCCTTTACCCCCAGCACATACATCCCCCTCCGTCGGCTTCGCCGACACCTCCCCCTTCAGGGGGAGGATCATTTGCCCGACTCTCACTATCCTGCGCGCCAAGACACGGCTCAGGGGGCTGAATTGACTGGGATTCTCACCAACTTCCGCAGCACCATCATCGTCAGCCTGGTGCTGGCCCTGGTGATGGTGTTCGGTTTCGGGCACAGCCCCAACGGCTTCCACGGCGCCTACTGGCAGGCGGTGTTCCGCTGGCTGCACGTGCTGTTCGGCATCCTGTGGATCGGGCTGCTCTACTACTTCAACTTCGTGCAGATGCGGGTGATGCCGACCATTCCGGCCGAGCTGAAGCCGGCGGTCAGCAAGTACATCGCCCCCGAGGCGCTGTTCTGGTTCCGCTGGTCGGCGCTCGCCACCTGGATCATGGGCATGATCGTGGCTTTCAATCGCGGCTACCTGATGGAAGCGATCACGCTGGGCGCCTGGCAGGGCTACCAGCGCGGCGTCGACATGGGCTTCACCTTCATCGGCATGGGCATGTGGCTGGCCACCGTGATGTTCTTCAACGTCTGGGGCCTGATCTGGCCGAACCAGAAGCGGGCTCTCGGCCTCGTGCCGGCCGACGACGCGACCAAGGCCAAGGCGGCCACGACCGCCATGCTGTTCTCGCGCATCAACATGCTGCTTAGCATCCCGATGCTGGTGACGATGACGATGTACCAGACGCTGTTCGGCTGATCCGTCGCCGAGCGAAGAGCGAGGGCCCGCCGGAAACGGCGGGCCTTTTTCTTTGAGCTTGCGACGAGAGGGAGGCATAAGCCGCGCCATGTCCGCCGCCCCCGAAAATCCCTACGATTCCGGTCTCGATGATCTGGTCCGCCGCATGGACAACGATCGCTGGCTGGCCAGCCGGTTCGTCTCCGACCTCGCGGCGCGGACCGACATCGTCGCCCTGGTCGCCTTCAACTACGAGCTGGCGCGCGTGGCCGGGGGCGTCACCAGCGCGCTGATGGGCGAGATCCGCCTGACCTGGTGGCGCGAGGCGATGGAGGAGCTGGCCGCCGGCAAGGCCCCGCGCAAGCATCCGGCCGTCGAGGCCCTGGCCGTCTCGGGCGTCGATCCGCTGGCCCTGGCGGCCATGGCCGAGGCCCGCCTGGCCGACCTGGAGGAGGCGCCGCTGGCCGACGAGGCCGCTGTGCTGGCCTATCTGGACGCCACCGCCGGCGCCCTGGCCGGCCTGATGGCCAGCCGCCTGGACGCCTCGGCCGATCCCGGCGCCGTCCGCGCGGCCGCGCGCGCCTACGGCCTGGCGGGGCTGTGGCGACTGAAGCTGGCCGGCCGTTCGCGCCTGCCGCTGGCCTGGACCGCCGCCGATGTCGAGGCCCGGGTGGCGCAGCAGCGCAAGGCGGCGGCCGCCGAGCTCAAGACCCTGCCGATCGCCGCCTTCCCGGCCGTGGCCCCGGCCGCCCTGGCGACGCGCCAGGCCAAGGGCCGCGAGATGAGCGAGCTCGAAAAAAAGGCCCGCCTGACCTGGTCGGTCGCGACGGGCCGGATTTGATCCTTGGCTCCCTTCCCCCTTGATGGGGGAAGGGCGTCGTGGGCCTTACTTCCCGGTCCACTGGTTCAGCCAGCCCAGCACCTCGTCGTGCCACTGGACCGAGTTCTGGGCCTTCAGCACCCAGTGGTTTTCATTGGGATAGTAAAGGAACTTGCTGGGCACGCCCTTGCGCTGCAGCGCCGTGAAGGTGGCGATGCCCTGTTCGAGGGGCACGCGGAAGTCGTTCTGGCCCTGCACGACCAGGGTCGGCACGGTCCACTCGGCCACGTGGTCAGCCGGGTTGAACTGGCTGTAGGTGGTCTTGCCTTCCCACGGCGCGCCGCCGTTCTCCCACTCGCTGAACCACAGCTCCTCGGTCGAGTAGCCCATGAAGCGGCTGTCGAAGATGCCGTCGTGGTTCACCAGGCACTTCCAGGGCTCCTTCCACTGGCTGGCGATCCAGTTGATCATGAAGCCGCCGTACGAGCCGCCCAGGGCGCAGGCGCGGTCCTGGTCGAGGAAACCGTACTTCTTGGTGGCGAAGTCCCAGCCCTTCTGAAGGTCCTCCAGCGGGCGATCGCCCCAGTGCTGGCTGATGGCGTCGGTGAAGGCCTGGCCGTAGCCGGTCGAGCCGTGGAAATCGATCATCACCACGGCATAGCCGGCGCCGGCGTAGGTCTGGGCGTTCCAGCGGTAGTGGAAGAGGTTCCCGAACGAGCCCTGCGGGCCGCCGTGGATCAGGAAGGCGACCGGATACTTCTTCGACGGATCGAAGTTGGCCGGCTTCACGAGATAGCCGTGCACGGTCTCGTCGTTCCAGCCCTTGAAGCTGAACTGCTCGGCCTCGCCCATGGCGATGCCTTGCAGCTTGTCGGCGTTGAGGCCGGTCAGCTGGATCGGCGAGCCTTTCGGGGCCAGGGCGTAGAGCTGGGCAGGGGTCTTGAGGTTGTCCTGGGCGATCACGGTCGAGCCGCCGGCGGCGCTGAACGCGCCCACATGGCCTTCGCCGGTCAGGGCCGTGGCCTTGCCGCTCTTGACGTCGATGGCGAAGAGCTTGGTCTGACCCACGTCCTCGGCGGTCGTGTAGATGGTCTTGCCGTCGGCGCTGAAGGTGATCGACTGGGCCGAATGGTCCCAGGCCGGGGCCACTTCACGCACCTTGCCGTTTTCGCGCACCATGACGCCGAAGCGGTCGGCCTCGAAGCCCGGGCGCTTCATGGCCAGCCAGGCCTGGACCTTGCCGTCCGGCGAGAAGGTCGGCTGGGCGTCCCAGGCCTTGTTGTCGGCGGTCAGGTTGGCCGGCTGGGCCGAGCCGTCGACCGGAACCGACCACAGGTCGTAGTTGGTCTGCCAGGGCTCGTCGCGGCCGGCGATCTTGGCCGAGAACACCACGGTCTTGCCGTCGGGGCTGATGGTGAAGTCCTCGTCGCCGCCGAACGGCTTGGTCGGGGAATCACCGTCGAAGCCGGCCATGAGCGCCTTCGCCTCGCCCGTCGCCACGCCCGAAGCGTCCAGGCCGTAGGCGTAGAGGTGGTTCTTCGTGCCGTCGTTCCAGGTGTCCCAGTGGCGGATGAACAGCTTGTCGTAGACGACGCCGGTCGTCTTCTGGGCCTTCCTCTGGTCCAGGCGCTCCTGGGTGCAGGCCAGGGTGGGGCAGTCGGGGAAGACGGCCTGGCTGACCACCACGGTCTTGCCGTCGGCCGAGACCTTGAAAGCGCCGACGTCGAACGGGGCCTTGGTCACCTGCACGGCGGTCTCGCCCGAAGCGTCCGTGCGGAACACCTGGTCGGAGCCGGCGCGGCCCGACAGGAAGTAGATGCTCTTGCCGTCGGCCGACCAGCGCGCGCTGGAGACGCCGCCGTCCGACACAGCCAGGCGGCGCGGCGCGATCCTGGCCTTCAGGTCGGCGACCCACAGCGAGAACGAGGCCTTGTTGGCCGGCAGGTCCATCGTCCGCACCAGGTAGATCACCTGGCGGCCGTCCGGCGACACCTTCGGCTCGCTGACGCGGTCGAGCGTGACCATGTCCTTGGCGGTGAAGCCCCGGCCCTGCGCGTGGGCGGTCGCCGGAACGATCGCGAAGGCGGCCAGCGATAGGGCGAGGGCGGAGGCGGCGAGGCGCAAGGTCTTGGTCATGGAAGTCGTGGTCCAGGCGGCAAGGTTGCCAAAAACGGCGCGAGCCTAGCGGCGCCGTGCCGGTGAGGCCAGCCCGAAGGGCAAGCTTTGCTCCATGCTGCGGCGCCGTTAGTGAAGGTGGCGGAATTTGGTCTTCCGCGTGGCGAAAATGCCATATCGGACAACGACTTATGAAGGTAACAATCCGAAACAGGACTTGCGTTGCTGCGTCGCGGCAAAGCTCGTAGACGGTAAATGGGGACGAATAGGCGGCCGCAGAGCCGCTCCCAAGTTTACAAAGGTTTCTCGTGTCGGTTTCGCCTTATCATCAGCACACGGTCGCTGGACCGGTGATCTTCGCAGGGATCGGCCTGCACACGGGCGCGCACGTGCGCGTCGCCGTGCGCCCCGCCGCCCCCGACAGCGGGATCGTCTTCGTGCGCACCGACGTCCAGGACCGCGACAACCGCGTGCCGGTTCGCGGCGACGCCGTGGTGCAGACCCAGCTGGGCACCGTCATCGCCAACGCCGCCGACGTGCGCGTCTCGACCATCGAGCACCTGATGGCCGCCCTGGCCGCCCTGTCGGTCGACAATTGCGTCGTCGAGCTGGACGGCCCGGAAGTGCCGATCATGGACGGCTCGTCCGAGCCCTTCGTGCAGATCCTCGACCGCGCCGGTCGCCGCCGTCAGGAAGCCGCGCGCCGCTACATCGAGATTCTCTCGCCGATCGAGGTGGTCGAGGGCGACAAGCGCGCGACCCTGACTCCGGCCGAATCCTTCGAGGTGGCCTTCGAGATCGCCTTCGCCAGCAAGGCCATCGGCCGCCAGCGCGTCGATCTGGTCATCGACGAGGAAAGCTTCCGCAAGGAGCTGTCGAACTGCCGCACCTTCGGCTTCCTGCGCGAGGTCGAGGCCCTGCGCGACATCGGCCTGGCCCGCGGCGGCTCGATGGAGAACGCCGTGGTCATCGACGGCGACCGCGTGCTCAATCCCGAGGGCCTGCGCCGCTCGGACGAATTCGTGCGCCACAAGGCCCTGGACGCCGTCGGCGACCTTTATGTCGTTGGCGCTCCGATCCTTGGCAGGTTCGAAGGAATTCTGGCCGGACACGGCCTCAATAACGCCGCTGTTCGTGCGTTGATGGAGCAACCGCGCGCTTGGCGCTGGCGCGCCCATGCGCCGGAGCTGGCCGAAGCGGTCTGATCAAAACGGGGGATCGCTCCCGCCGCTCGGCTTTCGTTTGCGCCCGCATCGACGTGGTGTAGAAGCCTTGGTTCGGCGCGGGGGCGCGCAAGGTTGCTTCGAGGGTGAGAGAGTCCGTGCTTCGCAAAATCTCGGGACGTTCGGCCGTCTCCATCGTGGCCGTGCTCGCCGCTCTGTCGGTCACCGCCTGCGCGGGCAAGCCCAAGAAGCCGACGCTGGCTTATGAGGAGCGTCCGGTCGAGCTGCTGTATTCCACCGGCGCCAACCGCCTGGACCGCGGCAACTGGAACGAGGCCGTCGACTACTTCCGCGAGGTCGAGCGCCAGCACCCCTATTCGGAGTGGTCGCGCCGCTCGATCCTGATGACCGGCTACGCCCACTACCAGGGCAACCAGTACGCCGACGCCATCGGCGACGCCGACCGTTTCATCTCGCTCTATCCGGGCAACCCGTCGGCCTCGTACGCCTACTACCTGAAGGCCATCTGCTATTTCGAGCAGATCGTCGACGTGTACCGCGACCAGGCCGCCACCGAGCAGGCGCTCGCCGCGCTGCGCGACGTCGTCCAGCGCTATCCCAACAGCGAATACGCCCAGGACGCCCGCCTGAAGATCGACATGGTCAACGACCAGCTGGCCGGCAAGGAACTGGCGATCGGTCGCTGGTACCTGCGCGATGGCAAGACCCTGGCCGCCATCGGCCGCTTCAAGACCGTGGTCGACCGTCACCAGACCACCTCGCACACGCCCGAAGCTCTCTATCGCCTGGTCGAGGCCTACATGACCCTGGGCCTGACCGAGGAAGCCAAGCGCAATGGCGCGGTGCTGGGCTACAACTTCCCGGGCGACCGCTGGTACGCCGACGCCTACAAGCTGCTGAACGACGCGGGTCTGAAGCCGGCCGTCGAGCCGCTGAAGGCCGGCAACAAGCGCAACCTGATCGACCGCACCCTCAATCGCGAGAAGGGCGGCGCGCTGGCCCCTCCCGGCGAGAAGAAGAAAAAGGGCGGCCTGATGGGCGTTCTCGGGATGTAAGCGAAAGCGGGCCGTTGCAAAACGGCCCGTTTTTCTTTTGTTCTCAAACGCCTACCGCTTCCTCTTTGAAAAAGCCCGATTCCCGGTGATCCTTCCGGCCATGCTGATCGGTCTCTCCATCCGCGACGTGGTGCTCATCGAGAGCCTCGACCTGGCCATCGGGCCGGGCCTGACCGCGCTGACCGGCGAGACCGGGGCGGGCAAGTCGATCATTCTCGACGCCCTGGGGCTGGCCACCGGCGCCCGCGCCGACGCCGGCCTGGTGCGCCGCGGAGCCGCCGGCCACGCCAGCGCCACGGCTATCTTCGCCCTTGCGCCTGATCACCCCGCCTTCGCCTATCTCGACGACAAGGGTCTGGACTACGCCCGCGACGAGGACCTGGTCCTGCGCCGCCAGCTGTCGCCCGACGGCCGCTCGCGCGCCTTCGTCAACGACCAGGCCACCAGCGTCGGCGTGCTCAAGGACTTGGGCGCGCTGCTGCTCGAGGTGCACGGCCAGCACGAGACGGTCGGCCTGCTGGATCCGCGCACCCACCGCACCCTGCTGGACGCCTACGGCCAGGTCAGCGTCGGGGCGGTTTCGTCAGCCTGGAGCGGCTGGCGCGCCGCCCGCGAGACCGCCGCCGAACTGAAGGCCCTGTCCGACCGCGCCGCGGCCGAGACCGAGGAACTGACGCTCCGCCTGTCCGAACTCGACCGGCTGGACCCGCGCGAGGGCGAGGAGACCGCCCTGGCCGAGGAGCGGGCCCTGCTGGGTTCCGCCGAGAAGGCGCTGGCCGACATCGCTTCGGCCCAGGACGCCCTGGGTGGCGACAACCTGTCGGGCAAGCTGGCTTCGGCGTTCCGCGCTCTTGAGCGTGCGCGGGATCGCGCCGCCAACGCCGGCGCGCCCGCCGACGGTCCGGCCATGACCCGCCTGGCCGCCGCCTGCGAGGCGGTCGACCGCGCGCTCGTCGAGGCCCAGGAGGCCAGCGCCGCCATCGACATGGCCGCCGAGAGCTTCGAGTTCGAGCCCGACCGCCTGGAGAAGGCCGAGGAGCGCCTGTTCGCCCTGCGCGGCATGGCCAGGAAGCTGAACGTGCTGGTCGAGGACCTGCCGGCCGTCCGCGCCGAGTTCGCCGCCCGCCTGCAGGCCGTCGAGACCTCGGCCGAGGCCCTGGTCGCGGCGGAGGCGCAGGCCGCAGAGGCCCGCGAGGCCTATCTCTACGCCGCCCAGGCGCTGTCGACCGAGCGCCGCGCCGCCGGCGACCGCCTGGCCAAGGCCGTCGAGGCAGAGCTCGGCCCGCTGAAGCTGGAGAAGGCCAGGTTCCGCGTCGCCCTGGAGCCTCTGGACGAGGACAAGGCCGGCCCGTCGGGCCTGGATCGCATCGCCTTCGAGATCTCGACCAATCCCGGCGCGCCGTTCGGCCCGATGGAAGCCATCGCCTCGGGGGGCGAACTGGCCCGCTTCGCCCTGGCCCTGAAGGCCGCGCTGGCCGGGAAGGGCGGCGGTCCCCAGCCGCTGATGATCTTCGACGAGGTCGACCAGGGCGTCGGCGGGGCCGTGGCCGACGCGGTGGGCCTGCGCCTCAAGCGCCTAGCCGCCAATGCCCAGGTTCTGGTCGTGACCCACTCGGCCCAGGTCGCCGCGCGCGGCGACGCCCATTGGCGGATCTCGAAATCCGGCGACGACACCTCCACCCGCACCAAGGTCGAGCCCCTGTCGCCGGCCGAGCGCGAGGAAGAGATCGCGCGCATGCTGTCGGGCGCGGAAGTCACAGAGGCGGCGCGTGCGGCGGCTCGGGCGCTGATCGGGTAAATTGGAAACCTCCCCCCGTGGGGGAGGCGGCCGAAGGCCGGTGGGGGGCGTTTTCAGCTTTCGAGGCGGTGGCTCATTTCTTGGCGCCGCCCCCCCCCCACCGATCGCTTCGCGATCACCTCCCCCACAGGGGGAGGTTCCTGTCATCACAGATCCAGATCGTCCGCCGCGAAGGCCGCGTTGTCCTGGATGAACTTGAAGCGCAGCTCGGGCTTGCGGCCCATCAGGGTCTCGACCAGGTCCTCGACCGTCTCTTCGTGGCGCGGCAGGGTGACGCGCGCCAGGGTACGGACCGCCGGGTCCATGGTGGTTTCCTTCAGCTGGGCGGCCATCATCTCGCCCAGACCCTTGAAGCGGCCGATCTCGGGCTTCTTGCCCTTGAACATGGTGGCCAGCAGCTCGTCCTTGTGGGCGTCGTCGCGGGCGTACTCGGTCTTGCCGCCGTGGCTGATGCGGTAGAGCGGCGGCAGGGCCAGATACAGCCGGCCGGCGCGGATCAGGTCCGGCATGGTCCGGTAGAAGAAGGTGATCAGCAGCGAGGCGATGTGGGCGCCGTCGACGTCGGCGTCGGTCATGATGATGATCCGCTCGTAGCGCAGATCCTCTTCACGGTACTTGTTGCCGCCCTGGGCGCCCAGGGCCAGCATCAGGTCCGACAGTTCCTTGTTGGCCGTGAACTTCTCGCCCGAGGCCGAGGCCACGTTCAGGATCTTGCCGCGCAGGGGCAGGATCGCCTGGTTCTTGCGGTTGCGGGCCTGCTTGGCCGAGCCGCCGGCCGAGTCGCCTTCGACGATGAACAGTTCCGCGCCGTCGACCGCGCCGCCGGCGCAGTCGGCCAGCTTGCCCGGCAGGCGCAGCTTGCGGGTCGCGCTGGCGCGGGAGACTTCCTTGTCCTTGCGGCGCTTGAGGCGTTCCTCGGCGCGCTCGATGACGAACTCGAGCAGGGCCTGGGCGGCCTTGGGGCTGCCGGTCAGCCAGTGGTCGAACGGGTCGCGCAGGGCGTTCTCGACGAAGCGCTGGGCCTCGGTCGTCGACAGCTTTTCCTTGGTCTGGCCCTGGAATTCGGGGTTCTTGATGAACACCGAGATCAGCGCGCCGGCCTGGGCCACCACGTCGTCGGCGGTGATGATCGTGCCGCGCTTCTCGCCCTTGAGGTCGGCATAGGCCTTGAGGCCCCGCGTCAGGGCGGCGCGGAAGCCGCTTTCGTGCGTGCCGCCCTCGGGGGTCGGCACGGTGTTGCAGTACGACTGCATGAAGCCGTCGTGCTCGCCGAAGCCGCGCGGGGTCCAGGTGACGGCCCATTCGACCGCGCCGGCCTCGCCCTCGCGCTCGATGCGGCCGGCGAAGCTGGTCGGGGTGACCGTCTCCAGGCCCTTGGTGCGCTCGGCCAGGAAATCGGCCAGGCCGTTGGGGAAGTGGAACACCGCCTCGGCGGGCGTCTGGTCGTGGATGCGCTCCTGGGCGCAGGACCATTTGATCTGCACGCCGCGGAACAGATAGGCCTTCGAGCGGGCCATGCGGTAAAGGCGCGCCGGCTTGAAGGCGCAGCCTTCGCCGAAGATCTGCTCGTCGGGCTTGAAGCGCACCATGGTGCCGCGCTTGCGGCTGGGCTGGATCTTCTCGACCGGGCCCAGCGGCTTGCCGCGGGCGAAGCTCTGGCGGTGCTCGAAGCCGTCGCGCCAGACCGTCACCTCGACCAGCTCCGACAGGGCGTTGACGACGCTGGCGCCGACGCCGTGCAGGCCGCCCGAGGTCTCGTAGGCCTTGCCGCTGAACTTACCGCCCGCGTGCAGGACGGTCATGATCACTTCCAGCGCCGACTTGCCCGGATGCTTGGGGTGCGGGTCCACGGGCATGCCGCGGCCGTCGTCCTTGACCGACAGATAGCCGTCGGCGTCGAGCTTGACCTCGATCGACTTGGCGAAGCCGGCGACGGCTTCGTCCATCGAGTTGTCGAGCACTTCAGCGAACAGGTGGTGCAGGGCGCGTTCGTCGGTGCCGCCGATGTACATGCCCGGACGCATGCGCACGGGCTCCAGGCCCTCCAGCACCTCGATCGAACTGGCGTCATAGCCGCCCGACGAGGGAGCAGCAGCCGGCGCGGCCTCGACCTTGCCCGGCGGCGGGGGAGGCGGCGGCTGCGGCTTGGGCTGCGGATGCGGTTCGCGAGCGGGCAGGGGCGGAGCGCTCGGCGGCGCCAGGGCGTCGTCGTCGAACAGCGAGAACAGCGAGTTGGGGTCTTTGGAAGACATGCGGGGATTTTGCGGCGATTCGGGTGTCCCGCCCCGTATGACCCGAGCTCGCCCCCAAGGAAAGCGCTGCTTGGGGATTGGTTTGCAGCTTCAGTGTGCATGCACGAATGTGACAATCTTCACGTGTATTTTCGTTGATATCGCCTCGGGTTGAGTGAATGCTCCCTTCCACCGGCCCGAGCGGCGGCCGGCCCATCGGAAGAGGGAGAAGCGTCATGACGACTGCGACTGCGCAGGCGGGCACCGCCGAATTCACCACCACCGACTGCGGCGACACCAGCGGCACGGCCAATGGGCTGCTGCCGGTCGGCTCGGCCGTCTCGATCAACGGCAGCACCGACCTCAGCTCGTGCATCATCGGCAACAGCGAAGGCAAGGTCTACGGCATCCGGCTGGTGTCGAACGCCGGCATCTACAGCTACCAGGTGCAGGTCGACGCCCAGGGGCCTTCGGGGATCTTCTCGGGCAGCATCAACCTGGCCTTCACCGACCAGACCGGCGACACCTACAAGCTGGCCATCACCGCCAGCCGCCGCGAACAGCACACGGTCTCCTACAACAGCGACCGCCCCTCGATCGTGAAGATCACCTGGGCGACCTGACGCCTCGTGGGCCTCGCCCCCAGCGGCGAGGCCCATACGCTCTTCCTGGAGCGGGCCGGCGCGCCTAAGCTTGTCGTGCGCGGCGTCCGGGCCTGACCGGCGATCGGCGCACGGTTCCAAGCTTTCATCGGTTTCCGGCTTTCGAGCGGCGCTCCGTAGAGACGCGTCCGAATGGGAGGGTTTGATGCGTGCGATCCTTGCGCCGGCGCTCTGCGCCGGCCTTTTGGCCGTGGCTGCGCCCGGCCTGGCCTTCGCCGACACCGGCTATGCGGCCGCCTGGCGTCCGGGCGGCGGCGCCCAATGGTGGCGCTCGGGCATGAGCCTTGAGCAGTTCAAGGCCCAGGACAAAACCCACTTCGACAACGGCCTGCGCATCCATTCGCTGTCGGTGAAGGGCGGTCGGTTCGCAGCCGTCTGGCGGCCGGGGAACGGCGCCCAGTGGTGGCGATCGGGCATGACGCTGGACGAGCTGAAGGCGCAGGACACCGCCTATTTCAACCAGGGCCTTCGCCTGACGGCCTTGGAGCTCGACGACGGCCGGTTCACCGCTGTCTGGCGCCCAGGCTCAGGCGCCCAGTGGTGGCGCACCGGCATGACCGTCGACCAGATGAAGGCGCAGGACCAGACCCATTTCGACAACGGCCTGCGCATCGCCCTGCTGGAGGTCGACGGCGGCCGCTACACCGCCGTCTGGCGTCCGGGGAGCGGTGCGCAGTGGTGGCGTTCGGGCATGACCGGCGCCCAGGCCGAGACCCAGGACCAGACCTATTTCAATCAAGGCCTGCGGCTGGCGGCGCTGTCGGTCGACGGCGACGCCTATGCCGCCGTCTGGAGGCCCGGAACGGGAACCCAGTGGTGGAGCCACCGCCGCTGCACGGTCGACTTCAAGACCGAGGACGCCGCCTATTTCGGTCGCGGCCTACGCATGGAGTTCATCGAACAGCAGGACAGCGCCGTGGGCGCCTATCGCTATCCGTGGAAGGCGGGCGACACCCGCAATGTGGGGCAGGGCAACAACAATCCCGGCGGCTCGCACAACGGCAGCCAGGCCTTCGCCTTCGACTTCTCGATGCCGGTCGGAACCCAGATCCGCGCCGTGCGAGGCGGTACGGTCGAGTGGCTGCAGGAAAGCCAGAGCACGACCTACAACCCCAACGCCCCGACCACGCCCAGCAACACGCCGTTCCCGGGCGGCAGCCCGCAGAATTGGGGCAACGCCGTGCGCATCCGCCATCCGGGCGGCTTCACCAGCTGGTACTTCCACATCCAGCAGAACGGGGTCTTGGTGAACGTCGGCGACGTCGTCCAGCGCGGCCAGCCGATCGCCACCTCGGGTAATACGGGCCGCACCTCCGGCCCGCACCTGCACTTCCAGGTCCAGGCGGATCCGACCAACTGGGGCCAGTCGGTGGCGATCAGCTTCAACGACTGCCAGGTCCCGACGGGCGGCGACAGCGTGACGTCCAACAACGTCTGGCCCTGAGGGGCTGGGCGGAGTGACGTTCAGGCTCCGTGCGCGGTCCTCGTCCTTCGACAAGCTCAGGATGAGGACCGTTGCCTGGCCGCTCGAAAACCTCACCCTGAGCCTGTCGAAGGGCGAGGTTCTCGTCTCGGACGCCGTTTGCCCTCAGGCCGCCTTGGCCGCGATGCGGGCCAGGGCGCGGCGCTCGATGCTGGCGGCGAACAGCGGCGTTTCGCGGCTGTTGTGGTCGCCGCCGTCACGCTGGCGGGCGTCGGCGGCGTCCTCGAACGGCGTGCCGTGCTTGTCGATGAAGTCGAGGAAGGCCTGCGTCGGGTGGGCGACCACGCTGTTGGTGTATTCGCAGGTCGCCTCGTCGATCTTCCTGGCGCTCAGGGTCCAGATCACCTGCACCCGCGTGCGGCCGTTGGGCGTGAAGGCGTCCGAGGTCGACACCATCCGGCACAGGGTCGGGGTGGCGATCTCGGCCACGTAGTGCTGCACCATCAGCGTCTGGCCGATCATCTCGACATTGATCGATATGCGCCGGCCGTCGTCGGTGAAGGTGGCCCCGGCCGAGATATGGTCGGGCGCGCAGCAGCGCTGGTATTCGGCCTCGGGCAGGGTGAACAGCCAGTCGGCGATGTCGATCGTCTCGATCGGCGCGTTGATGATCGCCTTATAGGCCGAGGCCGACAGTTGCTTGTCCGTGATGATGATGTCCGACATCGCCGTCTCCTTGCGTCGAAAGCTTGCCCGCGGCGCCGGATGCGACCGGCGGGCGACGTCAGGACTTTCGGCGCGCGGCCGTCGGCGAGGTAGCCATCCATGGGTTTGCCGCGCGAAGGCATGGGGAGGGGGCGGCTAGACCTAGGTCTAGAAAGGCGCGGGCATGGCTCAGGTCAGCTCGCGCCGCATGGCGTAGTTGTGGATCGGCACGCCGCGCACCTCGAAGTCGCGCCGCGCGGTGACGGCGAAGCCGTGGCGCTCGAACACCGGCCGGGCCAGTTCGCTGGCCTCGACGTAGAGAGCGGGAAGACCCTGTTCGACGGCGCGTTGGATCACCGTCTCCAGCAGGCGGGAAGCCACGCCCTGTCCGGCGAAGTCGGGATGGCAGTAGAGGTGGTCGACATGGCCGTCGGGTTCCAGGTCGACATAGGCGACGGCCTGGTCGCGGGCGTTTGCCGCGACAAAGGTCATCCGGCCGTCGGCGGCGCGGTTCAGCACGTCGATCGGCTGTAGCGGCGCCGGCGCCCAGGCGGCGGCCTGCGCGGCGGAGTAGGCGCGCCGCCCAAGCCCGTGGACGGCGTCGTAGTAGAGCTGCGCCATGGAGGGCGCATCGTCGGTTCGGTAGGGGCGGATGACGACGGCCGCTTCCATCGCTTCCCTCGAAAAGCGACGGCCCGCCTCTCAGGAGAAGCGGGCCGTCTGATCGGTTACCGGTAGGCCGGAGGCAGGCCGTTGTCGCCCGCCGCATAGCGGTCGCGCAGCTGGCTCTGGCGGCTGTCGGCCGGCTGCTCGACGCCGCCGATGAACACCTTGTCGGCCCAGGTCGTGGTTTCCAGCGGATCGCCGGTCCACAGCACCAGGTCGGCGGTCTTGCCGACGTCCAGCGAGCCGATCTGGTCGGCCATGCCCCAGATCTTCGCCGGCGTCAGGGTGATCGCCGCCAGGGCGGCCGGATAGGGCAGGCCGTTGGCGACGGCCAGGCCCGCATTCAGGCGTTCCTGGCGCAGGTTGTTGAAGTCCCGCGCGCCGTTGATCGCCACCGTCACGCCAGCGGCGTTCAGGCGGGCGGCGTTGTCGAGACGCGAGCCCAGGGTCTCGAAGCTGTCGGGCAGGTCGGCCTGGGTGTCGACGATCACCGGCACGCCGGCCCTGGCGATCTCGCCGGCCACCAGCCAGCCTTCCTCGGCGCCTTCCAGCACGATCCTGATCTTCTCCTCGGCCGCCAGCTTGAGGGCCAGGCGGATGTCCGAGGCGCGGTGGGCGCGGATCAAGAGCGGGGTCTTGCCCTGCACCACCGGGACCAGGGCCTCCAGGTCGAGGCGCGAGAGGCCGTAGTCGCGCGTGGCGCCCTGTTCGAAGGCGGCGCGGTTCCTGGCGAACGCCCGGGCGTCCTGCAGGGCCGACTTGACCAGCACGATCGCCGCGCCGCGCGAGCCGCCGGCCGCGCGGGCCCCGGCCTCGCCCAGAGACAGCGTCACGGCGGTCTTCGACTTGGCGACGATGTCGGCTTCGCCCGCCTTCAGGCGCACGAACGCCGCCTGGCCGCCGAACAGCGGGGGATCGCCGCCGCCGTCCTTGCCGGCCGTCATCTCCTCGACCACGCCGTCGTCGGCATGCTCGTGGGACCCGCCGCCGACGCCCGACAGGATCGGGGTCACGGCCGAGCTGGTGACGCCGCCGTCGCGGGCCAGGCCGATCATCGGCGAGGCCGGATTGACGCCGTAGGCGATGTCGAAACCGGCCGAAAGCGCATTGCCGGTGCCGTCGTCGCGCGTCTCGCGCACGCCGCCGATCTCCGAGGCGCTGATGTTCGACGACGGGGCCACCAGGCCGGGGGTCACGACTCCACCCTTGGCGTTGATGGTCGTCACGCCCGCGGGCACGGCGACGCCGGCGCCGACGGCGGCGATCTTGCCGTTCTGCACGAGGATGGTCCCCGACGGGATCGCCGCGCTCGACACCGGCTCGATGCGAGCGTTGACGATGGCGAAGGTCTGGGCGGCGGCGGGAGCGGCGACGACGGCGGTCAGGGCCGCGCCGGTGAGAAGAATGGACCGGATCATCAGTTGAACGCTCCCTGGCCGGGCTGGCCGAGCTCGAAGTCGGACTTGGGCTGATAGCGCTTGTCGTTGCGGTCGTAGGTCAGGGCGCCGTCGATATAGACCTGCTCGGCCTTGGCGTAGACGCTGAACGGATCGCGGTTCCAGACCACGATGTCGCCGGCCTTGCCCGCTTCCAGGCTGCCGGTCTTGTCGGCGATGCCCATGGCTTTGGCCGGATTGGCCGTGATCCACTTGATGGCCTCGGCGCGGGTGATCCCGTAGCCGATCTTGTTGCCCGCGGTCATGGCGATGGCGGCCTCCTGGTTGAGGCGCTGGGTCATGATCGGATCGTCGGAGTGGATAACGACGCAGGCGCCGGCCTTCCACACCATGGCGGCGTTGGAGTCCACGCCGTCCAGGCTTTCCATCTTGAAGCCGGTCCACGAGGCCCAGGTGGCCGAGCAGATGCCTTCCTTGGCCAGCAAGGGGGCGACCTTGTAGCTCTCCACCGCGTGGTGGAACATGGTGATCTTGTAGCCGAACTCCTTGGCCACATCGATCATCACGGCCATCTCGTCGCCGCGATAGCAGTGGTTCTGCACCAGGATCTCGCCCTTGAGCACGCCGGCGAGGGTCTCAAGTTGCAGGTCGCGCTTGGGGGCGTCGGCCTTCTCGCCCTTGTCCTTCTTGGCGCGGTAGTCGTCCCACTTGCGGGCGTAGTCGGCCGCGTCGATCCAGGCCTTGCGATAGCCGAAGACGTTGCCCATCGCCGTCGAGGGCGTGCGGTTCTTGGACCCGTAGACGCGCTTGGGGTTCTCGCCGCAGGCCATCTTCAGGCCGTAGGGCGCGCCCGGGAACTTCATGCCCTGCATGGTGGTCGAGGGCACGTTCTTCAGCGTCACCGAGCGGCCGCCGAACAGGTTGGCGCTGCCGGGTAGGATCTGCAGGGTGGTGACCCCGCCGGCGCGGGCGCGGTTGAAGCCCGGATCCTGCGGCCACACCGAGTGCTCGGCCCAGACCTGGGCGGTGTTGGGATCGGTGGCCTCGTTGCCGTCCGACTTGGCCGACACGCCGGGCGAGGGATAGACGCCCAGGTGGCTGTGGGAGTCGATGATGCCGGGGGTGATCCACTTGCCCTTGGCGTCGACGGTGGCGACGCCGGCCGGGATGGCGGTCTCGGGACCGCCGACGGCGATGATCTTGCCGTCCTGGATCACGACCACGCCGTTGTCGATCTGGGCGCCGGTCGCGGTCAGCACCGTGGCGCCGACGAAGGCCGTCGGGCGCGAGGGCAGGGGCGCGTAGGTCGAGGGGAAGCCCGACGAGGCCTCGCCGTCCAGGCCCTTGGGCAGCGGCTTGGCCTCGGCCTTCTCGGCGGGCTTGGCGGACGCCTGCGGCTTCGCCGTCGTCCCGGTCGTGGCGCAGGCCGAAAGGCCCAGCGCAAGCAGACTGACGGCCGCGGCCGTCGTACCCCATCGTGTCATCAATTTTCCCCGACTCTCGAAGAGGCCGCGAGGACAGACTAATTCAGACCCCTGATCAAGCAGCGCGGCGCCCCATTTTTCCCCGATCGCGGCGTTTGTCTGTCGCGCGGGCTTCGTGCGAGGATCGCGACCTGCGGTCGAATCCGCGCGGGAGGAACATCATGAGCGTGCGTTCTTGGCTGGGCCTCGCGGCCGCCCTTCTGATCAGCGCCTGCGCGGGCCAGCCCGCCGGCCCCTCCACCGGAGCTCCGCCGCCGATGTCGCGCGCGCCCGTGGCCGAGGGCGGCATGTGCGGGGGCATCGCCGGCTTCCAGTGCGGCGAGGGCCTGTCCTGCGTCATGCCGGTCGGCGCCTGCAAGACGGTGGCCGACGCCTCGGGCATCTGCCGTCCGCGCCCGCAGGTCTGCACCATGGACTATCGCCCCGTCTGCGGCTGCGACGGCAAGACCTACGGCAACGCCTGCAGCGCCGCGGGCCAGGGCGTCAGCGTCGCCCACGAGGGCGAATGCAAGGCCTCCTGACAGGAATGGACCGCAGGCAGGCCATGATCGGCGGCGCGGCGGCGGCTCTCGCGCCGTCGCTCGCCGTTGCGGGAGACAAGACGATGTACGGACTGATCGGCCAGATGAAGGCCGCCCCCGGCAAGCGCGACGATCTGGTTGCCATCCTCAGGGAAGGCACGGAGGCGATGCCCGGCTGCCTGTCCTACATTCTCGCGCTGGACCCGACCGACGCCGACGCGATCTGGATCACCGAGGTCTGGACCGACAAGGAAAGCCACGCGGCGTCGCTGAAGCTGCCTTCGGTGCAGGCGGCCATCGCCAAGGCCCGCCCGATCATCGCCGGCTTTGGCCACCGGTTCGAGACCACGCCGGTCGGCGGCGTGGGGCTCTGAACCGGTCCGACGGTTCGAATTGATGTGACCCGAAGGCTGGCGTTCTGCTTCCGCTCGCGTTAGCAGACCGCCCATGATCCGCCTCGACAATATCTCCAAGCAGAACGGCCACCAGATCCTGTTCATCGAAGCTTCGATGGGCATCCAGAAGGGGGAGAAGGTCGGCCTTGTCGGCCCGAACGGCGCCGGCAAGACGACGCTGTTCCGCATGGTCACCGGCCAGGAACAGCCCGACGACGGGCTGGTCGCGATCGATCCCGGCATGAAGATCGGCTATTTCAGCCAGGACGTCGGCGAGATGTCGGGCCAGAGCGCGGTCGCCGCGGTGATGGACGGCGTCGGCCCCGTCAGCGCCCTGGCCGCCGAAATGGCCACGCTCGAGGCGGCCATGGTCGATCCCGACCAGGCCGACCAGCTGGACGCCGTCATGGAACGCTACGGCGAGGTGCTGGAGCGCTTCCAGGAGCTGGACGGCTATGCGCTGGAAGCCCGCGCCCGCGAGGTCCTGGCCGGCCTGAGCTTCAGCCAGGAGCGCATGGACGGCGACGTCGGCATGCTGTCCGGCGGCTGGAAGATGCGCGTGGCCCTGGCTCGCATCCTGCTGATGCGGCCCGACGGCATGCTGCTGGACGAACCCTCCAACCACCTGGACCTGGAAAGCCTGATCTGGCTGGAGGCGTTCCTGAAGAACTACGACGGCGCGCTGCTGATGACCTCGCACGACCGCGCCTTCATGAACCGCATCATCGGCAAGGTGGTCGAGATCGACGCCGGTTCGCTGATCACCTATTCGGGCGATCTCGATTTCTACGACCAGCAGCGCGCGCTCAGCGAGGCGCAGCGCCAGGCCCAGTACGAGCGCCAGCAGGCGATGCTGGCCAAGGAAATCAAGTTCATCGAGAAGTTCAAGGCGCGCGCCTCGCACGCCGCCCAGGTGCAGAGCCGGGTCAAGAAGCTCGACAAGATCGAACGCGTCGAGGCCCCGCGCAGACGCCAGACGGTGCAGTTCGAGTTCCAGAGTCCGCCGCGCTCGGGCGAGGACGTGATCAGCCTGCGGGGCATCCGCAAGGGCTACGGCGACAAGCCCATCTATGACGGCCTGGACTTCCTGGTGCGCCGCAAGGAGCGCTGGTGCGTGCTGGGCGCCAACGGCGCCGGCAAGTCGACCCTGCTGAAGCTGGTGGCGGGCGACACCAAGCCCGACCAGGGCGCGGTCAACATCGGCGCCAGCGTCAAGATGGGCTATTTCGCCCAGCACTCGATGGACCTGCTGGACGGCGAAGAGACGATCTTCGAGTCGCTGGAACGCTCGTTCCCGCAGGCGGGCCAGGGCGCGCTGCGCACCCTGGCGGGCTGCTTCGGCTTCTCCGGCGACGACGTCGAGAAGCCCTGCCGCGTCCTGTCCGGCGGCGAAAAGGCGCGCCTTGTCATGGCCAAGATGCTGTTCGATCCGCCCAACCTGCTGGTGCTGGACGAGCCGACCAACCACCTCGACATGGCCACCAAGGAGATGCTGGTCGCGGCCCTGGCCGACTTCGAGGGCACCATGCTCTTCGTCTCGCACGACCGCCATTTCCTGGGGGCGCTGTCGAACCGGGTGCTGGAGCTGACGCCCGAGGGCGTCCATCAGTACGGCGGCGGCTACACCGAATATGTCGCCCGCACGGGCCAGGAAGCGCCGGGGCTGCATCCGGGCGCCTGACCCGGAGCGACCCGCCGGTTTGGGGTCGAGCGCCCGGCGGCGGCCGTGAATTTTTTGCGACAACCCTTTTGCGCCAAGGGATTGCGCGGCCGCGCCGGCTCGGCCGGCAGTTGAACGCGCGGCGCAAATGCGGCAAAGGCGGAAGCGTCGAAGTTGGCGTGACGCGTGCGAGGCTATTGGGATGGACGGCGCCGACAGGCCCTCGATCGCAGACCCTGCGCCGCCCGTCGTCGGCGACCAGCGTCGCGAGATCGACAGCATCGCGCAGGCCCACACCGGCGACCTGAGGCGGTTCCTCGCCGCGCGGGAGGTCGATCCCTGGGAGCGCGAGGAGATCGTCCAGGAAAGCTTCCTGCGCCTGGCGGCCTATCCGTCGGTGGCGGCGCTGGAGAACCCGCGGGCCTTCCTGTTCCGGGTCGCCGAGAACCTGATGCGCGATCGCCGGCGCCGGGCCCGCGCGCGCCGCCAGGACCGGCACGAGCCCATCGATGACCACGACCTGACCGATCCGGGCCCCGAGCCGGACGTCGTCGTGCAGCACCGCGAGGCCCTGGCGCGAACCCGCGCGGCGATCCTGGCGCTGGACGAGCCGATGCGGACCGCCTTCGTGATGAGCCGGTACCGCGAGATGAGCTACGCCGAGATCGCCGCGGCGATGAAGATTTCCGTCAAGACGGTGGAGAAGTATGTGTCGGCCGCCCTCGCCCAATTGCGACGGGCCGTAGGGTCGGATCGCTCCGGTGCGTCCTTACGCGGAGAGGATCGATCATGACCGAGCACCGCTTCGATCGCAGGGCCACGCCCGCGGCCATCCAGGCCGCGGCGACCTGGTTCGCGCGCCTGCGCGGTCCCGACGGTCGGCGGCTCCGGCCGGCCTACGCCCGCTGGCGGCTGCGCAACGCCGCCCGGGCCAAGGTCGCCGCCGAGGTCGATGACGTCTGGGGTCTGGCCGGCGCCTTGGCCGATGATCCGGCGATCCGCGAACTGGTCGACGGCGCGCCCTCGGCTGCGCCGGCGCGGGTCGGGCGAGGGCAGGGGGCGGCCTGGACGCGCCGCGCCGCCGCCCTGGCCGTCTTCGTGCTGGCCGGCGCGTCGGGCGGCGGCCTTGCCCTGCATTTCGGCGTCGGCGCTCCCGTGCGGTCGGAGGTCTACCAGACCGCCCAGGGCGAGCAGCGGTCGGTGACGCTGAGCGATGGTTCGACGATCCGGCTCGACACGGCCACTCGCCTGACCGTCGAGATGCGCCCGCGCCGGCGCGATATCCGCCTGGCCGAGGGGCGGGCGCGCTTCGTCGCGGCGCGTGATCCGGCGCGCCCGTTCGTGGTCGAAGCGGGTCCAGCGCGGGTCGAGGCCCTGGGCACGGTCTTCGACGTGCGCCTGGACGCGGGTTCCGCGGCGGTGAACCTGTTCAAGGGCGCGGTCGAGGTGCGCAACACCGAGCACGGATCGGTGCGGCCCGTGCGCCTTGCCCCCGGCGACGGGGTGCGGGTCGCGGCCTCGGCCGCGCCGCTGATGGTCGCCCGGTTCGATCGCGACGGGGCCTGGGGCTGGTCGGACGGCCGCCTGGTCTTCGCCGGCGCCTCGCTGGCCCAGGTCGCCGCCGAGCTCAATCGCTATGGCCCCGGCCGCATGGTCGTCACCGGCGCCGCCGGACAGCGGTTCCGGGGCGAGTTGAAGGCCGGCGACGTCGACGGCGCGGCGACGGTGCTGTCGGCCCTCTACGACCTGTCGGTGCGGCGCGCGCCCAATGGCGACGTGGTGCTGGCCCCGCGCTGAGCGCGCCCGCCCCGCTTCGTCCGTAGGCGGAAACGACGCAAAAACTTCACGCGAAAAACCATAGGGGGCCTCCCCCAGCCCACGTCCTTCAAGTGGGGCCGAGTGCGGTCCCGCTTCAGGTTCTTTGGGGGCTACATGACGGTTGGTAGGAAGCGGATCCGGGCCTTGCTGGGCGCGACCGCTGTTTATTTCGGAGCGGGCGTCGCGCTCGCCGCGGGGGCCGCGCCGGCGGCCGCCTTGGCTCAGCAGGCCAGGACGTTCGACATTCCCGCTCAGCCCCTGCCGGAGGCTCTGCAGGCGTTCGGGCGTCAGTCTGGCCTGCGCATCGCGGTCGACGACGGGCAGGTGGCCGGCCTGCGCTCGGTGGCCGTTCGCGGGGCGATGACGCCCCAGGCGGCGCTGCGCCGCATGACCTCGGGGCTGGGCGTCGAGCACCAGTTCCTCGCCGATGGCGCGGTGGTGGTGCGTCGTCCGGCCCGTTCGACGCCGGTGGCCACGCGCCGCCGCGTCGCCTACGTGCCCGGCGAGGCCGGCGGCGATGCGTCCAACGGCTCGCCGGCGGCGCTCGAGGAGGTGGTCGTCACCGCCCGCCGCATGGAAGAGCGGATCATCGACGTGCCGGTGTCGGTGTCGGCCTTCTCGGCCCAGCAACTGAACGACCTGAAGATCGAGGGCGGCTCGGAGCTGCTGCGCGGCGTACCGAACGTGTCGTTCTCCAAGGACAACTTCACGGGCTACAACTTCGCCATCCGGGGCGTGGGCACCAAGGCCATGTCGGTCACCGCCGACCCGGCCGTGGCGATCAGCTTCAACAACACCGCCCTGCTGCGAAACCGCCTGTTCGAGCAGGAATATTTCGACGTCCAGCGGGTCGAGGTGCTGCGCGGCCCTCAGGGCACGCTCTACGGCCGCAACGCCACGGCGGGCGTCGTCAACATGCTGCCCAATGCGCCGAAGCTGGGCGAGTTCACCGCCGAGGCTCAGGGCGAGGTCGGCAACTACGACAGCCGTCGGGCGCGGGGCTTCGTCAACCTTCCGCTCGGCGAGACCCTCGCCCTGCGCTTCGCCGGCGCGCTGACCCAGCGTGACGGGTTCGACTTCAACACCACGACCGACCAGAACGTGAACGGGCGCGACCTGTGGTCCACCCGCGTCGGCGCGCTGTGGAAGCCGAACGCGCGGTTCTCGGCCAATCTCCTGTGGGAGCACTTCAACGAGGACGACGATCGCTCGCGCACCGGCAAGCAGCTGTGCACGCGCGGCGCGCCGCCCAAGGATATCCTCTGGACCGATCCCAGCGGAGCCTCGCGCACCTCGCCGGTCTTCACCCGCTGGACGATGGACAGCCTGACGCCCGGTTGCCAGAACAAGTCGCTCTATACGGACGCGGCCTATGGCACGCCCAACGGTCGCGGCATGCCGCTGGTCACCGGCCTGATCACCATCCTGCCGTTCACGACAAGGGGCGGGCCGGACAACGACACCTACCTGTTCCGCATGGGCATCGATCCGTTCGGCTCGGCCTCGGGCCGGCAGTCGACCGACCTGCGCGAGATCGCCACCTTCTATGATCCGAAGTTCAAGGCCGAGAACGACGTCGTCCAGCTGAACCTCGAGTTCGACCTGACGCCGCGGCTGACCCTGCATTCGCAGACGCTGTACATGGAAGACAGCTACTACGGCTCGCAGGACTTCTTTCGCTACGATCCCGCGCCGGGCCTGATCGCCAACCGCGAGGGGCGGGCCTTGAAGGCCGACTGGAACGCCTGGCTGGGGGCGCCGATCAACGGCAATGGGACCTTCGTGGATCCGCAGCTGGGTACGCTGGACCGGCTGGCCGCCGTCGACATCAGCCAGTCCAAAAGCAGCCAGTATTCGCAGGAGTTCCGCCTGCAGTCGTCGTTCGACGGCCGCTTCAACTTCAACCTCGGCGCCAACTACCTGAAGTTCAAGACGCAGGAGGACTACTACATCTTCAGCAACGCGTTCACGATGATCGCGGTGCAGCAGAACCTCAGCGCCAACTACAATCCCGACTGCACGCCCAAGACCGCGACGGCCAAGCCGAACGCCTGCGTCTATATCGATCCCAATCCGATCGACAAGATCGATGGCCAGGGGCACAACTACTATCGCAGCCTGGACCTGGCGCGCACCGAGTCCTGGGCGGTGTTCGGCGAGGGCTATTTCAAGCTCAGCGACAAGCTGCGCATGACCGCCGGCCTGCGCTACACCGAAGACACCAAGAGCACGATCCCGGTGCCGACCCAGCTTCTGGCGGCCGACAGCTTCTGGGGCGGCGGCACGGTCGGCAAGGGTTATCCGCGCGGTCCCGAGCAGACCCAGAACTGGAGCGCGGTGACCGGCCGCCTGGCCGTGGACTACAAGCCCGACCTGTCGTTCACCGATGACTCCCTAGTCTATGCGTCCTACTCGCGCGGCTACAAGGCCGGCGGCGGCAATCCGCCCGGGCCGGACTGGAATGAGGCCAACTCCAACTATCCGAAGCTGCCGCGCACCTTCGATCCGGAATATGTCGACGCCTTCGAGCTGGGAACGAAGAACGCCCTGCAGGGCGGGCGGCTGATGCTGAACGCCTCGGCGTTCTACTACGACTACAAGGACTATCAGGTCTCGCAGTTCATCGATCGCTCGATGCATACCGAGACCTTCGACGCCAAGACCTGGGGCCTGGAGCTTGAGGCGGCCTGGACGCCGGTGCGGAACTTCCGCCTCGACGCCACCCTGGGCTGGCTGCAGACGCGGATCGCCAGCGGCGAGACCTCGGTCGACGTGATGGATCGCCTGCAGGGGCGCACCGATTACACCGTCATGCGGCCGTGGCCGACCAGCCCGATGACCTGCATCGTGCCCAACGAGATCCTGGGCCGCTACATCCAGAACCTCGACGTCAAGCAGGCGGCGTCCAGCAGCACCGGCCAGATCTTCATCAAGATGCTGTGCCCCGGTCCGACGGTCTTCCAGAACGGCTTCCTGCCGGGCAGCGCCTGGAGCAACGCCTACAGGGACCAGTGGGGGCCGCTGGTCTACAACCCGCTGACTTATATCGACCCGGTCACCGGCGTTCACGCCACCAACCAGGGGCGGGGCTTCTCGGCCGACCTCGGCGGCAACAGCCTGCCGAACGCGCCGGAGCTGACGTTCAACCTGGGCGCCCAGTACCGGATCAATCTGCCGGGCAGCTGGGACATGACGCTGCGGGGCGACTACTACCGCCAGTCCGACAGCTTCGCGCGCGTCTACAACAGCGAGTACGACCGTCTGAAGAGCTGGCAGAACGTCAACCTGTCGGCGACGGTGGTCAATCGCGAGCACGACCTGGCGCTTCAGGTCTACGTCAAGAACGTGCTGAACGACACGCCGATCACCGACGCCTACACCGGCCCGGACGAGCTGGGCAACTTCACCAACGTCTTCACGCTCGATCCCCGGATCATCGGGGTGTCGCTGCGCAAGGGCTTTTGACGACCGCCCGGACGCCGCGTCCGCGCGGCGTCCGTCTTTCTCATACGGACGAGGACGCTCGCATGAAGGTTCTTCCAGCGAGCGTCCCGCTCCTTCGATAGCCGCCGGCCGGACAACGCGACATCAGGTTCGGCCGTTCGTGAAAGTAATCGATCGAGATGAATTGCGACCTTGCATCTTAGGTGTAGAGGTCATTTCGTCGTTGTCGTGATGAGTTGTCGTGTGCCTCAAGTGTTATTAAGTATGATGAAAATATAAATTTCATTGAGCGCGATCAATGAATCCGTTTTGTCAAAAACGGCGACTACATTGAATGTGCTGGTAGAGGAAACACCTTTTACAGCGTTCGCTTTCACATCAAGTAAGGACTGAGATTATGAAACTTCTCGCCAAGACTGTGATCAGCGCTATCGCCGCCCTGGGCCTGGCCTCGGCCGCTTCGGCCGCCACCGTTTCGCCGACCGGTCCGGTCGTCGTCTCGGGTCAACTGAACCAGTCGCTCGCCGGCGGCCAGTTCCTGACCGTCTGCAACGTCGTCTTCCAAGGCGTCGCCGACTCCACCGGTCTGACCCTGACCTCCTACACGGGCACGAACGTCAATGGCGGCGACCTGGCCTGCGACGACTCGCTGGTCTTCCCGATCCGCGTCGACGCCGTGTCGGCCACGCAGCTGAACGTCCAGTCGCTGGTCGTCAGCACCCGCTTCGGCGACTGCGCCAACACCAACATCCCGGTGACCTTCGCCAACTCGTCGGTGACCTTCCCGGTCGGCACGACCCTGGGCGGCGGCGTGTGCGAACTGAACGGCACCCTGAGCGTCTCGCCGTCGATCACCATCAACTGATCCGGCGCGAGGGCGTCGGGGGCGGCTTCGTCCCCGGCGCCTTCATCCTTTCCCCCGATGCCCTGGTTGCTTTCCGACACGGTGGCGGCGCCCACGGCCGTGGCCGGCGTCGAGGTCGTCGCGCGCCGCGGCGCGGCGAAGGCGCCGCCCGAGGTCGAACTGGGCGAGGCCGAGATCGACGCCCTGGGCGCCTATGACATAGGCGAGACCGTCGACCGGATCGCCGCCGTCCGGGGCCTGGGCGCGGGGCCCGTCGTCATCATCAACGGCCGGCGGGCGCTGAACGCCGCCGAATACATGGGTTTCCCGCCGGACGCGCTGGATCGCGTCGAGATCCTGCGACCCGAGGCGGCGGGCCTCTACGGCGCGGATCCATCGCGCCGGGTCGTCAATCTCGTCCTCAAGCGGCGGTTCGACAGCCTCGACGCTCGCCTCAGCGAGGCGCGCCCCACCGCCGGTGGCCGCTCGGCCCTGGCCGCCGACGCGCGTCGCGCCTTCATCGCCGGCGACGACACCCGCCAGTTCGGCGCTCGCGCGTCCCGCGACAGCGCGCTGCGGGCCGGCGAGCGTGACGTCTATCGCCGCGACCATCCCGGCGACGACGCGGTCACCCTGCGTCCGGCCGGCCGCACCTTCGGCGCCAACCTGTCCTTCAACCGGGCGCTCGGCGACTGGACGACCTCGCTCGGCGTCAACGGACGCACGCAGGCCGACCGCTCGACCGCGCGGCGGGGCGCGGGGATGGTCGACTCTCGCAGGCGGTTGCGGAACCTCGCGCTCACCGCCGGCGCGGGCGGGGAGCTGGCCGGCTGGTCGGTGCGTCTTGGCGTCGACGGGCAACTGTCCGAGGCGGTGCTGAGCGGCGTTTCCGACACCGCCTCGGCCAGCCGCTCGATCGCCGCCAGCCTGGGCGCCGATCGTCGCCTGCTGGACCTGCCGGCCGGGCCGGTGCAGGCCAACCTGTCGGGCCGGGCGTCGCGCACCGTCTCGACCGTCGAGACCGGCGGCAAGGAGACGCGCCGCGATGGCGACACGGCCGATCTGCAGTTCGGCCTCGCCGCGCCGCTGGCCCGTGCATCGCCGGGCGCGGGCCTGGGCGACGTGGTCCTGAGCCTGGGCGCGAGCCGGCGCCAGGCCAGCGGGACCGGCGGCGGGGCGGGCATGAGCGCCGGTCTTTCCTGGACGCCGCTGCCGAAGCTGCGCCTCAACGGCGCCTGGTCGCGCGCCGCCGACAATCCGACCAACGCCCAGCGCTTCGATCCCGTAGTGTCCGGCGAGCCGACGCTGGTCTTCGACTTTCGGACCGGCCAGGCGGTGCGGATCCTGCCGATCCTCGGCGGCAATCCGGCCCTGGTCCCGCAGGAGGCCGACCGGGTCTCGCTGGGCGTCTCGGCGGGACCGTTGACGCGGTGGACGGCGTCGGCCGCGATCGCCTTCGAGGCGGCCGCGACCCGCGACGGCGTCGGCGCCTTGCCCGCCCCGACGCTGGCCGTCGAGGCCGCTTTCCCCGAGCGCTTCCAGCGGGACGGGGAGGGGCGGTTGGTCGGCCTCGACCAGCGGCCGATCAACATCCGCTCGGACCGCTCGCGGATGCTGTCGTCCAATCTGGGCTTCGGCCCGCCGTTCGAGACGGCCGGAACCTCGCTGCGGGTGTCGCTGAGCCACGCCTGGCGGCTGGAGAGCAGGATGGTGATCCGCGAAGGCCTGCCGGCCATGGATCGCCTGGCCGGCGACGGCGGCGGGGCGCCGCGCCACGAGCTGGCGGCGACGCTGGACGGCCGGCGCGGGCGCTGGTCGGTCAACGCCACGGCGCGCTGGCGTCAGGCCTATCGCATTCGCCGCGATGTCGGTCGTGACGGCCCCGACGATCTGCGGCTGGCCGCCTTCGCCGGGCTCGACCTGAAGCTCGGCTTTCTACAGCGGCTGCCCGGCCGGGCTGGCGCGGGCCGCGCCGACCTCAAGCTGGTCCTGGAGGTCGAGAACCTGTTCGACGCCCGCCCTCGCGCCAGGCTGGGCGACGGTCGCTCGGCGCCGGCCTATGGCCGAGACGATCAGGACCCGCTGGGCCGGGTCGTGCGCATGACGGCGGCGGGGCGCTTCTAGTCAGAAGGCGTCGGGGGCGGCTCGTCTACATACCGCTCCGTCACCGCTCCATCCAGGTGGCGGATCCGTGCCTGGGCCAGCACCCGAGGCTCCATCAGCCGCGCATTGATCCCGATCTTGTCGCGGGCCGGGTCGTTGGAGCTCCAGTGGGTGACGCAGCCGCAGGCGCGGCAGCGGTGGAAAGCGATCGAGCGGTCGTCCCATTCATAGGTGTCGGTCGGCCCCTGTTCCGCGCGGTGCACGGCGCCCAGGGGGTAATAGGCCCACAGCACCCCGTAGCGGCGGCAGATCGAGCAGTTGCACTGCGTCACCTCGGCCGGCGCGGTCTCGATCTCGAAGCCCACGGCCCCGCAGTGGCAGCTGGTGCGGATCATCTGGCGTTCCCCAAAAGAAAAGGCCCGGAGCTTGCGCCCCGGGCCGATCCCAAAGTGCTTCAGGCCTTTCGGCTTAGCACTTGTAGTACATCTCGAATTCGACCGGGTGCGGGTGCAGTTGCAGACGCATCACTTCTTCCATCTTCAGCTCGATGTAGCTGTCGATGAAGTCGTCGTCCATGACGCCGCCGGCCTTCAGGAAGGCGCGGTCCTTGTCCAGGCTTTCCAGGGCTTCGCGCAGGCTGCCGCAGACTTCCGGGATCTTCTTCTGCTCGCGGGGCGGCAGGTCGTAGAGGTTCTTGTCGGCGGCCGCGCCCGGGTCGATCTTGTTGATGATGCCGTCAAGGCCGGCCATCAGCAGGGCGACGAAGGTCAGGTACGGGTTGCCCATCGGGTCCGGGAAGCGGGCTTCGATGCGCTTGGCCTTCGGCGAGTCGACGTGCGGGATGCGGATCGAGGCCGAGCGGTTGCGCGAGCTGTAGGCCAGCTTCACCGGGGCTTCGTAACCCGGCACCAGGCGCTTGTAGCTGTTGGTGGTCGAGTTCGAGAAGGCGTTGATGGCCTTGGCGTGCTTGATGATGCCGCCGATGTACCACAGGCATTCCTGGCTGAGGCCGGCGTACTTGTCGCCGGCGAACAGCGGCTTGCCGTCCTGCCAGATCGACTGGTGCACGTGCATGCCCGAGCCGTTGTCGCCGAACATCGGCTTGGCCATGAAGGTGGCGGTCTTGCCATAAGCGTGGGCCACGTTGTGGATCACGTACTTATAGAGCTGCATGCGGTCGGCCATGGTGACCATGGTGTCGAACTTCAGGCCGAGTTCGTGCTGGGCCGGCGCCACTTCGTGGTGGTGCTTTTCCGGCTTCATGCCGAGCTCGCCCATGACGGCCAGCATTTCGCCGCGCAGGTCCTGGGCCGAGTCGACCGGGTTCACCGGGAAGTAGCCGCCCTTGGGGCCCGGGCGATGGCCCATGTTGCCTTCCGGATAGGCCTTGCCCGAGTTCACCGGCAGTTCGGTCGAGTCGAACGAGTAGCTGGTGTCGTGCGGGGCGGTCGACCAGCGCACGTCGTCGAAGATGAAGAATTCGGCTTCCGGGCCGAAGTAGACGGTGTCGCCCACGCCGGCCGACTTGACGTAGTTCAGCGCGGCCTTGGCGATCGAGCGCGGGTCACGGTTGTAGGGGGTGCCGTCGTCCGGGTTCACCACGTCGCAGAACAGCGCCAGGGTGGTCTGCTGGTAGAACGGGTCGATGATGGCCGAGGTCAGGTCCGGACGCAGCTTCATGTCCGACTCGTTGATGGCCTTCCAGCCGGCGATCGACGAGCCGTCGAACATGGTGCCGTCGTTCAGGAATTCGTCGTCGACCAGGTCGATGTCGAAGGTGACGTGTTGCAGCTTGCCGCGAACGTCCGTGAAGCGGACGTCGACGTACTTCACGTCCTTTTCCTTGATCAGGTCCAGGATTTCCTTGGCGGTGCTCATTGATATCCCCTTTGAGCGAGAAAGTCTGAGGAGAGGGCCGTGGGCTAGACGGCGGACGGACCGGTTTCGCCGGTCCGGATGCGGACGACTTCGGTGATCTCCGAAACGAAGATCTTGCCGTCGCCGATGCGGCCCGTGCGGGCGGCGTTGGTGATCGCCTCGAGGGCGGCGTCGAGCTGGCCGTCCTCGACGACGACCTCGACCTTGATCTTGGGCAGGAAGTCCACGACGTACTCGGCGCCGCGATAGAGCTCGGTGTGGCCCTTCTGGCGTCCGTAGCCCTTGGCTTCCAGAACGGTCATCCCTTGGACGCCCATGTCCTGGAGCGCCTCTTTGACCTCATCCAGCTTGAACGGCTTGATGACGGCTTCGATCTTTTTCATCGGTCTCTTCCGCGCCCGACGGCGCATGGCCTCTGACTTTGAGCGGCAAGGATCACGCCGCCCGGAGCGCTACAAGCCGGGGTTCCAGGGATTGTCGCGGTTCGGACGCTCATTCAGGCATATGAGTGAATCTTGAGCGACGTTTGATTGAAAAATATGCATTTCGGAATTGTGGCTGGAAACGGCCTTGTCGCGACCCGATAGCCGCCTAGGATTGCGAAAACGATCGTTTGAACGGGGGTGAACATGCGCGACGAGACGCCGGTTTTGATCGGCGCGGGCCAGTTCACATTTCGCGGGCCCGCCGAAAATTCGCCTTCGCCGCTGGAATTGCTGAAGATTGCGGCGAAACGCGCTGTCGCCGACGCCGGGTTGGAAGGGACGGTTCTTGCGCGATTGGACGCTCTGGCGGTCGTAGCGTTCAGCATCGACGCCCCGGGCGGTCTTTCGAAACTGCCGCTTCCCCGCCTGTCGGATCCGCCGGCCAGCCTGGCCCGGGCGATCGACGCGGCGCCGGCCTGGTCGGTCTATACCGAGACCGGCGGCAACAGCCCCCAGCAGGCGATCAACGTCCTGGCCGAGCGCATCGCCCGGGGCGAGTCGCGGCTGGGCCTGGTCACGGGCGCGGAGTTTCTCGGCTCGCTGATGAAGCGGATGAAGAACGGCCTGGGCTTCGACGGCTGGGCCGACGACATCGACAGCAAGCCCGCCCGCATCGGCGATCCGCGTCCGGGCGTGACGAAGCAGGAGGCCGCGCATGGCCTGGGCTATCCGGTCAATACCTATCCTCTGTTCGAGAACGCCCTGCGGGCCCGCGACGGGCGGTCGCTGGCCGACCATCAGGCGAGGCTTGGCGCGCTGTTCTCGCCGTTCACCAGGGTGGCCGCCGCCGATCCGGAGGCCTGGTTCCCGGTCGAGCGCAGCCCTGAGGAACTGGTGACGGTGACCGAGCGCAACCGCATGGTCGGCTATCCGTACCCCAAGTACCTCAACGCCATCATGGAGGTCGACCAGTCGGCCGCCGTCCTGGTCGCCAGCGTCGGCATGGCGCGCGAACTGGGCGTGCCACAGGATCGCTGGGTGTTCCTGCACGGCTGCGCCGACGCCGCCGACCTCTGGTACCCGCTTCAGCGCCAGGACTTTCATTCCAGCCCGGCCATCCGCCTGACCGGCAAGCGGGCCCTGGAGATGGCCGGGATCGATCTGGCCGATCTCGACCTGATCGACCTCTATTCCTGCTTCCCCTCGGCGGTGCAGGTGGCGGCCGAGGAACTGGGGATCGCGCTTGATGATCCGCGCGGCCTCACCATCACCGGCGGCCTGCCTTATTTCGGCGGGCCGGGGAACAACTACAGCCTCCACGCCGTGGCGCGGTTGATGGAGCGTCTGCGCGCGCGGCCGCCGGGGGCCTATGGCCTGTCGACCGCCAACGGCTGGTTCCTGACCAAGCAGTCGGTGGGCGTCTATTCCACGCGTCCAGTCGAGGGCGAGTGGCGGCGCGAGGATCCGGCCGTGATCCAGAGGGAGATCGACGCCCTGCCGCATCCGCCGATCGCCGAGGCGCCGCAAGGCCGCGCGACCATCGAGACCTACACCGTCGTCCATGCCCGACAGGGGGCTCGCATGGGCATCGTCATCGGACGCACGCAGGACGGCGCGCGGTTCGTGGCCAATACGCCGGACGACGAAGCGACCCTGGCCGACCTGGAGCGCCGCGAGGGCGTCGGCCGTAGGGGCGTGGTCGGTCCGCATCCTGACGGGGTCCGCAACCTCTTCACGCCGGACGCCGCCTGATGGGCCGCGTCCACGTCATTCGTCACGGCAAGCCGGCTTCGACCTGGGGTGGCCATGACGACGATCCGGGCCTCGACGATGCGGGACGCGAGCAGGCGAGGGCGGTCGCCGCCGTGCTGGCCGCCCTGCCGGAAGGGCCTGTGCGGGTGATCTCCTCGCCGCTGCGACGCTGCCGCGAGACCGCCGCGCCGCTGGCCGCGCTGCTGGGTGTCGAGGTCGAGATCGAACCGGCCGTCGGCGAGATCCCGACGCCGGCCGACCTGGCGCCCGAGGCGCGTCCGGCCTGGCTGAAACAGGCCTTCGCCGGCGACTGGGCCGATATTGAGGGCGATCGCGACTACCAGGGCTGGACGGTCGAGGTCGGCTGCGCTCTGGCGCGATACGAGGGATGCGCCGTCTTCAGCCACTTCGTCGCGCTCAACGCCGCCGTCGCGGCGGCGCAAGGGACCAGCGCCGTCATGGCCTTCAGGCCCGACCATGCCAGCGTCACCGTCTTCGAAGTCGTCGACAACCGCCTGCGGCTGGTCGAGAAAGGCAGGGAGGCCTCCACCGGGGTTCTTTGATGGAGCCGCCCGTGTCGCCTCGCCAGATCATGACCGTCGACGAGATGAAGGCGGCCGATGCGGCGGCGGTGACGGCTGGGACGCCGGCGACCGCTTTGATGGAGCGGGCCGGCAAGGGCGCGGCCGAGGCGATCCGCGCGCGCTGGTCGCGACGTTCCGTGGTGATCTGGTGCGGCCCCGGCGACAACGGCGGCGACGGCTATGTCATCGCCCGCCACCTGAGGCGGCGCGGCTGGCCGGTGCGGGTCGAGGCCCTGGCGCCGCCGGCCTCGCCCTCGTGCCGCTGGGCGGCCGAGCGCTGGCGCGGCGAGGTCCATCCGCTGAACCCGGCCGTCTCTCCGGCCGAACTCTATGTCGATGCGCTGTTCGGCGCGGGCCTGTCGCGGCCGCTGGAAGGGCTCGCCGAAGACCTCGCGCGGGCGGCGCGAGGGCTGTCGTCGCGCATCGTCGCCATCGACATGCCCAGCGGCGTCCACGGCGACACCGGCGAGTCCCTGGGCGGCGAGGCGTTCAGGGCCGCGCTCACCGTCACCTTCCACCGTCGCAAGCCGGCCCACGTGCTTGTCCTGGGCCGCGCGGCCTGCGGCGAGATCGAGATGATCGACATCGGCCTGTCGGAGACCGGCGCCGGCGATCTGGTCGAGAACGACCCGGGCCTGTGGGGGCCGCGCTTCCCCTGGCCGTCCAGCGACGCCCACAAGCACGCGCGCGGCCGGCTGGTGGTGGTCAGCGGCGAGGCCTGGAGCACCGGCGCGGCGCGCCTGTCGGCCCGAGCCGGCCTGCGGATCGGGGCGGGGGTCGTCACCCTGCTGTCGCCGCCGGGGGCGTTGGCCGTCAACGCCGCCCACCTGGAAGCCGTCATGCTGGCGCCGTTCGAGACCGACGCGGATCTGGCCACGCTGGCCGATCGCGCGGCCGCCGCCGTGATCGGTCCGGCGGCCGGGGTAGGGGAGGCGACGGCGCGAAACCTGACCGCCCTGGCCGGCACGGGCGCGGCCCTGGTGGTCGACGCCGACGCCCTGACCAGCTTCGCCCACGCGCCCGACGAGCTGTTCGCGCGCCTGGATCGCGATGACGTGCTGACCCCGCACGCGGGCGAGTTCGAGCGGCTGTTTCCCGGTCTGCTGAAGGCCTCGCCCCAACGCATCGCCGCCGCCCGCGAAGCCGCGCGCCAGGCCGGTGCGATCGTGCTGCTGAAGGGGCCCGATACGGTCATCGCCGCGCCGGACGGCCGCACGGCGGTGAACCTCAACGGCTCGCCCTGGCTGGCTACCGCCGGTTCGGGCGACGTTTTGGCCGGCTTCATCGCCGGCCTGGCGGCGCAAGGCATGGACAGCTTCGACGCCGCCTGCGCCGGGGCCTGGATCCACGCCGAATGCGCGGCGATCCATGGGCCGGGCCTGATCGCCGAGGACCTGCCGGGCCTGGCGCCGGCGGTGCTGAAGAGGTTGTGGGAGGCCCACCAGAAACCTCTCCCATAGGGGAGGTTTACGCGTCAGGCCCCGATCGTTTCCAGCTCGAACGGCGTGGTCTGGTAGACCTCGTTCAGCCAGTTGCCGATCAGCAGGTGGGCGTGGCTGCGCCAGCGGTTGCGGGGCGGGCGGCTCGGATCATCGCCGGGGAAGTAGTGCGCCGGCGGCGGGGTCGAGGGATCGATCGTCCGGTCGCGGGCGTACTCGGCCGCCAGGGTGCCGGTCTCGTATTCCGGGTGATTGAACATGTAGAGCCAGCGGCGGCGGGCGTCCTCCAGCAGGCACAGGCCCGACTCTTCCGAATCAAGCAGCACCCGCAAGCCGCCGTCGGCCGGCAGGTCCTCGGGGCGCACCTCGGTCCAGCGCGACACCGGGATGTCGATCTCGTCGGCCAGACCCCGCAGATAGGGCGAGGCCGGGGCCAGGTTGGCGTGGGGGAAGACGCCCGAGCGCTTGTCGGCCAGCACGTGCTTGGGCACGTCATGGAAGTGCTTCACGCCGGCCTGGGCGCCCCAGCAGACGGCCAGGCCGGCATGCACGTGGGTTTCGCTCCAGTCGAAGATGCGCGACAGCTCGTCCCAGTAGCTGACCTCCTCGAACGGCAGGGTCTCGACCGGCGCGCCGGTGACGATCAGCCCGTCGAAGCGCTCGTGCCGCACCTCTTCCCAGGTGCGGTAGAAGGCCAGCATGTGCTCGGCCGAGGTGGTCTTGGGCGAATGGCTGGCCAGTTGGAGCAGCGACAGCTCAACCTGCAGCGGGCTGGCGCCCAGAAGACGCGCGAACTGCCGCTCGGTGCTGGGCTTGTCGGGCATCAGGTTCAGCAGGCCGATGCGCAGCGGCCTGATGTCCTGGCGGGCGGCGTCGGTGTCGGCCATCAGCGACAGGCCTTCGGCTTCCAGCGATGCGCGGGCCGGCAGGTCGTCGGGGATCTTGATGGGCATGGGCAGCGTCCGTCCGTCGCAAAAACCAAGGACTCGCGACGGCTCTAGGGCTCACCCGTTTCGTTGCCGTCGCGGCCGCATCCCCCCGACGGGGCGCCACCTTGCTCGGGAAGCAGGTTGGCGTTGGGCGAGCCCAACTCTTGATGCAGGCTTGGCTTTAAAGCGGGCCGCGGGCGGCCGCAAGGGGACGCGACGTCGCGCTCGCGGGGCGGACAGGCGGCAAGGGTCGGGTCAGGCTTCCAGGCGGTGCAGGACGATCTCGGCGCGGACGCCTTCGTCGAACAGTCGGCTGCCGTAGTCGAGCGCGGCCTGGAACGATCGCTGCTCGAGGGAATCGGTGAACACCACCTGATGGTCGCAGGTGACTTCCCAACCGCCGTCGGTCTGGTTGACCTCGATCGTCCGCATACGCTGTTCTCCTACGCCATGGCGCAGTTAACCGTCGCTGATGGGCAATGGTTGCGTGCGAATCCACGAAAGTTCAAGCGCGACCGAATGGCGCGCCGAACCTAATCCGTAGGGAGAGGGAAAACCGGCCCGGGCGTCAGTCGGGGGGGCAAGGCCCGGGCCGGTCAATGTCCCGTGGCGTTACGCTCGACGGGACACGGAGAAAACGACGTCGCCCGAGCAGGGTTCCTCAAGCCTGCGAAAAATCTTCGCGGCCACTTCAAATCTTCGGCGACGACGGTTAAGGCTCGCCCCCACGCGGATGTGGCGGAACTGGTAGACGCACTGGATTTAGGTTCCAGCGCCGAGAGGCGTGGAGGTTCGAGTCCTCTCATCCGCACCATGTCGCCGCGCGCAGCGTTTTGCGCGCGGCGACGCCATACCCTTTGATCGACGCGAAGTGTCGTGACATAAGGGCGCTCTTTCGCCGCCCCGGTGACGCGGGCGGCTATGATTTTTTGACCCCTGGGGCGGACGACGGGCGCGGGCGCCCGGATCCGAGAAGCTAAGAATGTCGATGCAGATCGTTGAAAAGTCGGGCGAAGGCCTCAGCCGGGTTTACGGCGTTACGGTGCCCGCGAGTGAGCTGGCCACGCGTCTCGAGGCTCGGATCGCCGAAGTCGCCCCGCAGATGAACGTCAAGGGCTTCCGCCCGGGCAAGGTGCCGGCCGCGCACGTGCGCCGCCTGTACGGCAAGGGCCTGATGGGCGAAGTCATCGAGCAGGCGCTCAACGAGACCACCCAGAAGATCCTGGACGACAACAAGCTGCGTCCGGCCGGCCAGCCCGACCTGAAGCCGACGTCCGACATGGACAAGGTCGTCGCCGGCGGCGAGGATCTGGCCTTCGAACTGGCCGTCGAGATCATGCCGGAATTCGAGCCGATCGATCCGTCGACCATCGAGCTGGTCAAGCCGGTCTACAAGATCGAGGATTCGGAAGTCGAAGAGGCCCTGGCCGAGCTGGCCAAGCAGGCCCGCACCTACGAGCCGCGCAAGGGCAAGAGCCTGAAGGCCAAGGACGGCGACCAGCTGCTGATCGACTTCGTCGGCACCATCGACGGCGTCGCCTTCGCCGGCGGCACGGCCAACGACGCCGAGCTGGTGCTCGGTTCGGGCCAGTTCATCCCAGGCTTCGAAGAGCAACTGGTCGGCGCCAAGCCGGAAGACGTCGTCACCGTGAAGGTGAAGTTCCCGGAAGAATACCAGGCCGCCGAGCTGGCCGGTAAGGACGCCGAGTTCGCCACCACCGTGAAGGAAGTCCGCGCTCCGGTGGACGCGGAAGCGGACGACGAGCTGGCCAAGCGTCTGGGCCTGGCCGACCTCGCCGCCCTGAAGGACCTGCTGAAGTCGAACCTGGAAGGCCGCTACACCAACAGCTCGCGCTTCAAGCTCAAGCGCGCCCTGCTGGACGTGCTGGACAGCAAGCACGACTTCGCCCTGCCGCCGCGCATGGTCGAGGCCGAGTTCGCCGGCATCTGGCAACAGGTCCAGGCCGACAAGACCCAAGGCGGCCTGCCGCCGGAAGACGCTGACAAGACCGAAGAGCAGCTGCAGGACGAGTACAAGAAGATCGCCGAGCGCCGCGTGCGCCTGGGTCTGGTGCTCGCCGAGATCGGCCGCAAGAACGACGTCGTCGTCACCGACCAGGAACTGAACGAAGCGATCGTCCGCGAAGCCCGCCAGTACGGCGCCCAGGCCCAGCAGGTGTTCGACATGTACCGCCAGCGCGCCGACCTGCAGGCCTCGCTGCGCGCCCCGATCTACGAAGACAAGGTCGTCGACCTGATCTTCGCCAAGGCCAAGGTCGAGGAAAAGGAAGTCTCCAAGGAGGAGCTCCTTGAAGAAGACGACCTGCCGGAAGGCTACGGCGGCTAAAAGCCTCGTCCCTTCGGGAAACGAACGAGAGGGCGCGGATCGAGAGATCCGCGCCTTTTCTTTTGCGCATTTTCCTTGGGGGCGGGCGCCTTGCAACCTGTTAAGCGCCACGCGATATGCGTGGGGTGCGCTGGCGCGACGCTGATTCGCGCCCGCAAAGACATTTCGAGAAGGGCGAACCCCACATGATGTACGATCCGGTTTCGACGGCGATGAACCTCGTTCCGATGGTGGTCGAGCAGACCAGCCGCGGCGAGCGCGCCTTCGACATCTTCTCGCGCCTGCTCAAGGAGCGGATCATCTTCCTGACCGGTCCGGTCGAGGACGGCATGGCCTCTCTGATCTGCGCCCAGCTGCTCTTCCTGGAGTCCGAGAACCCCAAGAAGGAAATCGCCATGTACATCAACTCGCCGGGCGGCGTGGTGACGTCGGGCCTGGCGATCTACGACACCATGCAATACATCAAGAGCCCGGTGACGACGGTGTGCATGGGCATGGCCGCCTCGATGGGCAGCCTGCTGCTCGCCGCCGGCGCCGCCGGCCAGCGTATCGCCCTGCCGAACGCCCGCATCATGGTGCACCAGCCGTCGGGCGGCTTCCGCGGCCAGGCTTCGGACATCGAGCGCCACGCCGAGGACATCATCAAGACCAAGCGCCGCCTGAACGAGATCTACGTCAAGCACTGCGGCCGCACCTATGAAGAGGTCGAGCGTACGCTGGACCGCGACCATTTCATGAGCGCCGACGAAGCCAAGGCCTGGGGCCTGGTCGACCAGGTCTACGAGACCCGCGACGCCGCCGAAGCCGGCGCGTAAGGCTCCCCTCGCGAGCACTGAGGATGAAGCCGCCGGCCACGAGGCCGGCGGCTTTTTCTTTGCCGTTGCGATGGTCCCGCTTTGGCCATGGGTGAGCGATCGAGCGAAACAAACCGGCCCCAGATCGGCCGGGCCGGGCGGCGACAAGGATCCCATGACGATCCTCGAGCCCCGGAGCCCGGCCATGACCGCCCGCCGCCGCCTTTCGATGCTTTCGGCCCTCGCGGCCTTCCTGAGCCTGGCCGGCGCGGCCGCCAACGCCCAGGACTTCTCTGATCCGGCCCCGCGCCACGGGATCGCCACCATGCGCGTCGGCGTCAGCCCCGAGCAGGTGCAGCAGATCATCTCCGACCGCCTGCTTCAGGACGGCGTGACGGCGGGCCTGGCCACCCTGCGCCAGAACCTGGCCCTGACGCCGGCCCAGCAGGATCGCTGGCGCGACTTTATCCTGGCCTCCAGCGCCCGGCCGGCCGGCGTGGTCCTGGCCGTCGCCGCGCCGCAGGACGAGACGCCCCTGGCCCAGGCCCGCGCGGGCCTGGCCCTGCAGCGCGAGCAGCTGGCCGTCGAGCAGCGGCGGGTCAAGGCGATGGCGCGGCTCTACAAGGCGCTGGACGACGACCAGCGGGCGGTCTTCGACCAGGCCTACGCGGCGATCGGCAGCCTGTCGGTCAGCACCCAGGCGACGGGCCTGGCGTCGGCCGGCGCGAGCGTGGAGTAGGCGCCGGGATCCTCCCCCTGAAGGGGGAGGTGGCCCGAAGAGCCGGAGGGGGGGGGGCTGCTGAGTTGGAGGCGATCACGTCCCCCTCCGTCGCTCCGCGACACCTCCCCATTCAGGGGGGATCTGGATCCTAGACCGGCTTGCCCTTGAAGATGCGGTAGCCGCGCTCCTGGGCGATGGCCAGCATCTCGGTGTCGCCGGAGGTGTCTCCATAGGCGGCGGCCAGCTTCACGCGCTCGCCGAAGGTTTCGCGCAGGCGCACCACCTTTTCCGGTCCCCGGCAGTTGGGGCCCGAAAGCCCGCCGGTCACCTTGCCGTTCAGGTCGTAGGCCAGCTTGGTGCCGATCAGCAGGTCGGCGCCGATGCCGCGGGCGAACGGGGCGACCACCGTGTCGGGCGAGGCGGTGACGATCACCATCCTTGCGCCCTGCGCGCGCCAGCGCCGCCACACGGCCAGGGCGTCGGGGCGGAACAGGCTCTGGGCGTGGGTCTCGGCGAAGGTGCGGGCCTGGGCCTCCAGCCGCTCCTGCGGCACGCCCTTGAGGAACTCGCGGATGGCCGCGGCCTTGATGCGGCCGCGATCGCGATGGAACAGGTAGGACAGGGCGGCCGGCGCCAGGCGGATCATGCCCATCGTCCAGCGGCCGCCGCTGACCCGCCATTTCAGGAAGGCGGTAAAGCTGTCGCGCACCGTCAGCGTGCCGTCGAAGTCGAAGGCCACCAGCGGCGGGCTGGCTTCGGTGTGCGTCGGGGCGTGCGCGTCTTCCGACGCCTCGTGAATCTCGGACATCTCGTCTCCGCCCACCGGGCGAACTCCTTCTTGCGGCGCCGCTTGCAGCACGATTCCGGTCGCTTGCAGAAAGATTAGAGCCTGCGGCGATGTTCCGCAGCCCACTGATCGCTTGCTTTGGCCTACAGTCGTCCCATCTAGGGATGGAATCCCATGGTCAGAACCGAAACATCCACGAACTTGGCGCCGGAAACGGGCTCCAAGGCTTGTGCCGCGCGTTCGGATCGGGGAATGTCAAGGATTAGACAACTCCCGTTGGGTATCCTGTTGCTTCGGTGGCGGGATACGCGTTGGGAGTCGGCGGTAGCGGCTTTCGCCGTATCCGCCCTAGCGTGAGAAGCGACCATGACGAAAGCCGCCAGCGGCGACGCCAAGAGCACCCTGTACTGTTCTTTCTGCGGAAAGAGCCAACATGAAGTGCGCAAGCTCATCGCCGGACCCACCGTGTTCATCTGCGATGAATGCGTCGAGCTTTGCATGGATATCATCCGTGAAGAGCACAAGATCGCCTTCGTGAAGTCCAAGGACGGCGTTCCGACGCCGCGCGAGATCTGCGAAGTCCTGGACGACTACGTGATCGGCCAAGGTCACGCCAAGAAGGTGCTCGCGGTCGCGGTGCACAACCACTACAAGCGCCTGAACCACGCCTCGAAGAACAACGACGTGGAACTGGCCAAGTCGAACATCCTGCTGGTCGGTCCGACCGGTACGGGTAAGACCCTCCTGGCCCAGACGCTGGCTCGAATCATCGACGTGCCGTTCACGATGGCCGACGCCACCACCCTGACCGAAGCCGGTTACGTGGGTGAAGACGTCGAGAACATCGTGCTCAAGCTGCTGCAAGCCGCCGACTACAACGTCGAGCGCGCCCAGCGCGGCATCGTCTACATCGACGAGATCGACAAGATCAGCCGCAAGTCCGACAATCCGTCGATCACCCGCGACGTGTCGGGCGAAGGCGTGCAGCAGGCCCTGCTGAAGATCATGGAAGGCACCGTCGCCTCCGTGCCGCCGCAAGGCGGGCGCAAGCATCCCCAGCAGGAGTTCCTGCAGGTCGACACGACGAACATCCTGTTCATCTGCGGCGGCGCCTTCGCGGGCCTCGAGCGCATCATCTCGGCCCGCGGCGCGGCCAAGTCGATCGGCTTCGGCGCCAAGGTCGCCGATCCGGAAGACCGTCGCACCGGCGAGATCCTGCGCGGCGTCGAGCCCGACGACCTGCAGCGCTTCGGTCTGATCCCGGAATTCATCGGCCGCCTGCCGGTGATCGCCACCCTGGAAGACCTCGACGAGGCCGCCCTGGTGAAGATCCTGACCGAGCCGAAGAACGCCTTCGTCAAGCAGTACCAGCGCCTGTTCGAGATGGAGAACATCGGCCTGACCTTCACCGAGGACGCCCTGCACGGCGTGGCCAAGAAGGCCATCGCCCGCAAGACCGGCGCCCGCGGCCTGCGCTCGATCATGGAAGGCATCCTGCTGGAGACCATGTTCGAACTGCCCAACTACGAGGGCGTCGAGGAAGTGGTGGTCAACGCCGAGGTCGTCGAAGGCCGCGCCCAGCCGCTGCTGATCTACGCCGAGAAGAAGGGCGGCGCCGCCTCGGCCTAACCGCCGGCGACGCAAGCTGAAACGAGAACGGCGGGTTCGAAAGAACCCGCCGTTTTTGTTTGCCCGCCAGCCGCCGCGCCAAGATCCTCCCCCTTTGGGAGAGGTGGCCCGAAGGGCCGGAGGGGGGTGTTCTCTGCTTCCAAGACGCCGGCCGGCCATTCCCCACCAACATCCGCCTCCCTCGCCCTCGTGGCGAGACGCTCAAGAGGAACCTCCCCCTGTGGGGGAGGCGATCGCGCAGCGATCGGTGGGGGGAGTCTTCACGAAATCAGCCATCCCACCGAAAGCTGAAACTGTCCCCCACCGGCCTTTGGCCGCCTCCCCCAGAGGGGGAGGTTCCTCGCCAAAGATCCTCCCCCTGAAGGGGGAGGTGGCCCGGAGGGCCGGAGGGGGAAGTTCCTGATGAGGTCGAAGTGGTTGCTGAGTCAGCAGCGACTTCCCCCTCAGTCGCTCCGCGACAGCTCCCCCTTCAGGGGGAGGATCTGGGAGGATGGGCCGGAGGGGCCGCCGGCAGGCGGCCTCAACCCGCGTCGTTCAGTCCCGACGCCGGCTTCCAGTCGAACAGCGCCTGCAGGGTCCGCACCGCCTCGCCGCGCGGCGAGGTCAGCGCCGGGTCCCTCGCCAGGATCAGGCGGGCGTCGTCGGCGGCCACCGCGATCAGGTCGCGGTGGGCCACCGGGTCGGCCAGGCGATAGGCGGGGAAGCCGCTCTGCTTGAGGCCCAGTGGGTCGCCGCCGCCGCGCAGCTCCAGGTCCTTCTCGGCGATCTCGAAGCCGTCGTCGCTGCGTCGCAGGATGTCGAGCCGCTGCTGGGCGACTTCGGAGAGGGGCGGGTCGTACAGCAGCACGCAGGAGCTTTCGCGCATGCCCCGGCCGACCCGCCCGCGAAGCTGGTGCAACTGCGCCAGGCCGAAGCGGTCGGCGTGCTCGATGACCATGATGCTGGCGTTGGGCACGTTGACGCCCACCTCGACCACCGTTGTGGCCACCAGCACCCCGACTTCGCCGTCGACGAAGGCCTGCATCACCGCGTCCTTCTCGGCGGCCGGCATCTGGCCGTGGACCAGGCCAACGCGCGGCCCCAGCACCTTGCGCAGGTCGGCGGCGCGATCCTCGGCCGCCCGCAGGTCGACCTTCTCGGACTCCGACACCAGCGGGCAGATCCAGAAGGCCTGGGCCCCGCCCTCGATGGCCGAGCGCAGGCGATCGACGATCTCGGGCACGCGCGGCGTCGGCGCGGCGCGGGTGGCCACGGGCGTGCGGCCGGGCGGCTTCTCGTCGATGCGCGAGACGTCCAGGTCGCCGAACACGGTCAGCTCCAGCGTCCGGGGGATCGGCGTGGCCGACATGGCCAGGAGGTGCACGCCGTCACCCTTTTCCTGCAACCGGCGGCGCTCGTTGACGCCGAAGCGGTGCTGCTCGTCGATGATGGTCAGGGCCAGGGTCTTGAAGGCCACGTCGTCCTGGAACAGGGCGTGGGTGCCCACCGCCACGGCGGCCGAGCCGTCGGCCAGCTTCTGGAGCTTGGCCGCCCGGGCCGCGCCCTTGTCGCGTCCGGTCAGCAGCACGACGGCCAGGCCTTGCGCCTCCAGCGGCGGAGCCAGGGTCTCGTAGTGCTGGCGGGCCAGGATCTCGGTGGGGGCCATCAGGGCCGACTGGAAGCCGGCGCCGGCCGCGTCGGCCATGGCCAGCATGGCCACGACGGTCTTGCCCGAGCCGACGTCGCCTTGCAGCAGGCGGCTCATCCGCTCGCCGTGAGCGAGATCCCCGCGCACTTCCGACAGGGCCCGCACCTGGGCGCTGGTCAGGCGGAAGGGCAGGGCCTTCTCGGCCGCCTCGGCCAGCGGGCCCGAGACGATGCGTGGCCCCGGTTGGGCGCGCTTGCCGGCCTTGCGCTGGGCCAGAGCCAGTTGGTGGGCCAGAAGTTCGTCATAGGCCAGGCGTCGGCGGGCGGCCGACATCGGCGAAAGATCGATCTCGCCCTCGGGCCCGTGCAGCCGCTCGAAGGCCTCGCGCCAGGCCGGCAGGCCCTCGCGGGCCATCCAGGCGGCGTCCTGCCATTCGGGCAGGGCCTGGGCGCGCGACAGGGCCTCCAGCGCGAACTTGCGGAAGGTGCGCGAGGGCAGGCCGGCGGTGGCGGGATAGACCGGTTCGATCGGCGGGATCTCGTCGATCCGCTCGGCCTCGAGCACATAGTCGGGGTGGGCGACCTGGATCTCCGAGCCGAACCGCTCGACCTTGCCGCTGACCGCGCGCCGCGTTCCGACCGGATGCTGGCGCTCCAGATGCGGGCCGTGGCCCTTGAACCAGACCAGGGTGACGAAACCCGTCTCGTCCCAGCCACGGATGCGCCAGGGCTGGCCCGAGCGCTGCGGCGGCAGGTGGGCGTCGATGGTGACGACGAAGGTCTGGACCTGGCCGTCCTGGGCCAGGGCGGCCGTCGTCGCCGTGCGGCGGATCAGGCTCTGGGGCGGCGTGAACAGCACGTCGCGCACGATCGGCCCGGCCAGCTTCTCGACCAGGGGCGCGACACGGGGCCCGACCCCCTTGAGAGTCGAGATCGCGGCGAACAGGGGGAAGAGCGACTCGGGACGCATCGGCGGGAGGATAGCCAAGGCAGGGTGTTCTCGTCCCGTTCGCCTTGCGCGAATTTGTGGACCGGACTGACTAGCGGTCCCGCTTTTCGGAGACTCGCCCATGCCCTTCGCCACCCATCGCGGCCAGAAGATCCACTACACGGTGGAAGGCGATGGGCCGCTGGTGGTGCTGCAGCACGGACTGTTCATGGACGCCGAAAGCTGGCGCGCCAACGGCTTCGTCGCCGCGCTGAGCAAGCGCTTCACCGTGGCCTGCGTCGATTCCCTGGGTCATGGCCTCAGCGACAAGCCGGCGGACCCGTCCCTCTACGCCCAGGACCAGCGGGCCGGCGACATCGTGGCGGTGCTCGACGGCCTGGGCGCGGAGAAGGCCCACCTGGTCGGCTACTCGATGGGCGGCTGGATGGCCGTGGGCGTGGCCAAGTATCATCCCCAGCGCCTGGCCTCGCTGACCATAGGCGGCTGGGACCTGGCAGGCGGCGTGCCCAGGGGACCTGCCGGGCCGATCCGCTTCGACATCTTCTGGGGCTTCAGCCAGCAGGTCGCGCCGGCGCTGGTCGGCTGGGTGACGCCGGAAATCCTGCCGGGCGTGCAGGCCTGCTTCGAGGCGCTGAACACGCTGGACGGTGCGGCGCGGGCCGTGCTGGGCGCGGGCGTTCCGGTGCTGTTGTGGGACGGGACGGCGGATCCCTATCACGCGCCGTCCCAGGCCTTCGCGGCGGCCCATGGGCTGCCGTTCGTCTCGACGTCGGGCGACCACCTGCAGGCGATCCTGTCGCCGCGAGCCGACGTGGTCGCAAGGCTCGGCGAGTTCTTCGCCGAAGCCTGACGCGATCAGTCTTCCGCTTGCGCGGGGTTGCCCACCGGCGACAACTCGGCCAGCAGGTCGGCCAGTTCGTCGGCGCGGGCGGCGCCCGAGACGTTCAGGCGGATGTAGAGGTGCTCGGCTCCGTGCTTGTCGGCCGCCTCGGAGAAGCCGCGCGTGGAGTCGTGCAGATTGTTGGCCTCGCCGGCGAACACCACGACGCCTTCGGCGTTCACATAGAGATAGTTGCCGGCGATCGTGGTGCGCGGGTCGCGATCCTCGGCCAGCTTGTAGCGATAGACGGCGCCGGAGGCGCCTTTCAGGTCGATATAAGGTTTCACGAATCCTCGCCTCTAGACACACGCGGCGTAGCCCGGGAGGGGTGCGGGGCGCCAGAGGCTAAATTATGGCTGCAAGCTTCGCAATTTGCTGAGAAACCTTTGTGTTCGTTCTTCGCGGGGTTCGGCGAACAGGGTCGCCGACGGGCCTTCTTCCAGGATCGCGCCCTCGTCCATGAAGATCGTCCGGTCGGCGACCTCGCGGGCGAAGTCCATCTGGTGGGTGACGATGACCATGGTCCGCTTCTCGGCCGCCAGGTCGCGAATGACCGCCAGCACCTCGCCGACGAGCTCTGGATCCAGCGCCGAGGTCGGTTCGTCGAACAAAATGACCTCCGGATCCATGGCCAGGGCCCGGGCGATGGCGCAGCGCTGCTGCTGGCCGCCGGAGAGGGCGCCCGGATAGGCGTCGGCCCGATGGGCCAGGCCCACCTTGGTCAGCAGCTCCAGCGCCCTTTCTCGCGCCTTTGCGGGCGGATCGCCGCGCACGAGCATCGGCGCCTCGGCGACGTTCTCGATCGCGGTCTTGTGCGGGAACAGGTTGAAGTTCTGGAACACGAACCCGACCCGCCCCTTGAGGGCGCGGGCCAGCGGGATCTTGCCCCCGGCCTCGACGCCGGCGATCGACAGGGTTCCGCCGTTCAGCGCCTCCAGGCCGGCGAGGCAGCGCAGCAGGGTGCTCTTGCCCGAGCCGCTGGGGCCGATGACGGCCACCACCTCGCCGGGGGCCACCGTCAGGTCGACGCCGTTCAGCACGGCCGTGTCGCCGAAGCGCTTGGACAGGCCCTCGGCCTCGATGGCGCTCATCGGCGGGCCTCCGCGCGGCGTTCCAGCCAGCCCTGGCCCAGCGCCAGCAGGCTGGAGACGATCCAGTAGATGGCCGCGGCGCTGAGATACATGGCGAAGATCTCGTACGTCCGGGCGGTGATCAGCTGGGCCTGGCGGAACAATTCGGGCACCTGGATGGTCGCGGCCAGCGAGGTGTCCTTGACCAGGCTGATGAAGCTGTTGGACAGCGGCGCCACGGCGGTGCGGGCGGCCTGGGGCAGGATGATCCGGCGCATGGCCTGGGCGCGCGTCAGGCCCAGCACGGCGGCGGCTTCCCACTGGCCCTTGTCGACGGCCGTGATGGCGCTGCGCAGGATCTCGCCGGCGTACGCGGCGACGTTCAGCGAGAAGCCGATGCCGGCCGCCGCCAGCGGCGGCAGCTCCAGCCCCAGTTGCGGGAGGCCGTAATAGATCAGGAACAGCTGCACCAGGAGCGGCGTGCCCCGGAACGCCGAGACATAGACCGCCGCCGGCCAGCGCAGGAAAGGCGAACGCGACAGCCGCATCAGCGCCAGGCCAAAGCCTAGCAGCAGGCCAAGGCCCATGCCGATCAGGCTGAGCAGCACGGTATAGACCGCGCCCTTCAGCAGCAGCGGCGCCGACTGGGTGATGAGCTCGGCGGCGTCCATCGGCTAGCGGGTCACGTCCAGGCCGAACCACTTCTGCGAGATAGCGGCCAGGCGTCCATCGGCGCGCAGGGCGTCGATGGCCTCGTCGACCAGCACCTTCAGGGCCGGATCGCGCTTCATCACCACGCCCTGGCTTTGCGGGGCGAAGGGCGGGCCGGCGGCGATCAGGTCCGGCGCGGTCTTCAGGAAGTCGGCGGCCACGAGCCGGTCGTTCAGCACCGCGTCGATGCGGCCGGCCCGCAGGTCCTGGTACTTGGTCGGGTCGTCGTCATAGGTGCGGATCTGCGCCTTGGGCTGGTTCTCGCGCAGCCACTGCTCGTAGTGGGTGCCAAGGCCGACGCCGACCTTCTTGCCGGCCAGATCGGCGGGGCCGGTGACGCCGGTCTTGCCCTTGGGCACGATGATCAGGATGCCCGAGACCGTATAGGGCTTGGAGAAGTCGTACTTGGCCGCCCGTTCGGGCGTGATGGTGATCTGGTTGATGACGACATCGGTGCGGCCCGATTCCAGCGCGCCCAGCAGGCCGGCGAACGGCGCGGCGACGAAGTCCGGCTTGACCTTCATCTGCTCGGCCAGGGCCCTGCCGAACTCGACGTCGAAGCCGGTCAGCTGGCCGTCGGCGCCCTGGAAGTTGAACGGCGGGTAGGTGCCCTCCAGGCCTATGCGCAGGGTCTTGGTCGCCTCCACCCGCGCGGCTCCGCTCGTCCCTCCGGCCGTGTCCTTGCCGCCGCAGCCGGCCAGGGTCAGCGCGCTTCCGGCCCCAAGGCCCAGCAGGATGTCACGGCGAGCGGGGAATCGCATGGCGGGCCTCGAAGCAAAGGTCATCGGTCCAGTTCTATACCGCTGCGCCGGAGCCGCCAGGGGCAAGGCGGCTGCATGGGCGTTCAAGCACGACCTGACGGCGATTTAACCTGACGCGGCCCGTTCGCTCTGGCTTGCTGCCGACAGTCTGCTTTTCGGGGAAAGCACGGATGGCTCAGACCTTCGATCCGGCCGCGGCCACGGCGGCCTATCTGGCGCAGATCTCGCCCGAGGCGCACGCCAAGGCGGTCGCCTATACGCACGGCGGCCACTGGCTGTTGCTGTGGGGGGCGCTCGTGGCGCTGCTGGTCGCGCTCCTGATCGTGCGCAGCGGCGTGCTCGTCGTGTTGCGGCGCAAGTTCGAGGGGCGTCGAAACCGTCCGCTGCTGGTCAGCTACTGGATCGGCGGGCTCTACATCGTCTTCGACGCCGTCCTGTCTCTGCCCTGGAGCATCTACAGCGACTGGTGGCGGCCCCTGCAGTACGGCCTGACCAGCCAGAGCCTCATCGGCTGGCTGGCGGAAAGCACGATCTTGCTGGTTCTCACCGGCCTGATCGGGGGCCTGTTCTTCGCGGCCCTTTACGCCCTGATCCGCAAGGCTCCGCGCACCTGGTGGCTGTGGGGCGGCGGCCTGACAGCGGTCTTCATCGCCATCGGCATGCTGCTTGGACCGCCCTACATCGAGCCGATCTTCAACAAGTATACGCCCGCGCCGGCCGGTCCGGTCCGCGACGAGGTCGTCGCCATGGCTCGTCAGGTCGGCGTGCCGTCCGACAGGATCTTCATCTACGACGGCTCCAAGCAGTCCAACGCCTACACGGCCAATGTCTCGGGCTTGTTCGGCTCGGCCCGCGTGGCGATGAGCGACACGATGTTCAAGAAGGGCGCGGACATCGCCGAGGTGCGCGGCGTGGTCGGGCACGAGATGGGCCACTACGCCCATCAGCACGCCTTGTGGATCGTGGGCGTGACGAGCCTGCTGGCGATCCTGGCCTTCTTCCTCGTCGACCGGCTGTTCGCGGCGGCGTGTCGCCTGATGGGCGGCGAGGAGATCAGGGGGCTGTCCGATCCGGCCGGTCTGCCGGTTCTGGGCGCGGTGCTGGCCGTGCTGCTGCTTCTGGCGACGCCGGTGACCAACAGCCTGATCCGCATCATCGAGAGCGACGCCGACCGCTACAGCCTTGTCCACTTCGACGAGCCGGACGGGCTGGCCAAGGCGCTGGTGAAGACGGTCGAGTATCGTTCCGCCACGCCTGGGCGCCTGGAGGAGATCATCTTCTACGACCATCCGGCCGTCAGCCGCCGTATCCAGCGGGCCATGGAATGGAAGGCTGCGCATCCCAAGCCCGTTTCGCAGGCGGCGCCTGACGCCGTGGCCAAGGCGGCTTTCGCCGACCGCATCGTGGTCTTTCCGAACCTGCCGGTCGGGATGGACGGCATCGCGCTGAAGGCCGACGGGACCTGGTTCGAGCGGCACGACTTCGGCTGGGCGAAGGGCCGCTACGCCGTCGCCGGCGGAAAGCTGTGCCTGGACGAGGAGCGCGGGTCGCGCCGCTGCTACGCCATCGGCCGGACGCGCGACGGCTGGACGTTGGCGCAGGGCGCCGGCGCGCCCGTGGCCGTGGTGCTGGAGCGCTTGCGGGATTCGGCTTCGCCTGGATGAAGCGCGAAGGCCATCCATCGGGGATGGCCTCCGAGCGGCTGGCTCGCCGCTAGCGCTTCCTGACGAACACCGTGCCGGCCGAGTAGCCGGCGCCGAAGCTGCAGATCAGGCCCGTGTCGCCGGCGGCGAAGTCGTCGTTGGCGCTGTGGAAGGCGATGATCGAGCCGGCCGAGCTGGTGTTGGCGTACTCGTCGAGGATGATGACGTTCTCGCCGGCCTCGGGATCGCGGCCCAGCACCTTGCGGGCGATCAGGTCGTTCATGTTGATGTTGGCCTGGTGCAGCCACAGGCGCTTGAGGGCCGTGGCGTCCAGGCCGATGTCGCCGGCGTGCTCGACGATCATCTCGCTGACCATCGGCACCACCTCGCGGAACACCTTGCGGCCTTCCTGCACGAACAGCTTGTCCCTGGCGCCGACGCCTTCCGGGGCGGCGTTGTTCAGGAAGCCGAAGTTGTTGCGGATGTTGTTCGAGAACTGGGTCTTCAGGCGCGTGCCCAGGATCTCCCAGCCGCCCGTCGCCTGCGAGGCCTCTTCCAGGATCACGGCCGTGGCTACGTCGCCGAAGATGAAGTGGCTGTCGCGGTCCTTGAAGTTGAGGTGGCCCGAGCAGATCTCGGGATTGACCATCAGCACCGCCTTGGCGCTGCCGGTGGCGATGAAGTCGGCGGCGGTCTTGATGCCGAAGGTGGCCGACGAGCAGGCCACGTTCATGTCGAAGGCGAAGCCCTCGATGCCCAGGGCCTGCTGCACCTCGATGGCCATGGCCGGATAGGCGCGCTGCATGTTCGAGGCCGCGCAGATCACCGCGCCGATCTCGCTGACAGGCTTGCCCCAGGCCGTGATCGCCTGCTCGGCGGCCTTCACGGCCATCTCGGCCAGGATCGAGATCTGGTCGTTCGGACGCTCGGGCAGGTTCGGGCGCATGACCTCGGGGTCGATGATGCCGTCCTTGTTCATCACGTAGCGGGCCTTGATGCCCGAGGCCTTCTCGATGAACTCCGGCGAGGAGGGGGCGAGGGCGGTGACTTCGCCGGCGGCGATGGCGTCCGCGTTGGCGGCGTTGAAGCGTTCGACATAGGCGTTGAAGGCGTCGACCAATTCTACGTTCGAGATGCTGAACGGCGGGGTGTAGAGCCCCGTGGCGGCGATGACGGCTTGATGCAAGGCGGCGGTCCCGATGGGCCGGCGCGCGACATGGGCGCGCCGATCTGATCACTGTTTGGACGCGATCAATAGCACGCCCCGCGCCGCCGTCACCTGCCAAGCAGGCGTGTCCTGCCTGCATCGCTTGCGGCTATTCGACCTGCCGCAGCGGAACTTTCGGCGAGCGGCCATAATCGACGGTCCAAATGTCGGAAACGTCACGCAATGGCCCCAAACAGGTCAGGGTGCGGTCAAATACGGGCCTCGTTGCCCCAATACCCAGAGGAGGCTGAGGGAGCACAAGAAATCCCAGTACCAGGAGTAAAAATAATGAAGGTTCTCATGTCTGCGGCCGTGGCCGCCATGTCGGTCGCTGCTGTTCCGGTCCTGGCTCATGCTCAATCGAGCTCGCCGGAGATCTACGGCAATCTCGGTTACAACAGCTCGCGCGCCGAAGGCGCCGATACGGGCGCTATCCAGGGCCGCCTGGGCGCGAAGCTGACCCCGCACTTCGGCGTCGAGGGCGAACTGTCCGGCGGCGTGAAGGACGACAACATCGACCGCGCCGGCGTCCGCTCGAGCATCGAGCAGACCCACTCGGCGGCCGTCTACGGCGTCGGCTTCCTGCCGGTGACCCCGAACATCGACCTGATCGGTCGCGTCGGCTACGGCAACACCCAGTTCAAGCAGAAGCTGGCTGGCGTGGAGAACAAGTTCGACGCCGACAGCGTCAACTACGGCGTCGGCGCCCAGTACAAGTTCGACGACAAGAACGGCGTGCGCGTCGACTACACGCGCCAGCAGTTCCGCGACAACGACGCCGACGACGCCAACGTCGTTTCGGTGGGCTACGCCCGCAAGTTCTAAGGGCTTGCCGCAAAGAAAAAGCGCGCCGCTCTCCTTGCGAGGGCGGCGCGCTTTGGCTTGCTCGGTCGAAGCCTCAGGCGAAGGTTTCGGCGGCGTCCGTGTGGGTCTGCTTCGGGTCCGGGCCGAACTTGTTCGGGCCCGTGGTGCCGGGAAGGATGTAGAAGACCAGCAGCACGATCGCGCCGATCAGCGGGATCAGGCCGATCAGGATCCACCAGGCCGAACGGTCGGTGTCGTGCAGGCGGCGGAACGAGACCGCGAGGCTGGGAATGAACATCGCCAGCGAGAAGGCCAGGCTCACCAGGCCCAGGGCGTCGAAGCTGCCGCTCTCCAGGCTTTGAGGACCGCTGACGATCAGCCGCAGGATCGTGATGGCGATGCTGACGGCGAAGGTGAACAGCGCGAAGAGCCAGTATTCCGAGCGGCGAGCGCGCCCCGAGAATTGCGCGTATTTGCGCAGCGGTTCGAACATCAAAGACATACCCGTTTCCCTTACCCCGCGTGATGCGTGCGGTTCGCAACTTGAGCGGCGAATCCGGTCGCGTAAACCCCCGTTCTGCCGCTTGACGTGATCGCTGGTCGGCCAGACCTTCGAGCAAAACGGGGGAGGAGGCGGCGATGGACAACGCGCTGCTCATACAATTGCTGGGCTCGGCGCTGGCCGTGGCCCTGCTGGTGGGGCTGTCGGCCTGGGCGAGGATCGCCCGGCCGTCGCCGCCGCTGGACGAGGTCGCGGCGCGGGCTCTGCTGGCCGAGGAGTTCCCGGATCATCGCGCCGAGGCGGTCTGGATCGCCGGCGACGCCGCCGCCGTGGTGGCCCGCGCGGGGGATCTGGCGCTGGTGCTCTGGCGCAAGGGCGACGGCTACGTGGCCCGCTCTGCGGCCTGGCGCGACGTCGTGGCGGCCAGTCCCGTCGAGGGGCGCGTGCGCCTGGCGGCTGTCGACGGCGCGCCACGGCTTCGCCTGGGCGAGCGCGCCTGGCCGCCCCTGGAGGCCGCCGCATGAAGCCGGCCTTCGATCCTGTCCAGCTCGCGATTCCGTTCTTCGTGGTCGCCATCGTGCTGGAGGTCCTGCTCGCCCGTTTCGGCAAGGCCAGGGCACACTACGAGCCGCGCGACGCGGCGACCTCGCTGCTGATGGGGCTGGGCAGCACGATCGCCGGACTGCTGACCGGGGGCGCGGTGTTCGCCGCAAGCCTGTGGGTCTACGAGCATCGGCTGTTCACGATCCCGATGACGGCGATCTGGGCCTGGGTCGTGCTCTTTTTCGCCGAGGACCTGACCTACTACTGGTTTCACCGCCTGAGCCACGAACGTCGCTTCTGGTGGGCCAGCCATGTCAACCACCACAGCTCGACGCACTACAACCTGACCACGGCCTTGCGGCAGACCTGGACAGGCGGCGTGGCCGGGACCTGGCTGCTATGGCTGCCGCTGTCCTTCCTGGGTTTTCCGCCTGCCATGGTGGCGATCCAGAAGGGGATCAGCCTCGTCTATCAGTTCTGGATCCATACCGAGGCGGTGCGGCGGATGCCGGCCTGGTTCGAGGCGGTGCTCAACACGCCGTCGCACCACCGGGTGCATCACGCGCGCAACCCGCGCTATCTCGACGCCAACTATGCGGGGATCCTGATCATCTGGGACCGGATGTTCGGCACCTTCATCCCCGAAGACGACGCCGAGCCCTGCCGTTACGGCATTGTGCGGAACCTGCCCAGCTTCAATCTCCTCGCTAACGTCTTCCACGAGTGGATCGGCATCGGGAAGGACCTGGCGGGAAGCCGCTCGCCGCGCGAGGTTATCGGCTATCTCTTCGGCCCGCCTGGGTGGAGCCCCGACGGGTCAAGAGAGACCTCCCATACGCTCAAGGCCAGGTGGCGGGCGCGGGAGGAGGTGAGGGGGAAGGGCGCTTCTCTTCCGTAAAATCCCCGCGAAAGCGGGGATCCAGGTGTTTTACCGTCGAGCGCCGGGCGTTTCAGAAAAAGCCTGGGCCCCCGCTTTCGCGGGGGTTTTACGGGGTGGAGCAAGGCTCATCGAGCCTACTTCGCCTTGGCCAGCTCCACCGCGTAGACGTGGTTGGCGCCGTGCATGTTTGAGCGGAACACCAGCCACTTACCGTCCGGCGTGAAGTTGACGTTGGGCTCCAGGCGGTAGTCGTGGGCGCTCATGTTGACCAGCTTCTCGGCGTCGATGACGCCGGGGCGGATCAGGTGCTCGGAGTCGGGGGCGTGGATGCCGGCGACGTCCGGGATGCCGCGCGGGTGCATCAGGTACAGCCACTTTCCGTCCGGCGCGTGGGCGACCATCTCGCTGTCGCCGCCGTCGCCGGCGAACAGCTTGCCGTCCGGGCTGGAGTTGAAGTGCACCGACCAGGCGTTGCGCTCTACGTGGTACCAGGAGCGCTTGCCGGTCGCGATCTCGTAGCCGGCGACCCAGAAGTCCTCGCCGCGCGGGGTTTGCAGGTCATACCAGACGGTCTTGCCGTCGGCGCTGAACCACTCGTGGCCGGCGATCTCCATGTTCATGGTGCGCGTGTGGATCTTCACCGGCTTGGCGTCCGCCTGGTCGGTGCGCAGCAGCCACAGGCGGTCGACCTTGTGCCAGGGACCCTCGTGGCAGAACATCAGGAGGTTCGGGTCGGTCGGCGAGAACTGCAGGTGGTTCAGCCAGTCGGTCGCCGCGTGCACCACGCGCTTTTCGCCCGTGCGGGTGTCGATGACGAACATCTCCATCGGGATCTTCGACTCCAGCCGCTCGTTCAGGCGCACCTCCTTGGCCTCGGCGAAGGACAGCGGCTTGCCGTCCGGACCGTTGGCGGCGTAGGCGGCCTGGTCGAAGCGGTTGTCGCGCTTGAGCATGCCGTCGGGGCGGGTCTCGATCTCGGGCTTGGTCACGACCACGCCGCCCAGCAGGGTCTCGTCGGCGTTGATCGTCTGGATGTCGCCGCGGTCGAACTTCGCGACCACGCGGACCTTCTTGCTGTCGATATCGACAGCCTTGACCACCTTGGCCTTGCCCTCTTCGACGATGTAGTAGGCCGAGCGGGTCTTGCGGCCGACGAACAGGAACTTGCCGTTCTCCTCGACCAGCGGCGCCAGCTTGCGGGTGGCCAGATCGATCGTGCTCAGGCCCTTGGGCGTGGCGATGACCAGCTTGTCGCCCTGGGGCGTGTAGCCGTTGTAGTTGAAGTAGAGACTGCTAGAGCCCGGCTCGTCCGACAGGCGCACGACGCGATGGCCCGTGTCCTTGTCGATCCATTCGCGCGGCGGGGCGGCCGCGGGCGCGGCCGGCGCCTGGGCGAAGGCGGATGGGGCGAAGGCGGGCAGGGCGATGGCGAAGGCGCTCGCCAGGCCGATCAGGACGTTTTTCATGGCTTCACCTTCACGGCGACGACGTTCGGACGAGCGGGGTTCTTCATGCCGTGCCCCAGGTAGAAGCTGGTGTGCGGCGGTTGGTTGTAGGCCGTATTCTGCCAGGCGATCCCGGCGCGATAGACCGGATCGTGCATCAGCGTGACCAGGCGGCGATCGGTCGGGTAGGGCGTCACGTAGATGCGCAGGAAGGTGTTGTCCTCCGAGCGCAGGATCACCTCCTCGCGCCAGTCGCCCAGGATGTCGGCCGATAGGGTGGGGGTGGCCTTGGTGCCGTTGTTCGAGGTCATGCCCTCGGCGTTCAGCAGCACCTTGCTCTCGCCCTTCAGCCAGTCCCACTTGAAGATCTTGTTGCGGTCGAGCAGCTCGCGCAGTTCGTCGCCGTCCCACCAGACGCCGAAGTTCATCTGCGGCGGATGCTTGACGCCTTCGATCGGCTTGCCCTTGACAGTGTAGAGCGTGCTGGAATTGCTGGCCCAGGCTTCGGCGCCCGGGAAGCGGGGATCGATGTCGAAGGCCACGCCCCGGCCGGTGTCGCTTTGCGTCGGGGTGGTCCAGAGAACCTCGCCGGTCTTGGCGTCGAGCATGGCCGAGCCGATGCCGCCGTTCATCTTCGGGCTTTCGTTGACGCCGAAGCGCTCCAGGCCGGGACGGTCCGGGTCGAGGTCGCCCAGGTGCAGGGCGTCGCCGTGATAGAGCTTGGCGGTCCACAGCGGCTTGCCGTCGGCGTCCAGCGCCATCGAGCCGTAGACGATCTCGTCACGTCCGTCGCCGTTGACGTCGCCAATGGACAGCTGGTGGTTGCCCTGGCCGCCGAAGCCTTCGGGCACGCCGGGGGCCGCGCTGTCGAACACCCAGCGCTGGGTGATCTTGCCGTTCTTGAAGTCCCAGGCGCTGACGGTGGTGCGGGCGTAGTAGCCGCGCCCCATGATGATGCTGGGATGCCGGCCGTCCAGATAGGCCGTGCCGGCCAGGAAGCGGTCGGAGCGGTTGGCGTAGCCGTCGCCCCAGAGCTTGGTCATCTCCTCGGTGCTTGGGGCGTCGGTGTCGGGCGCGCGCGGAGCGGCGAACGGAACCGAGTCGAGCGCCGCGCCGGTGCGTCCGTCGAACACGGTCAGGAACTCGGGGCCCTTGAGGATGCGGCCCGTCAGCTTGGCCACCATCGCGCCGTCCGGCTTGATCTCGGCGCCGGTCTTGTCCTTGGTCGGGGTCTCGATGGGCCCGCCGCGCCAGTCGGCGTTGGGATCGCCCAGCACCTTGCCCGCGCCGTCGATCGTGCCGTCCGAAGTGCGCACCGCGATCTCGGCGCGGCCGTCGCCGTCGAAGTCGAAGACCTGGAACTGGGTGTAGTGCGCGCCGGCGCGGATGTTGCGGCCAAGGTCGATGCGCCACAGGCGCTTGCCGTCCAGGGTGTAGGCGTCCAGCAGCACCGGGCCGGTATAGCCCGAGAAGGCGTTGTCCTTGGAGTTGGTCGGATCCCACTTCAGGACGATCTCGTAGCGGCCGTCGCCGTCGAGGTCGCCGACGCTGGCGTCGTTGGCGGTGTATTCGTAGGCGACGCCGTCGGGCGTCACGCCCCCGGCGGGCTTCTGCAGCGGTATGGTCAGGAAGCCGTCCTTCAGCGCGGTGGTCTCGCCCTCGACCGGGCCTTCCTTGCCCTTGGTCACGGCCTTGAGCGTGTAGCGCGCGCCGACGACGCCAGTCTTGTCGACGAAGTTGGTGGCGAAGGCGAGCGGCTTGGCGTTCAGCTTCTTGCCGTCGCGATAGAGATTGAAGGCCAGGCCGAGGGCGTCCTCGCCCGTGTAGCGCCAGGACACCAGCACGCCGCCGTCGATGGCGGGGGCGGCGACGAGGCCGCGGTCGAGGTGCTCGACCTGGCGAGGGGCGGCGAGGGCGGGCAGGGCCAACAGCGAAACGGCGGCCGAGGCCAGCATGGCGGCCTTGTGAAGGCGAAGATACATTGGGCTTCCCCCCGAGGGATTATGCGCGTTGTTGACGCGATCTTCGCACGCCGACCGAAAGTCGCAACAAGTTTCCCATAAATTGCGGCGTTGTTTCATATAGTGAAACTTAGATTTGGCAGGTTGAGTTGGGGCGCGAATTTCGCTTCGCGGTTTGTCTCGCGCGGGGCAGGGTGACGAACGGACAGTTTTTCTACGGGGCTCGCCCGAGAAATCTCAATTGACCCCATCGGCGCAGTGGAGATTTAAGCGCTCCAACTTGGCGCCGCTTCGACGCCGAGGCGCAGCCCGCGCGTTTGTTCACTTTGAGGCCGCGAGCCGCAGCCGGAACCAGGACGACGATCAGGACATGACCGCCGAATCCCTTGCCGCGCAACGCCCCGCCGCGGCGCGTCGTCCGCTGTTTCGCCGTCGGTCCGCGATTCCAGGGTTCGGCCTGACCCTGGGCGTCACGCTGTCGATCCTGTCGCTGGTCGTGCTGATTCCCCTGTCGGCCGTGGCGTTGAAGGCGGCCGAGCTGTCGCCGTCCGAGTTCGTCGCCGCCGCCTTTTCCGAGCGCGCCCTGGCCGCCTACCGCCTGACCTTCGGCGCGGCTCTGGTCGCCGCGATCGCCAACGGCGTGTTCGGCGTGCTGACCACCTGGGCCCTGGTTCGCTACGAGTTTCCCGGCAAGACCATCATCAACGCCCTGGTCGACCTGCCGTTCGCCCTTCCGACCGCCGTCGCCGGCATCGCCCTGGCGACCCTTTATGCGCCCAACGGCTGGATCGGGCAGTTCCTGACGCCGCTGGGGATCAAGGCCGCCTACAATCCCGTCGGCGTGACCATCGCGCTGATCTTCATCGGCTTGCCGTTCGTGGTGCGCACGATCGAGCCGGTGATGCGCGACCTGTCGGCCGACGTCGAGGAGGCCTCGGCCAGTCTGGGCGCGGGCCGCTTGCAGACGATCTGGCGCGTGATCCTGCCGGCCCTGGGCCCGGCCTGGCTGACGGGCTTCGCCATGGCCTTCGCCAGAGGGGTGGGCGAGTACGGCTCGGTGATCTTCATCGCCGGCAACATGCCCTACAAGTCCGAGATCGCGCCGCTGCTGATCATCATCCAGCTGGAGCAGTTCCAGTACGCCCAGGCCGCCTCGATCGCGGTGGTCATGCTGGTGGTCTCGTTCCTGATGCTGTTCGTCATCAACGCCATCCAGGCCTTTTCGCGGAGGTTCGTCTGATGGCGCGCGCCCGTCACCCCACCGAGGATCCGACCTGGGTCAAGGCGCTGGTCATCGGCGTCGTCATGGTCTTCCTGGCGCTGGTGCTGATCCTGCCGCTGGTGGCCGTGTTCGCCGAGGCCCTGCGCAAGGGCGTGCCGGCGGCCGTTGAAGCCGTCCTGCACGAGGACGCCCTGGCGGCGGTGAGGCTGACCCTGCTGACGGCGGCCATCGCCGTGCCTTTCAACGCCATCTTCGGCCTCTGCGCCTCGTGGGCCGTGGCCAAGCACGACTTTCCGGGCAAGTCGTTCCTGATCACCCTCATCGACCTGCCGTTCTCGGTCTCGCCGGTCGTGGCGGGCCTGATCTACGTGCTGGTGTTCGGCATGCAGGGCTGGCTCGGCGAATGGCTGCTCGACAACGACCTGAAGGTCATTTTCGCCGTGCCCGGCATCGTGCTGGCCACCGTGTTCGTGACCTTCCCGTTCGTCGCCCGTGAACTGATCCCGCTGATGCAGGAGCAGGGCACCAGCGAGGAGGAGGCGGCCATTTCGATGGGAGCCTCGGGCCTCTACACCTTCTGGCGGGTGACCACGCCCAACGTGCGCTGGGGTCTGCTGTACGGCGTCCTGCTGTGCAACGCCCGCGCCATGGGCGAGTTCGGCGCCGTGTCGGTGGTCAGCGGCCACATCCGCGGCCTGACCAACACCATGCCGCTGCACGTCGAGATCCTCTACAACGAGTACGATTTCGTGGGGGCGTTCGCGGTGGCGGCCCTGCTGTGCCTGCTCGCCATCGTCACCCTCGTGCTGAAGACCGCCCTCGAAGTCGCCCAACCGGCCGTGCGCCGGGGCGGACACTAAACGGAACGCGAAGACGCCATGACCATCTCCATCCGTTCCGTCCAGAAGCAGTTCGGCCGCTATCCGGCGCTGAACCACGTCGACCTCGAGATCGCCGACGGCGAACTGCTGGCGCTGCTGGGTCCGTCGGGCTCGGGCAAGACCACCTTGCTGCGCGCCATCGCGGGCCTGGAGTTTCCCGACGCCGGCCAGGTGCTGTTCCACGACAAGGACGTCACCTACGCCTCGGCCGCCGCGCGCCGCGTGGGCTTCGTCTTCCAGCAGTACGCGCTGTTCAAGCACATGACCGTGGCCAAGAACATCGCGTTTGGTCTCGACGTCCGTAAGGGCAAGGACAAGCCGCCGAAGGCCGAGATCGCCAAGCGCGTCGACGAACTGCTGAAGCTGGTCGAGCTGGACGGCCTGGGCGGTCGCTATCCCTCGCAGCTGTCGGGCGGTCAGCGCCAGCGGGTGGCCCTGTCGCGCGCCCTGGCGGTGCAGCCCAGCGTTCTGCTGCTCGACGAGCCGTTCGGCGCGCTGGACGCCACCGTTCGCAAGTCGCTGCGCAAGGAGCTGCGCCGGGTGCACGACGCCACCGGCGTGACCACCATCTTCGTCACCCACGACCAGGAAGAAGCCCTGGAGCTGGCCGACCGCGTCGCCATCCTCAACAAGGGCCAGATCGAGCAGATCGGCACCCCGCGCGAGGTTCACGACAACCCGGCCTCGGCCTTCGTCTGCGGCTTCGTCGGCGAATCCAACCGCTTCGAGGGCAAGGTCGAGGGCGGCAGGTTCGTCGCCGGGCCGCTGGTCCTGCCGGCGCAGGGCGTCGCCGACGGCGCGGCCGTGGCCTTCGTGCGGCCGCATGACTTCGTGCTGGCCGACGAGGGCGTGGAAGCCAGGGTCGAGCGCGTCAACGCCCAGGGCGCCCTGGCGCGCGTCGACGCCGTGCTGGCCAACGGCGCACGGGTGGAGATCGCCGCCTCGCGCGCCGACGCCGATCGCTTCGCCGGTTCGGTGAAGCTGGCCGTCGGCAAGAGCCACGTCTACGCGGCCTAGGAAGAGGGCCGGTGACTTGGGTCCCCGGCCGCTTCGTTACTGCTGCTGCTGTTGTTGCTGCTGCTGACGCTGCTGGTCCTGATGGACCGCGGCGGCGTCTCCGCGCCGTCGCGCGCCGAACGAGGCAGGCTTGGCCAGGCGCAGGAACTCGGGTTCGGCAAGGGCCGCGCGGGCCCGGCGCACCGTCACCCCTACGGCCAGATGGCTCTCGGCGTCGCCCTTGTAGACCCCGCGCGAAGGCGTGACGTCGGCGTAGTCGCGACCCACGGCCACGGCCACGTGGCGCTCACCGGTCAGACAATTGTTGGTCGGGTCGAAGCCCACCCAGCGCAGGCTTGGCAGGAACACCTCGATCCAGGCGTGGGTGGCGTCGGGATCCGAGCGATCGCCCGCGTCCCGGTCGGTGAACAGGTAGCCCGACACGTAGCGCGCGGGCAGGCCCCAGCTGCGGCAGATGGCCAGCATGATGTGGGCGAAGTCCTGGCAGACGCCGCTGCCGGCCTCCAGGGCCAGGTCGATCGGGCTGTCGGCGTCGGTGACCCCGGGCTGGTAGCCGAACGACTGGTAGAGGGTCTCGTTCAGCCGCTTCAGCGCCGTCAGCGGATCCTGGCGGCGCAAGGCCTCCAGGTCGTGCTGGGCGATGAAGGCCAGCAGGCGCTCGGTCGTCTGCACGAAGCCGTGCGGGCGCAGGAAGTCGAAGCACTCGCCGCGCACGAACTCGCTGCGCAGGCGGTCCCACTCGCCGATGTCCAGCCTGTCGGGCAGTTCGGCGGCGTGCTCGGTCTCGACCGCCGAGCGGGCGATGATGGTCAGCCGGTCGTGCGGGTGGGGCACGTCGAAGTGGTAGACGGCGTTGCCGAAGCTGTCGGGATAGGAGAACAGCTGGGCGGCCGGATCGACGTCCAGTTCGAAGCTGACCAGCCGCTGGCGCGCCCCCTTCTGGGGCTGCATCCACAGCTCCATCAGGCTTTCGCGGACCGGCCGCTCATAGTGGTACTGGGTGACGTGGCGGATTTCGAGCAGCATGGTCAGGCCGGCAGTCGGAGTTCGAGGGGGTAGGCGACGAAGGTCTCGTAGATCGCGTCGTGGATGCGGGCGCACTCGTTGACCACGGTGGTCAGCAGGGCGCCGGCCCCGATCGTCTCCAGTTCGTCGACGTCGGCGTACTGCAGGCGAGCTTTCAGCTTGCCGGCCAGGCGCTCGGGCGCGGCGCGGCCGGCGGCCTCGACGTGCCGAGCCAGCGCCGTCAGGTGCTCCTCGATGCGCGAGGTGGCGAAGCGGATCGAGCGTGGGAAGTCCTCGTCGAAGACCAGGAACTCCAGGATGTGCCGGGGTTCGATCTCGGCGGTGTAGACCCGCAGGTACGGCTCCAGCGCGCAGGCCATGCGCAGCAGGCTGACCAGCGCCAGGTGATCGTGGATCTCGCGGCTGGGGGCCTGGGCGAAGCACACCTCCAGCAGGCTTGAGACCAGCTGAGCCCGCTCCAGGTACATGCCCAGCATCATGAACCGCCAGCTTTCGCCGTGGCTCATGGTGGCGTCGGCCGCGCCCTTGAACAGGTGCACGTCGGCGATGACGTCGTGCAGGTACGACACCGAATTATCGGCGAACTCGGCCTCGGCGCTGGCGTCGGTGACGCGCAGATAGAGGACGTTCAGCCGCTCCCAGGTTTCGGTGGTGATCTGGTCGCGCACCTGGCGGGCGTTCTCGCGGGCCATGGTCAGGGACGAGACCACCGAGTTGGGGTCGGAGCGGTCGAGCACCAGCGCGCGGGCGGCCTCGAACGGCGAGACCTTGCCGGCCCCGTCGTCGCCGACGGCCGACAACGCGATCCACACCGCCTGCATGCCGGAGTCGGTCTGGTCCAGCGTGGCGTTCAGCATCACGCTCGACAGGCGCGACAGGTGTTCGGCGCGCTCGATATAGCGGCCCAGCCAGTAGAGGCTGTCGGCGACCCGAGCGAGCATCATGCGAGCGAACCCTCAAACTTTGGGAGAGCGAGCATCATTGGCCGTTCCCCTTGTGGCCATTGCCGTTGTGGTGGCCGTTCTCCTCGGCCAGCACCCAGGTGTCTTTCGAACCGCCGCCCTGGCTGGAGTTCACCACCAGCGAGCCGCGCTTCAGCGCCACGCGGGTGAGGGCGCCGGGCGTCACGATGGTCTTCTCGCCCGACAGGATGAACGGGCGCAGGTCGACGTGGCGCGGTTCGATGCGGCCGTCCACGAGGCACGGGGCGGTCGAAAGCTGGATGGTCGGCTGGGCGATGTAGTTGGCCGCATCAGCCTTCAGGGCGTCAGCGAAGTCGGCGCGTTCCTGGGCGCTGGCGTGCGGGCCGACCAGCATGCCGTAGCCGCCCGAGGCGCCCACGGCCTTGACCACCAGCTTGTCGAGGTTGTCGAGCACGTGGCTGAGCTGGCTCTTCTCGCGGCAGAGATAGGTCTCGATGTTGGGCAGGATCGGGTCTTCGCCCAGGTAGTAGCGGATGATGTCCGGCACGAAGGCGTAGACGGCCTTGTCGTCGGCCACGCCCGTGCCCGGGGCGTTGCAGATCACCACGTTGCCGGCGCGATAGGCATTGAAGAGGCCTGCCGCCCCCAGCGACGAATCCCGGCGGAAGGTGAGGGGGTCGATGAAGTCGTCGTCGACCCGGCGATAGATCACGTCCACCCGGCGCAGGCCGGTGGTGGTGCGCATGTAGACCATGTTGTCGTGCACCACGAGGTCGCGGCCCTCGACCAGCGGCACGCCCATCAGGCGGGCCAGATAGGCGTGCTCGTAATAGGCGCTGTTGTAGACGCCGGGCGTCAGCACCACGACCTGCGGGTCGGAGCGCCAATCGGCGCTCATGCTCTTCAGCGTGGCCAGCAGCAGATCGGGATAGCGTTCGACCGGACGCACGCCGGCCTCGCGATAGGTGCCCGGGAAGGTGCGCTTGGCCGCGTCGCGGTTGGCCAGCATGTAGGAGACCCCGGACGGGACGCGCAGATTGTCCTCCAGCACCGCGAACTCGCCGTCCTGGCCGCGGATCAGGTCGCTGCCGCAGACATTGGCGTACGACTTGTGCGGCACGTAGAGGTTCTGCATCTCGCGCCGGTAAGAGGGCGCGCCCAGCACCAGCTCGCGCGGCACCACGCCGTCCATCAGGATCTTCTGCTCGCCGTAGATGTCGGCGAGGAACATGTTCAGCGCCTGCAGGCGCTGGGTCAGGCCCGATTCGATGCGGGCCCACTCGGCGGCCGGGATGATTCTCGGAAAGAGGTCGGTGGGGATGATCCGCTCGGTGGCGCTGCCCGCGCCGTAGACCGTGAAGGTGATGCCCTGCAGCAGGAACGAGCGCTCCAGGGTCTTCTGCCGGTCGGCCAGCGCCGAGGCGCCCAGGGTCGCCATCCGCGACTGCAACGGGGCGTAGTGGGCCCGCACGTCGCCGCCGGCGGCGAACATCTCGTCGTAAGCCACGCCTGGGAGATAGGCCGCGCCCGTCATCGGCAGGGTTGGGGCCTCGTCCAGGCTCTGTAATTTCGCCGCCACGCCGGTGTCCACTTTGATTGTCCGTCTCTTGGACCCGCGCCGAAGCGGCGCCGGTCGATGGAAACCTAGAACGCCTCGAAAAGGTTCGCGGCGGATTTCGACCTTCGCCCCGCGGTTGCGCATGAGTGCCTAGCATTTGGGCGCCGATTGCCGGGCCTGAGAAGTCGAGATCGTTCGCTCCCGCAGCATTTCGTCGGGTGACAGCCGTGAAGCGCCCGACTACACGAGGTCTTGGGGGCGCTCCGTGCGGGGACTTGGCTTGGTGCGTAAGACGACAGTTCTGGGCTTGGCGGCCGCAATCGCGGCCGTTGCGGCTCAGGCTAAAGCGGACGAACCATCGGCGACCATCACCGGCGTCGAGGATCGCGCCCTGCGCGAAACCATCCAGCGCGCCCTGACCCAATCCGACACCCCGCCGGCCAGCCGCTCCGAGGCCCGTCGTCGCGCCCGCGACGCCGCCAACGCCGCCGTGGCCGTGCTGCGCGCCGAGGGCTACTACGCCTATGTCGTCGACCCCGATGTCACCGAGACGGACCCGCCGCGCGGCACGGTGAAGGTCACGCCCGGCCAGTTGTTCGTGATCGCCGATCCCCGCATCGATTGGTCGGGAGCGCCGCCCGACGAGGGGGTCCGCGAGCGCGCCTTTTCCGTGCTGGGGCTGACCGAAGGGGCGGCCGGCCGCGCCGCCGAAATCCTGGGCGCCGAAGGGCGCGCGGTCGCGCAGGTGCAGAAGCTGGGCTACGCCGACGCCGCGGCCGATCCGCGTCAGGTGATCGTCGACCACGCCGACCACACCGTCCGCCCGACCTTCGTCATCGCCGCCGGCGACCTGGTGAAGGTCGATGGCGTCGAGCTTTCGACCAAGGGCCGCACGCGCATCGAATGGCTGCAACGCCTGGCGCCCTGGAAGGAAGGCGACGTCTACGATCCAGAAGACATCGCCGAGCTCGAGCGCCGCCTGCGCGACACCGGCGTCTACGACACCGTGTCGGTGGCCCTGGCGCCCAAGGACAAGGCCACGCCCGAGGGGCTTCGCCCGATCCAGGTGACGCTGGCTGACCGGGCCTCGCGCACGCTCGAACTGGGCGCCGGCTATTCGACCAGCGAAGGTCCCGGCGTCGACGCCAAGTGGATCCGCTACAACCGCCTGCGCCGCGCCGATACGACGACCATCACCACCCGCGTCGCCAAGCTGGAAAAGAGCCTGGAGGGCTCGGTGGCGCTGCCGCATTGGGGCCGGCCGCAGCAGACGCTGAAGCTGACCAGCCGCGTGTTCGCCGACACCACCGACGCCTATGACGAAACCGGCGCCACGTTGAGCGCCGACCTGACGCGGCGCCTGCAAACCACGCGCTACCGCACCTACGGCCTGTCGGTCGACCTGTCGCAGACCCAGGAACGGACAACCGCCAACGGCCTGCCCGTGGGCCAGCGGCTGAACCTGGCGACCTTCACGGCGCTGGGCGCCTATGCCTGGGACTATTCGGACAACATCCTTGATCCCCGCCGCGGCTGGCGGGTGGAGGCGCGGGCCGAGCCGACCGCCATCACCGGCGAGACCAGCCTGGTCTATATCCGCACCCAGGCCCAGGGCTCGGCCTACATCCCGTTCGGCAAGGAGGCCGACACCGTGCTGGCGGGGCGGCTGAAGCTGGGCGCCATGCTGGGCGGCACCATGCCCGAGGTGCCGGCGTCGCGGCGCTTCTATTCGGGCGGCGGTGGTTCCGTGCGTGGCTATTCCTACCAGGCCATCGGCCCGCGCCTGTCGGACAACACGCCGCAAGGCGGCCTGTCGCTGTTCGAGGGCTCCATCGAGCTGCGCCACCGCTTCACCCAGCAGTGGGGCGGCGTGGTGTTCATCGACGCCGGCGCGGTGGGAACCGAGCCGACGCCCAACACCCGCGACTTCAGCGTCGGCGCCGGCTTCGGCGTCCGCTACGACCTGGGCTTTGGCCCCATCCGCGCCGACATCGCGTTCCCGCTCGAGAAGCGCGAGGGCGACGCGGCATTCCAGATCTATCTCAGCATCGGGCAGAGCTTTTGACCGACGCCGCGCCGCCGCCAGAACCCGTCGAACAAGTCGCAGAGGCCGCGGCCAAGGTCGCGCGCCGCATCGGCGGGCCCGGCTGGCTGATCATCATCTCGGTGACTCTGGTGGCCATCGTCGCCCTGGCGCTGGGCGTCGTGCGCTATGGCGTGATCACGCCGCAGGGACGCGCCTTCCTCGAAGCGCGCACCAGCGGCTTGAAGCTCGGCCGCATCGGCACGCTGAAGATCGAAGGCCTTTCTGGCGACATCTGGCGTGATTTCGGCGTCCGTCGGCTGACGATTTCCGACGAGAAGGGCGTCTGGCTGGAGGGCGCCGATCTGCGCGTCGTCTGGAAGCCGCGCGAGCTTTGGTGGCGGCGTTTCCACGCCGAGAGCATCGAGGCGCGACAGGTCACCCTCGTGCGTCGCCCGACCCTTGGTCCGAAGGGTAAGTCGGGCGCCGCGCCGATCTCGGCGGACCTCGACGCCTTCAAGCTGCGGCTGGTCACCCGGCCGGCGTTCAGCAACGTCGCCGGCGACTTCGACCTGTCGGGCGCCTACGAGATGGCGCGGATGGGCGGCCAGGCCGGACGGCTTTCGGCCGCCAGCCGCCTGCATCCCGGCGACCACCTGGATCTCGTCTTCGACCTGGGGCGCGACAAGACCCTGCTTTTGACCGCCGTGGGCCGCGAGGCCAAGGGCGGCGCCTTGGCGGGGAGCCTGGGCCTGCCGGCCGATCGCCCCTTCATGCTCGACGCCAAGGCCAACGGCACGACCGAGGCCGGCGCCTTCACGCTAAAGGCCCAGAGCGGCCAGGACGTGCCCCTCCGCGCCGGCGGGGCCTGGAACGCCCTGGGCGGTTCGGCCAGCGGCCACGTCGATCTCTCGGCCTCCAGCCACACCGATCTCTACGAGCGCATGTTCGGCGCGGCGGTGGACGTCGATGTCGTCGGCCGCAAGGCGGGGACGATGACCGACCTGTCCCTGAAGCTGCGGGCGCCCAACCTTTCGCTCGACGCCACCGGACCGGCCGAGCTGGCCAAGCGCCGCACCGCGCCGGAAGGCGTGACCTTCTCGGCGGCGGTCAAGGATCTCTCCAAGATCACCCCGATGCCCAAGATGGGCGCGGCGAAGGCCCAGGGCGTATTCAAGTTCGGGGACGGCGGCTTCTCGGTCGAAGGGCCGGGCGACGTCTCCAGCCTCGAACTGTTCGGCTACCGCCTGGCGCGGGCCAGGGGGCCGGTCTTCGTCGGCTGGAGCAAGGGCGAGCTGACCATCCGGGCCTCGGCGACGGGCGAGGGCGGGGCGGGCGAGGGCCTGCTGGCGCCGCTGGGCCGCGCGCCCAAGGCCGATTTCGAGGGCGCGCGCCTGAAGGACGGTCGCTTCCTGATCAAGCGGGCCAAGATCGTCGCGCCCAACATCGTCGTCGAGGGTGAAGGCCAGCGCGGCCTGCTGGGCGGCTTGTCGTTCGACGGCACGGCCAAGGTCGCCTCGCTGGCGCCGATCCGTCCCGGCATGAAGGGCTCGGCCTCGATCAAGTGGTCGGCCAGCCAGGCGCGCGACAAGCCCTGGAACTTCAACGCCGAAGCGCGAGGCGCGGGCTTCGCCAGCGGCCTGGCCGAACTGGACCGTCTGGTCGGCGCCGCCCCGCGGGTCTCGGCGCGCGCGGCCTGGGACAACGGCAAGCTGTCGTTGGCTGACGGCAAGCTCGACGGCGCGGCCGCCCGCGCCAGGGCTTCGGGCGTCATGAACCCGGGCGGCGCCCTGGCCTTCAAGCTAGACTGGTCGGCCGAAGGGCCGTTCGGCGCGGGTCCGGTCGAGGTCAGCGGCAAGGCCTCCGGGACGGGGGCGATCACCGGTACGCTCACCGCCCCCCGCGCCGATCTGCATGCGGCCTTCGACAGCATCGACCTGCCGCGCCTGCCGCTGAAGGACGCCAAGCTGGCCCTGACCTTCGCCAAGCGCGCCGACGGCGCCGACGGTACGGCCGCACTGGAGGCGACCAGCCAGTACGGACCGGCGCGCGGCAAGACCGCGTTCAGCTTCGCGCCCGGCGGGCTGGAGCTGTCCGATCTCGACATCGACGCCGGAGGGCTGAAAGCGGGCGGCGCCGCGTCGCTGCGTGACGGCCGTCCGGCGACGGCCGACCTGACCGTGGCCGTCGGACCCGGCGCCTTCCTGGCACAAGGCTCGGTGCGCGGCTCGGTGAAGATCGTCGACGCCGCCGGCGGGCCGACCGCGACTCTGGACCTAGCCGCCCAGGACGTCACCGGCGGGGCCTGGAAGGTCCGCAACGCCGCCATCAAGGCCTCGGGACCGATGAGCCGTCTGCCGCTGACGCTCGATGCGCGGGGCGAGGGGCCGTCCGGGCGCTGGCGGTTGGGCGGCAGCGGCGTGCTGGCGCAACAGGCCGACGACTATCTCCTGACCCTCGACGCCAAGGGGCGCATGGCGCGCACCGAGGTGTCCACCCGCGAAGCCGCCCAGATCCGTTTCGGCGGCCCGCGCACATCCGGCCGCCTGCGCCTGAATGTCGGGGACGGCCGCGCCGACCTTGATCTGGATCTCGGCGGCGAACTGGCCAACCTGCGCGCCGACCTGGTCGGGGTCAGCCTGACCGCGCTCAATCCGGACCTGACCGGTCGCATCGACGCCCGCGTCTCGATGCGAGGCCAGGGCGAGGCCCTGGACGGCGAACTCGACGCCAACCTGTCGGGCGCCCGCGAGCGCGGGGCCAAGGCCGAGCAGTCGCTGGACGCCACCATCCACGGCGACCTGCGCGACAAGGTGATGACCATCCGGGCCAGCGGCAGCAACCCGCAAGGTCTCAAGGCCGAGGCCGACCTGACCCTGCCGACCGAAGCCTCGGCCAAGCCCTTCCGGTTGGCGATCGATCGCCGTCGCGCCGTACAGGGGCGGTTCCTGGCCCAGGGCGAGATCAAGCCGCTTTGGGACCTGCTGATCGGTCCTGAGCGCGGACTGTCGGGGAAGATCGACGCCGAAGGCACGCTGGCGGGCACGCTGGCCGATCCGCGCCTGGTGGGCCGCGCCTCGCTGTCGGGCGGCCGTTTCGAGGACGGCCAGACGGGCCTGCGGCTGCAGGACGTGGCGATCTCGGCCAATCTGGCCGACAACGCCATCGACGTCAGCCAGGCCCAGGCGGGCGATGGTCGCGGCGGCACGGCCTCGGGCGCGGGTCGCATCAGCCTGGCGCGCGACGGCGTCGGCAGTTTCCGCCTGGACATGAAGAACTTCCAGGTCATCGACAACGAACTGGCCAAGGCCCAGGCGACCGGCCAGACGACGATCAACCGCGCCGCTGACGGCAAGGTGAAGCTGTCGGGCGCCCTGACCATCGATCGCGCCGACGTCTCGGCCCAGTCCAAGACCCCGGCCGGCGTCGTCTCGATGGACGTCATCGAGCGCAACCGGCCCCAGGATCTGGTCCAGGGCGTCGAGATCCAGCCGCGCAAGCCCAATTCGGGCATGGCGCTGGACGTCACCCTCAAGGCCCCGCGGCGGATCTTCGTGAAGGGCCGTGGCCTGGACGTCGAACTTTCGCTGGACGCCCATGTCGGCGGCACCACCGCCAGCCCCGTGCTGGACGGTGTCGCCCGCGTGGTGCGCGGCGAGTACGACTTCGCCGGCAAGCGCTTCGAGTTCGACGACGACGGGGTGGTGCGCCTGGCCACCCAGCTGGAGCGCATCCGTCTCGATCTGACCGCCACCCGTGAGGACGACGCCCTGACCGCGATCATCCAGGTGAAGGGCACGGCGGCCAAGCCCGAGATCACCCTGACCTCCAAGCCCGAATTGCCGCAGGACGAGGTGCTTTCGCAGGTGCTGTTCGGGTCGTCGGCCGCCCAGCTGTCGCCGATCGAGGCCGCGCAGCTGGCCTCGGCCCTGGCGTCGCTGGCCGGCGGCGGCGGCTTCGACGTCATCGGCAACCTGCGCAGCTTCGCGCGTCTCGATCGCCTGGCGTTCGCCGAGAGCAGCACCGGCATGACCGTTGCCGGCGGCAAGTACGTCACCGACGACGTCTACGTGGAGATCATCGGCGGCGGCCGTGAAGGGCCCGCGGCGCAGGTCGAATGGCGCATCCGACGGGCCCTGTCGCTGGTTTCGCGCCTGGGCGGCGACGGCGACGCCAAGCTTTCGGTGAAATGGCGAAAGGACTACAGGTAGAGCGCGCCAGGGCAAGGCTGTTGCGCGGGCGCCCGGTTTCCCTTCGAAAGGAAACAACGTTTTGCCCGCGCTCCCTGGACTAGGCTTTGGCCAAGGGAGACAGCGAATCCATGCGGATCGACGACGAAGATCGGGCTGTCCTGGGGAGTTTGGCCGCTGACGGGCCCCGGATGATCGACCGGGCCGTCGCCTGGTGCGCCATAAACTCGGGCAGCCGCCACATCGCCGGCCTTGAACGGCAGAGGCAGGTTCTGGTCGAGGCCTTCTCGGCCCTGCCGGCGGCGCCGGCCGAAGTGCCGCTGACCGCCTCGCCGGAGATCGCCGCGGACGGCCGCCAGGTGGAGCAGACGCATCCGCCGGCTATCGCCGTCGTCGTGCGGCCCGAGGCGCCGGTGCAGGTCGTGCTGACGGGCCACTACGACACCGTCTATCCCGAGAGTTCGACCTTCCAGACCGTCAGCACCCGCCCCGACGGCGCGCTGCACGGCCCCGGCATCGCCGACATGAAGGGCGGTCTTTCGGTCATGCTCGGCGCGCTGGAGGCGTTCGAGCGCCATCCCAAGGCCGGCAATCTCGGCTATCGCGTGCTGATCTCGCCTGATGAAGAGATCGGCTCGATCGCCTCGGCCCCGGTCCTGGCCGACTTCGCGCGCCTGGGCCATGTGGGCCTGACCTACGAACCGGCCCTGGCCGACGGCGCCCTGGCCAGCGTGCGCAAGGGCTCGGGCAACTTCCACATCGTCGTCCATGGTCGCGCCGCCCATGCCGGCCGCGACTTCGCCTCCGGACGCAACGCGGTGATGGAGGCCGCGCGTCTCGCCCACGCGCTGCACGCCCTGAATGGGCGGCGCGAGGGCGTCACCCTCAACGTGGCCAAGATCGACGGCGGCTCGCCGTTGAACATGGTGCCGGACGTGGCGGTGCTGCGGTTCAACGTCCGCTTTCCTTCGGCCGTCGACGCCGCCTGGCTGGAGGGCGAGATCGCCGCCATCGTGGCCACCACGACGGGCGACGGCCTGCACGCCCACATGCACGGCCGCATCACCCGCGGGGCCAAGCCGTTCAACGCCGCCCAGCAACAGCTGTTCGGCGCGGTCAAGGAAGTCGGCGCGCTGCTTGGCCAGGACATCGCCTGGAAGCCGTCGGGCGGGGTCTGCGAGGGCAACAACCTCTTCGCCTCTGGCTTGCCCAATATCGACAGCCTGGGCGTACGCGGCGGCGATATCCATAGCGAGGCCGAGCACGCCTGGCCCGCCAGCTTCGTCGAACGCGCCCAGCTGTCGGCCCTGACCCTGATGAAACTGGCGAGCGGCGACATCGACGCCCACGCGATCCGCGCGGCCATGGCCGCCATGCCGGAGACCCTCTGAATGCTCGTCGTTCGTCCCGCCGGATCGGCGGATTTCGACTCCCTGATGGAACTGGCCGTGCTGTCGGGACGGGGCTTCACCAGCCTGCCCGAGGACGAGCCGACCCTGCGTGAGCGCCTGGCGCTGTCGGAGGCCAGTTTCCAGGCCGGCGTCGCGCCGCTGGAGGCCTGGTACACCCTGATGCTGGAAGACCTGGAGACCGGCGTCGTCGACGGCGTCGCAGGGGTCAAGGCCGCGGTCGGCATCAAGCGGCCGTTCTTTTCGTTCCGCGTCGTGACCCTGGCCCAGTCCTCGCCTGTGCTGGAGATGCGCTTCGACCACAAGGCCCTCGTCCTGGTGAACGAGTGCGCCGGCTGGTCGGAAGTCGGCTCGCTGTTCCTGCGACCGGAGAAGCGCAAGGGCGGGGCGGGGCGGCTCCTGGCCCAGTCGCGCTACATGCTGATCGGCATCGAGCCGCAGCGGTTTTCCGAGATGGTGCTGGCCGAGCTGCGTGGCTGGTTCGACGACGACGGCTCGTGTCCGTTCTGGGAGCACCTGGCCAGCAAGTTCTTCCGGCTGGACTTCGACCAGGCCGACCTGATGAGCGCCTCGACCAACGGCCAGTTCATCCTCGACCTGGCGCCGCGCCACCCGATCTATACCGAGCTGCTGGCCCCGGCCGCGCGTGACGTCATAGGCAAGGTCCATCGCGACGGCGAGGCCGCCAGGGCCATGCTGGAGCGCGAGGGCTTCCGCTACCAGGGCCTGGTCGACCTGTTCGACGCCGGCCCCACGGTGGCCGCGCCGCGCGACGACATCCGCACCGTGCGCGACGCCCGCCGTCTGCGTGTGAAGATCGGCGAGGACGCGTTCGGCGAGGAGGCCCTGATCTCGACCACCGAGGTCTCGCGGTTCCGCGCCGTGCGGGCGGCGGTGCTGATCGATGGCGAGGCGGCGATCCTGGATCGCGCCACGGCCGACGCTCTTGGCGTGGGCGAAGGCGATCATGTGCGGGTGAAGGCATGAGCGGCGTGTTCATCGACGGCGTCTGGAAAAGCGGGCAGGGGCCCGAGGCCGTCTCCACCGACCCGGCGACCGGCGAGGTGGTGTGGCGCGAGGCGACGGCCTCGTCGGTCGATGTCGAGGCCGCGGTCGCCGCGGCCCGCAAGGCCTTCCACCCATGGGCTGACCTGCCGCGTGAGGCGCGGATCGCCATCCTGCGCCGCTACAAGGAGGTTCTGGTCGAACGCTCCGCATCTTACGCCGAGGCCCTGAGCCGGGAGACCGGCAAGGCGTTGTGGGAGACCAAGGCCGAGATCGGCTCGATGGCCGGCAAGGTCGACGCCTCGATCAAGGCCTATGACGAGCGCACGGGCGTGGCCGAAAATACAATGCCGTTCGGCCGCGCCGTGCTGCGCCACCGCCCGCACGGGGTCATGGCGGTGCTGGGGCCGTTCAACTTCCCCGGCCACCTGCCCAACGGCCACATCGTGCCGGCCCTGCTGGCCGGCGACACCGTGGTCTTCAAGCCTTCGGAAGAGACGCCCCTGGCCGGCCAGCTGCTGGTCGAGGCGCTGGAGGCGGCCGGTGTTCCGGCCGGTGTCGTCAACCTGGTGCAGGGCGGGCGCGAGGTCGGCCAGGCCCTGATCGACCAGGAGATCGACGGCCTGCTGTTCACCGGTTCGGCCCAGGCCGGAACCTTCTTCCGCCGCCATTTCGCCGATCGGCCGGACGTGATCCTGGCCCTGGAGCTGGGCGGCAACAATCCGCTGGTCGCCTGGCAGGCCGGGGATCCTGGCGCCGTCGCGGCCCTGGTGGCCCAGTCTGCCTTCATCACCACCGGCCAGCGCTGTTCCTGCGCCCGCCGCCTGATCGTGCCCGATGGCGCGGAGGGCCAGGCGATCATCGATGCCGTGCTCGACCTTGTCCCGCGCCTGTCGATCGGTCCCTGGAACGGCGATGAGCCCTTCATGGGGCCGCTGATCTCCGAACGCGCCGCCGGCCACGCCCTGGCCGCCGCTGGCCGTATCGATGGCCGGCGCCTGCTTGAGCCCGGCCGCGTCGAGGGCCTGTCGGGCGCCTTCGTCTCGCCGGGCCTGATCGACGTCACCGGCGTCGACGTGCCTGACGAAGAGATCTTCGCCCCGATCCTGCAGGTGCGCCGCGTCGCCTCGTTCGACGAAGCCCTGGTCGCCGCCAACGCCACTCGCTACGGCTTGTCGGCGGGTCTGGTCAGCGAGAACCCGGCCCTGTGGGAACGCTTCCTGGCGCGGATCCGGGCCGGGGTCGTCAACCTCAACCGCCCGACTACCGGCGCGGCCGGGACCATGCCGTTCGGCGGCCTGGGGGCCTCCGGCAACCATCGGCCCAGCGCCTACTACGCCGCCGACTACTGCGCCTATCCGGTGGCCAGCTTCGAGGCCGGCGCGGTGCTCGACACCAGCGCCGACATCAAGGGCCTGCGTCCGTGAGGCCGGCGGTCGAGGTCAATTGCGACGGTCTGGTCGGCCCGACCCACTCCTATGTCGGCCTGTCGCCTGGCAACATCGCCAGTCAGGTCAACGCCGGTCAGGTTTCGGATCCGCGCGCGGCGGTGCTGGAGGGGCTGTCCAAGATGCGGCGGCTGGCCGACTGGGGCGTGCCGCAGTTCGTGCTGCCGCCGCACGAGCGGCCGGCGGTAGGCTTCCTGAAGTCGATCGGGTTCGCAGGTTCCGACGCGTGGGCCATCGAAAGCGCCTGGAAGACCGCGCCAGCTCTGGCCGCCGCCGCCTGCTCGGCCTCGCCGATGTGGGCCGCCAACGCCGCCACGGTGACGCCCAGCGCCGATACGGCCGACGGCCGGGTGCACTTCACGCCAGCCAACCTGCTGACCAATCTGCACCGCAGCCTGGAAGGCCCGCAGACCGCCCGGGCCCTGCGCCGCCTGTTCCCGGACGAGGCCCGCTTCGCCGTCCACGACCCGCTGCCGGTCCAGCCGCACTTCGCCGACGAGGGCGCGGCCAATCACGTGCGGCTCTGCGCCGAGCACGGCGCGCCGGGCGTGAACATGTTCGTCTGGGGCCGCGAGGCGTGGGAGCACTGGAGCGGCGCCTATCCCGCCCGCCAGACCCGCGAGGCCTTCGAGGCGATCCAGCGCCGCCACGCCGCCGCCCGCGCGGTCTTTCCCCGCCAGGGCCGCCGCGCCATCGCCGGCGGGGCCTTCCACAACGACGTCGTCTGCGTGGGCACGCGCGAGACCCTGTTCTTCCACGAGGCCGCCTTCGAGGACCGCGCCGGCATGGAAGCCGAGGTCCGCCGCGCCGCCGAGGGCCTGTTCGAGCCGGTGTTCGTCGAGGTCTCCGAGGCCGACCTGCCGATCGAGGACCTGGTGAAGAGCTACCTCTTCAACTCCCAGCTTCTCGTCCTGCCCGGCGAGGACCGCCTGGTGCTGCTGGCCCCCGGCGAGACCCGCGACAATCCCCGCGCCCGCGCGGTCGCCGAGGGCCTAGTCGCGTCCAACGGTCCGATCGGACGCGTGGAATACGCCGACGTCCGCCAGAGCATGCGCAACGGCGGTGGCCCGGCCTGCCTGCGTCTGCGGGTGGTGCTGACCGACGACGAACTGGCGGCCGCCAATCCGGCGCAGCGCTTCGGCGCGGTGCTGCACGACCGCCTCGCCGACTGGGGAGCGCGCCGCTATCGCGACCGCCTGGCGCCCGCCGACCTGGCCGACCCAAGCTTGCTGCTCGAAAGCCGGGAAGCCCTGGACGAGCTGACGGCCATCCTTGATCTCGGCGGCGGCTTCTATCCGTTCCAGAGAGACGGATGAGCTTCACGATCCGCCCGACCCGGCCGTACGACGCGATCCCGATCGCCGCCGTCCATCGCGCCACCGCCGCTATCCCTGGCGGCATCGCAAGGCGGCCGGAGGAGATCACCGACGGCTATATCAATCGGATCCTGCACGAAGCCCTGGCCGACGGCGTGGGCCTGGTGGCCGTCGAGGAGGGGGGCGACGTCATCGGCGAGATCCACGCGGTGCGCATCCCGGTGAAGCTGTTCTCGCATGTCTTGTCCGACCTGACCGTGGCGGTGCATCCCGACTGGCGGGGCAGGGGCGTCGGCTCGGCGCTGTTCCAGGCGCTGTTCGCGGCGGCGCGAGGGATGGAGCCGCCGATCGTGCGGGTGGAACTGAACGCTGGCGCAGGCAATGCCGGCGCGATCCGGCTCTATGAGCGGCTGGGGTTTCGCGTGGAAGGGCGGCTGGAAAAGCGCGGGCTGCTGCCGGACGGGAGGTTCGAGGACGACATCGCGATGGGGCTCATTCTCTGATCCCTCCCCCTCGCGGGAGAGGGTGGCCTCCCGGAGGGAGGTCGGCTGAGGGGTCTCTCAAATCTGTCCGCCGCGCCAGCCATACGACCGGGCGGAGCTTCTGACTTCTGAGAGACCCCTAATCCGTCGGCTACGCCGCCACCTTCTCCCGCAAGGGGAGAAGGATCAGGAGGCGATCTCGCTCGCCGTCATCGCCTTCACACCCAGACCCCCCAGCCCCGTCAGCAACCGCCGCAGGGCCGAGATCCGGAACGGCTGCCCCGTCACGTACGGCGTCAGGGTAAAGCCCAGCACCCGCCCGCCGAATCGATCGGCGCTTTCGGCCAGATAGTCCGCCGCCTCCAGCACCTGGATCGCCCACTCGTCCTCGCTCTGGCGGCGATCGATCATCAGGGCGCGGTCGTCGAGCTCGTTGGACAGCGGCAAGCCGATGACCTCGCCGGCGTCGGTCCTCATCGCCACGGGAACCTCGTCCTGTTCCCAGTCGAGGCAGATGTCGAAGCCGGCGGCGCGGATCAGGTCGAGCGTGGCGAACGACTGCTGGCGGGCCGGGCTGAGCCACGCGCGCGGCTTCAGCCCCGCCGCGTCGAACCGCGCGCGAACCTCGGCCACCCAGGCGGCTTCCGTCTCGCGATCCAGGCCGCCCCAATGGATGTGGGTGGTCGACAGGCCATAGGCGGCGATCTCGTGGCCGTCGGCCAGGATCGTCTCGATCAAGGGCTTGAGCCGCTCCAGCTGGTCGGCGTTGATAGGGAAGGTCGCCTTCATCCCCGCCGCCTTCAGGGCCTCGAGGATGCGGTAGACGCCCACCCGATTGCCGTAGTCGCGCGTCGTGTAGTGGCGCAGGTCCGGATAGGGCGTGACCATGGCGCCCGGATGCTTGAACGGCTTGCCCGGCGGATTCAGCGGATGGTGCTCGATCGGCACGACGATCATCGCCGCCACCGCCGCGCCGCTCGGCAGCGCGATCGGCGCGCGCTCGGTCGAGGGGCGCCAGGCGTAGCGGTCCTGGTCCATGCCGTAGGACCGATGCGGATAGATCAGGTGCTCGTCAGGCAGCGGCATTGCTAAACCCCGTTCCCGGCGTGGTCAGGCCGCGCGCGGCGATGTCGGCCACGGTCTGGTCGAAATAGTTTTCGCGATAGTGGGCCGCGATCTCGCGAGCCGTGGTGATCCACACCTCGTCGTGGCCGGCGATGTGGCGCAGGGCGTCCTCGAACGGCCGGATGCGGTGCGGCTGGCTGACCAGATAGGCGTGCAGCGGGATGCACATCACCGTGCCCGACTTCTCGCCCTCTTCCAGCAGCTGGTCGAAGTGGCGCTTGAGCACGTCGGCGTAGCGCCAGGGGCTCATCGACAGCGCGCCGTAGGTGATGACGTCGTTGACCTCCAGCGAATAGGGCATCGAGATCAGCTTGCCGGTCCTGGTCTTCACAGGCTGGGGCTGGTCGTCCTGGAAGAGGTCGCAGGTGTACCAGAAGTCGTTTTCGGCCAGCAGGTCGAAGGTCTTCTCGGTGTGGGTCAGGGCTGGCGCGAGGTAGCCGCGGATGCGCTGGCCGGTGGCGGCCTCGACCGAGCGGATCGAGTCCTCGATCACCGCCCGCTCCTGGGCCTCGTCCATGCCGTAGGAATAGCGGGTGTTGTAGATGCCGTGGCTGAAGAACTCCCAGTCCCGCGCCACGCAGGCCTCGATGATCTCCGGATGATGGTCGAGCAGCCCGACCGACAGCGAGATCGAGCCGCGCATGCCGTACTTGTCGAGCAGTTCCATCAGCCGCCAGTGGCCGACCCGGTTGCCCCAGTCGCGCTGCGAGTAGCCCACCACGTCCGGCGAGGGCTTGGGCCAGCCGGGGCGCTGCGGGTTCTTGGGCGGATTGAACTCGTAGTATTCGATGTTGGGCGCGATCCAGAAGGCCAGCTTCTTGCCGTTCGGCCAGACGATCTTGGGCCGATCGCGATAGGGCCAGTGATCGTAGAGGTTGGGATCGGCCTGCATCTGACGCTCCACTCAGCCGGCGGCGTAGGCCGCGCCGGTCTTGGCCATATCAGCAAGGCCGATGCGGTCGTTCACGCCGCCCATGTCGATCATCCGCTCTGCGAACGGACGGGTCGCGCCGTTGGCTTTCAGGCTGGCCAGGAAGGCCTCGGCGGTCGGCACCAGGGCCCGCACCAGCGCGCCGGGCGAGATCACAAGCTTGAAGCCGATGCGGCCCAGTTCACTGGCGTCCAGCAGTGGGGTCTTGCCGCCCTCGACCATGTTGGCCAGCAGCGGAACCCTGCCTGCGAAGGCGTGGGCGATGGCGCTCATCTCGCCGATGGTGCGTGGGGCCTCGACGAAAAGCACGTCTGCGCCGGCCTCGACATAGGCGTGGGCGCGGTCGAGCGCGGCCTCGAAGCCCTCCACCCCGATCGCATCCGTGCGGGCGATGATCAGGGTCTGGTCGCTGGCCCGGGCGTCGAGCGCCGCGCGGATCTTGCCGGCCATCTCGGCGGTCGAAACCAGGCTCTTGTCGGCCAGGTGGCCGCACTTCTTGGGAAAGGTCTGGTCTTCCAGCTGGATCGCGCTCGCGCCCATGCGCTCGAAGATCCGCACGGTGCGCTGCACGTTGACGGCGTTGCCAAAGCCGGTGTCGCCGTCGACGATCAGCGGCAGGGAGACGCGCTCGGCCACGCGGCCCACCACATCGGCTACGTGGTCGAACGACACCAGGCCGATGTCGGGCCGGCCCAGCTGGGTGTAGGCGATGGAGGCGCCGGAAAGATAGATCGCCTCGAAGCCGGCCTGCTCGATCAGCAGGGCCGAAAGGGCGTCATAGGCGCCGGGGGCCAGCAGCGGCGTGTCTTGGGCGAGGCGGTCGCGCAGGCTCATGCGGCGGCTCCCTTCAGGCGTCGTTTCAGGTGCGGGATCAGGCCGTCGTCCTCGATCATCGCCATCAGGTGCGGCGGGATCGGCGTCAGGGCGTAGGTCTTGCCCGTGGTGATGTTCTCGAGACGTCCGGCGACCGGATCCAGAAGGATCCGGTCGCCGTCGCTCACCTCGCCGACCTGGGGAAACACGAAGGCCGGCAAGCCGAGGTTGATGGCGTTGCGGTAGAAGATGCGGGCGAACGAGGTCGCCAGCACCGCGGAGACGCCAAGTAGTCGTAGGGAGACGGCCGCCTGCTCGCGCGACGAGCCGAGGCCGAAATTGGCGCCGGCGAACACCACGTCGCCGGGCTGGACGGTGGAAGCAAAGTCCGGCGCGATGGCCCGCAGGCAGTGCTGTGCGAGTTCTGCCGGCGGCAGCTTCATCAGGTTGCCGGGAGCCAGCAGGTCGGTGTCGATGGCGTCGCCGAAGACGAAGGCTCGGGACATCAGGCTGCTCCCGTCAGGAAGGGGCGGGGATCGACGATGCGCCCCGTCGCGGCCGCGGCGGCCACGGCGTAGGGCGAGCCGAGATAGACGTTCGCCCCGGCATGGCCCATGCGGCCCTGGAAGTTGCGATTGGTCGACGAGATGCAGGTCTCGCCTTCCGCCAGGATTCCCGCGCCCATGCCGGCGCAGGCCCCGCAGCCCGACGGCATCAGCACCGCCCCGGCCGCCAGCAGGGTCTCCATCACGCCTTCGCGGGCCGCCAGTTCGGCCGTGCGGGCCGAGCCCGGGGCCACCAGCAGCCGCACGCCGGAGGCCACGCGGCGGCCCTTCAGTACCTGCGCGGCCATCCGCAGATCCTCGATCTTGGCCCCCACGCAGGCGCCGATATAGGCCTGGTCGATGCGGACCTCGCCGAACTCGGTCGCGTCGCGGGTGTTGGCCGGCGAGTGCGGGGCGGCGATCTGCGGCGCGAGATTGGAGGCGTCGAAGCGGTGCACGGCGGCGTAGGTCGCGTCGGCGTCCGAATGCAGGGCTAGGGCCGCCGCCTCGTCGGCCACCGGCGCGCCCCGCGCGGCCAGATAGGCGAAGGTCACGGCGTCGGGCGCCACCACGCCGGTCTCAGCGCCCAGCTCGGCGGCCATGTTGGCCAGCACCATGCGTTCGGCCATCGGCATGGCCGCGACCAGGGGACCTGCGAATTCCACCGCCTTGAAGGCGTTGTCCATGCCCAGTTCCCGGCACAGGAACAGCATGACGTCCTTGGCGGTGACGCCGGGCTGGAAGGCGCCGGTCCACTCGACGCGGATGGTCTGTGGCACGGCCAGCCAGGTCTCGCCCGTGGCGGCGATGGCGGCCATGTCGGTGGCGCCATAGCCGGCCGCATAGGCCCCGAAGGCGCCGGCCGTGGGCGTGTGGCTGTCGCCGCCGGCGATGAAGGCGCCCGGGCGGATCAGGCCGTGCTCGGGCAGAACAAGGTGGCAGATGCCGACCATGTCGAAGAAATTGGAGACGCCATAGTCACGGGCGAAGTCGCGGGTGGTCTTCAGGATCGCCGCCGACTCCGCGTCGACGGCCGGCACATAGTGGTCCGAGACGATGGCTACCTTGGCTGGATCCCACAGGCCCACGCCCAGCTCTTCCAGCAGCGGACGCCAGCGGCGCGGGCCGCTGCTGTCGTGCGCGAAGGCCAGATCCACCTTGGCCGTCACGAGGTCGCCGGCGCGAACGTCCGGCAGGCCCGCGGCCCTGGCGATCACCTTCTCGACGAGCGTCCGTCCGTCCAACCTAGTCGCCTCCCGGTCAAATCCAGCGGCGACCGGGGTAGGCGCGGGACCCCCGGCTAGAAAGGCGGAAGTTCAGATCAATTGCTGTGCGGTCATTTCCGGCCGCCGGAGGACTTCACGGCCATGCCCCTCGACGCCGCTCGCACCATCCCCGCCTTCGACTGGCGCGACCCGCTCGCCCTCGACGCCCGCCTGACCGAGGACGAGCGCCTGATCCGCGACGCCGCTCGCGCTTACGCGCAGGAGCAACTGCTGCCGCGTGTGGTGTCGGCCTATGCCGACGGCCGCTTCGATCGCGAGATCATGAAGGAGATGGGCGAGCTTGGCCTGTTGGGCTCGACCCTGCCGGAGGAATATGGCGGCGCGGCCGTCAGCCATGTCGCCTACGGTCTGATCGCCGCCGAGATCGAGGCCGTCGACAGCGGCTATCGCTCGGCCATGAGCGTGCAGTCGTCGCTGGTCATGTATCCGATCTAAGCCTTCGGTTCGGAAGAGCAGAAGCGCAAGTGGCTGCCGGGCATGGCGCGCGGAGAGCTGATCGGCTGTTTCGGCCTCACCGAGGCCGACGGTGGTTCGGATCCTGGCTCGATGCGCACCGTGGCCCGCAAGGTCGACGGCGGCTACGTGCTCAACGGCGCCAAGATGTGGATCACCAACAGCCCGATCTCCGACGTCGCCCTGGTCTGGGCCAAGCTAGACGGCGAGATCCGCGGCTTCCTGGTCGAGCGCGGGACCGAGGGTTTCTCGACCCCCAAGATCGACGACAAGCTCAGCTTGCGCGCCTCGATCACCGGCGAGATCGTGCTGCAGGACGTGCTGGTGGCCGACGACGCCATCCTGCCGGGCGTGAAGGGCCTGCGCGGTCCGTTCTCGTGCCTCAACAAGGCCCGCTACGGCATCGCCTGGGGCGCGATGGGCGCGGCGCGCTTCTGCCTGGAGACCAGCGCGGCCTATGTGGCCGATCGCGTCGTCTTCGGCCGTCCTCTGGCCGCCCGCCAGCTGATCCAGAAGAAGCTGGCAGACATGCAGACCGAGATCGCCCTCGGCTTCGAGAGCGCGCTCGCTCTTGGGCGGAGGCTCGACGCCGGCGACTGGGTTCCCGAGGCCATCAGCCTGATGAAGCGCAACAACTGCGGCAAGGCCCTGATCATCGCCCGCGAGGCCCGCGACATTCACGGCGGGGCCGGCATCTCCGGCGCCAGCCACGTGATGCGCCACGCCGCCAACCTCGAGACGGTCAACACCTACGAAGGCGCGGCCGATGTCCACGCCCTGATCCTGGGCCGGGCGATCACCGGCATCGCCGCTTTCTGATCGAGCGAGGTCCTCGCGCTTCGACAAGCTCAGCGTGAGGATCTCGACTGAACCGCCGTTTCCGTAGCCCTCATCCTGAGCCTGTCGAAGGATGAGGGCGGTTCCACAGTCGAGACCGCCATGAAGCACCAGACCATCCGCGGCAAGATCCTCTACACCTCGCGCAAGCCGGGCCGCGAAGGCCAGGAGCGGGGGCGCGAGCACTTCGCCATGACCCGCCACACCGACGGCAAGGTGACGATCCGCGCTCAGTGCGAGATCGACGAGCCCGATCCCACCGTCCTGCGCGACGCGATCTATTCGCTCGACGAGCACGGCCGGCCGATGGACCTGCACCTGCGCCTGACGGTCGGTGACCGGTTCATGGGCTCGGGCTGGTTCCGGTTCACGGAGGACTTCATCGAGTGCGAGAGCTACGGTCCGTCGATCGGCCGCCTGTCGCAGAAAATGCCGACCAATGGCTTCTTCGACGGCTTCGGCACCCATCCGATCATCGGCGACGCCTACATCTGCAAGGTGATGGACGTCGCCAAGGGGCCGCACAAGCGCAAGCTGCGCATCTTCCTGCCGTCCGTCGACCACCGGGGCGCCACCCCGCCGCAGATCGTCGAGAGCAGCATCACGCTGGAATATGTCGGCGAGGAAGAGACCACGACTCCGGCCGGGACCTTCGCCTGCCGCCGCTTCCGCTTCCTCGGCGAGGACGGCGGCATGGTCAGCAAGGACGGCGAACACCCCACCTACGACATGTGGGTCACGGCCGACGAGCACTCGCTGTTCGTGAAGGGCGGCGTCGGCGGCTACATGCAGACCTGGTACGAGCTGGTGGAGTTGCAGCGGTAGGGGCGCAAACCAAATCCCTCTCTCTTGGAGAGAGGGAGGGGCCCGCCGCGAAGCGGTGGGAGGGGGAGAGGTTTCACCGCTTGCCGACTTCAATAGGCCGCGACATCGCCTTGAATCGTCGAAGCTTTTGCCAACCAAACATGCGCGGAACAACCGCGCTCGATCCTGAGAGATTATAACCTCTCACCCTCCCACGCCTGCGGCGCGGGCCCCTCCCTCTCTCGATGAGAGAGGGGTGAAGGAGGGCTCACCGCTCCGGAAACACCGGCTTCCGCTTGGCCAGGAACGCCGTGCGCCCCTCGATGAAGTCCGGCCCGGACACCGAGGCCACGAAGGCCGCGCGGGTCGCGGCGTCGTCCTCGACGGCGCCGGCCAGGATGGCTCGGATCGTCGCCTTGATCGCCCGGACCGTCACCTGGGAAGCCGCCGCGATATCGGCAGCCTTGGCGGCCGCGGCCGCCGGAACGTCGGTCTCCACCGCGTCGATCAGTCCGAGCCGCAAAGCTTCTTCAGCCCCCAGCAACCGGCCCGTGAACAGGATGTCCCGCGCCGCCGAGGCCCCGACGGCGTCGACGAGGCGCTTGGTGTCTTCCAGGCTGTAGGTCAGGCCGAGCTTGGCGGGCGTGATCGCCAGGCGCGCGTCCGGCGCGGCGATCCGCAGGTCGCAGGCCAGGGCGACGGCCAGGCCGCCGCCGACGCAGGCGCCTTCGATGGCGGCCAGCACGGGCTTTTCCAGCGTGGCGATCGCACCGATCCCAAGGGCGATGGCGGCGTTGTAGTCGGCGGCGCTTTCTGGCGTCGCATACACCGCCTCGAACTCGCCGATGTCGGCCCCGGCCGCGAAATGACCGGCTCGTCCGGTGACGACCAGAACCTTGGCGCGGGACGTGGCGAAAGCGGCGCAGGCGTTGGGCAGGGCGCGCCACATGGCCAGGGTGATGGCGTTGCGCTTGGCGGGGCGGTCGAAGGCCAGGGTCGCGACGTCGCCGTCGATGGCCAGGGTCAGCGCCCCTTCGGCGAAGGCGGTCATCGGAAGGTCTCCGGAACGGTGGCCGGGGGCAGGGCGCGAGCCAGCCGGGCGGCCAGGGCCTGGGTAGGGCCGTCGGCCATACCGATCACCTGCAGCGACAGCGGCAGGCCGTCGGCCTCGCCGGCGGGCAGCGCGAACGCCGGGGCGCCCAGCACGTTGCCCAAGGCCGTCAGGTCGGCTTGGCCGGCAGGCGCCGGGGCGCTGAAGGCGAAGGCTTGTTGCGGTGTCGTCGGGGTCAGAATTCCGGCATATGGCTTTGTTAGTTCAAGAATCTTGCGCTTGCTCTCAGTCAATAGGCGATAGGCTTCGGCCAGCCGGGGCGGCGTCTGCCTCGCCCCCCAGGCCAGCAGCGAGCGCAGCTCGGGCGTGAAGCCTTCCGGGTCCAGGGCCAGGGCGCGGCGATGCTCGATACCGCCCTCGACCTCGCTGATCAGCAGGCCGGCGCGGCGCAGCGCGCCGAGGTCCAGGTCGTCGATCCGCAGCCGCTCCAGCCGCCAGCCGGCGGCCGTCAGGCTATCGAGGGTACGGGCGAAGTTGGCCGCCACCGCCGGTTCCAGCGTCACCAGACCGTCGAGATCGAGCACCGCCAGCGGTCGTTCGTCGGTCGTGGACCCTTCCTCGACGCCGCAAGCGCGCACGACCAGCGCCGCGTCCTCGACCGAACGGGCGTGGACGCCGACGTGATCGAGTGTCCAGGACAGCGCCATGACGCCGTCGGTTGGGATCGCGCCCAGCGCCGGCTTGTAGCCGACCACGCCGCAGTAGGACGACGGCAGCCGCACGCTGCCCATGGTGTCGGTGCCAAGTGCGGCGGCGCACAGCCCCGCCGCCACGGCCGCCGCCGAGCCGCCCGACGAGCCGCCGGGGGTGAAGCCGGCGCGGTGCGGGTTCTCGCAGCGGCCCAGGAAGGCGTTGTCGTTGGTCGCGCCCAGCGCGGCCTCGTGCATGTTCAGCGTACCAAGGATCACCGCGCCCGCCGCCCGCAGGCGCGCGACACAGGCGGCGTCGACCGGCGCGATATTGCGGGCGTAGGCCTTGATCCCGGCGGTGTGGGCCAGGCCCTCGACGGCGATGTTGGCCTTCACCGCGATCGGCGCGCCGTCGATCGGCGACAGCGGCTGTCCCGCCGCCCATCGCCGGGCGCTGGCGCGCGCTTCGGCGCGAGCGCTGGCGGCGTCCAGTTCGACCACGGCGTTGATAGCTGGGTTCAGCCGTTCGATCCGGGCCAGATAGGCCTCGGTCACATCGACCGGGCTGGCGCCGGCGGCATAAAGCGCCGGCAGGCCCGCAACGCCCGCCGCAACTAGGGGATCGGAGAAGCCGCTCACCTCAGTAGCGCTCGTCGATCAGGCGGATAGGCTTCTGGCGCACGTCGATCTGGGTCAGGCCGGCGGTGGCGCCCTTGGGCGCAAGCTCGACCTCGACCTCGATGCCGATCTTGCGCTTGAGGATCTCGCCATAGAAGCTCGCGATATCCCGCCATTCGCCGACATCGGCCGTGGTCTCGGCGGTGACGGCGAAGCTGTCGCGGCCCGTCGCATCGCGGCGCGCGCGGCAGATGAACTCGCCCGCGAAGGCCGGCGCATGCTCCAGCATCGCGCCGACGCCCTGCGGGAAGATGTTGATGCCGCGGATCTTGACCATGTTGTCCGAGCGACCCAGGAACCCCTCGATCCGCTGGAACACTACGTCGATCGAAGACGGCTTGGGGATCGCCCGCGTCACGTCATGGGTGTTGAAGCGGATCAGCGGATAGAGGTCGTCCTTGAACAGGCAGGTGACCACCATGTCGCCCAGCTCGCCCGGAGCCACGGCCGCCCCGGTGTCGATGTCGCAGATTTCCAGGTAGTGGGCGTCCTCGTGGACGTAGAGGCCGTCGCGGTCGGGGCCTTCGCCGGCGATCAGGCCGGTGTCGCCCACGCCGTACCAGTCGAAGCACTTGGCGCCGCCCCAGGCCTTCTCCATCGCCGCGCGGTCCTCGCGGCCCAGGTGAGCCGAGATCAGCCGCACGGGAATGTCGCGGCCCGGCTCGATGCCCATCTCGACCGCCGTATCGGCAAGCTTCTTGAGGTAGTCGCCAAAACCCACCAGCACCGTGGCGCCGAAGCGCTTCATCACCTCGACCTGCTGGGCCGAGCGGGTCTCTACCCCGGTGCCGGCCGACAGGAAGACGGCGCTGGTCCAGCGGGTAACGGCCTCGCGCACATAGTGGCCGCCGTTGATCATGCCGTGGCCGTAGACCGAGTGGACCACGTCGTCTGGAGCCAACCCTTGGAATTGATAGTTGCGGGCCAGCAGCAGGTTCTGCACCTCGCGGCTCTTGGGGCCGAACAGCAGCACCTGGGGCGAACCTGTCGTGCCCGAAGTAGTGTGCAGCATCACCGGCGGCCGCTGGCCGTCCGGATAGCCCTCGAAGCCGGCGAAGTCGCCGAACGGCGGATTGCGCTCCAGCGAGGCCATGATGTCGGATTTGTCGAAGCTGGGCAGCCTGGGCAGGTCGTCGAGCGAGCGGATGTCGCCTGGCTGGATGCCGGCCGCGCCCCACAGGCGCTGGTAGAACGGCGTCTTCCAGGCCCGGTCCACGCAGCGCAGGAACAGGCGGTTCTGCAGCGCTCGTAGCTCGTCGCGGCTGGTGGTGGTGGCGAACCGAGTGAAGGCGTCGCCGATCGGATGGTCGGCGACGATGGCGGGATAGTCGAGCGACTGCCAGTAGGTCTGGTGGGACATGCGTAACCTTGGGGAGCTCAGCCGCCGCTGGCGAGGAGGAAGGCCTCGCGGGCGTCGGCCAGGGTGTCGAAGCGGTCGAAGAGGTCGGCCAGCGGGGCGTGGACGGCCTCCAGGCCGACGAAGGCCAGGCACGAGCGGGCCTTTTCGAGGTGCTCGTCGCGGCTCATCGGGAGTTCGGAGGAGCCCAACTGGGCGGTGACGTCGAGCACGATCTCGCGGCCGTTCTTGAGGCGCGCGACGGCGCGAGCCGGCACGAAGGCGGAGGGATCGGGATTGCCGTCGCTTTCCACGACGATGCGGGCGGCCAGGGTCAGCACCTCGGGTTCGTTCAGGCGCTCGACCGTGTAGTCGTCAAGGCCGACGCGACCGCGGGTCAGCATGACGGCGGCGAGGTAGGGCAGGCACAGGCGGGCGTAGGCGGTGTCCATCTCCGGCTTGGCGACCCGGCCCACCAGGTGGCGGATCAGCGGCGGGGCCAAATAGGTCAGGCTGTCGAGGTCGGCGGGGGTCACGCCGTGCCTGGTCGCGAGCTCGCGTATCGCCACCAGGCCGCCGTGGCAGGCGCGGCCGGTGGGGAAGGGCTTGCAGGCGACCTCGGCGATGCGGCGCCGGTCCTCGAGGTCAGCCAGCACCGGCCCGAGGTCGAACCCGGCCTCGAACAGCGGCAGGTAGCCGAACGGTCCTTCCAGCCAGTCGCTTGGACCGGGCAGGCCCGCCTGCGCGACATCGATCGCCTGCAGGGCCGAGCGGGCGGCGGCGGCGACCTGGACGGGCAGGGCGGGCTTGCCTTCTGTGTGGGCCTGCATCGTGCCGCTGCTGAAGGCCAGGGCGTAGCCCATGGCGTCCATCGCCGTCTCGCGCGGCAGACGCCTGAGGCGGGCCAGGGCGGCCGTGGCGCCGAAGACCCCCGCCGTGGCCGGCCGGAAGAAGCGCAGGGGCGTCGTTGCAGCGACCCCCAGCGCTACGGCCACGTCCACTCCGGCGACCATGGCCGCCAGCACCTCCGCCCCGCTGTAAGGACCCGAGCGATCGAGCTCGGCGATCAGGGCCGGCACGATGGTCGGCAGGGGGTGCAGCACGGCCTTTTCGTGGACGGAGTCATACTCCTGCCCGTGCAGTTGGAAGGCGTTGACGAAGGCCGCTTGGGCCGGGGCCAGGCGCACGCCCGGGCGACCCAGCACGAGACCGTCGCCTTCACCGCCCCAGCCGCGCGCGGCGGTCAGGATCGCGTCGGAATAGGCCGCTCCAGCGCCCGCCGCCCCGACAGCCACCGCATCGTGCAGCAGCCGGCGGGCATCGGCCCGCACGGCGTCGGGCAGGGCGTCCCAGCGCAGGGAAAGGGCGTGGTCGACAAGGGCTTGCGCGGCGATCATGCGGCGACGCTAGCAGCGGCGCCGGCCGCTCTTTGGCGCGGCGTTCGGGTTTGCGCGCACAGCGGACAACCGCGCCGCTGTCCGCCAGTCGAGCAAACGCGAAATCCCCGTCACGACGGGACGAGACGCGTTCAGCCTTCCGTTCGCGGACCTTCCGGGGGGAACGGTCCGCGATGCAGGAGAGCCGCCATGCTGATGCGTGTTCTGTTGTTGCTGACCAGCGCGTTCTTGCTGATGGAGGCCGGGCCGATGCTTCTGGCCCAGATGGAGCGCGAGCGGACGGGATCCTGACGTCTTCCTCTTCCAACTTGCTCGTCGCCCCGGCGCTCTGGCTAGGGTGACGAGCTTTTGGAAGGGGGAGGCTACCGGTCCCGCCATCCCGCCGGACCCGCGCCCAGGACAGGCGGAACCGGGTCGATGACCGCCGGCTCGGCTGCGAACAGGATCGGCGTGCCGACGATCTCAGCGCCCTCGGCGTCGCGCGACAGCATGCCCCGCGCTGCCAGGGCCGGATCCTCGAAGGCTTCCTTCAAGGTTCGCACCGGGGCGAAGCAGACGTCGCGGCCTTCGAACCAGGCTTCCCATTCTGCACGGGTCTTGGCGGCGAAAGCCTCGCGCAGAAAGGCCCGCAGCGGCTCCTGGCCAGGCCCCGGCTGAAGCTCGGCATAGGGCAGAAGATCAAGACGATCGAGACCCGCCAGCAGGTTGCGGGCGAACTTCACTTCGGAGCCGCCCAGGCAGATCCACTGGCCGTCGGCGCACTCATAGAGGCCGTACATGGCGTTGCCGCCCCACGAGCGCTCGTCCTTGGGAACGTGCGCCTCACCGGTCGCGAAGATCTTGCCGGTGACGTTGGGCGTCCAGGCCAGCAGGCTGTCGTACATGGCCACGTCCACATAGTCGCCCAGGCCCGTCTTCTCGCGCCGCAGCAGGGCCATCAGCACGCCCGACAGGGCGGTGAGGCTGGCCAGGGCGTCGGCGACCGGCATGTTGGGCGGGGTCGGCTTGCCGTCGAAGCCTTCGCTGAGGCTCACCATGCCGGCCAGGGCCTGGACGGCGATGTCGTGGGCGGGACGGTCGCGATAGGGACCGGTCTGGCCAAACGCCGAGATGGCGACGTAGACGATGCCCGGATTGCGCGCCTTGACGGCCTCGTAGTCGAACCCCAGCCGCCGGATCACGCCAGGCCGGAAGGCCTCGACCACCACGTCGGCCTCGGCGGCCAGGTCGAGCAGCAGGGCGCGACCCTCGGCGGACTTCAGGTCGACCTGCAGGCTGCGCTTGCCGCGGCTGGTGTTGCGGAACCAGACGCTCGCGCCGTTCTTGCGATAGCCAATCTCGCGCGCGGGATCGCCTTCGCCGGGCGGTTCGATCTTCAGCACGTCCGCGCCGTGGTCGGCCATCATCAGGGTCAGCATCGGCCCCGGCAGGAAGAACGACAGGTCGAGGACGCGGACGCCTTCCAGCTTCACGAGGCAGCTCCCCCAATGGACTTCAAGATTTCGTCGGTGTGCTCGCCCAGCTTCGGCGCCCGGGCGCCCGGCATCCGCTCGCCGTCGATCTTCACGGGGCAGGCCAGCATGGCCAAGCCTTCCGCTCGATCAGGATGGTCGACAACGTCGCGCATGCCGACCTCGGCCACGAACGGGTTGTCCAGCGCGTCCATCATTTCCAGGATCGGTGCGAACGGGACCTTGCCGCCGAGCAGGGCGGTCCAGTCCGCTGTCGTGCGCGTCCCGAACAGGACGTCCATCGCCTCGCTCAGGGCAGGACGGTTGGCGTGGCGGCTGGGGATGTCGGCAAAGCGCGGGTCGGCCTTCAGCGCGGCGGCGCCGGCCAGGTCGCACAGCGCTTCCCAGAACTTCGGTGTCTGGCACATGACCAGGCCCCAGCCGTCGGCCGTCTTCACCGCCTGGGACGGCGCGATCGACGGGTGGGCTCCGCGCGGCAGGCGCTGGACCTTGTAGCCCTCGTTCATCGCCCAGACGGCGGGGTAGGAGAGCTGGTGCAAGGCCACGTCGAACAGCGAGACGTCGACGTCGCAGCCCTGCCCCGTCGTGCGCGCCGACAGCAGGGCGCTGACCACGCCGAAGGCCAGCATGGTCCCGGTCATGAAGTCGACCATCGACACGCCCAGCCGCGCCGGCGGCGCGTCCGGCTCGCCGGTCAGGCTCATCAGCCCGGCCTCGGCCTGCATCAGGTAGTCGTAGCCCGGCCAGCCGGCCCGACTGTTGCCGCGCCCGTAAGCGGAAAGGTGGCCGCAGACGATGGCGGGATTGACGCCCTTCAGGTCGTCGTAGGTGAGACGAAGCTTGCCGGGCTGGTCGCCGCGCAGGTTGTCGACCACCATGTCGGCCTGCGCCACCAGACGCTCGAAGGTCGCGCGGCCCTCGGGTGTCTTGATGTCGAGCGCGATGGACTTCTTCGACCGCGAAAAGGTCTGGAAGAACTGGCTGTCGGCCTGCCCGAGAAAGAACGGGCCGGTGGCGCGGCTGACGTCGCCGCCCATGGCCGGGGCCTCGATCTTGACGACCTCGGCCCCCAGCTCGGCCATCAGCTGGGTGGCGTAGGGGCCGGCGCCGTACTGCTCGACGGCCAGCACCTTTATCCCCGCCAGGGGGCGACGTCCCCCCGTCTTTGGATTGGCAGTCATCAGACCGGGTTCCGGGCCACGAGCTGGCGGGCGATGATGATCCGCTGCATCTCGTTGGTGCCTTCGCCGATGCACATCAGCGGGGCGTCGCGGAACAGCCGCTCGATCGGATATTCCTTCGAATAGCCGTAGGCGCCGTGGATGCGCATGGCCTCGGTGGCTACCTCCAGCGCCGTCTCCGACGCGAAGTATTTGGCCATGCCCGCTTCCATGTCGACGCGCTCGCCGCGGTCGTAGGCCTTGGCGGCGTCTTCCACGAGCAGCTCCGAGGCGCGGGTCTTGGCCCCCATCTCGCCGAGCTTCAGCTGGATGGCCTGGTGCTGGGCGATCGGCTTGCCCATGGTCTTGCGGACCTGGGCGTACTTGACGCTTTCCATCAGCGCGCGCTTGGCGATGCCGACCGAGCGGGCGGCGACGTTGATGCGGCCGATCTCAAGGCCGCCGGTGGCCATGACGAAGCCCTGGCCTTCCTCGCCGCCCACCAGGCACAGCTCGGCGTCGCAGCGATAGTCCTCGAAGATGAACTCGCCGCTGTCGATGCCCTTGTAGCCGAGCTTCTCCAGCTTGCGGCCGTTCGTGACGCCGGCGATGGGCGCGCGGGTCTCCGGATCGATCTTCGGGGTGATGAGCATGCTCATCCCCTTGTGGCGCGGCTGGGCCTCGGGATCGGTCTTGACCAGCAGGGCCGAGACATGGCCCTCGATGGCGTTGGTGATCCAGGTCTTGGTCCCGTTGACCACGTAGTCGCCGCCGTCGCGCCTGGCGACGGTGCGGATGCCCTGCAGGTCGGTGCCGGCGTCAGGCTCGGTCAGGCCGAGGCACCCGCGCATCTCGCCGCTGGCGAAGCGGGGCAGCCAGAAGTCCTTCTGCTTCTGCGTGCCGAACTTCTGCACGACCATGGCCATCATCAGGTGCGAGTTGAAGACGCCCGTCAGGCTCATCCACTCGGCGCTGATCTTGGTGACGATCCGCGAATAGGTCAGGGCCGACAGGCCCAGGCCGCCGTATTCCGGGTCGATCAGGGCGCCGAACAGGCCTAGTTCCTTCATGTCCTCGACCAGGGCATGGGGATACTCGTCGTCGTGCTCGAGCTGCATCGCCACGGGGGCGACCTTCTTCTCCAACCACTTGTCGATGGCGTCGAGGATGGCGCGTTCGTCGGCTTCCGAGATCTCGCTCATCCTAGTAGTTCCCGACCTTGTCCTCGACGGCGTGGCCGCGCGCCGGGATCAGCATGTTGCGCTTGAAGGTGCAGACGACCGTGCCGTCCTGGTTCTTGCCGGTGGTCAGGATCGTGACGATGCCCTGGCCGGGGCGCGACTTGCTCTCGCGCTTGGCCAGCACTTCGCTCTCGCCATAGATCGTGTCGCCGGCGAACACCGGGGCGCTGAACTTCACCTCGTCCATGCCCAGGTTGGCGATGGCCTTCTGCGAGACGTCGGTCACGCTCATGCCGATCAGCAGGGCCAGGGTGTAGGGGCTGACCACCAGGTTCTTCTTGAACTCCGAGGCCTTGGCGAACTCGGCGTCGAAGTGCATCGGGTGGGTGTTCAGCGTCAGCAGCGTGAACAGGTGGTTGTCGTACTCGGTCACGGTCTTGCCGGGGCGATGCTCGTAGACGTCGCCGACGATGAAGTCCTCGAAGTAGCGGCCGAAGGTCTCGCGGTAGCGCTGAGGACCGACCTCTTTCCAGTTCTGCGACATGGGGGAGTCTCCTAGGTCTAAGCGCGGTCGAGAACGCGCCGTGCGGCGCGGATGACCGGCAGTTCGATCAGCTTGCCGTCCAGCAGGGCGGCGGCCCCGCCGGCGGCGTCGAAGGCCTCGACCACGCGCCGGGCGCGCTCGATCTCGGCCGGCGAGGGGGTGTAGGCGGCGTTCACCGCGGCCACCTGGGCCGGATGGATGCAGGACCGGCCGGTGAAGCCCAGCGCCTTGGCTCGCAGGGTTGAGGCGCTCAGGTCGTCCGGGTCGGCAATGTTCAGGTGCGGCACGTCCAGAGAGGCCACGCTAGAACGGCCACAGGCGGCGACCAGGGTGCTCCGGCCCAGCAGCAAGGCGTCCCAGTCCATGGTCGAGCCCAGATCGGCAGACAGGTCGGCCCCGCCGAACAGGGCGCCGGCCACGCCAGGAGTGGCGCAGATCTCGAAGGCCCGGCGCAGGCCCTCGGCCGACTCGACGACGGGCCAGAGCGGCAGGTCTGGCAGCACTTCGCCGGCGGTCAGCAGGTCTTCCGGCGCGGCGACCTTGGGGATCATCAGGAAGTCGGGGCGCGCCTGGCTCTCGGCCAGGGCGACCAGGTCCTTCAGGCCCTCCAGCGTGCGCACGCCGTTGGTCCTCAGGCCGACGACGGCAGTGCGTGGCTCGGCGAGGAAGGCGAGGGCGGAGGCGCGCGCCTCGCCCTTGCCGGCCGGCGGCACGGCGTCCTCCAGGTCGATGCAGACGGCGTCGGCCCCGGCGTCCAACGCCTTGCCGAAGCGATCCGGGCGCGTCCCGGGCACGAAGAGCAGCGAGCGAAAGGTCATAGGCGTCAATCGCCTATCGGCACGGCCTCAGCGAACGCCTGGGCGATTTTTCTCCGACAGGCGATCCAAACGCCGTCCTGGGCGGTGACATGGTCGAGGAACTTGCGGAACGCGCCGATGCGGCCCGGACGGCCGATGATCCGCAGGTGCAGCCCCAGGCTCATCATCCGCGCCCCGACCTCCTGGCTCTCGGCATGCAGTTCGTCGAAGGTGGCCACGGCGTAGTCCAGCCAGTCCTTGGCGGTCAGGGACGGGGCCAGCCAGAACTTCATGTCGTTGGAGTCCATGGCGTAGGGCAGGATGATCATCGGCTTGGACTGGCCATCCGCCGTCTCGACGCGGTCCCAGAACGGGAAGTCGTCGGAGTAGTCGTCCATGTGATAGGAAAAGCCCGCCTCGGCGATCAGGCGGCGGGTGTTGTCGGTGTGCAGGTAGCGCGACAGCCAGCCCGACGGGCGCGTGCCGATCGTCCGTTCGATCGAGTCGGCGGCCTTGGTGATGAACTCGCGCTCCTTGGCCTCGTCCATCCAGAACTGGTGGGTCCAGCGATAGCCGTGGGCGGCCACCTCGTCGCCGCGGGCGCGGATGGCGGCGGCCAGCTCCGGCGCGCGCTCGAGCGCGAGGGCCGCGGCCGTCCAGGTGGCCTCGATCCCATGCTGGTCGAGGATCCGCAGGATGCGCGGCGCGCCGGCCTTGATGCCGTACAGATAGTTGCTCTCGCTGCCGTGCATCCGCATCGGCTTCTTGGGAACCGCGCCCAGCTCGTCGACCGGCTCGGGGCCCTTGTCGCCGTCGCGGATGTTGTGCTCGGCGCCTTCCTCGACATTGACGACGATCGACAGTGCAAGGCGCGAACCGTCCGGCCAGCGGAAGTCGTCAGGTGCGGGCATGGGGCTTTCTCCGTTGGGCGGTCACTTCGCTCGCGGCGCTCGCGCCTTTCGGTGCGGCGCTCCAGCGTGCGGCCTCCAAATCTTCACGGCGGCATGGGAGCCGCAACGGAGGGAGCGCCCGATGGCCGTCACGCGGATTGTCGCCCTGTTCAACCTGAAGCCCGGCGTCTCGGTCGCCGACTACGAAGCCTGGGCCAAGGAGCGCGACCTGCCGACGGTCAACGGCCTGAAGTCGATCGACAAGTTCGAGGTCTTCCGCTCGGCCGCCCTGCTCGGGACCGACGCGGCGCCGCCCTATCAGTACGTGGAGATCATCGACGTCGCCGACATGGACGCCTTCGGCGCCGACGTCGCGACGGAAACGATGCAGGCGATCGCCGCCGAGTTCCAGGCCCTGGCCGACACCACCTTCATCGTCACCGAGAAGGTGGGTTGAGCATGGCGGGACGGTTTGAAGGCAAGACGGCGGTCGTCACCGGGTCCGGTCGGCGCGGAGGTCTGGGGGAGGCCATCGCTCGACGCCTGGCGCAGGAGGGAGCGGCGGTGGTCGTTTCCGACATCGGTCGCTCCGTCGATCCTTCTACGCCTGCCGGCATGATCGGCGGGACCGAGGAGATGGAGGCGATCGCCGCCGATCTGCGCCAGTACGGCGGGTCGGCCAGCATCCGGCCCTGCGACGTGCGTCGCTGGGACGAGGTCCGGGCGCTGGCCGATCATGCCGTGCAAACCCACGGCTCGCTCGACATCTGGGTCAACAACGCCGGCATCGGCTACATCATGAAGCCGCTGATGGACGTCCGTCCTGAGGACTGGTCGGCGGTCATCGACGTCAACCTGACGGGCTGCTTCTTCGGCCTGAAGGCGGCCGCCGAGGTGATGATCCCGCAAGGCAAGGGCGGCCGCATCGTCAATATCGCCAGCCAGGCGGCCAAGTCGGGCTTCCCGCACGCCCAGGCCTACACCGCCTCCAAGCACGGCCTGGTGGGCCTGACCCGCTCGGCGGCCATCGAGCTGGGCGCGCATCAGATCACCGTCAACAACGTCTGCCCCAACCACGTGACCACCGGTCTCGGCGCCTGGCAGAACGAGTATTTCGCCAAGGTCACCGGTGCGGCCTCGGTCGAGGCCTATCTGGCCGCCATGGCCGCCCGCATCCCGCTGGGCCGTCCCGGCAAGCCGGAGGATACGGCCGACGCCGTGGCCTTCCTGTGCTCGGACGAGGCCAGGTACATCACCGCCGAGAGCATGAATGTCTCGGGCGGCGAGGAGCCGCACTAGCTCTTTGGAGCGACCTTGTAGCGATCGGGCACGACGCTGCGCTGGAGCGAGGCGTGGTCGAAGATGTCGGTTGCGGGCAGGTCGCCTTCGACCACGACCTTGAGCATGCTCAGGACAGTTCTGTTGTTCTCGTGCCGGAGCTTGAAGGTCGTACCCACGATGACGCCGTTCTGGTCGATGTCGTAGATCCGGATCAGGCCCGCGTCGGTGAGGCGGATCCGGTCGACGCGGCCGGTCGGCGTTCCGCGCGAGCCGACATAGGCCTTTTCCAGAATCGGCCTGTTGCTGTTCACGCCACAGGCGGCGCGGGCGTACTCCGGGCCCGCGAGAATCTCGCCGGTGGCGATCGTGAGGGTCTTGCCCGTACCCGTGGCGCAGTCAGCGACGACGCGGTCGGCGGGCGTCTCCACCCGATGCTTGTCGCCGCTGTGGAATTCGGTCGACCATTCCTCCATAGCACCTTCGTTCGGTCGCTCGACACGCACCCACGCATAGACGGCGTAGGTGGCGCGGGTCGTGCGCGAGCGTTCGATCACGGCGTCGACCCTGGGGTCGCTCGCGGGCTTGGCGGGCGGCGCGCAGGCGGCGACCATCAGGATCATGCCGGCCGCGACGGCCAGGCGCGTGGTGGATACGAACAAGCAGAACCCCCGGTTGGAAGCTTTGCTTATTCCATGCATCCGCCGCACCGCTCAAGGTTGCGACTAGCGGGGCGTCGCGTCAGGCTGCCGAGAAAGTTCGGCTGGTGACGAAACTGTCCGCCGACCGGAGATGGCCAGCCGGCGGCGGCTAGGGTCGCGGCTCGTTTTTCCTCCGCGAGCAGCGTCATGAGCAAATCACTGGAAGTCGTCCTCAAGCGCGTGATCGAGGACGTGCCCGTCGCCGCCGATTTCGAGGTGGTCGAGCGCGCCGCGCCGGCAACGGCGCCCGCCGGCCAACTGCTGGTGCGGGTCCTCTATCTGTCCCTCGATCCCTATCTCGGCTCGCGGCTGCGCGGCCGGCACATGGGCGAGCCGCGCCCGGCCCCGGGCGAGACCCTGCCGGGCTCGGCCGTCGCCGAGGTCATCGCCTCGGGCCATCCGGACTTCGCGCCAGGCGACCACGTGATCGGCGAGGCCGGCTGGGCGCAGGTGGGTCTGATGGACGCCAGGTTCGCCCGCAAGGTCGATCCGTCGCTGGGCGTCTCCAACCATCTCGGCGTTCTGGGCATGCCGGGCCTGACCGCCTGGGCGGGCGTCACCCAACTGGCCAAGGTCGGCGCCGGCGACGTCTTCACGGTCGACGCGGCGGCGGGCAGCGTCGGCGGCACGGCGGGCCAGATCGCCAGGATCCTCGGCGCCAAGGCGGTCGGCATCGCCGGCGGCGCAGACAAGGTGGCCCAGGTGGTCGAGCGCTATGGCTTCGACGCCGCCGTCGACTATCGCAACGAAGGCTGGGTCGACGAGCTGAAGGGCCTGACCGACGGCGGCCCGACCGTCCACTTCGAGAATGTCGGCCTGCCGATCCTCAATCCGGTGTTCGGTCTGCTGAAGACCTATGGCCGCGTGGTGATCTGCGGCCTGTCGGCCCACTACCACGCCGACGGCCCGCCGCCGCAGTTCGGCCTTGGCCCCATCGTCGGCAAGCGCGCCGCCGTCATGGGACTGGTGGTCTACGACTTCTATCCGCGCTGGAACGAGTGGGTGAAGACCGCCGAGCCGTGGCTGAAGGAAGGCCGCCTGGTGCAGGTCGAGGACCTGGGCGAGGGGATCGAGTCGGCCCCGGCCCAGTTCGAGCGCCTGATGAAGGGCGCCAACACCGGCAAGACGCTGGTGAAGGTGGGCGAGTAGTCACCCCGTTTCGTCATCCCGGAAGCCGCGCAGCGGCTATCCGGGACCTGGGGGCCGGCGCAACGCGCCGGCCCCTTTGCCTTGCGCGAGCCCTCAAGCCCTCCCGAACTTCGCGTACAGCGCCGCCGCCGCCAGGTTGAACGCCGCGGGGGCGTAGGCGAAGGCCACGGCCACGCCGACCAGGGCCGAGCCCGGCTGGGCCGCGCCGGTCACCGCCAGGGCGCTGGAGAAGCCGAAGGCCGACAGCAAGAGACCCGTCAGAAGCGTGCCGCCCAAAGCAAAGCCGATCTTGTCGGCCCCGGTCCACAGCGCCGAGAACACGCCGGCCCGGCTTTCGCCATGCTCGGCCTCGTCCTGGGCGATGACGTCCGACAGCAGGCTGTAGCCCATCAGGCTCCAGCCCGAGTTGAACAGGGCGAACAGCACCACGACGCCGTAGATCGCGCCGAGCGGCGCGCCCGCCATCACGCCCCACAGGGCCTGGACGAGGGCATGGCCCAGCGCGGCGGCGATATAGATCCGCTTGCGGCCGAAGGCGGCCGACAGCTTGATCCACAGCGGCTGGGCGGCGATCACCACGGCGCTCATCGCCAGCACGATCAAGCCGATCTGGGTCAGGGCGTCCTTGCGGCCCATGTTGTAGCTGAGGAAGTAGATCATCGCGGCGTAGCCGAGGCCCGAGCCGACCAGTTGCAGCAGATAGGCGCCCAGCAGCGGACGGAAGGCCTTGTCGGTCAGGGCGCTTAGAATCGCCTTCAGGCGCAGGGCCGGTTGGGTCGCGGCCTGCACCACGGGGCGCGGCGAGGCCAGGAAGGCGATCAGCAGGCTGACCGCGCAGACGCCCGCCAGCACCAGCGACATCTGCGAATAGGCCGGGCGTCCGCCGCCCCAGGTCTGCACCAGCACCGGCGCAAGGGCGTTGCCGACCAGCAGGCCGATGGCCGAGAAGCCCATCCGCCAGGCCATGACCACCGTCCGCTCCTTGGGATCGTCCGAAAGTTCCGTGCCGATCGCCAGATAGGGCACCGAGAACGCTCCGAACACGATCATGTAGAGGCTGAAGGCCCCGGCGACATAGGCGGCGCTGGCCGTGGGCGAGCCCTCCGGCACGTGGAACAGCAGGATCAGCGCCAGCGGCGCAAGGATCGCCCCCGCCAGCAGCCACAGGCGGCGCGGGACCTTCGCCTTCCAGCGGTCGGAGACCAGGCCGACCGTCAGGTCCGAGATCAGGCCCCAGAACAGCTTGGGAAAGAAGATCGCCGCCCCGGCCAGGGCCGGCTCCACGCCCAGAGCATTGGTCATGAAGAACAGCAGCAGCAGCGAGGGGGCGTCGCGGAAAACCTGGCCGGCGATCTGGCCGGCGCCATAGCCGGCGTGGACGAGCAGGGGCAGGCGGTGAGGCGAGGGCGGTTTGGCGGCGGTCATGGCGCGGATCCATTGCGAAGGATCAGCGACGCTAGGCGTGAAACGCCATCGCAAGCGGCCGCCCATAACGGCGCCCGACAGTCGGACAATCGTCGATTGAGATCTGGCGCGACTGCACGAAGCAACGGCGCCGGCCGCTTTCGCGGCCATCCGGCTTCAGATCAACAACTTGAAGAGAGAATGGTGGGTGTACAAGGATTCGAACCTTGGACCCGCTGATTAAGAGTCAGCTGCTCTACCAACTGAGCTATACACCCGTTCGCGTTTCGAAGTCGCTTGCGCGTCCCCGACGGCGAGGCGCGATACATACCCCAAGACGCGGGGAGCGCAATCCAATTTAGACAAGAAGGTGTGGATATATTCGTCGCACCCGGACGAAACGCAGATACGCGAAAGCGCCTCCCCGCGAGGGGAAGTTCTTATCGGATCAAGTATTGAGGAGAATGGTGGGTGTACAAGGATTCGAACCTTGGACCCGCTGATTAAGAGTCAGCTGCTCTACCAACTGAGCTATACACCCATTCGCGATTCCGAAGCGCTGAAGCGTCCCGGCGGCGAGGCGCGGAACATACGCAATGAATTTGAGAGCGCAAGGACTTTTTCGATGGCCAGGCGAGATATCAGCGGAGCCGTGGATTTCGCCTACCTGGAAGGGTTCGCGATGGGCGACCAGGCGGTGATCGAAGAGGTGCTGGCGCTGTTTCGCGAGCAGGCCGCGCTGTGGACCCCGCTGCTGACCCCCGAGCATCCCGGCTGGCGTGACGCTGTCCATACGGTCAAGGGCGCGGCCCGGGGTATCGGGGCTGTCGCACTGGGCGAGGTCTGCCAGCACGCCGAGGATGGCGCGGCCAGTCTCGACGAGGTGAAGACGGCGTTGGACGTGGCGCTGCTGGATATCGCCGCCTACGTCCACGAGCAGGCGCTCAGGTCGCTGAAGGGTTAGTCCAGGGCTCGTCCCGGATGGCGCTCGGCCATGTAGCGGCCGGGCGAGGCGCCCAGCGCCTTGCGGAACATGGTCACGAAGCTGGGCGCGCTTTCGTAGCCGAGGTCGGCGGCGACCTTCTGGATCGACGCGCCGGCGGCCAGCCATTTGACGGCCAGCACCACGCCGAGCTGCTGACGCCAGCGCCCGAAGCTCATGCCGGTCTCGCGGTCGATCAGCCGCATCAGCGTCCGCTCGCTCATGCCGGCGCGCCTGGCCCAGGCCGCGAGGCTCCGCCGCTCGGCGGGGGCGGCCATCATCTCGTCGGCGATCCGGCGCAGGCGCGGGTCGGCGGGCATCGGCAGGTGCAGATCCTCCACCTGGGCGGCGGCGACCTCGTCGAGCAGCACCGAGACCAGCCGTGAATTGGCCCCGCCTTCCTCGTAGAGGTAGGGCAGGTGCGCGGCCCGGGCCAGAAGCTCCTTCAGCAGCGGCGTCACCGACACCGCGCAGCAGGTCGCGGGCAGCCCTGCGGCGACCGCCGGATCGATGAAGGCGTTGTAGCCCTCCAGCGCGCCGCTGGCCTTGATCGCGTGCAGCGCGCCGCCGGGGATCCAGATCGCGCTGCGCGGCGGCACGATCCAGAGCCCGCCCTCGACCTCGCAGCTCAGCGCTCCGCGCTGCACCAGGATGATCTGACCCTTCTGGTGTCGGTGGAGGTCGAGCTCGATGGCGCCGGCCTCGTCCATCATCGTTCCGAACACCACGATCGGGCGGGGCACCTCGTCGGGCTCGATCCAGTCGGCTTTCGAAAGCAGCTCGCTCAGGATCGGCATGGCGCAGGCTCCGGGCGGCTGGCGGGATCGAATAGTATTCTGGCGATCCTTCGGAATGACGCCATTGCCGGCTCTGGCTAATCGATCGGTCGGAGGGAGTCGAGATCGCTTCGGCTTCGCGCATCTGGAAAGGGATTGTCGTGACCGCATTGGCCAGCACGAAAACGAGCAGGGCGCCGGGGCGGTTGAGCCAGGTTCTGGTCCGGTTGCTGATGCGGCGCGCCAGGGTGGTCTCCAGCGAGGCGCTGGCCGAGCGCTTCTCGCTGGTCACGCTGGAAGGTCCGGAACTGGCCGGCGCCGCGTGGACGCCCGGGCAGAAGATCCAGGTCGCCATGGGCTCGGCCTTTGTCGCGCGCACCTACACGCCGATGGCGTGGGAGGCCTCGGGGCGGACCAGCTTTCTGGGATACGCGCACGGCGACGGCCTGGGCGCCGACTGGCTTCGATCGCTCGAGCCCGGCGTCGAATGCGATATCTTTGGTCCGCGGGCCTCGCTCGACGTCGAGGGAGGCGCCGGGCCCCTGGCTGTGTTCGGCGACGAGACCTCGATGGGTCTGGCCTATGCGCTGGCGATGCAGGATCCCGCTCGTAGCGTCGCCTGCGCCTTCGAGGTCACCGATCTCGACGCCGCCGCCCAGGTCGCTGACCGGCTCGGGCTATCGAGGGCGGCGTTGTTTCGCAGGCGCGCCGACGACGCGCACCTGGAGACGATGACCGATGCGCTCGCGTCGCTGAGCGGCGTCGGCGCGTCCTTCGTGCTGACGGGAAGGGCGGGCGCCATCCAGCGGGTCCGCAATGACCTCAAGGCGCGCGGCGTCGCGCCAAGGCGCCTCTTGGCCAAGGCCTATTGGGCGCCTGGCAAGACGGGGTTGGATTGATGTCCATCACCTGGCGAAGCGTCGGGCTCTTTCGCGCCGACGTCGAGGCGACGCCCGCCGGTCGGCAGGACGGAGCGACTCCGCCCGGGCCTAGACCGGGTTCGGGATCGATTCCGACAGATCCTCGAACGCCCCGACCTCAAGCCCGACGGTTTCCTTCCGGGTGAGGATCCGGGTCTCGTATTCGCGGCCGACGAACACCCGGATCCCGCGATAGCGCTGGCCGCGAACGGCCGAGACGGTCTCGGTGCGGATCTCCGTGCCGTAGAGGCGAGCGTTCAGATAGAGCAGCCCCGGTCGCAGGTCGTCGTCGCCCTTGGCGGCGGCCTCGGCGGCCATGTCGTCCAGGAGCTTGTCGATCTCTTGCTTGGTCACGCGTCGCCTTTGGTCCGGTCCCAGCTGTCGTACTCGTAGGCGATGCAGCGGTCGATCAGGGTGCGCCACACCGGTTCGGCGATGGCTTCCGACAGGCCGGCCTCGCGGGCGGCGGCCTTGACCTTGTCGACCACGTCCTCGATGCGGGCGCGGTCGAACACCTTGGAGCGGTCGGCCTTGATGCGGGCTGCGGCGTCCATGTAGCCCTGGCGCTCGGTCAGCAGGGCCACCAGGGCCCGGTCCAGGGCGTCGACGCCCTGGCGGACGTCGAGCATTGTCTGGCAGTCGGCGGGGGCGAGGCGCTCGTCGACGGTAAGAGTCGTCTTGATCATGCGCCCCTTTAAGCCGGTTTGGCTGCGCCGTTCCAGCCTAGATGCCGCCTCTAGATTCCAGCGCCATTGTCGATGGTGAGCAGCGCGGCTTCGTGGGCGACGGCCTCGTCCTTCAGCCAGCTCACGAAGGCCTTGACCTGCGGCAGGCGGCCCTTGGCCTTGGGGTGAACGACGTAATAGGCGAAGTCTACCGAGGTCGCGATGTCGAACGGGATGATCAGGCGTCCGGCGTCGAGGTCGGCCTGGGCCAGGGTGCGCTTTGCCAGGGCGATGCCCCGGCCGTTGACGGCGGCCTCGATCACCAGGCTCGACTGGTTGAAGCGCGGGCCGCGGGCGCCGTCGACGCCCTTGATGCCGCGCGCGGCCAGCCACATGGCCCAGTCCGGGCACGAATCATCGGCGTCCGGCGAGCCGTCGTGCAGCAGGATGTGGCGCGCCAGATCCTCGGGCGATTCCAGCGGGTTATCAGCAAGAAGTTCGGGACTGGCGACCGGCACGACGGTCTCGTTCATCAGGCGCGTGACTTCCAGTCCCGGATACCGGCCAGAGCCGTAGCGGATGGCGAGATCCACCTCGCCGGCGGCGAAGTCGACGACCTCCATGCCGGCCGACAGCCAGACGTCGACCTGGGGCTGGGCCTGCTCGAACTTGCCAAGCCTGGGCACCAGCCATTTGGCCGCGAACGACGGCGCGGCCGTCAGCGTCAGGCGGCGGCCGTCGACGGCGGCGGTCAGCAGGCTGGCGGCCTCGGCCAGGCGATCGAAGGCCTCGCGCAGGGCCGGCAGGGCGGTCTGGGCCGCGTCGGTCAGCAGCAGGCCCTTGGGCGTGCGCTTGAACAGGGCCGCGCCGACATAGTCCTCCAGGTTCTGGATCTGCTGGCTCACCGCGCCGGGCGTCACCGACAGTTCGTCGGCGGCGCGGCTGAAGTTCAGGTGGCGGGCCGCGGCCTCGAAAGCCCGAAGGGCGTTGAGAGGCGGAAGGCGGCGCCGTTCGGTCTGTCGTTCCATGAGTTTTACTGAACGCCCCGGCAGAAGTCCTTGTTTGCGAATTGGCCTGCCCGCGACCAGTTTGCAAGCGTTCGCTGATGGATTGGCCCTTTTCATCGGTGAGCGAGAGGCGGGGCGGACCCTAGGGTTCGTCCCGCATTTCTTTTGGATCCAGCGGCGGGGCCATGGCGGCTCGCGCCGCTTTCGCACGTCCGTCGGACGCTTTTAGAGGACCTGGGATCGCGCATGGCGTCGCCCTCTGACCGCAGGATTGGGGATCGCAAGGCTGAACCCCGTCTGGTCGCGCTGCGCGGCGGCGAGGGCGCGCGGCCCGCGGTCGGGCGCGTGACGCTGGTGGGCGCTGGTCCCGGCGACCCCGACCTGCTGACGATCAAGGCGCTGAAGGCCCTGCAGGCCGCTGACGTGCTGGTGCACGACGGCCTGGTCTCGGCCGAAATTCTCGATCTGGCGCCCCAGGCTCGTCGCATCGACGTGGCCAAGCGCAAGTCGCGACACACCCTGCCGCAGGACGACATCAACCAGCTGCTGGTGGCCCTGGCCCGCGAGGGGCTGGAGGTCGTGCGCCTGAAGGGCGGCGATCCCTTCCTGTTCGGCCGGGGCGGCGAGGAGCTTTCGGCCTGCCGCGAGGCTGGGATCGATTGCACCGTGGTGCCCGGCGTCACCGCCGCCCTGGCCGCCAGCGCCCGCGCTGGCGCGCCCCTGACCCATCGCGGCAGCGCCCAGGCCGTCACCTTCGTCACCGGCCACGCCGCTCACGGCGAACCGGATCTGGACTGGACGGCGCTCGCTCGCCCCAACCAGACCGTCGTCGTCTATATGGGCGTCTCGACCGCCGGCTTCATCGCCCAGCGCCTGACCGCCGCCGGCCGCGCAGGTTCGACGCCCGCCCTGGTCGTCGATAACGCCAGCCGCGCCGACGAGCGCCGCATCCTGACCACCCTGGCCGGCCTTGCGGCCGCCGCCGACGGCCTGAAGGGCCCGGCGCTGCTGATGGTCGGCGAGGCCATGGCCATGGCCGATGTCAAAGTTCCCGGCGAGACCGCAACGCTCGCCGCCGTTGAAGTTCAAAACGTGAGTTCGGGCCAATGAAAGCCGTGACCGCCAATCGCCTGATCGACGGGGAGGTCGTCTTCTGGAAGGAAGGCGCGTGGGTGGACGGCTTCGGCGACGCCCAGCTGTTCGACGACGCGCAAGGCGAAGAGGTCGAGGCCGCCGTCGCCGCCGGCAAGGCCGCCCCTACCGTAATCGTCGATCCCTATCCGATCGACCTGATCACCGTCGAAGGCCTGGGTCTTGCCCCGGTCAGCTACCGCGAGCGCATCCGCGCCCTGGGTCCGACCAACGAGCTTCTCCACGGCAAGCAGGCCGAGGGCGGCGCCGTCGTCGAGGCCATCCGTCACGCTTCCGGCGCCGCCCGCTCCACGGGCCGCGTCGACCTGATCCGCCGCAAGTAGGCCGACCCTATGTATCAGTACGACGTCATCGACCGCGAATTCCTGACGGACCGCTCCAATGAGTTCCGCCACCAGGTCACGCGCCGCCTGGCCGGAGACCTGACCGAGGACCAGTTCAAGCCGCTGCGGCTGATGAACGGTCTCTACCTGCAGCTTCACGCCTACATGCTGCGGGTCGCCATCCCCTACGGCTCGCTCAATTCCCGCCAGGCTCGCCGCCTGGCCTGGATCGCCCGCACCTACGACAAGGGCTACGGGCACATGACCACGCGTCAGAACATCCAGTTCAACTGGATCAAGCTGAAGGACGCGCCGGACATCCTGGACGCCCTGGCCGAGGTCGACCTGCACGCCATCCAGACCAGCGGCAACTGCATCCGCAACACCACGGCCGACCCCTATGCCGGCGCGACCGCCGAGGAGATCGACGATCCGCGCGTGTGGTCGGAGGTGATCCGCCAGTGGTCGACCCTGCACCCGGAATTCTCGTACCTGCCGCGCAAGTTCAAGATCGCCATCACCGGCGCCCTGACCGACCGCGCCGCGGTGAAGGTGCATGACATCGGCCTGATCCTGCGCCGGGCTCGCGACGGCTCGCTGGGCTTCGAGGTCATCGTCGGCGGCGGGCAGGGGCGCACGCCCTATGTCGGCCCGACCATCAAGCACCACCTGCCGGCCTCCAGCCTGCTGAGCTACCTGGAAGCCGTCCTGCGCGTCTACAACCGCCACGGCCGCCGCGACAACATCTACAAGGCCCGGATCAAGATCCTGGTCGCCGCGCTGGGCGCCGAGGAATTCGGCCGCCAGGTCGAGGAAGAATGGGCCAAGATCGACCAGTCGCGCGCCGACCTGGGCGACCAGGAGCTGGCCCGCATCCGCGGCGCCTTCGCCCAGACCCCGTTCGAGACCCTGCCGGCCCGCTCTGAAGCCTTCGAGGCCGCCAAGGCCGCCAGCCCCTCGCTGGCCCGCTTCGCGCGAAACAATGTCAAAGCCCACAAGAAGCCGGGCTACGCCATCGTCGAGGTCTCGCTGAAGGCCGTCGGCCAGACGCCGGGCGACGCCACCGCCGACCAGCTGGACGTCGTGGCGGACCTGGCAGAACGCTACAGCCTGGACGACCTGCGCGTGACCCACGCCCAGAACCTTGTCCTGCCGCACGTCAAGCTCGACGACCTGCCGGCCGTGCACGCGGCGCTGGAGGCCGCTGGCCTGGCCACGGCCAATATCGACCTGATCAGCGACATCATCGCCTGCCCGGGCCTCGACTACTGCGCTCTTGCAAATGCGCGCGCTATCCCGATCGCCCAGGACATCGCCAAGACCTTCGCCGACCCCGACCGGGCCGAGACGATCGGCGAGCTGAAGATCAAGATCAGCGGCTGCATCAACGCCTGCGGCCACCACCATGTGGCCCACATCGGCATTCTGGGCGTCGATAAGAAGGGCGAGGAATTCTACCAGCTCTCGCTCGGCGGCTCGGGCGCGGAAGACGCCTCGATCGGCAAGATCCTCGGTCCGGCCCTGGCGGCCGACAGGGTCGCCCCCGCCATCGACACCCTAGTCGACACCTATCTGGCCGCGCGCCAGGGCGAGGAACGCTTCCTCGACACCTATCGCCGCGTCGGCCTCGAGCCCTTCAAGGAAGCGGTCTATGCCCAAGCTGATTAAGCTCGCAGGCCCAACTGGCGAACAAGCGGCCCAATGGGCTGAAAACACCTTCGTCAACGTCGTCGACGAGGACGCCATCCCGGACGCCGGCGACGTCATCCTGTCGCTGAACCGCTTCCAGGCCGAGGGCGACGCGCTGCTGTCGTCCAACAGCCGCCGCGTCGGCGTGCGCATCGAGCCGGCCGAGGAGGTCGAGGCCCTGGCCTACGACCTGCCGCGCATCTCGGTGGTGGCCCTGGCCTTCCCGAAGTACCGGGACGGCCGCGCCTACACCTCGGCCCGCCTGCTGCGCGAGCGCTTCAAGTACGAGGGCGAGGTCCGCGCCGTGGGCGACGTGCTGCAGGAGCAGGCCGGTTTCATGGTCCGCTGCGGTTTCGACGCCTTCGAGCCCAATGACGGCGCCACGCCCGAGGCCTGGACCAAGGCCGCCAACCGCTTCCGTCACGTCTATCAACGGGCGGTCGACGCTCGTCCGATCGCCGCCGACGAGCGGGCCCAGGCTCAAGCCAAGGAAGGCGCGCTCTGATGGCCTACGACCAGACCGACGCCGCGCCGACCCTGGCGGCGCGGCTGGACGCCGAACTGCGCGACGCCCATCCGCTGACCATACTGCGCAAGGCCTACGAGACCTTCGGCGACAAGCTGGCCCTGGTCAGCTCGTTCGGCGCGGAGTCGGCGGTGCTGCTGCACCTGGCCTCGCAGGTCTCGCCCAACATCCCGGTGCTGTTCCTCGACACCGGCATGCTGTTTGGTCAGACGCTGGACTACCGCAAGAGCCTGGCCGCGACCCTGGGCCTGACCGACGTGCGCGACCTGCGGCCGGCCTTCGCCGACCTGGCGGTGACCGATCCTCGTTCGGACCTGTGGCGCACCGACACCGACGCCTGCTGCCACATCCGCAAGGTGCTGCCGCTGGACCGTGCGCTGGAAGGCTTCTCGGCCTGGTGCACCGGTCGCAAGCGCTTCCATGGCGGCGATCGCCTGCGCCTGGCCGTGGTCGAGGAGACCGAAGGCCAGATCAAGTTCAACCCGCTGGCCAACTGGAGCAAGGCCGAGCTCGACGCCTACGCGGCCGAGCACAGCCTGCCGTCCCACCCGCTGGTGGCCCAGGGCTTCCCGTCGCTGGGATGCTGGCCGTGCACCAAGCCGGTCGACGATCCCAACGCCGACGTGCGCGCCGGCCGCTGGCAGGGCCAGGACAAGACCGAGTGCGGCATCCACGTCGCCCGCGCCCCGGGCGTCGCGCCGAACGTCGGCGGAGATATCTAGGATCAGGGCTGGGACGAGAACCCCTTGCGGGTCATCTTGCCCCAACCTTGCGCGCCGGTCAGGAACTGCCATGTTCCGCGCAGCCGCCAGAAGTTGTTGATCTGGCGATAGCCGAAGTTCTCCAGGATCGCCGCGCCCATCAGCACGGCCAGGCTGCGGGCGTTGGGAAATCGGCGCAGCTCCGTCTCTTCCAGGGCCAGCGCGCCGACGCTGATGACGATGCCGAAGCCGAATGTCACGGCCAGCAGGGCCCACAGGTACTCGATGTCGAGCACGCCCAGCAGCCAGAAGGCCGGGATCAACACGTAGCCGAAGATCTCGATGATCGGCCCCAGCACGTCGACCACCAGGATGTGCCCGAAGCCCACCACGCCGATCCGCCCGTAGCGCGGGTTCAGGATCATGTCGCGATGGCGGAAGAAGGTCTCCAGCGCCCCGCGATGCCAGCGCGCCCGCTGGCGTGACAGCACGGCCATGGTCTCCGGCGCCTCGGTCCAGCATACCGGTTCGGGCGTGAAGGCCACGCGATAAGGCTTGCGCAGGCGGCGGTAGTGTTTGTGCAGCTTGACCACCAGCTCCATGTCTTCGCCCACGGTGCCATGGCTGTAGCCCCCGACGTCCAGCACGGCCTGGCGCCGGAAGAGGCCGAAGGCGCCGGAGATGATGGTCAGGGTCGAGATGCGGCTCCAGGCCAGCCGGGCCATCAGGAAGGCGCGCAGGTACTCGATGGTCTGCAGCCGGGCCAGCATGTTCCTGGGCACGCCCACCTCGACCACCCGGCCGAACGAGATCTTGCAGCCGTTGGCGATGCGGATCGTGCCGCCTACGGCCACCGTGCGCTCGGGATCCTCGACGAAGGGCGCGACGGCGCGAAGCAGGGCGTCGACCTCAAGCAGGCTGTCGGCGTCCATCGAGCAGACGATGGGCGAGCGCGACAGGTTGATGGCCGCGTTCAGGGCGTCGGCCTTGCCGCCGTTGTCCTTGTCGACGACCAGCAGGCGCGGCTGGTTGGCGGCGGCGTAGAGGCCGCGGATTCGCTGGCAGGGCGCGGCGAGATCGTAGTGCCGCTCGACCGGGTGCAGCTCGAAGGCGTCGATCAGCACCTGCAACGTTTCGTCCTTGGAGCCGTCGTTGACCACCACGACCTCGAAGTGCGGATATTGCAGGGCCAGCAGCGACCTGACGCTCTCCACGATGGTCAGGGCCTCGTTGTAGGCCGGCGCCATCAGGGTGATCGGCGGGGCGGCCTCCGCATAGCGACGCCAGAGCAGGGCGGCCTGGTTGACCGGCGGCGCCTGCGAAAGGGCGCGGGCGGCCAGCAGCAGCTGGTAGAGGTAGAGCGCGTTCTGCGCGAGGCCGGTGGCGATCACCGCCCAGGCGATGGTCTCGGCGAAGCGGACGACGGCGAGGGCGAGGGTTTCCAGTTCGGGCATGGCTCAGCCGCCTTCGGCCAGGGCGCGCTCGGCGGCCCGTTGGGCGACCGGGCGGGCGTCGTCGGCCGCGGCGGCTTCCAGCAGTCCGCGACCGGCCTTGCCCAGCCGTCCCAGTGCGTCGCCGGCCCGGAAGCGCACCCACCATTCGGGGTCGTCCAGCAAGGGGACGACTGTCGGCGCCAGCCGGACAAGGCCCGCGGCGCCGACGGCCTCGGCGGCCGCGGAGCGGACAGTCCAGGCCTGGTCGGCGAGGGCGCTCGCCAAGGTTTCCGCGGCGGCCGGATGTTGCAGGCGGCCAAGGCCCCGAATGGCCGCCGTGCGGACATCCGGATCCGGGTCGGTCGCCGCCGCGGCGAGCGCGGGCACGGCCTCGTAGGCGCCCGAGCGCCCGAGGGCGTCCAGCAGCATGGCCCGCATCAGCGGCGTCAGGTCCTGCCGGCCGAGGGCCTGAAGGCCTTCCAAGGGCGCGCTGGCCACGGCCTGGCGCATCACCTCGGCATAGATCCTCGACGGGGCCAGTTCGCCGGTCCCCACATAGTCGAGCAGGCGCGAGGGCGTCGGCGGCGCGCCGGCGTCGGCCAGCCCCTTGATGGCGGCCATCCGCACGTTCGGGTCCTTGGAGCGGATGGCCCGTCGCAGGGCGGCCTTGACCTCCTCGCCGCCCAGGGCGGCCAGGGCCTCCACGCTGGTCAGGCGCTCGTCGCGCGAGCCGTCCAGGATCCGCCCCTCCAGGGCTTCGATCAGGCCAAGGTTTCTGAGGGCCACCATGGCCCGTTCCTGGTCGGCGCCGCGGATGAGGCCCTGGAAGTCCAGGATCGCCTCGGCCAGCACCTGCGGCCGTCGCACGAAGGGAGAAAGCGCGCCGACGGCGTCCGTCTGGCCGCGGAGCAGGCCCGAGAGCGCCTGGATGATCAGCCTGCGTTCGGCCGAGCGCGTGGTCGAGCGGCTTTCCTTGATGAAGCGCGCGACGATCAGAGCGGTCATCCAGGCCAGCGCCGCGCCGATCAGGACGAGGGCGACCACCCAGATCAGCGTCAGCGACGACATCTAGAACCGTCGGGTGACGGCGACGCCGATCTCGTCGCGGTCATAGGCCGTGCGCTTCTCGTGCGCCCCGACCACCTGCACCGTCCAGCGCGGCGTCAGGTCGTAGGCAATACCGCCCGAGACGGCCTCGACGGGCACGGTGGCGCCGTCGGCGCTTTCGGGGGCGTCGGCGTAGCCCAGGCGCAGTCGCAGGCGCTGCGTCGCCGCCCATTCGCCGCCCAGGGTGTAGCCGGACTGATGCTTGCCGCGTTCGTCCTCGGTGTTGATGGAGCGCGCCGTCAGCGACACCGGGCCGGCCGCCAGGGTCAGGTAGGGTTGCAGGCTCTTGACCTCGCCCACGGCGTAGCGCGACCAGACCGCGTCCAGGCCCAGGCGGACCCGCCGTTCGCCCTCGTTGAGCAGGCCGACCGAACCGCCGGCGCGGATCGACAGCTCGGGGCGATAGTCGGCGTTCGGCGCGCCGCCCACGGCGACGAAGCCGTCCAGTCTGGGGCTGAACCTGCGGGCGGCCAGCGCCTCGACATAGGTGTCCGAGATACCGAAGCGTTCCGTGTGCTCGATCGAGCCGCCCAGAGTGGTGTCCGGATCGATCCGTTTCGACAGGGCGAGCGTCGCCGAGCTCCAGTGGCCCAGGTCCTTGGTCAGTTCGCTGCGGGCATAGGCCACGTCCAGCCGCCAGGTCGGTTCGCCCGGCATGGCCAGGGTGGCGGCGATCTGCTGGGACAGGCCCTTGGCCTCCGCGTCGTCCGGGGCGGCCGCCAGCAGCGGCGCCAGGCGGCGGCGCGCCAGTTCGGGGCGGCCGGCGAACAGGGCCGAGCGGGCGTAGGCGATCCGGGCGTCGCGGTAGTCCGGCGCCAGCTCCAGGGTCGTCTCGAAGGCGCGGTCGGCTTCTGCATAGCGCTGGGCGGCCATGCGCGAGAGGCCCAGGTTCAGCCAGACGTCCGGATCCTTGGGGCGCTGCTTGGCGAGCAGGTCGAAGGCGGCGATCGCCTCGGCGGTACGGCCGGCCTGGCGGGCCTGGACGGCCGCGACATAGGCTGGATCGGCCGCCTCCGGCGCCTGGACCGCGACGGCCTCGATCATGCGGCCACCGGGGCGATGCGAAACAGGCGGGCCAGCAGTTCGTCGGGGTCGAAGGGCTTGGGCAGGTAGTCGGCCGCGCCCAGGTTCAGGGCGGTGACGATGTCGTTGCGACCCTTCAGGGCGGTCAGCATGACCACGGGGATGTCGCGCAGGGCGTCGTCGCCCTTCATCCGCCGCAGGACCTCGAACCCGTCGATGATCGGCATCATGCCGTCCAGCACGACGACGTGCGGCCGCTCGGCGCGGGCGGCCTCGAGCACGGCGCGTCCGTCCTCGAACACCGTGACCTCGTAGCCGGCCATGCTGAGCTTGTGCTCGAGGATTTCGCGAAGCAGGGCGTCATCGTCGGCGATGAGCACCGAAGGCGACGACGCAAGGTTACTTTCAGATCGCCTGGACACCATTCCTCGCCTGCAAGCTAAGCTTCAAGGGAGTCGCGACACCAATTCAGAGTGGTGCAGAACGGTCGGGGAGGCCAGCGCGAACATCTCGCGTTTGGTTAACTTCCCGACATTGCACGCAGACAGCGAAACGGCCGCTTTCGCGGCCGTGTCCAATACTCGATCCGTGGCTGGAGGGTGCGGCGGCCGGCTATTCCGGCGGGCAGCCCTTGAACTCGCCGACCTTGGTCACCGAGAGGTGCGTAAGGTTCAGGCCCGCCAGCGGCTTCATCGAGCTGGCGCCCTGGCCGCTGAACATGTCGATCTTGTTGCCCTTGATCGCGCCGCCGATGTCGGAGGCGTACCAGTAGCCGTCATGGGTCTCGCCGTTGGGCATCGGCAGGCCGACCGTCTCCTTGATGAAGACGACGGTGCGACGGGGGATCACCTTGGTGTCCACGGCCAGGGTGCGCATCGCCACCACCTTGCAGCCCAGGCTGTCGAGGGCGCGGATGCCCTTGGCGCCGGCGTGGTAGAGGGTGGCCTTCATCTTGTATTCGATGGAGCCGGGAATCGAGCCGGTCAGGGCCCCGGCGATCAGCTCGCCCAACGGATCGGAGGCGCGTTCTGAATCGGGACCCGCGGCGGCGGGGAGTGCGGCGAACATGGCCATGAAGGCCAAAATTCCGGCGAGCGTGCGTCGCATCGAGGGGGTCCTCTTATCGGCGTATCTGTCGGTTCGGCGGTCTCCTTAAGCCGATCACGGCTCCGTGACAACCCGCTTAAAGTCGCCCGATTAGGGCGGAATCGGACGAAAGCTTCCGGTGAAGCTCGGAACTCGGGTGAAAATTCAATCGTTTAGCGCGCCATTTGAAAAGTGGGGGAGGGCGACGGAATGACGCTCCGGATCTTCGGCGACGGCAAGTCGGGCAACTGCCTGAAGGTGAAATGGACGGCCCAGCGCCTGCGCCTGCCCTTCGAATGGATCGAGGTCGACATCCTCAAGGGCGAGTCCCGCACCGCCGATTTCCTCGCCATGAACCCGGCGGGACAGGTGCCGGCGGTGATCCTGGAGGACGGCCGGGCGCTGGCGCAGTCGAACGCCATCATGCTGCATCTGGCCGAGGGTTCGGTGCTGATCCCGGCCGATCCCTACCTCAAGGCCAAGATGTACGAGTGGCTGTTCTGGGAGCAATACAGCCACGAGCCCTATGTGGCCGTCGCCCGATTCCAGGTCGCCTACATGGGCAAACCGGTGGAAAGCCTGGACGGCAAGCTGGTCGAGCGCGGCCACGCGGCCCTTGCGCGCCTGGAAAACGGGCTCTCCGAGAGCGGCTTCCTGGTTGGCGACCGCCTGACCCTGGCGGACATCGCGCTGGTGGCCTACACCCGTGTCGCCCACGAGGGCGGTTTCGATCTGGCGCGCTATCCGGCCGTGAAGGCCTGGGTCGGCCGCGTCGAGACGGCCCTCGGCATCGACTAAATCTTCGGAGCGCGCATGAAGTCGCCGTCTTCTACCTTGAAGGTTCTCGTCCTGGCCGCCGTCGTGGCGGCGCCGGCCCAGTCGGCCCTGGCCTGGGGCGCTTCCGGCCACCGGATGATCGGCGTGCTCGGCGCCCAGGCCCTGCCGGACGACGTGCCGGCCTTCGTGCGCAGCCCCTACGGCGTGGCCGCCATCGGCGAATACGCCCGCGAGCCCGACCGCTGGAAGGGCTCGGGCAAGGTCCACGATCACGATCGCGACGCCGCCCACTTCCTGGATCTCGACGACGAGGGCCGCATGTTCGGCGGTCCGAAGTTCACGGTCGAGACCCTGCCGGCCACCCGCGCCGACTATGCGACGGCTCTGCGCGCCGTGGGCCAGGACGAGTGGAAGGCCGGCTATCTGCCGTACGCCATGATCGACGGCTACCAGCAGCTGGTGAAGGACTTCACCTACTGGCGCATCCTGGTGGCCGCCGAGAAGCAGACCACCGACGCCCAGAAGAAAGCCTGGTACGCCGCCGACCTGAAGCGTCGCGAGGAGCTCCTGCTGCGCGACCTGGGCGTCTGGGCCCACTACATCGGCGACGGCAGCCAGCCGCTGCATATGAGCGTGCACTACAACGGCTGGGGCGACTATCCGAACCCCAACGGCTACACGCAGAGCCGCGGCACGCATGGCGCATTCGAGGGACCGCTGGTCAAGGCCGTGGCCAAGGACGACGAGGTCAAGGCCAAGATGCCGGCGCTGCGCGACTGCGCCTGCAGCTACGAGACTCGCATGGTCGGCTACCTGACCACCACCTGGAAGCTGACCGAGCCGCTGTACCAACTGGAAAAGTCGGGCGGCATGGTCGCTGCCGACCCGCGCGCCAAGGCCTTCGTCGACGAGCGCCTGGCCGCCGGCGCGGCCGAGCTGCGCGACATGGTCACCATGGCCTGGAAGGCCAGCGCCGATGGCAAGATCGGCTATCGCCCGGAGATCAGCGTCGCCGACGTCGAGAGCGGCAAGGCCGATCCGTGGAACGACCTGTTCGGCAAGGACTGACCGCTTGATCGCCTTCTATGCGCCGGACGCGTCCCTGGACTACAGGGACCGTCACGCCGCCTTCGGCATCGCCGAGGACGAGCGGGGGCAAATCGCGCTGGTGGAAGTCACCAAGCCCGGCAAGGCGCCCTATTTCGACCTGCCGGGCGGCGCGGTGGACGGCGATGAGACCGAAGGCGAGGCCTTGATCCGCGAGTTCGGCGAGGAGACCGGGCTGGTCGTCGAGGTCGGCGCCCACGTCGTCGACGTGTCCCAGCCGTTCCTGAAGTCCGACGGACAGGCCATGCGCAACTACGGCGGTATCTACGCCGTGACCCTGGCCGGCGAGCGCCCGGAGCTGAAGGTCGAGGATGACCATAAACTGGTCTGGCTCGATCCGCGCGACGCCGTCGTCGCCCTGCGCCACGACGCCCATTCCTGGGCCGTCGCGGCGTGGATGCGCAAGGGCTAGTTCGCCTTCTTCTTCAGCGCCGCCTTGGCTTCGGACGGGGCGACCTGTTCGAACAGCATCGACAGGTGCTGGTCCTTGGCGTGGTCGTTGTGCAGGTCCCAGGCCAGCGAGATCGGCAGGCGCAGGCGGCCGCCGTCGGGCAGGCGGGCCACCAGCACGCGCCAGCTGAAGCCGTCGCCTGGATCGCCCAGAGGGCCGAACTCCAGCGGCGCCGGATCACGCAGGCGGAAGGCGCGGTCGGCCTTGGCGGCGAACCAGGCCAGGTCGTCGGCGGCGGTCGGGTCGGCGACGGGCGAAACGATCTTGCCCTTGAGATTGCGGACCATGGCGGCCTCCGAAGCGTTGAAAGCGCGGCTCTCTAGCACTTCGGGCGGCGACTTCCCATGTCGAAGGCGCGGGCAGGGCGCCTGAAACAGAAAGGCTCCAGGTGAGCAAGGATCGGCCGATCAAGCGCGTGCGCGCCGACTGGAACAATGTCGTTCTGGTCTGCCGCAAGTGTTCGCGCAAGCTGGACGGCGGCTTTGGCAAGGGCGGCGAGCAGAGCTTCGCCAAGGCCCTGCGCAAGGCTTCCGGCGGCGGCAAGGGCAAGGACCGCAAGGCCCCGCTGGCGGTGATCGAGGTCGACTGCTTCGACATCTGCCCCAAGGACGCCGTGGTGGCGGTTAATGCCTCCAGGCCCCGCGAGTGGGTGGTCGTGCCGCGCGGCGCGTCCATGGACGCCGCCGCCGCTCGTCTTGGCCTGGCCGCCAACGACGCCGAGGCGGCCTGATTGAGGAAGCAAGCCGGCGAGTCTGCTATCAGGCTCCGATGAGCCGCAAACGCGCCGACATCCTGCTGGTCGAGAAGGGCCTCTTCGACAGCCGCGCCAAGGCGCGCGCCGCCATCGAGGCTGGCTGCGTCACCGCCGACGGCAAGGTGGTCGCCAAGGCTTCCGAGGCGATCGACGAGGCCTCCGACATCGTCGCCCAGGCCGCCCATCCCTGGGTCGGGCGCGGCGCCCTGAAGCTGGTGCGGGCGCTGGAGCTGTGGCCGGTGGCGGTTGAGAGGCGCATCGCCGTCGATGTCGGCGCCTCGACCGGCGGCTTCACCGAGGTGCTGCTGTCGAAGGGCGCGGCGCGTGTCCTGGCCGTCGACGTCGGCCGCGACCAGCTGCATTCGAGCCTGAAGAACGATCCGCGCGTGGACGACCTGTCGCCGCTCGACGCCCGCGCCCTGACCGCCGAGCACGCGCCGGACGGCGTCGATCTGGTGGTCACCGACGTCAGCTTCATCTCGCTGGAAAAGGCCCTGCCGGCGGCGCTGGGACTGGCGCGTCCCGGCGCGGATCTCGTCGCCCTGGTCAAGCCGCAGTTCGAGGCCGGCCGCGAGAACGTCGGGAAGGGCGGCCTCGTGAAGGATCCAGAGGTCATCTCCGCCTGTGTCGAGCGCGTTTCGGCCTTCATCGAGGCGTCAGGCTGGACGGTTCGCGACAGCGCCGACAGCCCGATCTCCGGCGGCGAGGGCCAGGTCGAAAAGCTGCTCTGGGCGGTGAAGGCCTAACCCCGCAGCGCTGCCAGCGCCTCGGGGTACCGGCGCGACAACGGCGCCTCGATCGGGCCGAGCTCCACGGCGTAGTCGCCCGAGCCTTCCGGCCGTAGCCCCGTCACGCGCGCCGCGTTGACCAGCCACGAGCGATGGGTGCGTACGAAGCCATGCGCGGCGAGCTCGCCTTCCAGCGCCGTCAATGAAGAGCGGGTGAGCGGTCGTCGGCCGTCGGCCAGCAGGAACTCGGCGTAGTTGCCCGCCGATCGTACGGCGAGGATGTCCACGATCGGCGTGCGCACCAGCCGCGCGCCGTCGCGGACGTCGAACATCGCGGGCGAAGGGGCGGGAGCCGTCACCTGGGCCGGCGCCTCGGCGGCGACGTCGCGCGCCATCCGCGCCAGCAGCCAGAACACCACGAACGCCAGCACATAGGCGATGACGTCCTTGCGCAGCTCGTAGACGAACTCCGGCCCGATCGGCCCGAAGTCGTAGCCTTCGCCCAGGATCAGGCGATGGGCGATCTTCCGCAGCACGACGAAGCCGCTCACGTGCAGGATCGAATAGGCCAGCAGGGCGACGGCGTGGACGGGCAGGGCGCGGGCCAGGGTCGGCCTCGTCCGATGCGTCCATAGCGCGACGGCGGCCGGCAGCAGCATGATCAGGACCGTAACCAGGCCGCTCGACACCTCCCAGATCGCCGGCCGCCAGGGGCCAAGGCGCGGCGCGTCGTGGATGATGGTCAGGATGTTGATGACGGTGATGGCCGCGACAATGGCCAGGCCGCACAGCCAGCCGCGCAGCAGCAGGCGGCGCTCGGCGCCGCTCATCCCCCAGCGCGCGCCGTTCGTCCCCGAGGGCGCGGCGGCGTCACCGGCAGGGCGCTGTTCGTCCCCTGACGCTTGGCGTGCGGCGGCCGGGGCGGATTTCTCCCCGGCGACGCCATCGTTCGGAACCAACCCCAATGTCCCTTTCGTCTCCACAGGACCTCGCCCGTCGCCACGACCTCGACTGGATCAGGGTGGGCGCGTTCTTCCTGCTGATTCTGTATCACGTGGGCATGTTCTACGTGCCTTGGGAGTGGCACGTGAAGTCGCCCCATCCCGTGCCGGCGCTGGAGCCGGTGATGATGCTGACCAGTCCCTGGCGGCTGACCCTGCTGTTTCTCGTGTCGGGCGCGGCCACGCGCTTCATGGCCGACAAGGTCGGCGTCGGAAAGCTGGCTAGGGGGCGCGTCGCGCGGCTCCTGCCGCCGCTGCTGTTGGCCATGGTCGTGATCGTGCCGCCGCAATCCTACTATCAGGTCGCCGAGTACGTGGCCGCGCACCCGCAGGCGCCGTTCGGCGTCGATCCGTGGCCGACATTCTGGGCCAAGTACCTGACGGCCTCGGGCGGCTGGTGCGGCGAGGATGGCGACTGCCTGATCACCCCGACCTGGAACCACATGTGGTTCGTCGCCTACCTCCTGGTCTACACGCTGGTGCTGGCCCTGATGCTGGCGATCGTTCCCAGGCTGGGTGAGAAAGTGCAGGCCGTCTGCGAGCGTGTGCTGGCCGGCCCCTGGCTGCTCGTCGTGCCGATCGTCTTCCTGGCGCTGGCCCGCGTGGTGCTCGTGCCCATCTTCGACGTCACCCACGCCCTGATCGACGACTGGTACAACCACGCCATCTCGTTCGTCGCGTTCATGCTGGGCTTTGGCCTGGCAAGGTCCTCGGCGCTGCGCGAGCGGCTGATCGCCATGCGCTGGCCAGCCCTGATCCTGGCCCTGAGCGCCTACGCGGCCTTCGCGACCTACGCCTGGATCTACCGGCAAGGCGATCCGGCGCAGGGGCTGCGGCTGGCCATGCGCGGGGTCTATGCGGTCGACCAATGGTGCGCGATCGCCGCCATCCTCGGCTTTGGCGCGAGGCATCTGAACCGCGGCGGGCCGGTGCTGCGCTACCTGACCCTGGGCGTCTTCCCGTTCTACATCGTCCACCAGACCGTGACGGTCGTCCTGGCGCACCACCTGGCCAGGCTGGGGCTGCCGCAGGGGCTGGAGGCCCTGATCCTGGTCGCGGGAACCTTCGGCGCCTGTTTCGCGACCTACGAGATCGTCAGGCGGGTCCCGGGCCTGCGGGTGCTGTTCGGCCTGCGGGCTCAGCCCGTCGCCGAGGCCAGCCGTCCGCCGGCCTTCGCATAGGCCTGGGTTCCCCGGGTCAGCACCTGGTCGGCGCCCACGATCTCGGTAATGCCGATGTCGCCGGCGCCGGCCAGCCGTTCGTACAGCGCCGAGAAGTCGCGCAGGGTCACTTCCTGCAGCGTCTGGATCGACGGGATGACGAAATAGACCTGCTGGAAGTCGTCGATGCGGTAGGGCGTGCGCATCACCCGCTCCAGGTCGAAACCGATGCGGTTGGGCGAGGGATCTTCGAGGGCGAAGATCGACTCCGTCCGCGACGAGACGATGCCCGCGCCGTAGATCCGCAGGCCCGCCGGCGTGGCCATCAGCCCGAACTCGACGGTGTACCAATAGAGCCTGGCGAGGTTGGCCAGCCGGCCCAGGCCCAGCGCCCGCTGGCCGCCCTTGCCGTAGGCCTGCATATAGTCGGCGAAGACGGGGTCGGTCAGCATCGGCACGTGGCCGAACACGTCGTGGAAGACGTCCGGCTCCTGCAGATAGTCCAGCTCGTGCGGCTTGCGGATGAACTGGCCGGCCGGGAAGCGGCGATTGGCCAGGTGGTCGAAGAACACATCGTCGGGCACCAGACCCGGCACGGCCACGACGCTCCAGCCGGTCAGCCGCTGGAGCTCCTCGTTGATCCGGTTGAAGTCGGGAATGCCGGTGCGGTGCAGGTCCAGCGCGTCGAGGCCACGCAGGAACTCGTCGCAGGCGCGGTTCTGAAGCACTTTGGCCTGGCGCTCATAAAGCGTGATCCAGACATCGTGCTCGGCCTGGCTATAGGCTTCCCAGCCTTGATCGATCGTCCAATCGGGGCGAGCCCCTGGGGGCGGCCCGCCGCTGAAACCGTCTGCGCTCATGAAACGACGTTACGCCCGGATGGCGGCAAGTTTCGTTCGATTTTTGCGCGCAACCGCCAGGTCGGCGGTCAGGCCTTGCCGTCAGTGCGAGATCCGGGGGCGAAGCTTGTAGGCGCCGTGGTCGAAGGATTCGAAGATCAGCGCCGCCTGCGGGTGATGCACGGGTTCCCCGCTGTCGTCGGGCAGCAGGTTCTGCTCGGAGACATAGGCCACGTAGGTGTTGTCGTCGTTCTCGGCCAGCAGGTGATAGAACGGCTGGTCCTTGGACGGGCGAATGTCCTCGGGGATCGACTCCCACCACTCCTCCGTATTGGCGAACACCGGGTCGACGTCGAACACCACGCCCCGGAAGGGGAAGATGCGATGTCTGACGACCTGGCCGATCGCGAATTTGGCGAGTCTCTCGTTCATGATGAAGATATTACGACGAGTCTCCTGACTGAATCCTGAACGTAAACCGCGTTCATTGCAGCGTCACGCCGCCTTCCGGTGCATCGACACGGTTGCTATGGTCTTCGACGAAGTGAGGCGGTTCGTGACGAATCGCCTGCGAGACAGGTGGAACGACCATGTCGGAGGCGCCGAGAGCGCCCGGCGGACCCCGTGGCCAGGGCGGCCAGGGCTCGCGCCGGTCTCCGGGCGAGCAGCCGTGCTACGCGGCGCTCGATCTCGGAACCAATAATTGCCGCCTCCTGGTGGCGACGCCTTCGCCGCGCGGATTCCGCGTCATCGAGGCCTATTCCCGTATTGTCAGGTTGGGGGAGGGGCTGTCCCAGACGGGCCAGTTGTCCGACGCCGCGATGGAGCGGTCGATGGCCGCGCTCAAGGTCTGCGCCGAGAAGATCCGTCGTCGCAAGGCTATCCGGGTCAAGGCCGTTGCCACCCAGGCCTGTCGCGGCGCCAGCAACGGCACCGAGTTCGTCCGCCGCGTGGCCGAGGAGACGGGCCTTCGCCTGCAGATCATCACGCCGCGCGAGGAAGCCCAGCTCTCGGTCGCCGGCTGCATGAGCCTGTTCGACCGCGACGCCGACGCGGCCCTGGTCGTCGACGTCGGCGGCGGTTCGACCGAGCTGTCCTGGGTCGACCTCAAGGGCGGGGGGCTTGACGCCAAACCAAGGCAGTTCGAGGCCTGGAAACTGCCGATCCGCGCCTGGCTGTCCATTCCGATCGGCGTCGTCACCCTGGCCGAGCGCTTCCCCGAGGGCGAGCGGGCCGACGATGGCTGGTTCCGGGCCATGGTCGAGGAGGTGAAGTCCAAGATCTCGGCCTTCCCGCACGCCGCGCCCATGCGCAAGACCTTCGACGCTGGCCGCGCTCACATGGTCGGAACATCCGGCGCCATCACCAGCCTGGCGGGCCTGCACCTGGGCCTGCCGCGCTACGACCGCAACGTCGTCGATGGTCTCTGGATGGAGCGCGCCGACTGCGAGGCCGCCGCGGGCCGCCTGCTGACCCTGACCGCCAAGGAGCGGGCGCTGGAGCCCTGCATCGGGGCCGATCGCGCCGACCTGGTGCTGGCCGGCGCGGCCATTCTTCAAGCCGTTCAAGAGCTTTGGCCATGTTCGCGCGTGCGAGTCGCCGACCGAGGGCTTAGAGAGGGGCTTCTGATGTCCTTGATGTCGGATCGGCAGAAGCGCCCCCGCCGACGGCGGCGTGGCGGGGCCGGTTCGGCCCGAACGGTGAACGCATGAACGACGAGCCCCCCAAGCGCCGCATGGTCAAGCCGCCCACGGGCGGCAACGCGGACGGCCGCGCCAAGCCGGCGCGCCTGAAGACCGCCTATGGACGCACGCCCAGCCAGCAGGCCTGGCTGGAGCGCCAGATCAACGACCCGTTCTCGGCCAAGGCGCGGGCGCTGGGCTATCGCAGCCGCGCGGCCTTCAAGATCAGCGAGATCGACGAGAAGTTCCGCTTCTTCAGGAAGGGCGCGAAGGTCATCGACCTGGGCTGCGCGCCCGGCGGCTGGCTGCAGGTGGCCGTCGAGCGCGGCGTGACGCAGCTCGTCGGCGTTGATCTGCTGCACGTCGACCCGGTCGAGCCGGCGCACATCGTCGAGATGGATTTCACCGACCCTGCCTGTCCCCCCAAGCTGCTCGAACTGCTGGGCGGCGCGCCGGATCTGGTCATGTCGGACATGGCCCCCAACACGGTCGGCCATCGCGAGACCGACCACCTGCGCATCGTCGGCCTGATCGAGATCGGCGCGGAGTTCGCCATCGAGACGCTGAAGCCTGGCGGCGCCTTCGTCGCCAAGGCCTTCCAGGGCGGCGAGACCTCCGAGGTCATCGCCCGCCTGAAGAAGAACTTCGAGAAGGTCCAGCACTTCAAGCCCAAGGCCAGCCGCCAGGACAGCTCCGAGGTCTTCCTCGTGGCGACGGGTTTCAAGGGAAGGTAGGTCTCCGATGGTCGCTGCGTTTGTCTCCATGATGATCGCGGCGGCGTCGCCGGCCTGCGTCATCACCGATAGCGCCGCTCGCGACAGTCTGCGGTTCGACGGTCATCCGGCGAAGGCCTGGAGCGGCGTTCCCGCCAAGCCCGTGCTGGACACGCCCGACAAGCGGTTGTTTCGAACCGCTCTGCGCGAGGGCGCGGCCCAAGGGCCGAACTTCGCGGGCCACATGACGATCGTCCAATGGGGCTGCGGGACCTCCTGCGTGGCCTGGGCGGCGGTTGACGCCCGGACGGGCCGTGTCACCAAGCTGCCCGGCGCGGACTACATGGATACGAACCGCGTGGGTGGAATGCTCCACGGCGTGAACTTCGAGAAGCGCAGCCGCGTCATCGTGCTGGCCGGCGCGCCGCGTGAGGACCAGGCCCGCGCAGGGGTCTATCGCTATCTCTGGACCGGCGACGGCTTCCGACTGCTGAGCTTCGTTCCGCGGGAAAAGGTTTGCGAGCCGTTCGAGGCGCCCTGACGGCCGCTTGAGCGTGCTGCCTGGCATGGATATGGGCATCGTTCGATGCTATACTTCGTGCTTCAAGGAGCTCACGCCATGCGCACGACACTGGCCTTGGACGACGAACTGCTGGACCGGGCCGCCGCTCTTACGGGCATCCAGGAAAAGGCGGCGCTGGTGCGCGAGGCCCTGAAGGCTCTTGTCGAGCGCGAAAGCGCACGTCGACTGGCGCTGCTGGGCGGCAGCGAGCCCGAGCTCCAGCTTGCTCCTCGCCGAAGGTCCTAGGCGGCGTGATCCTGGTCGATAGTTCGGTCTGGGTTGCTCATCTTCGCGCCGCCGATGCGGTGCTTGTGCGGTTGCTGGAAGAGAGCAGGGTGCTCGTCCATCCTTTCGTCGTCGGCGAACTGGCGCTCGGCAATCTCAAGAACCGAACGGCTTTTCTGGAAGCGCTTCGGCAGATGCCGATGGCGACCTCGGCGACCGATGCGGAGGTGTTCGACTTTGTCGAAGGGCATCGGCTCTACGGGCGGGGGATCGGTCATGTCGATGCGCACCTTCTGGCGGCCGTGCGCTTGACCGCCGGCGCTCGCCTTTGGACGCAGGATCAGCGCCTGGAAGGTGTGGCGCGGGATCTGGGACTGGAATTTCGCCCTCCAGCCTGAGAGCGCAGATTTCATGCCGCAGGGCGCTCTCCACGCCTCGACAAACGCCCGCCTCGCGACTATACGAGCGCCGCAAAATGGAGAATCCGATGGAGATTCGCGAAGGGCTCACCTTCGACGACGTTTTGCTCGAACCTGGTCCGTCCGACGTCATGCCGACGCAAGTGACGACCGAGACCAAGTTCACGCGTGAAATCAGTCTGAACATCCCGCTTGTGTCCGCCGCCATGGACACGGTCACCGAAAGCCGTCTCGCCATCGCCATGGCGCAGGCCGGCGGCCTGGGCATCCTGCACCGCAACCTCTCCAACGAGGAGCAGGCCGACCACGTCCGCGAGGTCAAGCGCTACGAAAGCGGCATGGTCATCAACCCGCTGACCATCCACCCGGACACCACCCTGGCCGAGGTCCGCGAGATCACGGCCCGCCGCAAGATCTCGGGCTTCCCGGTGGTCGAGCGCGAGACTGGCAAGCTGGTCGGCATCCTCACGAACCGCGACATGCGCTTCGAGGGCGACGCCAACGTGCCGGCCTCGGCGCTGATGACCCGCGAGAACCTGATCACGGTCGGCGAGGGCGTGGATCACCGCGAGGCCCGCGAGCTTCTGCGCAAGCACAAGATCGAACGCCTGATCGTCGTCGACGACGCCTACCGCGCCGTCGGCCTGATCACGGTGAAGGACATCGAGAAGGCCCAGGCTCACCCCCTGGCCGCCAAGGACGACAAGGGCCGCCTGCTGGTCGGCGCGGCCTCGACCGTCGGCGACGCCGGTTTCGAGCGCTCCATGGGTCTTGTTGACGCCGGCGTCGACGTCGTCGTCATCGACACCGCCCATGGCCACTCCAGCCAGGTCGCCGCGGCCGTCTCGCGCCTCAAGCGCGAAGCCAACCGCGTCCAGATCGTCGCCGGCAACATCGCCACCTACGACGCCGCGCGGGCTTTGATCGACGCCGGCGCCGACGCGGTGAAGGTGGGCATCGGCCCGGGCTCGATCTGCACCACCCGCATCGTCGCGGGCGTGGGCGTGCCCCAGCTGACCGCGATCATGGAAGCCGTCCGCGCCGGCCGCGAAAGCGGCGTGCCGGTGATCGCCGACGGCGGCATCAAGTTCTCGGGCGACTTGGCCAAGGCCATCGCCGCGGGCGCTTCGACCGCCATGATGGGCTCGATGTTCGCCGGCACCGAAGAGGCGCCGGGCGAGGTGTTCCTGTACCAGGGCCGCTCGTACAAGAGCTATCGCGGCATGGGCTCGGTGGGCGCCATGGCCCGCGGCTCGGCCGACCGCTACTTCCAGAAGGAAGTGACCGACAGCTTCAAGCTCGTTCCGGAAGGCATCGAGGGCCAGACCCCGTTCAAGGGGCCGATCGCCCCGGTGCTGCACCAGCTGGTCGGCGGCCTGCGGGCGGCCATGGGCTATGTCGGCGCGCCGACCATTCCCGAGCTGCAGGAACGCGCCCGCTTCGTCCGGATCACCGGCGCGGGCCTGCGTGAAAGCCACGTCCATGACGTGATGATCACGCGCGAGGCTCCGAACTATCCGAGCGCGGTCTAGGCCATGCAGATGGCCTTCGAGCTGCGGATGCTGGCGGTCGCGATCGTCATCGGGCTGGTCCACCTTCTGTGGGCCAGCGCGGCGGCCCAGCCCCAGCGCGGCTTGAAGTGGAATGTCGGCTCGCGGGAGACGCCGGTCGTGCTGACCGGCATGGCCGGACGGCTCGAAAGGGCCTTCGCCAACTTCCGCGAGACCTTCGCGTTCTTCGTCGCCGCCGTGCTGGTCGCCTATCTGGGCGGCCGGCTCGGCGCGTTGACCGCCGCCGGAACCGCGCTCTATGTCGGCGCCCGGGCGGTCTATGTCTTTCTCTATGCGTTCGGCGTGCCGGTCGTTCGCAGCCTGGTCTGGGTCGCCTCGATGGCGGGCCTGGCCATGGTCCTTCTGGCGTTGGTGATTTAGCTCCATGCGTGACGGAGGACGGGTTTCCGCGGCGATCGAGGTTCTGACCGAGATCGAGACGCGGCATTTTCCGGTTAAGATGGCGCTCAAGCGCTGGGGCGAGGCCGCGCGCTACGCCGGTTCGAAGGACCGCGCGTTCGTTTCGGGCCTGGTGCTCGACGCGCTGCGCCGCAAGCGCTCGCTGGGCTGGATGATGGGCGAGACTTCGGCGCGCGGCGTCGTGCTGGGCGTCCTCGCATTCGTCTGGAAGTGGCCAGCCGAGCGCATCGCGGAAGCCGCCTCGGAAGAGCACGGCTTCGGCGCCTTGTCCGAGACCGAACAGGCCCGCCTGAAGGATCCCGTTTCGCTGGACGGCGCGCCCGCGCCGGTGGCTGGCGACTATCCCGACTGGCTGGAGCCGCACCTGGCCCGGGCGCTTGGCGCCGACCAGATCGCCGAGATGGCGGCTCTGTCCGAACGTGCGCCGGTCGACCTGCGCATCAACACCCTGAAGGCCGACGTCGAGCGTGGGGCCAAGGCCCTGGCCCCGATCAACGCCACGCCGGCCGGGGTCCTGCCGACCGCCTTCCGTATCCCCGCGCCCGCCGCCGCCGATCGTACGCCGTCGGTCGAGGCCGTGCCGGCCTTCTCCAAGGGCTGGTTCGAGGTCCAGGACCTCGGCTCGCAGATCGCCGCGGCCGTGGCCGGCGAGGTCAAGGGCAAGCAGGTGCTGGACTTCTGCGCCGGCGGCGGCGGCAAGACGCTCGCGCTCGCCGCAGCCATGGGCAACAGCGGTCAGATCTTCGCCCACGACAGCGATGCTCGCCGGCTGGCCGACACCATCCGTCGCGGCCAGAGGGCAGGGGTCCGCAACCTGCAGATCCGTTCGCCTATCGAGGCCCAGCCCCTGAAGGGCCTCGAAGGCAAGATCGACGTCGTCTTCGTCGACGCCCCCTGCACCGGCGCCGGAACCTGGCGCCGTCACCCCGACGCGAAATGGCGCCTGTCGCCCGACCAGCTGGCCAAGCGCCAGATCGAGCAGGACAGCGTCATGGAGGACGCCTCGACCTTCGTGAAGGCCGGCGGCCGGATGGTCTACGTCACCTGCTCGCTGCTGACCGAGGAGAACGAGGACCGCGTCGCGGCCTTCCTCGAGCGCCACCCCGAATTCACCGTTAAGCCGATCGCCCTCGACGGCGTCACCCACGTGACCCCGGAAGGCTATCTGCGCCTGACCCCGCACCGCGCCGGTACGGACGGCTTCTTCGCCGCCGTGCTCCAGCGCTCGACCTACGCCCCCTGATCTAGACGCCCGACCGCTGGAGACCCGCCCGATGACCACCGAAACCCACCACCAGCGCGTCCTGATCGTCGACTTCGGCAGCCAGGTGACCCAGCTGATCGCGCGCCGGGTGCGCGAGGCCGGCGTCTATTGCGAGATCCATCCCTTCGACAAGGCCGAGGCCCTGGTCGATGACTACCAGCCCTCGGCGATCATCCTGTCGGGCGGCCCGGCCAGCGTGCTGGAAGCCGACAGCCCCCGCATCGGCCGCAAGCTCTTTGATCTGGGCCTGCCGATGCTGGCCATCTGCTACGGCCAGCAGCTGCTGTGCGACGTGCTGGGCGGCAAGGTCGAGGGCGGCCACGCCGGCGAGTTCGGCCGCGCGGAGCTGACCATCGGCAAAGAGAGCCCGCTGTTCGAAGGCCTGGCCGGCGTGGGCGAGCTGGAAACCGTCTGGATGAGCCACGGCGACCGCGTCACCGCCATCCCCGAAGGCTTCGAGGTGGTGGGCACCTCGAACGGCGCGCCCTTCGCCGCCATCGCCAACGACGCCAAGAAGATCTACGCGCTGCAGTTCCACCCCGAGGTCTACCACACCGTCAACGGCCCCCAGATCTACAAGAACTTCCTGGCCCTGGCCGGCCTGAAGGGCGACTGGACCATGGCGGCCTTCCGCCAGGAGATGGTCCAGAAGATCCGCGACCAGGTCGGCGACGGCAAGGTGATCTGTGGCCTGTCGGGCGGCGTCGACAGCTCGGTGGCCGCCGTGCTGATCCACGAGGCCATCGGCGACCAGCTGACCTGCGTCTTCGTCGACACCGGTCTGCTGCGCAAGAACGAGGCCGATCAGGTCGTCACCCTGTTCCGCGACCACTACAACATCCCGCTGGTCCACGTGGACGCCGGCGACCTGTTCCTGGGCGAGCTGGCCGGCGTTTCCGACCCCGAGACCAAGCGCAAAACCATCGGCCGCCTGTTCATCGACGTCTTCGACAAGGAAGCCGCCAAGATCGACGGCGCCCAGTTCCTGGCCCAGGGCACGCTCTATCCCGACGTCGTCGAGAGCGTCTCGGCGCGCGGCGGCCCGTCGGCCGTGATCAAGAGCCACCACAACGTGGGCGGCCTGCCTGACTACATGAAGCTGAAGCTGGTCGAGCCGCTGCGCGAGCTCTTCAAGGACGAGGTCCGGGCCCTCGGCGTCGAGCTGGGCCTGGCGCCCGCCTTCGTCGGTCGCCACCCGTTCCCCGGCCCGGGCCTGGCCATCCGCATCCCGGGCGAGATCACGCCCGAGAAGGTCAAGGTGCTGCAGGACGCCGACGCCATCTATCTCGAAGAGATTCGCAACGCCGGCCTCTACGACAAGATCTGGCAGGCCTTCGCCGTACTGCTGCCCGTAAAGACGGTGGGCGTCATGGGCGACGCCCGCACCTACGAGAACGTCCTGGCCCTGCGCGCGGTGACCTCCACCGACGGCATGACCGCCGACTTCTTCGAGTTCCCCTGGGAAATCCTCGGCAAGACCGCCACCCGGATCATCAACGAGGTCCGCGGCGTCAACCGCGTCGTCTACGACGTGACCAGCAAGCCGCCCGGCACGATCGAGTGGGAATGATCAAGGAAGGCGCCTTCGGGCGCCTTCTTTTTTGCCCGTAGATCGTGCGCCAGGCGGGCGTGCAGGCGCGGGCTTTGGTTGTCCTCTGACGAGTCTTGGCATACCGGTTGGCGATTGTCGCGAAGCCGACACAGTTCGCGACCTCTCCGCAGCAAGATGACATCCGCGCCCTCCAGCAGATCTCCCGCCTCGAGCGCCTTCGCCAGGTTCACGGACCCCGAGACGATGGCGTTGGCGATCGGCGACATCAATTCGGGGGCGAAGCCTCTTCCGCTGGAACGGACGAGCCGGCGCTTCGACGGCATGCTGGCGCGGGCCAGTTTCGGCGGACTGAACCTGGGCATGGGCCGCTTCGCCCAGGGCATCGCCCAGACCGCGGACATCCCCGGCGTCCATACCTTCATGTTCGCCACCGAGCCGGGGATCATGCGGCGCGTCTCGGGGCGCAAGCTCTTTGGCCGGCACATCTTTCACTTCCGGCCAGGCGAGCGGACCGTGACGGGCTCGCCGCCTGACATGCCGTGGGCCTTCGGCATCGTCACCATGCCGTTCGAGCTGTTGACGACGCATGCTCCCAACCTGATGGGCGCCGCGCATGGCGCGCCGCTGGATGATGATCGCATGTTCGTCGCGCCGTCGGCGGCGATGGACGAACTCATCGGGTTGATGGGCGACATTTCGGGCGTGATCCAGAACGCGCCCGAGATCCTCGGCGAGGCGCAACCGGCCAGGGCCCTGGCGGGCGCCGTCGTCGACAAGCTGATGGCCTGCCTTTCGCAGGGGCTGGTCAAGCCGGACAGGGCCGCCCTGGGGCGCCATCGCCAGATCGTCGCCCGTTTCGAGCGCGCCCTGGAAGAGCGCCCGGAAGAGATGCTTTCGTTGGGCGACATCTGTCGGGTCGTGGGCGCGGCCGAGCGGACGCTCAACCTGGCCTGCCAGGAGTTCCTGGGGGAAAGCGCGGTGCGCTACGCCCGCAATCGCCGGCTGGACCTCGTCCATGCGCGGCTGCGGGCCTGCGATCCAGCCGTCACCCTGGTGACCAATGTCGCCATGGACCACGGTTTCTGGGAGCTGGGCCGCTTCGCCCAGGCCTATCGGCTTCGCTTCGGCGAGCGTCCTTCCGACACCCTGCGCCGCAGCGCGCACTGACCCCGTTTCAAACTCTGCTGTTCATGCCGGGATTGCATAGTTCCGCGCATGCCCCGCTGGCAGGGACGGGAAAACATGCGTTTTACGGATCATCGGTGCTGCGCGTCTGAGGACGCCGTCGTCGATCCCTGTCTGCGCGTGCCTTTCAGGGGATCGGGCCTGGCCCAGCCGAGCGCGCCGCGTGGCGCGATCTGACGTCCCTGCGGTTCAGGAGCGGCCCGCCAAGACGGGCCTGGCAGGTGTCAAAGTGCGGCAGTCGATCAACAAAGCGCGGGCCATCCGCAACTCGGTCTCGCTCACGGTGCTGGCGCTGGCGGTCGGCCTCGGCGCCCCGATGGCCCAGGCCCGGCAGATCACCCAGGGCGGCGGCGCTGGCGCCGGCTTTGGCTCCTTCACGCCCGCGGGCGGCGTCGCGGGCGGCGGCGGCGGCGCTTCCGGCGCGGGAAGCTATGGCGGAGCGGCGGCCGGCACGCCTACCGGCTCGGCCGAGGCCGGCGCCAACGGCAGCCAGGCCGGAGGGCAGCCCGGGGCGCTGAACGACCTCTCGGCCGGTGGGGGCGGCGGCGGCGGCGGCGGCCTTGGCGGCAATGGCGGCCTGGGCTGGCAGATCGCTTCGACAGGATCCATCTCGTTGGCCGTCGACTTCGCCGCGACGGACGGCGCCAACGGCGGCGCGAACGCTGCCGGGGGCGGCGGCGGAGGCGGGCTCGTGCTGACTGGGGCGAACGTCCAGCTCACGACCGCAGGCTATGACGTCACAGGGGGCGACGGCGGCGAGGGCCGTGCAGGCGGCGGCGGTGGCGGCGGTGGCGGCGGCGCTGGACTGGTGCTGCTGAACGGCGGCTCGGTGACTGTGAACGGCGGCGCGGGCGGTTCGGCCAGCGCCATCACGGGCGGCACGGGCAGTTCGTTCGGCAACGGCGGCGCGGGCCTGTTCCTCTACAGCGGCGGCGCGTTGAACGTCGTCAGCGGCACGATCACAGGCGGGGCAGGGGGCACCTTCACCAGCTGGGGCGGGGCCGGCGCCGCCGGCGTGCTCAGCAATCTGGGAACCATCGCCAACGCGGGTACGATCACCGGCGGCGAGGGCGGCTACGGCTATTCGAACGGCGGGGCGGCCGGCATCGGCGTGATCGCCTGGGGCGGCACGATCGAGAACAGCGCGACCGGCGTCATCGCCGGCGGCGTCGGCGGCCAGGGAAACGGGAATTTCAGCGGGATGTATTCCGGCGCCGGCGGGGCGGGCATCGTCTTCACGGGCGGCCAGCCGGGGCTGCTGGTCAACGCCGGAACGATCCAAGGCGGGGCGGGCGGTCCGGCCTCGAACGCGATCCGTCGGGGCGCCGGCGGCAGGGGCGTCGTCGGCGCCAGCACCGGCTCCACCACCATCATCAATTCGGGCACGATCATCGGCGGCGTCAGCGTGAGCTTCCAGCGCGCCTACGCGATCGAGCTGTTCGGCAGCGACAACCGCCTGGAGCTTCACGCCGGCTCGTGGATCCGCGACGTCGTGGCGGTGACCGGCGGCGGCTCCAACAACGTGCTGGCCCTGGGCGGCGCGGACGACGACACCTTCGACGCCATGCATATCGGGTCGGACGGGTCCGTTGACGGCTACGGCTACATGGGCTTCGACACCTTCGAGAAGCTGGGCGCCAGCACCTGGACCCTGACCGGCACGGGCGACCAGACCTGGTCGGTGCGGGAAGGCGTGCTGAAGGGCGACAGCAACAGCCTGGCCGGCAGCGTGGTCTTCGGCAGCGGCGCCGGCAGCCGGGGCGTCGTTTTCGACCAGGCGTTCGACGGGGTCTATCGCGGCCAGATCTCCACCGGCGGCGCGGTGACCAAGACGGGTGCGGGAACCCTGACCCTGACTGGCGAGTCCGCCTCGAACTGGACGATTTCGGGCGGCGGGGTGATCGCCAAGGCCGGCCTCTTCGGCAGCGACGCGTCGATCGGCGCCGGCGCGTTCCTGACCCTCGATCAGAGCACGGACGGAACCTATGGCTTCGTGCTTTCGGGCGCGGGTGATTTCCGGAAGGCAGGCTCGGGGAAGCTGGTCCTGACCGAAGATTCGTCCGGCTTCACCGGAGCCACCACGGTCGGGTCCGGAACCTTGACGGTCAACGGCTCGCTGGCTGGTTCGACGGTCACCGTCGCATCAGGCGCGACGCTGGGCGGTACTGGCGCGATCGGCGCTGCCACCATCCAGAGCGGCGGCCATCTGGCGCCGGGCAATTCGGTAGGCTCGCTGTCGATCGCGGGCGACCTCACTCTCGCATCGGGCTCCAACCTCGACATCGAGCTGGGCGCGCCAGGCGGATCGTCGGCTTCGCCCGGCGTCAGCGACCGCCTGATCGTCAGCGGCGACCTGGCGTTGAACGGCGTGGTCAATCTCTCGCAGAGCGCGGCTTTCGCCGACGGCGTCGCCGGCATCGGCTACTACCGTCTCATCACCTATGGCGGCGCCTTGACCGCGAACACGGCGACGATCGGAACCACGCCCTCGCTGAGCAATGTGAACTACGCATTGCAGGCGGGCAGCGGCCGGGTCGACCTCTACATCAGCAACGCCGCGGTCATCGGCGACAACACCCTGCAGCACTGGCAGGGCGGAAGCGGCGTCTGGAGCGCCGCCAACACCCAATGGCTGAACGACGGCGGCAACGCCCCGGCCGCCTGGGCGGGCAAGTACGCCATCTTCAAGGACGCCGGCGCCTTCACGGGCGGCTTGGTGACGGTGGATGGCGCGCAGAGCTTCATCGGCCTGCAATTCGTCGACGACGGCTATGAGCTGACCGGAACCGGCCAGCTGGCCACCGCGCCGGGCGGCAGCGAGATCCGCGTGCTGGCCGACGTCGCCAAGATCGGCGTGGCGATCACCGGCGCGGACCTCGTCACCAAGACCCAGGCCGGCACGCTGATCCTGACGGGCGCCAACACCTACACCGGTGGGACGTTGATCGATGCGGGCACGCTGCAGATCGGCGACGGCGGGACTTCGGGCTCGATCATCGGCAATGTCGGCAACCGCGGCGTGCTGGTCTTCAACCGGTCTGACGCCATCACCTTCGCCGGCCGGATCTCCGGCTCGGGCGCGGTGCGCATCCTGGACGGCGGCGTCACCTTCACCGCCGACAACATCTATGCCGGCGGCACGACCATCGCCTCGGGCGCGCAGCTGAACCTGGGCGCAGGCGGGACGAGCGGCTTGATCGGCGACGCCGTCGTAAACGGTGGCCTGACCTTCGATCGCTCTGACAGCGTGAGCTTCTCGGGCGTCGTCAGCGGCTCGGGCGCCTTGCGCCAGGTAGGTTCGGGCAATCTGATCCTGACCAGCAATTCCTCGGGCTTCACGGGGACGACGGCTGTCGATGCGGGCAGGCTGACGGTCAACGGCTCCCTGGCCGACTCTACGCTCACCGTCGCCTCCGGCGCGACTCTGGGCGGCGCGGGCGCGGTGGGCGACACCGTCATCCAGAGCGGCGGGCATCTGGCTCCCGGCTCCGGGGGATCTATCGGATCTGTCGCAACCCTGTCGATCGCGGGTGACCTGACGCTGGCGTCCGGCTCGAACCTGGACATCGAGCTGGTTGCGCCGGGCGCGTCGTCGGCCTCGCCGGGCGTGAGCGACCGCGTGGTCGTCAGCGGCGACCTGGCGCTGAATGGCGTGGTCAATCTCTCGCAGACCCCCGCCATGGCGGCGGGCCTGGGATACTATCGCCTGATCACCTACGGCGGCGCCCTGACCTCCAACACGGCGACGATCGGCGCCACGCCGTCGCTCAGCAACGTGAACTATGCGCTGCAGGCAGGCGGCGGCCGGGTCGACCTGTTCATCGCCAGCACGCTCATTCCCGGCGACGACACCTTGCAGCACTGGCAGGGCGGCGACGGCGTCTGGAGCGCGACCAGCAGCCAATGGCTGAACCAGGGCGGCAACGTCCCGGCCGCCTGGGCCGGCAAGTACGCCATCTTCAGGGACGCGGGCGCCTTCACCGGCGGCGAGGTCACGGTGACGGGCGCGCAGAGCTTCCGTGGCCTGCAGTTCGTCGACGAGGGCTATGAGCTCGGCGGGAATGGCCAGCTGGTCACGGTAGCGGGCGGCAGCGAGATCCGCGTGCTCGCCAACCAAGCCAAGATCGGCGCGGCGATCACCGGCGCGGGCGGGATCGTCAAAACCCAGGCGGGCACGCTGATCCTGACGGGCGCCAACACCTATGCCGGCGGCACGACCATCCAGGGGGGCGCGCTGCAGATCGGCGACGGCGGAACTTCGGGCTCGATCGTCGGCGATGTGGTCAACGACGCCGCACTGTACTTCCGGCGTTCGGACGCCATCACCTTCGACGGCCGGATCTCCGGTACGGGCGGGGCCGGCATCCTGAGCGGCGGCGTGACCTTCACGGCCAACAACACCTATGCCGGCGGCACGACCATCGCTTCGGGCGCCCAGCTGACGCTGGGCGCCGGCGGGACGACGGGGACGATCGCCGGCGACGTCCTCGTCAACGGCGCGCTGGCGTTCAATCGCTCCGACAGCCTGGCCTTCGCCGGCGTCATCGACGGTTCCGGCCTTCTCCGCCAGACCGGTTCGGGCAAGCTGGTCCTGACCGGCGATTCCTCGGGGTTCACGGGTGCGACCTCGGTCGATGCGGGAACCCTGGCGGTCAACGGCTCCCTGGGCAGGTCGACGGTCACCGTCGCTTCCGGCGCGACACTGGGCGGCACGGGCACGGTCGGCGACACCATCGTCCAGAGCGGCGGCCATCTGGCGCCGGGCAATTCCGTCGGTTCGCTTTCGATCGCGGGCGATCTCACCCTCGCATCGGGCGCCAACCTCGACATCGAGCTGGGCGCCCCCGGTGCGGCGTCGGCCTCGCCGGGCGTCAGCGACCGCTTGGTCGTCAGCGGCGACCTGGCGCTGAACGGCGTGGTCAATCTATCGCAGAGCGCGGCCTTGGCCGACGGCGTCGCCGGGCTGGGCTACTATCGCCTGATCACCTATGGCGGCGCCTTGACCGCCAATACGGCGACGGTCGGCGCCACCCCCTCGCTGAGCAACGTGGACTACACCCTGCAGGCGGGTAGCGGCCGGGTCGATCTCTTCATCAGCACCACGCTCATTCCCGGCGACGACACCTTGCAGCACTGGCAGGGCGGCGACGGCGTCTGGAGAGCGGCCAACCCGCAATGGCTGAACCAGGGCGGCAACACCCCGGCTGCCTGGGCGGGCAATCATGCGATCTTCAAGGACGCCGGCGGTTTCACCGGCGGACGCGTCTCTGTGGAGGGCGCGCAGAGCTTCCTGGGCCTGCAGTTCGTCGACGAAGGCTATGAGCTGACCGGAACCGGACAACTGGTCACCGCCGCCGCGGGCAGCGAGATCCGCGTGCTGGCCGACGCCGCCAAGATCGGTGTGGCGATCACTGGCGCGGGCGGGATCGTCAAGACCGAGGCCGGCACGCTGATCCTGACGGGCGCCAACACCTACGGCGGCGGCGCCTCTATCCGCGCTGGTACGCTGCAGATCGGTGATGGCGGGACCTCGGGCTCGATCGTCGGCGATGTCGCCAACAACGGCGTGCTGGCCTTCGACCGGTCGGACGCCATCACTTTCGGCGGCCTGGTCTCCGGTTCGGGCGCGATGCGCATCCTGGGCGGCGGCGTGACCTTCACCGCCAACAACACCTATGCCGGCGGCACGACGATCACCTCGGGCGCTCAGCTGAACCTCGGCGCAGGTGGGACGAGCGGCTCCATCCGCGGCGACGTCGTGGCGAATGGCGCGCTGGCGTTCGATCGTTCCGACAACCTGACCTTCGCCGGAGCAATCAGCGGCTCCGGCGCCCTTCGTCAGATCGGCGCAGGCAAGACGGAACTGACCGGCGCGTCAGGCGGCTTCACCGGCGCGACCATGGTCGAGCGGGGCACGCTGGCGGTGAACGGCGTGCTCGGCGGCATGCTGGACGTCTGGTCCGGCGCTCGCCTGCAGGGCGTCGGCACGGTGGGGACCACGGTCGTGTCGGGCACGATCGCGCCTGGCAACTCGATCGGCACGCTGAACGTCGCCGGCGGCGTCACCTTCAAGCCCGGCTCGGTCTTCGAGGTCGAGGCGGACGTGGCGGGCCAGTCGGACAAGATCGTCGCGTCCGGCGTGGCCACGATCCAGGGCGGGATCGTCAGGGTCCTGGCGGGCGCTGGGACCTACAGGCCGGAAACCAGCTATGTGATCCTGCACGCCAATGGCGGCCTCGCGGCTGGCGGCAAGTTCGACGGCGTGACCTCGAACCTGGCCTTCCTCGACCCGTCGCTCCGCTATGATGGCTTCAACGTCTATCTGCGGCTGCGGCGCAACGACATCAGCTTCGCCGATATCGGCGTGACCTCGAACCAGGTCGCGGCGGGGGCGGGCGCCGAGCATCTGGGCTGGGACAATCCGGTCTTCGACTCGGTGGTCAATCTTTCGACCGAACAAGCCCGTGACGCCTTCGACCAGCTGGCTGGTTCGGACTATGCCAGCCTGCGCGGCTCGCTGATCCAGGACAGCCGCTTCGTGCGCGACGCGATCCTGGCGCGGGGCGACCTGGCCGGCGTCGAGGGACCGTCGGCGTGGGGCGAGACCTTTGGCGGCTGGGGCTCGATGAAGGGCGACGGCAACGCGCAGAGCTACGACCGCGACGTCCAGGGGTTCTTGACCGGCTACGACGGCTCGCTGGGGCGCGACATTCGCGCTGGCGTCGCCGTGGGCTACAGCGCCGGCGACCTGAAGACCGCTCGCGCCAAGCACGATGTCGAGACCTATCACCTCGGCGGCTATGTCCTGGCGGAACGCGGCGGGGTGTCGTTCCAGCTCGGCGGCGCCTATGCGTGGCACGCCATCAAGGCCTCGCGTCGGGTCGCGTTCGGGACGTTCGGCGAGACTCTGGCCAGCGACTATTCGGCCCGCACCTATCAGGCGTTCGGCGAAGTCGCCGTGAAGCGCGACTTGGCGGGCGTGACGCTGCAGCCGTATGCCGGCCTCGCTTATGTCGCGCTCACCGACGCCGATGTCAGCGAGCGGGGCGGCAGCGCCGCGCTGCATGGCGGCGGTGACGACCACCTGGCCTATGGTTCGGTCGGGGTGCGCCTGAAGAGCGACCTGAACGCGGGAGAGCTCAACCTGCGCCTCACCGGTTCGGCCGCGCTGCGCCATGCGTTCGGTGATCGTGCGCCGAGCATCGACCTGTCGTTCACCGGCGCGCCGTCGTTCGGGATCGTCGGAGCTCCGATCGACAAGGACAGCCTCGCCGTCAATCTGGGCCTGGAAGCCGACCTCGGCAAAGCCGCGGTGCTGGGCGTGACCTATTCGGGCAGCTACGGCGATCGCTCGACCGACCATGGGGCCCGCGCCCAGATCAGCTGGAGGTTCTGATCGACGTCGTCAGCCTGATCGGACCCCCGTGAGGTCCTCGGGCGTCTGGCTGGCCCGCTTCCGCCTGGCGCGGTGGCGGGCTCAGGCCAGGGCGACGTCCAGGCCCTGGGGGGCGACGAACTCGGCCATGTTGCGGCGGGAAAGGTCCATGTGCGCGCGGACGATCTCGCCGGCGGCCACGGTGTCGCGGCGTTCGATGGCGTCGATGATCTGGTCGTGCTGGACGACGGCGGTCTGCAGGCGTTCCTGCAGGTCGCTCGAGGTGGGGGCGCGATAGAAGGTCATGCCCAGGCGGGCGTGATCGATCAGCAGGCGGCGCAGGCTGGGCATCAGGTAGGGGTTGCGGGCCGCCACGCCGATCTCGTGGTGGAACTGGTCGTTGTAGAAGACCCGGTCGACCAGGTTGTTCTCGTCGATCGCTTGGCGGAAGCGCGCCTGGATAGCCCTCAGGCGTACGATGTCGGCCGCCGTGGCGTGCTCGGCCGCCAGCTGGGTAGTGGCGACATAGACCAGCGGCGCGGCCAGGAAGAAGTTGCGCAGCGACTCGTAGCTCATGGCCGCGACACGGGCGGGGCGGTTAGGCTCCAGCTCGATATAGCCCTCGGCCGCCAGCTGCCGCATCAGCTCGCGGACCGGCGGGCGTGACAGCCCGAACTCCTCGCTCAGCGACACCTCGTCGAGCACCGCGCCCGGCGCCAGCTCCATGCTGACGATCCGCCGGCGCAGCGTCTGGTCGAGCAGGGCCTTGCGGTCGGTGGGAGCCTCGTCGGTGGTTGAAGCGGTCATGGTCTTGGCTTTCGCCATTTCTGGATCACCTTCAGGGCGTGTCGCGTCGCCGGCCCGCTCTGTCTACCATCTCATCCGCGCCGGTTGTCTCCTCCGATCTGCGGCGCGCATGGAAATCCCGGCGACCCGCGATCCTCAGAAGTAATAGCCGAAGATCACCAGGGCCGAGGTCTTCCAGCGGTCGTCGCCGCCCTGGGCCGCGCCGGTGGCGAACTGGCCGGCGCCGACATAGGGGTCGTTGCGGCCGACCAGGACCTCGGACCAGACCTTGATCCTGCCCGCGGTCTTGTCGGTCCAGAAGACGCCGAGGTTGAACCGTTCGCTGTCCTTGAAGCCGGCCGCGTCCTTCATGAAGCGGGCGTAGCTGCCATAGAGGCTGGCCTTGAACGGCAGCGCGGTCAGGGCGAGCTCACGTCCGACCTCGGCGAACACCAGGTCGCCCCTGGCGGCGATGGAATAGGCGGAGTCGTAGTCGCCGACGCTGAGCACGTCGCGGGAGCCGGTGTCGCGCAGGTCGAAGCTCTGCCGCGCGACCAGGGCCTTGGCATGGTAGGGGCCGTTCGTGGCCTTGACGCTGAGCGCATAGGCGCGGCGCGAGCCGTCCTCGCGGGTGTCGAGGTTGCGGATCGTGGACAGCCAGGCCGAAGCCGAGAAAGCCAGCTGCGTTCCCGACGCCGTCGACAGTCGACGCTGGACGCGGCCCGCCACCATGTCGCGCTCTTCATTGCGGGACGACGACGGCGCCGAGACGCCCGCGCCCGTCACGTTGACCGAGTAGCGGGCGCTGTCGTCGCTGATCCCGAAGGCGTTCGGCGCGGTCGTCGGAAAATAGCCCGCCTGGACGGTCCAGTTCCGGCCGGCATGCTCGTAGGCGACGCCGAGGTTGTAGACCTCCTCCAGGCCGATCGCGAAACCCATGCTGTTGAGGAAGGCCGAGCCCCAGTACTGGTCGTCGAACGGTACGGGCTGGAGGCCGACGGTGACCTTGTCGCCGGCGCCGAACTTGCGTCCGGCATAGGCGTAGACCGGGAAGCTGACCTCGCCGGGATAGTTCTCGTAGCCGTAGGCCTGCCGGTACATGAAGTTGCCGCCGTAGAAGCGGTACTGGCCGGCGGCGAACCAGGTCGGGGAGTCGTAGTCCGCGCGCAGGATCACGGTGTCGAACGACAGGTGGCTGGAGCGGCGCGGCTGGCCCGAGGCGTCGGCGTCGTCGAAGCGCAGGTCGTAGCGGCCTCGGATGGCGCCGCCGAATGTGAGGGTTCCGGCGCTTCGTGCCGTGGGCGCAGGGGTTGCGGCGACCGGTGCGATCTCTTCGACTGCGGCGTCGGCGGGCGCATCGGCCGGCGCCTGGCTCAGCGCAGCCGCCGCCAAGGCATGAAGAAGCATGCTCATAACGAGCCTCCCTGGAATGTCGTTGATTGAGGCGCGGGCGAGGGGGCGACGACGCTGGGGGAGGCGTCGTCGCCGTTCGCGTCCTGCGCGGGCGCGACCCGCGGGCCGTCTCGTTGGGCGGACGGCTTGCGCGAGGCGGTTTTCCGGACCTGGCCTTAGGCGGCGTCGATCCAGATGGTCTTGATCTCGGTGTACTGGTCGTGGGCCCAGGCGGACTTGTCGCGGCCGCCGAAGCCCGACTGCTTGAAGCCGCCGAAGGGCGTGGTGATGTCGCCTTCGCCGTAGCAGTTGACCGTCACCACCCCGGCGCGGATCTCGCGGGCCAGGCGCAGGGCGTTGCGGACATTGTCGGTGTAGACGCAGGCGGCGAGGCCATAGACCGTGTCATTGGCCAGGGCGATCGCCTCGTCGATCGTCTCGAAGGTGGTGATGGCCAGCACCGGTCCGAAGACCTCCTCCTGGAAGAGCCGGCTTTGCGGCGGCACGCCGTCCAGCAGGGTCGGCTCGACATAGATGCCTTCCCGCACGCCGCCGCCTGCCAGGACGTCGAGGCCTTCGGCCCGGGCGGCGTCGAGATAGCCGGCCACCTTGTCGAAGTGGGCCTTGCTGATCAGGCTGCCCAGCCGGTTGTCGGGATCGAGCGGGTCGCCCATCGCCCAGTCCGCCAGCTGGCCCTTGATCTTGCCGAGCAGGGCGTCCTTGACGTCGGCATGGACGATCAGCCGCGACGAGGCCGAGCAGTTCTCGCCCATGTTCCAGAAGGCGCCGTTCACCACGTGGGCGGCGACGGCGTCGAGGTCGGCGACGTCGTTCATGACCACGGCGGGGTTCTTGCCGCCGCATTCGAGCACCACCTGCTTGAGGTTGGACTCGGCCGCATAGGCCAGGAACCGGCGGCCGGTCGCCGTCGAGCCGGTGAAGCTGACCATGGCCACATCCATGTGCCGGCCGATGGGCTCGCCCACCGCCGCCCCGCCGCCGGGCACGACGTTGAAGACGCCGGCCGGAACGCCGGCCTCAAAGGCCAACTGCGCCACGCGAAGCGCCGTCAGGGTGGTCTCCTGGGCCGGCTTGACCACGATCGGGCAGCCGGCGGCCAGGGCCGGCCCGATCTTCCAGGCCAGCATCAGCAGCGGGAAGTTCCAGGGCAGGACGAGGCCCACCACACCGACCGGCTCGCGCACGACCAAGGCCACGGCGCCTGGCCCGGTCGGGGCGACGCTGTCATAGACCTTGTCGATCAGCTCGGCGTGCCAGCGGATCGTGTGGATGGCCTCGGGCACGTCGACCAGCTGGCACTCGCGCACCGGCTTGCCGCTGTCGAGGCTCTCCATCACCGCCAGCTCGTGGGCGTGGGCCTCCAGGCGATCGGCGAAGGCCAGCAGGATCCTCTTGCGATCGCCGGGCGCCAGGCGGCTCCAGCGGCCGTCGTCGAAGGCGGCCTGGGCGGCGGCGACCGCCAGATCGACCTCCCGGGCGTCGCAGGCGCTGATCCTGGCCAGCACCTGGCCGGTGGCGGGATTGACGGTCTCGAAGGTCGCGCCCGAGGCCGCCGCTCGCCAAGTTCCATCGATGAAGGCCTGATGGGGCAGGGCCAAGCCCTCGGCCAGGGCGGCGTAGTTGGCGCGGGAAAGCAGGTCAGCCATGGGCCTGGCCCGCCTGGATCGCGGCCACTTCGGCGCGCAGGGCCTGGATGATCGCGTCCAGCGTTTCCTTCTCGGCGGCGTCGAGGGGCTTGAGCGGCGCGCGCACGCCGCCGGTCTTCAGGCCGATCAGTTCGCAGCCGGCCTTGATCGACTGGACGAACTTGCCGCCGTCTAGGAACTCCATCAGCGGCAGCATGGCCGACATGATCGCCCGGCCCTTGGTGAAGTCCTTCTCGACCACGCAGGCCTCATAGAGGGCGATGTGCTCGGCCGGCACGAAGTTGGCGCCGGCGCAGACCCAGCTGGGCGCGCCCCAGGCGAAGAACTCCAGGGCCTGGTCGTCCCAGCCGCACGACAGGCTGATCCGCGGATAGTGGCGCGCCAGGCGATGGATACGGGTGACGTCGCCCGAGCTTTCCTTGATGGCCACGATGTTCTTCGCGCCGGCGATGGCCTCGAAGAAGGCGTCGTCCATCGGCACGCCCATGCGACCCGGATAGTTGTAGAGCATGATCGGCAGGTCGGTGGCCGCGTCGATGGCCAGCACGTGGTCGGCGATCTCCTGCGAGGTCGGCACGGCGTAGGGCGGGGTGGTGACCAGGATGGCGTCGGCGCCGGTCGCCTTGGCGGCCTTGGCGTAGGCGACGGCGTCCTCGGTGCGGATGGCGCCCGTGCCGACGATCAGCGGCAGGCGGCCGGCGATCACCTGCTTGGCGCGGTCGGCCAGGGCCAGGCGTTCCTCGGTCGTGTGGGCGTAGTACTCGCCGGTCGAGCCGCCGATGATGATCCCGTGGATCCTGCTGGCGATCAGGTGCTCGAGCACCGCGTCGAAGGCGGGATAGTCGATCTGGCCGTCGGCGGTCAGGGGGGTGATCGCGGGCGCGTAGATGCCTTCGAACTTCATGGTCGTGTCTCCGATGGGAGACGGGCGGGGAGGCCCGTCTCGATTTTTGAGGGGAAGAGGAGGCGCGTCAGGCCGGGCGCTTGGTCAGCGACGAGGCTTCGGCGAGGTTGAGCGAGCGGGTCTCGGGGGCCAGCAGGACCGCCGCGAGCAGGCCCACCAGGGTGACCCCGGCGGCGGCGAACATCGTCGGGCCGATGCCGAGGTGGCTCAGCGAGACCGGCACGAGATAGGTGCCGATGGCGGCCCCGACCCGCGAGAGCGAGGTGCCGATGCCCACGCCCACCGCCCGGATCTCGGTCGGGAACAGCTCGTTGGGATAGACCAGCTGCAACACCTGGGCGCCGCCGATGAAGAGGGCGTAGGCCCCAAACAGCACCAGGATCAGCACCGGCGCGCCGTGGGCGAAGGCGCCCAGCAGCAAGAGGGCCAGGCCCGACCACAGGAAGCTGTGGATCAGCATCGGCCGGCGGCCCATGCGGTTGATCAGCGCCGTGGCGGCGATGCAGCCGACGACGAACAGCACGGTGATGGCCACAGACCCGACGGCCGCCCAGTGCTCGGGAATGCTCAGCGCGGCCAGCACCTTGGGGGCGAAGGCGTAGACGGCGAAGACCGGGATGACCGAGCAGGTCCAGAACAGCGAGACGAAGATCAGGCGCATGCCGTAGCCTTGCTTCAGCAGCGCCCACAGCGAGGCGTTCCGGATCTCGGGCTGCTCGGGCAGGTCGGCGGTGGAATACTGCGGCCCGAACACCTGGGCGATGACCGCGTCGGCTTCAGGTCGACGACCCTTGCTGATCAGCCAGCGCGGCGATTCAGGGGTTCCCAGTCGGATGAGCAGCAGCGCCAGGCCGATGACGGCCGAGCTGGCCAGGCCCAGGCGCCAGGCCTCGGGACCGGCGACCGCCAGCAGCGTCGTGCCGACCATGTAGGCCAGGGCAGCGCCAGCGAACCACAGGATGGTCAGGGTGGCCAGGCGAGGACCGCGCGACGACCTGGGCAGGAACTCGACCAGCAGGGCGGTCGCCACCGGGTACTCGATCCCGACGGCCACGCCCATCATCAGCCGGCAGCCGAACAAGAGCTCGGGCGAATTGGTCCAGAACTGGATCACCGAGAAGACGATGAAGATGACCGGGCCGACGAAGAACACGCGCCGGCGTCCGAAGTGATCGGTCAGCCAGCCGCCGATCATGCCGCCGCAGAAGATGCCGATCAGCGCCGAGGCGGCGATCAGGCCCTGCCAGAAGTCCGAGAAGCCGAGGTCCGCCGAGGCGTGGGCCAGCACCACGCCGATGATGCTGAGCACGTAGCCGTCGACGAAGGAGCCGCCGCCCGATCGCACGGTGAGCAGCTTGTGGAACGCGTTGAGAGGAAGGTCCTCCAGCGTCCGTCGCGCTGTTTCCATGTTCTGTTTCCTCTAGATCGATCTTTTCTTGTTGATGGGTCTCGCGTCCATGCGGCGGTCCGCCGCCGGTCGCGATCAGCTCTCCTGGCCGGCCTTGTGCTGCGACCAGGCCAGGGTCAGGTTCACGCCGATGTCGAGCAGGGGACGGGGCGGGTTGCGGCTGGGGCCGGGCGAGGCCAGCAGGAAGTCGATGACCTCGCCGCGTTCGCCGGCCAGCCAGTCGGCCAGCAGCAGGCCCGTGGCGGTGCCGCGCGTGACCCCAAGGCCGTTGCAGCACAGCGCGCCGTAGACATTGGGGGCGAGCTGGCCGAACTGGCCTTCGTGGTTGGCCGACATCGCCAGCGAGCCGCCCCAGGTGAACTCGAACGGCACGTCCGGCAGCATCGGGAAGCGGCGCTTGAACGAGCGGCGGTGGCGCTGCTTGAAGCGCCGCAGGCAGTCGGGATCGGGGCGGCCGTCGGCGTTGAAGGAAAAGCTGTTGCGCACCAGGATCCGGTTGTCGTGCGTGCGCCTCAGCGTCGTGCCGCATGGATCGGCCGGGATCAGGCCCCAGAAGTCCTTGCCGCCCAGCCTGGCCTGCTCGGTCGGCGTCAGCGGACGTGTCAGGCTGCCATAGGTGAAGATCGGCAGCATGCGCCCGCGCAGGAAGCCGAAGTGCATGGCGAAGGCGTTGTTGGTCAGGAGCAGCTTGTCGGCGACGAAGCGGCCCTTGGCGTGCGTCAGCACGACCTTGTCGCCGTATTCGACGCCGGTGATCGGCGTGTTCTCGTAGAGCGAGACGTTGGCGGGCAGGGTGTCGGCCAGCCCCTTCACCAGCGCCGCCGGCTGCACCAGCGCCGTGCCAGGCGTGTAGAGGGCCTGGCGGTAGTAGCCGGTCCCGATGTGGCCGGGCAGGTCGGGGCCGCCGATCATTTCGTAGGGCTGGCCCAGCTTGTCCAGGCCGCGGCGATAGGCGTCCAGCACCGCCACGCCTCGATCCTCGATCGCCGCCTGGTACTTGCCCGAGGCGCGCAGGTGGCAGTCGATGCCGTGGGCGGCGACGATGTCCTTCAGCGACTGCTGGCCGACCATGTTCAGCTTCAGTACCGTGCGGGCCACGTCGATGTCGCCGATGTAGTCGTCGGCGCCGATGTCGTGCGGCAGGTCGATGGCGAAGCCGGCGTTGCGGCCCGAGGGCCCGAAACCCACGACCTGGGCCTCGACCAGAACCACCTCGTCGTCGGGGAAGCGCTCGGCCAGTCGCCGGGCGGCCGAAAGGCCGGTGAGGCCCGCGCCGACGATGGCCCAGCGTGTCCTGATCTCACCGGTGGCGCAGGGGCGGGGGGTGCGTTGCGCGCTGGTGTGGAACCAGCCCGGATTGGCGTCGTCGGCGGGAAGCGAGGTTACTTTCATGGCCGCGAGGGCCCCTCCCTGGGGCGCTTTGTTGTTGTGTATACAAACTGTAGACAGAAAATATGCACATGGTAGTCAGGTCGTCCATACTGATTTTTCGTTAGGCCCTCAGGGGCCGGGAGGACGAGGCGATGTCGGACGCGAGACGCACGACGCTGGGCGTGGCCTGCGGCGCGGCCGCCGGGGCCTTGTGGGGCCTGGTGTTCGTGGCGCCGGAAGTGGTGCGCCCCTTCGGTCCGCTTCAGCTGTCCGCCGGGCGCTATCTCACCTACGGAATTTTCGCCTTGGCGCTCTTGGCGCCGCGCTGGCGACAGGTGACGGCGTTGCTGGGGCGGCGGGAATGGCTGGCGCTGTGCTGGCTCAGCCTGCTGGGCAATTCGCTCTACTACGTGCTGCTGGCCACCGGCGTTCAGCTGGGCGGGGTGGCGACGCCTTCGCTGGTCATCGGTTTCCTGCCGGTGGCCGTGACGATCATCGGCAGTCGCGATAAGGGCGCGGTTCCTCTGCGCAAGCTGGCGCCTTCGCTGCTGCTCAGCGGCGCTGGCGTGATCTGCATCGGCTGGGAAGCGCTGGGCCAGGTGCGCGGCGCGGACTTCTCGCGCCAGGCGCTGGGCCTGCTGTGCGCCTTCGGGGCGCTGGCCTCATGGACGACATTCGCGGTCAGCAACAGCCGCTGGATGGCCCGGTTGCCGCAGGTCTCGGCCCATGACTGGAGCCTGCTGATCGGCGTCGTCACCGGCGTGCAGGCGCTGGTCCTCGTTCCGCCAGCCCTGTTGTTCGACACCACGCCGCACGCCGCTGGCGACTGGCTGTTCCTGCTGGCGGTCTCCAGCGGCATCGCCGTCTTCTCTTCGATCATCGGCAACGGCCTCTGGAACCGGATGTCCAGGCTTCTGCCGCTGACCATGGTCGGCCAGATGATCCTGTTCGAGACCCTGTTCGCGCTGCTCTACGGCTTCTTCTGGGACAGGCGACTGCCGACGCAGTTCGAAAGCCTGGCGATCATCCTGGTGCTGGCCTCTGTCACCACCTGCCTGGCGGCGCATCGCAAGCCCTCCGCCGTCGGCGAGGCGGTCGCGGCAGCGCGGGATTGAATGTCGGGACGGCGTGGACCGGCCGCCTGGCGCAGGGTCTGGGCCGAGCCTATGCGTGGCGCTGTCTATCGGCCGGTTTGGCTTCAGGCCGTCCTCGGCCGGGGCCGGCGAGACGACTGGCCGCCGTGGCGACCGGAAGGTTTGCGCATCAGACGGACCGGGGAGGCCGCGTGCTCTTGCGGGCGGCGTAGATCGGCGTCTGGCGGGAAAGCGCACGGGCTGGCCGCGGCGCCTGGCCGCCGACTTGGCCGACGACGAGTTCGCCGAACCAGGGCGTGCTGAGCCGCGAGCGGTCGGCGCCGACCAGCAGTCCCGCCATGCCCTTGTCGTAGAGCCTGTTTTCCGCGGTGAGCACCACCTGGTCATTGACGAGGCCGGTGATGCGGCCGCCTTCGAACCGCAGCGACAGCTTGATCCATTGGCCGGGCGCGACCCCGGCCAACTGGGTGTCGCCAAGGACCAGTTCGCCGCCTTCGCCGTCGAACTTGCCGGCCTTGATCTGGGCCTGCTGCTCGGCGTCGCCGACCAGGGCCTTGGGGTTCTTCTTGCCGCGAATGGCCACGAGCCGGCAGCGGCCGTCGTGGGCCAGCTCCAGGAAGTAGCCCTTGGGGATGAAGCCGTAGCCCGTGCCGACATGGTTGATCCGGCCCATGACCGCAGCGGTGTCGCCTGGGTTCAGCCAGACCTTGGTCGCGACTTCGTAGTCGCCCCAGCCGGCATCACCCAGGATGGTGTAGGGCCGCCAGTCCGGCGCCCAGGAGATGGTCGGGATCGGGACCGCCTGGCGCAGGCATCGCCCCTTGCCGTCCGGACGCTCGGCCAGCTCGAAGGCGCCGGCGATGTCGGCGGTGTAGCGCGGCAGCCAGCCATGGGCGGCCGGTGAGGCGTAGGTCTCGAAGGTCTCTCGATAAGGGAAGGGGAAGGGCGCGGGCTTGGGGATCGCCTCGAAGCCGCCCTTCTGCTGGCCGCGCGTGGTCGACAGCGAGTAGATCGCGTCCGGCTCGACGACCAGGCTCACCGCGCCGTCGACGGGCGTGAGGTCGCCCTGGCGCACGAACTGCTCGGCGGCGGTGCTGCGCCAGACGCAGAGCGGCTCGGGCGACAGGCCTTCGCCGATCTCGATCCGGATGGTCTGGGTCTGCGTCGCGCCCTGGGTCTCGACGATCAGGCTGTAGTCCGCGCCCGGCGACTTCAGGGTTGCGTGGGAGCCGCCCTTGGGCAGCATGCCGCTGCCGCCGGCGAGATAGGTCCAGCCGATCTCGGTGAACTGGCCGTAGTGGGCGTAGCCCCAGAGGGCCTCGCGCACCCGGTAGTGGCCGCTCCATGGTTCGTGGGCCAGCACCGTGGCCGGATCCTCCGAATAGGGCTCGAGCGGATAGACGCCGGCGATGTCGTACCAGTTCACGACCTTGGTCGCGCCGCTCAGGATCCAATTGTGGTTGAAGGCTCGGACGATGCCGATCGCGCAGTCGAAGCCCTTCAGATAGACGTGGTCCTCGGTGTTCCAGATCGGCTTGCCCATGGCCTTGGCCATGGCCTGCTGCTCGGCGCTGGCGTGGGCGTTGGCGTAGAAGACGTGGGCGCTGATGATGTCGATGGCGTCGCGCAGCTCGGCGTCGGTCGTCATGTCCTTGACGAAGTCGAGCTTGTCCTTGGGCCAGTTGTCGAAGGCGTGGACCTTCACCCTGGAGAAGCCCTTGGCGTTCAGCGTGCGGCGCAGGGCTTTGACGAAGGCGTAGTCCTGGCCCTTCTCGTTGCGACAGCCGATGGCGTCCAGCTCCAGCCCATAGGCGTCGCGCAGGCCCTCGAGCCATTTGACGTAGTAGTCGACGGCGTCCTGGGACCAGAACTTGCCGCCGCCGATCCAACCTGGCGCGCTCCAGGCCGTGGCGTCCAGCGACAGGGCCGGATTGCGCTTCTTGGCCTCTTGCAGGACCCACCAGATGTAGCCGCGCTCGTAGCTCAGGTCCTCGCGCGTGTGCATGTGGCTGGGCATCGAGCCTTGCGTCGAGTTGCCGTCGCCGGGGATCTCGGCCAGCAGGGCGCTGACCGAGGCGCCGAACTTGGGCTTGTAGAGCAGGTCGAGGATCTGGCTGCGCTGGGGCTCGGGATAGTCCTTGAGCAGCACGGCCGTGGCCCCGCCTCCGGTGACCACGCCGATGCCGTCGAACCGCGCGCCGCCGGCGTCGCCGCGCAGCCTGATCGCGTGGGGCGAGGCGGGCTGGGCAAGGGCGCGGCTCAGCGGCGCCAGGCACAGCAGCGAACCGGCGGCCAGCAGGTGGCGGCGTCGCGACGGGTCGAAGTCGCCGCGCCGCTTGGCGACGACGGCAGGGCCGGGGGGCGAAATCCTCATCACGCCGTCCTCGACACGGCGGCGGCCGCGTGGCCGCGCGCGCTCACGCACTCCATCGTTCCCTCTCCCAGTTCTTATGTCGTGAACGCCGAGCGGACTCGGTGTTCGCCAGCGGCGTTGATCGCGATGGTGCATCCCGGGGCGTTTCGCACGGCCGAGCCATGAAAACCGCCTGGCTCTCCAGGGATGTATGACCAGTTTATCACACGCTCGAAATGTGCGAGCAAGTCATTCATAGGACAAATATTACCCTCAGGCGAAGTCTCAAATGGTGAGAGAAAACTGTTGGCTAGCGCTGTCATCCCGTTTGTTTCCAGAATGTGGGAAGCGCGCAGACAGGCGAACGCCTGGAGCGAAATCGCCCGGTTTCGGTGACGCCTGAGATTGACTGGTATGACCAATTATCAGCCAGGAATGCTGAAAGCCGGCCCGCGGGCGGCGCGCGCGAAAACAGACACCATCAGGAAACGTCCCATGACCCTTCGCACCCGGACCCTCGCCCTGGTCACGGCCTCGGCGTTCGCAACGGCGATCGCGGCCCAGGCCGCCGACCTGACAGTTGACGCGACGCGTCCGCCCGCCGCCGTGCGTTCGGAGCACCTGCGCATGGGCGCCTCCACCGCGCCCGACGGCCAGACGCTGGGCGTCAACAACCGCTACCTGACGCGCAACGGCCAGCCCTGGACGCCGGTGATGGGCGAGTTCCACTACACCCGCTATCCGCCCGAGAACTGGGGCGCCGAGCTGGCCAAGATGAAGGCCCAGGGCGTCGACATCGTGGCCACCTACATCATCTGGAACCACCACGAGGAGCGCGCCGGCCAATTCAACTGGGCGGGCGATCGCGACCTCAAGCGGTTCGTCGAGCTGGCCAAGGCCAATGGCCTGATGGTGGTGATCCGCATCGGCCCTTGGGCGCACGGCGAGGTCCGCTGGGGCGGAACGCCCGACTGGGTGGTCAACGCCATGCCCACCCGGCGCGACGACCCGGTCTACCTGACCTATGTCGAGCGCTACTGGCGCGAGATCTACAGCCAGGTCGAGGGCCAGCTCTGGAAGGACGGCGGTCCGGTGATCGGGGTCCAGCTGGAGAACGAATACAACGTCGGCGGGCCCGGCGCGGGCGTCGGACATATCGCGACGCTCAAGAGCCTGGCGCGCAGGATCGGCTTCGACGTGCCGCTCTATACGGTGACGGGCTGGGACAACGCGGTCTATCCCAAGGGCGAGGTCGTTCCCGTCTTCGGCGGCTATGCCGACGAGCCGTGGAGCGCCAGGCAGGGCCGGCTGCCGCCCAAGGAAGTCTACGCCTTCCGCTTTGGCAGCCGGGTTGGCGGGGACCTCGGCGCGCAGACGACCTCGCGCAACGCCGGCACGATCGAGAGCGACATGGACAACACGCCGTTCCTGGGCGCGGAGTTCGGCGGCGGCGTGCCGATCATGTATCGCCGCCGGCCCTATCTCTCGCCCGACGACGTGGCGGCCATGCTGCCGGTGCAGCTGGGCTCGGGCGCCAATCTCTACGGCTACTACATGTTCCATGGCGGCCGGAATCCTCAGGGCCACACCACCCTGGAGGAGGACGACCGCCAGGGCGGGTACAACGGCATGCCGATCGTCAACTACGACTTCCAGGCGCCGCTGGGCCAGTACGGCCAGGTTCATCCCGTCGCCGACGCGGTCCGGCCCTATCACCTCTTCATGCACGCCTTTGGCGCCAGACTGGCGCCGATGGAGGTGCAGCGGCCGGCCGACAGGCTGCGCGGTCGCGACGACGTGACCACCCCGCGCTGGTCGGTGCGCAGCCAGGGCGACCGCGGCTTCCTGTTCTTCAATAACCACGTGCGGCAGTTCGAGACGCCGGTGCAGGCCAAGACCCGCTTCGAGGTCAAGCTGCCGGGCGGCTTGGTCACCTTCCCGAGCCGCGCGGTCGACATCCCCGCCGGCGCCTACTTCGTCTGGCCGATCAACCTGGATCTCGACGGCGCCAACCTGGCCTGGGCGAGCGCCCAGCCGCTGACCCGGCTGGAGGACGGCGATGGGCCGCTCTACGTCTTCTCGGCCACCAAGGGTGTGCCGGTGGAGATGGCGTTCTCGGCCGATGTCGAGGTCACGTTGAACGGCAGGCGCCTGAAGGCCGCGGGCGGTCGGGTGGTCACGCCGACGCTGACCCCCGAGGGCGTGCGCGAGCTCGCCGTGCGCGCCGCCGGCGGCAAGCGGGTGCGGATCGTGCTGATCAGCGCCGAGCAGGCCAGGCAAGCCTATGTTCTGCCGTTCGGCGGCAAGGATCGGCTGGTGCTCAGCCAGGACCCGATCTTCGCCGACGGGACCGGCTGGTCGGTGCGTTCCAAGGCCGACGCGGGCTTCCGCCTGGCGGTGCTGCCCGCGCTCGACGCCGCGCCAGAGGCCAGCCTGCCGCTGCGGCGAGACAAGGGGCAGGGGCCGTTCCAGGTGTTCGAGGCCCAGGCGCCGGCCAGGACCCTGATCGCCGAGATCAAGCCGTTGCGCGAGGCCACGGCTTTGCCGCCCTCCGAGATCGGCGGCCGCGCCAAGGCGGTGCTCCAGCCCTATGCCGAGCAGTATGGGCGCTCGGGCGCCTGGACGCTGAGCCTGCCGAAGGGCGCGCTCGACGGCCTGAGCGAGGCGTGGCTGGAGATCGACTACGCCGGCGACGTGGCGCGGCTGTTCGACGGCGTCGATATGCTCGACGACCAGTTCTACTACGGCCCCAAGTGGGAGGTCGGCCTCAGCCGTTTCAGCGACCGGCTCGATCGCGACTGGACCCTGACCGTCCTGCCGCTGCGCGCCGACAACCCGCTCTACATCCAGCCGGAGGTCAAGGCGCCGATCCCGGCCGGCGGCCAGGTGGGCGAGGTGAGGGGCGTGCGCATCGTCCCGGAGTACGAGCTGCGGCTGACCTCAGGGGCGCGTGAATAGAGGCCGGCCTGGCCATCACGCGTCGCCAGGATGGAAGTCCATTTGAGGTGGTTCCGAAGATCCACCGCCGGCTTTCAGGCGATGGAGAAGCTTCGCCGGTTGATCTACGATCGGCGAGGACCGCCTCGGGGTGCGAGTGAGGCGGCGCTGTCTTGCCCCGGGGGAGCGGAAGGGTGGCGATCTCGAGCGTCTCGCTGTTGCAAGCGATCATCGCGCCGCTGGCGGTGGGCGAGGGCGTCGCCCGGACCGACCAGCCGGCCGTGCTGGCCGAGGACGTGATCGTGACCGCCCAACGGCGTCGCGAACGTGGCCAGGACGTTCCGATCGCCTTGTCGGTCGTGGGAGGGGAGCAACTGGCGCGCCGCGGCGCCAGGGACCTTTCCGACCTGGTGGGCGTCGTGCCGGGCCTGTCGATCGCCGGCTTCACCGGGGGCAACGCCAGTAACCTGGTCTCGATCCGCGGTGTCGCCGGCCAGGTGCTTCCGATCGGCTCGGGGCAACCCGTCGCGATCTATCTCGACGGCGTCTACCTGTCGCGACCCGACGCGGCCTTTTTCGGGCTCGACGACGTGGAGCGGATCGAGGTGCTGCGCGGGCCGCAGGGCGCTCTCTATGGACGCAACGCCACGGCCGGCGCGATCAACATCATCACGCGCTCGCCCGGCTCGACGATCGAGGGCGGCGGCGAGGTTCGCGTCGGAAACCTGGAGGCGCTCTCGGCCCGGGGGTCGGTCAACGGTCCCTTGTCGGCGAAGCTGTCGGCTGGCCTGTCGGGGAGCTACCTGCGTCACGACGGCGCTATCCGCAACACGGTCACGGGCGATCGCCTGAACGGCCGTGACGCCCACACGGTGCGCGGCCAGCTTCGCTACCGTTCGGCGGATCGTCGTTTCGAGGCGCTTCTGTCGGGCGACCTGACGCGGGATCGCGCCACGCCCGTCTTCAAGAACGCCTACGCCCCCTCGGGGACCTTTATCGGGATCGGCGACCCGGACGCGTTCGCCAGCGATGCGGCCAGCCAGGCCCGCACCGCCCGCCGGACCAGGAACGACGGCCTGGCCCTGACCCTGACCCATCGGCCGCTGGAGGCGCTGGAGCTGGTCTCGATCACCAGCTGGCGCGATCTGGACTCGACCGTCGCCTACGACGCCGACGCATCCGCCGCGCCGTCGCTGCTGACGGGCGCGACCAACCACAGCGCCACGTTCAGCCAGGAAGTGCGGGGCGTCTTCACCGGGCGCCGCCTGCGCGCCACGGTCGGCGCCAGCCATTTCACCGAGCGGGCCCGCTACGGCCTTTCCACCGGCGCGCCCACGGCTGCGCCCAGCTTCAATCACCTGCTCGACCGCAGCCAACTGAGGGCCTGGGCGGCCTTCGGGCAGTTCGAGATCGATCTGGCCGATCGCCTGACCCTGGTCACCGGACTGCGCTACGACCGCGAGCGTCGAGACTTCACCATCGACTATCGGCGGGCGCCCGTTCCCGGGCGGCTGCTGTCGGGGAAGATCCGCGATTCCGTGCCTATCCCAAGCCTTGGCCTGTCTTATCGCGCCGGCGCGGACCTGCTGATCTACGCCAAGGCCAGCCGCGGCTATCAGCCGCCGGGCTTCAACTTCGCGCCGGGGGCGACGACCACGGTCGCCAACACCTTCCGGTCCGAAACCCTATGGGCCTACGAGGCGGGCGCGAAGGCCGAGCTTGTGGGCCGTCGTGTCGTCCTCGACCTCGCCGCCTTCCTCTACAACTACAGCGACATCCAGATCCGCAGCACGGTCGGCCTGGGGCTGACGCGGATCGACAACGCCGCCTCGGCGCGGCTGGCCGGGCTGGAGGCGAGCGTCGCCGCCAGGCTGCCTGGCGGGTTCTCGATGCGCGCGCACGGCGCCTATCTGGATGCGGGCTATCGAGGCTTCTGCCAGGCGATCAGCGCCGGCGACCCGCAGGGCGAAGACCCGCTCTGCGCGCCGGGACGGGCCGATCGCTCGGGCAATCGACTGAACCTGGCGCCGCGCTGGTCGGGGGGGCTGGGGCTGGACTATGCCCGCCGCCTCAAGGGCGGCCGGGTGTCGGCCAGCCTCGCCTACGAGGTCTCCGGCGGCGTCTTCTATGTCGGCGCGGCCAACGAGCCGCGGTTGCGCGGGAAGTCCTGGAGACGGCTGGGCGGGGAGGCGGCCTTTCAGGCGCCGGCCGGTCCCGAGGTCTTCGTCTATGGCCGCAACCTGACCGACGAGCGGTTCCTGTCGTTCGCCGCGCGGGTCGCGCCGGCTTCCGCCTTCCTGGTGATCAACGATCCCAGGACCTACGGCGCGGGGATTCGATATCGCTTCTGAAGCGGTTTGCGGTAGATGTCGGATAACGCCGGTCAATGATGCGACCTGGCGGCGCGGAGGCGACTGTGGCTGACGACCACGCCGAACTGATGACGCGATCCTTCGCCTTCGGTCCGTTCCTGCTGCTGCCCGAGCGCCAGCTCCTCCTGGAGAACGAGACGCCCGTGCGGATCGGCAATCGGGCGCTGGGCCTGCTGACGGCCCTGGTCGAGCGCGCTGGCGCGGTCGTGGCCAAGCGCGACCTGTTCGCCCAGGTCTGGCCCGACACCTTCGTCGAGGAGAGCAATCTCAAGGTCCACATGGTCGCCCTGCGCCGCATCCTGCGCGAGGAGGCCGGGACCCGCTACATCTCGACCGTGATCGGCCGGGGCTACACCTTCGTCGCGCCGGTCAGGATCGTCAGTGGGTCGGGTGCGCGGGTGGAGCACCCCATCGACGGCCGCCGCAGGCACAACCTTCCGGCCAGCGCGACACGGCTGCTGGGCCGGGCCGCCGCCGTCGAGGCCATACGCGACGAACTGGGCGAGGCCCGGCTGGTGTCGGTGGTGGGGCCCGGCGGCATCGGCAAGACCTCGGTCGCCCTCGCGGTCGCCGAGCAGCTGATCGGATCGAACCGGGACGGGGTGTGGCTGGTCGACCTGTCGCCGATCAAGGATCCCGCCCTGGTCCCCAGCGTCATCGCCACCGCGATCGGTCTGAGCGCCCATTCGGCCAACATGCTCGCGGCGCTTTGCGAAAGCCTGCGCCAGCGGGAGATGCTGCTGCTGCTCGACAGCTGCGAGTGCGAGCACATCATCGACGCCGTCGCCGCCTGCGTCGAACGGATCCTGGCGGACGCCCCGGGCGTGCGGATCCTGGCGACCAGCCGCGAGCCGTTGCGCCTGACGGGAGAGCGGCTGCGTCGCCTGCCGGGGCTCGATGCGCCGTCGGCCTCGACAGCGCTTACCGCCGAGGCGGCCCTCGGCTTTCCGGCGGTGCGCCTGTTCGCCGAGCGGGCGGCCGACCGGCTCGAGACCTTCGAACTGGCTGACGGCGACGCGGGCGTCGTCGCCGAGATCTGCCGGCGGCTGGATGGCTTGCCGTTGGCGATCGAGCTTGCCGCGACGCGGATCGACCTTTTCGGCGCCGCTGGCGTGCTGGACCAGATCCGCGATCGCTTCCACCTGCAGATCGGCCAGCGCGCCGGGCCGGAGCGGCATCGCACCCTGATGGCCGCGATCGACTGGAGCCACGACCTGCTGTCGGCGAGCGAGCAGGCGGTGCTGCGGCGGCTGGCTGTCCTGGCCGGGTCCTTCACCCTGGCCTCGGCTTGCGCCATCGCCGCCGACGAGGCGATCGGTCCGGCGATCGTGGTCGAGGAGCTGATGTCCCTCGTCGAAAAGTCGCTGGTCGCGGCCGAGGCCCGCGACCTCGACGTCGAATACCGGCTTCTCGACACGACGCGCGCCTACGCCTTGGAGAAGCTGGCCGCCTCCGCGGAGGGCGACGCGGTCGGCCTGCGCCACGCACGCTACTTCCTCGGCCTGGCCGACCAGGCCAGGCGCGACGCCGACAAGCTTCCGAGGACGATCTGGCTCCAGCGCTACGGGGTCAGGATCGACGACGTGCGCGACGCCATCGGCTGGGCTTCTCGAGGGGCGGACGACGCGGGCCTGCTGATCAGCCTGACCATAGCGGCGATTCCGTTCTGGGGACGGCTGTCGCTGCTGGAGGAGTGCCGCGTGGCGGTCGAGCGCGTCCTGGACGGCCGTTTCGAGCCTGTCCGCACCGCGCGGGACGACCTGATGCTGAACCTGACGCGCGGAGCGACGCTGCTGCATACGCAGGGGCCGCTTCTGGCGGTGAAGGAGGCTCTGAACCGGGCGCTGGCCATCGCCGAACGGCTGGCCGACACGGAACTGCAACTGGAGTGCCTGCGCGGTCTTGCGGAGTACGAGCTCTGGACGGGGGACTCGCGCTCGGCGCTGGAGGTCTCCGAGAAGATTTCCGGCCTGGAGGGGGCGGGCGGGTCGCCCGCGCCTTCGGATTCCGACGCACCGGCGGGTTCGGCCCTGTCGTGGCTGGGCGCATTGGCGGCCTCTCGGCAACGGCTGGAAAAGATCGTCTATCGATCGTCCAGTCTCGACCCCCAGCCGGGCGCCGCCCGCTTCGAGTTCGACCAGCGCCTGACCGCGCGCGGGGCGCTGGCCACCGTGCTGTGGCTGCAAGGCTATCCGGACCAGGCGGTCGAGGCGGCGCGGGTCCAACTGGCCGAGGCCGAGGCCTCCAGCTACGCGGTTTCGCTCTGCTACGCCCTGGTCCACGGCTCGCTGCCGGTGATGCTCTATGTGCGTGACTACGTGGCCGCCCAGCGCGTGCTGGACCGGGGCATCGAGCACGCCAAGCGGCACGGCCTGGAGATCTGGCGGGCCATGGCTGGTTGCGTGGCGGCGCGGCTGGACCTCTATCTCGACCGGCCCATCGACCTGGACGCCTATCGCCGAACGCTGGCGATGGTGCGCGAGAGCGGGTTTCGGATGCGCTATCCCAACTACCTCACCAACTACGGCGAGGCCTTGGCGCGGCAGGTCGACCTGCGACGCGGCCTGGCCTGCATCGACGAGGCGATCGCGCTGTCCGAAGCCACCGGACAGGTCGTGGGCATACCCGAGATCCTACGCATCAAGGCCAACGTCCTGCGGCGCGGCGACGCCAGGCTCGGCGACCAGGCCATCGACTGCTATCTCCGCTCGATCGCGCTGGCCCGCCGCGACGGGGCGCTGTCGTGGGAGCTTCGATCGGCCGCCAGCCTCGTGGAGTTCTGGCGCGAGCGGGGCGGCGACGACGAGGCCGAGGCGATGCTGGCCGATGCGCTCGGGCGCTTCAGCGAAGGCTTCGGCACGGGCGACCTGCGCCGCGCCCGGGCGCTCGTCGAGACGTGGTCGGGGTCCTGAGGGGCAGGTGGGCTAGGACCGAGCCCGAAGCGCGAGCAGGCGGGCCATGGCGGGCGGCCAGATCACCAGCAGCGCCAACAGGGCCGCGCCCAGGCTGATCGCGCCCATGGCTGGCTGCAGCGCGGCCCCGCCGCCGAAGACGCGCTCGGCGACCAGCGGGACGAGCGTGGGGCCAAGACCGATCCCGACCAGGGCGGTGACGGTCAGCGACAGCGCCACGGTGGTGGCGCGCATCTCGTTGGGCACGCTTTCCTGCATGACCACGTGACCGATCACATAGCCGCTGATCGAGCCCAGCGCCCAGACCCCGAAGGCCAGGGCGATCTGCCCGCCGGTCTGGGCCAGCAGCGTCGCGACCGCGCCGGCCAGCGCCAGCAGATAGCAGGCCAGCAGCAGCGTGATCCGGGACGGCGCCCCCCATCGCCGGGCGAACCGGTCCGACAGCGCGCCGCCCGCCACCGACGCCACGACCCCGCTCGCCGTCAGGGCCAGGCCGACGAGGCCGCCCGCCTCCAGCGACGTCATGCCGTGGCTGCGCTGGAGCAGGGTGGGCAGCCAGGCGATCAGCGCATAGTCGCCCACGCCCAGCGCGCCTTTCACCAGGCAGACACGCAGCACCATGCCGTTGTCGGCGACCAGCCGGCCCAGCACGGCTGAAATGGCGATCAGTCCGGCGCTGTGCCGGCGAACGGGCTCGCGGATCAGGAAGAGCAGGGGCAGCAGGACGAAGCCGGGCAGGCCGGCCAGGATCAGCAGTTGCCGCCACGGCGCGAGCGTGGCGATCCCCGGCGCCCAGGCGAACCATCCGCCTTCGATCCAGCCGAGCAGCACGCCGCCGATGAAAAGCGCCGATCCGGCGCCGAAGGTCGCGCCCAGCGAGAAAACGCCCAGCGCCAGGCCCCGGCGTCGCGGCGAGAAGCAGTCGACGATCAGCGAGGCGGCCGCCGGCACCAGCGCCGCTTCGCCCAGCCCCACGGCCACCCGCGCCGCCAGGAAGCTCCAGAAGTCGCCGGCCAGGCCGCAGGCGATCGTGGCGGCCGACCACAGCGCCAGGCCGCAGGCGATCAGGTTGCGGCGGTTGACGCGGTCGGCCAGGCGTCCGGCCGGCAGGCCGGCGAGGGCGAAGATCACCGCGAACCCCGCCCCCTGGAGCAGGCTGACGCGAAAGTCCGTGAGCCCCAGATCCGTGCGGATCGGATCGACGACCAGGTTGATGATCAGCCGGTCGGTCAGCGACAGCAGCAGGGCGGCGCAGAGCAGGGCGACGGCGCGCCAGCCCCCCGCCGAAGATTCCGGCCCGTCGTCCATCTCCTCGGTCATGGCGGTGATGATTGCCCTCGATCCCGCTCAAGCTCCAGCGCCCCGCGCGCATGATTAGAGCCGTCGCGGCCGGCCTCGAAGTTAAGCGCGGTTAAGGCGCGATCCCGCGGCTTTGCCGAGCATGCGCTTAACCGCGCTTAACTCGCCAACCGACGGCCTTGGACCGATGATCCTGAGAGAGGGCGCTGCCCCTCCAAGGATCGAAATCAGGGACGAGGAGACCGACGATGAGCGAGCAGAACGAGTCCGCCGGTCTGGAGCGCCGCGAGGTGCTGCGCGCAGCCGCCGGCGCGGCGGTCCTCGGCGCGGTCGCCGCGCCGGCGGCGGCCCAGGAGGCTACCCGTGTTCGCGCGGGCCGGATCACGGGCGGCTCGCTCGGCGCACGGCTCCAAGGCGTCCAGCACTTCGGGCTGACGGTCCAGAACATGGACCGCGCCTTCGCCTTCTACACCGAGGTGCTGGGCGGCGCGGAGATCATGCGTGACGGCGACTTCCAGGGCGAGCGCATCCACAACACCCTGCTGACAGCCGAGGAGATCGAGGCGCGCGAGCGGCATGTGAACCCGCGCGCCAGGGGCGTGCCGGACCTGCGCGGCGGGACCCAGCGCCTCGACGTGCGCTTCGTCCAGTTCGACAACGTCGTGATCGAGCTTCTGCAATACCGCGACGCCGACCAGCCGATGGGCGGTCCCAACGCCTTCGCCGAGCCGCTCGACCACATGAGCCCGGCCTTCCCGCGGATGATGCACATCTGCTTCCACATCCGCGACGGCGCCGACTTCAACGTCTTCATTCGCGACCTGGAGGCGGAGGCGGCGCGGCGGGGCATGACGCAGGTGCGGGCCAACCGGGTGCTGACGGTCGCGTCGGAAGCCGACCGCAAGGCCGCGCCGCTGGACGCCAACTCCAACGGGATCACCGAGGGCAAGTCCGCCGGCTGGCGGCTGATCTACTGCCGGGGCCCGGAAGGCGAGCAGCTCGAGTTCGTCCAGGCGCTGGGGCCGGTCAAGAAGACCTTCGACGACGCCCTGGCCGCGCGCCGCGCGTCGGTGGCGCCGGCGAGCTGACGGACGGTTCAACCCGATCACGCCAGGGGAGGCGGCGATGCTGTTCACCGAAGCGGCCGGCAAGGCCAGGAACCTGCCGGACAATCCCTACCTCACGGGCCTCCACACGCCCATGACCGAGGAGCTGACGCTGAGGGACCTGCCCGTCACGGGCGTGATCCCGGCCGCGCTCACGGGGCGGTACCTGCGCATGGGGCCCAATCCGATGGCGCCCAATCCGGACAAGCATCACTGGTTCGCGGGCGACGGCATGATCCACGGCCTGCGCCTGGAAGGCGGCCGGGCGCTCTGGTATCGCAATCGCTGGATCCGCTCGGACGCTGTCGCCAAGGCGCTGGACGAGCCGCGCACGCCCGGTCCGCGCCACCTGTTCGACACCGTCAACACCAATGTCGTTGGGCACGCCGGCAAGGTGCTGGGCGTGGTCGAGGCGGGCAGCACGCCGGTCGAGATCGGCGATACGCTGGAGACCCTGCGCTACACCGACTTCAGCCAGACCCTGAAGGGCGGCTTCACGGCCCACCCCCACGTCGATCCGCTCACGGGCGAGATGCTCGGGATCTGCTACGACGCCAGCAAGTGGCGCTCGCTGCGCTACGTGGCGCTGAGCCCCGAGGGCCGGATCCGTCGAGAGGTGCGCATCCCGGTCCGGCACGGCCCGATGATCCACGACTTCGCCTTCACCAGGCGCTTTGCGATCATCCTCGACCTGCCGGTGACCTTCTCGCTGACGGCGGCGATCACAGGCCATCATTTCCCCTATCGCTGGAACGGGACCCACCCCGCCCGGATCGGGCTTCTGCCCCGCGAGGGCAAGGCGGGCGAGATCACCTGGCTGCCGGTCGACCCGTGCTTCATCTTCCACGCGGCCAACGCCTATGACGCCGCCGACGGCACGGTGGTCCTCGACGTCGTCGTCCACGACAAGATGTTCTGGCGGCGCACCTCGGGGCCGGACTCCGAGCGCTGCGCCTTCGAGCGCTGGATCCTCGATCCAGCCGCCGGGACGGTGGAGCGGATCGTCATCGATCCCACGCCCCAGGAGTTCCCGCGCCAGGACGAGCGCCGGCTGGGGCAGGCCTATCGCTACGCCTACACCATGGGGCTGGTCGATCCGTTCCTGGGGACCTGCCTCTTCAAGCACGATCTGGTCGAGGGCGGGCGGCTGACGCACGACTTTGGGCCAGGCCGCCACCCTTGCGAGTTCGTCTTCGTTCCGGCCCATCCGCAGGCCGGCGAGGACGAGGGCTGGCTGATCGGTTTCGTCATCGACGCCGCCGCCCTGACCACCGATCTGGTGATCCTCGACGCCCGCAGGTTCGAAGCCGTCCCGGTGGCCAGCATCCACCTGCCGCACATCGTTCCGCCCGGCTTCCACGGCAACTGGATCGCCGGCGCCGACTGAGATCCGAGCCCTTCCCCAGAACCCATAGGAGACCTGTGATGCGCCTGCTCTCGGCCAATCGTCTGGTGCTCGTCATGCTGCTTTCGGCCGGCGCGAGCACGGCCTCGGCGGCGGTCGCGCCGCCCGCGGCCCTGCAATCCACGGGCGTGCACTACGCCCAGATCCCCGGCGAGGCCTATGCCATCGTCGCCCGCGTCCAGGCCAAGCCCGGCAAGGAGCAGGCGCTGCGGGAGGCGACCTTGCCCCTGATCGCCAAGGTTCGCGCCGAGCCCAACAATCTCGTCTACTTCCTGCAGGAAGACCGCGAGAAGCCGGGCCACTTCATCTTCTACGAGATCTTCGCCAGCCAGGCCGATTTCGAGGCCCACAACGCCACGCCCCACGTCCAGGCCTGGTTCGCCAGGCTGCCCGAACTGGCCGAGGGCGGCGTGCAGGTGACGCGCATGGAAATACTCGGCCGCGGTCGCTGAGGCCGGGCTCTGATGACCCAAGGAGACAGCGCATGAAGGAAGCCTTCGCCGCCCTGGCCGCCGTTGTGCTCGGCTCGACGGCTATCCCCGCCGTGGCCGGTCCGGGTGATAGGCCGGGCACGATCGTCCTGGTCCACGGCGCCTTCGTCGACGGCTCGGGCTGGGCCGAGGTCCACCGGATGCTCAGCCGGGACGGCTACAAGGTGGTCGTCGTCCAGAACCCCACCACCTCGCTCGGCGAGGACGTGGCGGCGACCCGACGCGCCATCGCGGCGGCCGAAGGCAAGGTGGTGCTGGTCGGCCATTCCTATGGCGGCGTGGTCATCACCGAGGCGGGGTCCGACCCGAAGGTGTCGGCCCTCGTCTATGTCGCGGCCTTCGCGCCCGACCAGGGCGAGTCCGTGGCCTCGATCATCGCCCAGGCGCCGCCCGGGGCGCCGGCCCTGCCTATCCTGCCGTCGGCCGACGGCTTCCTGCTTCTGGACCGCGGCAAGTTCCCCGCCGTGTTCGCGGCGGACGTGGCGCCCGAGGTGGCGCGGTTCATGGCCGACTCCCAGCAGCCCTGGGGCGCCCAGGCCCTGGAGGGCAAGATCACCGCGGCCGCCTGGCGGACCAAGCCCAGCTGGTATCTGGTCGCCAAGGACGATCACGTCATCCCGCCGCCGGCCCAGCGAATGATGGCCCGGCGCGCCGGGGCGAGCGTGCGCGACGTCGCCGCCAGCCATGCGGTATATGTTTCCCAGCCCGGCGTGGTGGCGTCCCTGATCGAGGAAGCGGCGAGCCGGTCGGCCGCCAAGGCGGAGAGATAAGATGGCGCTCAAGGACATCCTGCCCGGCAAGCTGGGCTTCGGCGCCGCGCCGCTCGGCAACATGTTTCGCGACATCCCCGAGAGCGAGGCGCTGGCCACGGTGGCGGCCGCCTGGGACGACGGCATCCGCTACTACGACAACGCGCCGTTCTACGGAGCGGGCCTGGCCGAGATCCGAATGGGCGAGGCGCTGGCCGGCAAGCCTCGCGCGGATTACGTCATCAGCACCAAGGTCGGCCGCGTCATCCTCGACGAGGTCGAGGATGTCAGCGCCCGCGCCCTGGGCGAAAAGGGCGAGGTCTTCAAGTACGGCCGCCCCAACCGGATCGTGAACGACTATTCGGCGGACGCGACCCTGAGGTCGATCGAAGACAGTCTCAAGCGTCTCGACACCGACCATATCGACATCGCCTTCGTCCACGACGTGGCTCAGGACTTCTACGGCGACGAATGGCTGGGCGTCTTCGAGACCGCGCGCAAGGGCGCCTTCAGGGCCCTGGACCGACTGCGCGACGAGGGCGTGATCAAGGCCTGGGGGCTGGGCGTCAATCGGGTCGAGCCGATCGAACTGCTGCTGGCCCTCGACGAACCGCGCCCCGACGGGTTCCTGCTCGCCGGACGCTATACGCTGCTGGACCATGGTGCGGCCTTGCAGCGTGTGATGCCGGCTGTGGCCGAGCGCGGCCTGGGGATCGTGGTCGGCGGTCCCTACAGCTCGGGCGCGCTGGTCGGTGGTCCGAACTTCGAATATGCCCCGGCCACGCCCGCGATCCTCGACAAGGTCGCCCGGATCAAGGCGATCGCCGACCGCCACGGGATCAGCATGAAGGCCGCGGGCCTGCAATTCGCGCTCGCCCATCCGGCGGTCGCGGCTGTCATTCCGGGCGCCAGCCGGCCAAGCCGCCTCGCCGAGGACCGCGCGGCCCTGGAAGAGCAGGTCCCGCCGGACTTCTGGGCCGAGCTTTCCCAGGCGGGTCTTGTCGATCCGGGGGCTCCGCTGCCTTCGTGAGCGGATCCGGCCGGGCGTCGCAATTCCTGCTTGCCTTGAAGCCAATTCCCCGCGATGGGCGAAGCATGAGCCGCGCGCCGGAAAAACCGCAACGTCGGCGCCTGCAGGGCGTGACCATCGCCGACGTGGCCGCGCGGGCGGGCGTGTCGATCATGACCGTCTCCCGCGTCATCAACGGCGAGGGGCGGGTCAGCGACGAGACGCGGGCGCGGATCGGCGAGATCATCCGCGAGATGAACTACGCGCCAAGCCCCGCCGCGCGCGGCCTGGCTTCGGCCGGGGTGACGCGGATCGGTCTGCTCTACACCAACCCCAGCGGCGCCTATCTCAGCGAGTTCCTGATCGGCGTCATGGATGAGATCAGCCGCACCGGCGATCACCTGCTGCTGCACCGCTGCGACAGCCCCGAAGCGATCGACGCCGCCGTGAGCAAGCTGGCCGAGGAGGGGGTCGACGGCGTGGTCCTGCCGCCGCCGCTTTGTGACTCCGAGCGGGCGCTGGACCTGCTGGCCAAGGCCGGCAAGCCGGTCGTGGCCGTGGCCACGGCGCGCGAGGACGAGGGCGTGCTGGCCGTGCGGCTGGACGACTACGCCGCCGCCCGGACCATGACCGAGCACCTGCTGGCCCTGGGGCACCGCAAGGTCGCCTTCGTCACCGGCGACGCGGCCCAGCTGGCCGCTCAGCGTCGCTTGGCTGGTTTCCGCGACGCCCTGGCGGCCGCCGGCCTTGAGCCTCACGCCGTCGCCGAGGGGGACTATTCCTACCGCTCGGGCATCGAGGCGGCGATCGGCCTGCTCGACGCGGACGAGCGACCGACGGCGATCTTCGCCGCCAACGACGACATGGCCAGCGCCGTGATGTCGATCGCCCATCGCCGGGGCCTGGACGTGCCGGGCGACCTGTCCGTGGTCGGCTTCGACGACAGCCTGCTGGCTGTCACCAGCTGGCCGGAGCTGACCACGATCCATCAGCCGATCGGCGAGATGGCCCGCCTGGCCATCGAGCTTCTGCTGCGCCACGTCCGCGCCCGCCGCGCGGGCGGGGAGGCGGGGGCGTCCAGCTTGCAAGCCGACTACCGCCTGGTCGTCCGAGAGTCCGCCGCGGCCCTCTGATCCCCGTTCTCGATTTTCGGCGAAGGTTCGCAAGAATCCCCTTGCGTTAGCGCTAACGCAATTGCATGAATGTTAGCGCTAACGCACTGCGTAGCGAAACGCGCCGAAGAGCGCAGTAGGGGAGCGGGGGTCACCCCGCGCGGGAGGAAACATGATCCGGTTCGACCGGCGCGCTCGGCGCGCCCTGATGATGGGCGTCTCGGCCCTGGCCACGATCGGCGCCACGGGCGCGATCGCCCAAACGACCGCCGAGCCCGAGGCGGCCCTTGAGGAGGTCGTGGTCACCGCGACCAAGCGCGAGACCCAGCTGATGACGACGCCGGTGGCCATCACCGCCGTCACCGCCGCCACCCTGGAGAAGCAGGGGATCACGAGCGCCCTGCAACTCGACAAGCTGGTGCCCAACCTGAAGGTCCAGGACCAGTCTACCCTGGGCATGGGGGCGCTGCAGATGAGCATGCGCGGCATCGGCAATTCCAACTTCACCGAGCAGGGCGACCCCAATGTCGGCTTCCACGTCGACGGGGTCTACATGTCGCGGCCGCAGGCGGCCTGGAACCTGCTGTTCGACGTCGACCGGGTGGAGGTGCTGCGCGGACCGCAGGGCACGCTGTTCGGCCGCAACTCGACCGTCGGGGCCATCAACGTCATCGTCTCGCGCCCCAAGCTCGAAGAGTTCAGCGGCAAGGTCGAGGGCCAGTACGGCAACTATGACGACCGCATGATCCGCGGCGCGATCAATATCCCCGTGGGCGACAAGATCGCCCTGCGCGCCACCGCCTTCGCCCAGAAGCGCGACACCTATTACGACCTGCACCTGGACACCCGCAACGGCGCGACGGCGGCCCAGAACCCGTACCTGAACCTCGGCGATCCGACCTCGAAGTCGAAGGGCGCGGGCAGCGTCGACCACAAGGCCGTGCGCCTGTCGGCCTTGTTCAAGCCGGTCGAGGAGGGCTCGATCCTGCTGACCTACGAGAACTACCAGTCCAAGTCGCCCGCCGCCCCGCTGACCGTGCGCGGCCACGAGTACGAGGCCTGGCTGTCGACGCCCAACCTCACCGACATGACCATCGAGTCCCTGCGCGGCGAGGTGAAGTACGAGTTCGCGGGGGCCGTCGAGGCCAAGTACACCTACGGCCATACGGACTACGAGCACGAGATGGTCATCGACCTGGACTCGGGCGTCTCGCGCTACCGGCCCTCGACCGCGCCGGGCACGGACCAGCAATACTTTTGGGACCGCCCGTTCCACACCGTCTCGCGCAGCCACGAGCTGCAGCTGACCTCCACCTACGACAGCCCCGTGCAGTGGGTGCTCGGCTACTTCAACTTCAAGGAAGACACCGAGCGGAACCTCTGGATCGACCTGCCGCTGGTGGCTGACGGCCTGATCGACTTCTGGCAGCCCAGCCGCGTGGCCAAGTCCGAGGCGTTCTACGGCACGGTCGACTGGGACGTCACCGACCAGCTGAAGCTCAAGCTGGGGGTGCGCAACTCCAAGGACCGCAAGACCGACCATGGCGGCAGCCGCTACGACGCCTTCCCCGGCGACGGCGCCCAGGCCCGCTTCGGCGTGCCCTATTATCTGGTCGCCAACGGCATTTCCGACGCCGACTACCGCTCGGGCAGGAACACCACCTACCAGGGCATTCGCGGATCACCGGCTTTCCGGCCGCGCCCGGCACGGCCGGCGCCCAGATCGCGGCGATCAACGGCGCCACCGCCGCGCCCTTCGACCGGCTGTTCTTCAATGACCACGAATGGTCCAACACCGACTACAGCCTGACGCTGTCTTACGAGCCGAACGACAAGACCTATCTCTATGGAACCGTCGCCACGGGCTACAAGTCGGGCACCTTCCAGGACACCTACTTCCAGGCCCGTTCGTATCAGGTCTACACGCCGGTGCTCGATCCGGAGAAGCTGACCAGCTACGAGGTCGGCTGGAAGCAGCGCTTCGAGTTGGGCGGCGGCCCGGCCCAGCTGGCGGCGAGCGCCTTCTACATGGACTACAAGGACAAGCAGGAAGCCATCCTGGTCGACTTCGGCGACCAGTTCTGCCCCTACACCTTCGGCGATTTCGACGGCGACGGCTTCGTGGAAAGCTTCGTGCCGGGCCTGGGCGGCGTGCCGATCTTCAGCCAGACGGTGTTCGATCCGGTCACGCTGCGCAACAACCCGACCCAGCAGCAGATCGCCAGCTGCGCCCAGCCGCTGTTCGACACCCCGGCCATGCAGAACATGACCGAGCTGGTGCCGATCAACCTGGCCTCGGCCGGCATCGGCGGGATCGAGGTCGAGTTCAGCTGGGCGCCCACGCCCAATGACCGCATCAGCGGCTTCGTCACCACCATGCTGGCCAACGAGGTCAAGGACATCGACACCAGCCGCCTGCCGTTCATCCTGACCGACGCCCTGGCCTGCGGCGATCGCCAGGCCGGCTGCGCGCCGATCACGGCGCTGAAGGGCAACAAGCTGCCGTTCGCTCCCAAGCTGACGGCCAACCTGTCCTACAGCCACGACTTCCACCTGGGCTCGGGGGCGACGATCACGCCCTGGGCCCAGGTGAACTACTCCAGCAGCTACTTCCTCTCGCTGTGGAACGTCGACTGCTACGCCTCGATCGCGGCCGGCGGCGGCCAGGTCTGCAACAACGGCGACAAGCAGAAGGCCTACGCCACGGTCGACCTGTCGCTGCGCTACGCCCCCGGCGACAAGAAGTGGTACGCCGAGGCCTACGGCACGAACGTCACCGGCGAGACCTACGCGACGTTCAACCGCCGCAACGGCAACGATTTCGTCACCGGCTACGCCTTCAACGCGCCCGCCTTCTACGGCGTCCGGGCCGGCGTCTACTTCTGATCGAGCTTCCTACCGCCGGCCTGTCGCGGGCTGGCGGCCTTCCCAAGGCGGCCGCGCGCGTCGCGGCCGCCTCTTTTTTCCAAGATTTTCCGAAAGCACCGCATTCGCCATGACCAGCGAACTGGCCCTGCGCGGCTTCAATCCCGACCCCAGCATCGTGCGGGGCGGCGACGACTACTACGCCGCCACCTCGACCTTCGAGTGGTTCCCGGGCGTGCAGATCTTCCACTCGCGCGACCTGAAGTCCTGGCGCCTTGTCTCCCGGCCGCTGAACCGGCCCGACCTTCTGGACCTGCGCGGGGTGCCCGACAGCTGCGGGGTCTGGGCCCCATGCCTGTCCTACGCCGACGGCCGGTTCTGGCTGGTCTACACGGTCGTCACGCGGTTCGACGGCCTGTTCAAGGACACCCACAGCTACGTCACCACCTGCGAGATGGTCGACGGCGACTGGAGCCCGCGCGTCTATCTGAACAGCAGCGGCTTCGACCCCTCGCTGTTCCACGACGAGGACGGCCGCAAGTGGCTGGTCAACATGCTCTGGGATCACCGGCCCGATCGCACCTCGTTCGGCGGCGTGCTCTTGCAGGAATACGACCCGGCCGGGCGGCGGCTGGTCGGCCCGATCCGCAACATCTTCACCGGCAGCGCCCTGGGCCTGACAGAAGGCCCGCACCTCTATCGCCGCGACGGCTGGTATCATCTGATGGTCGCCGAGGGCGGCACCGGCTACGACCACGCCGTCACCATGGCGCGCGCCCGCCAGATCGGCGGACCCTACGAGGTCGATCCGCGCGGCCCGATGATCTCGGCGCGCCTGGATCCCGACGCGCCGCTTCAGCGCCTGGGTCACGGCAGCCTGACGACCGCGCCCGACGGAACGCCGGTGGTCATGCACCTGTGCAGCCGTCCGATCCCCGGCCTGCGCCGCAGTCCCATGGGCCGCGAGAGCGCGCTCACCCGCTGCGCCTGGAGCGACGACGGTTGGCTGCGTCCGATCGCCGGTCAGATGACGGCTCCGAAGGCGCGGGGCGAGCGCAAGGCCTACGCCTTCTCGGCCGACCGGCCGCTGGACCCCGACTTTCAGTGGCTGCGCACGCCCGAGCCCGACGAGGTGTTCTCGCTGGTCGAGCGCCCCGGCTTCCTGCGGCTGCGGGGGCGCGAGGCCCTGGGCGGCCTGTTCAGCCAGGCCCTGGTGGCGCGCCGCCAGACCGAGTTCACCTATGGGGCCGAGACGAGCCTGGAGTTCGAGCCCGACAGCTTCCAGCAGATGGCCGGCCTCGTCGCCTACTACAACGGCCACAAGCACCACTACCTCTACGTCTCGTGGGACGAGGTGGCGGGCAAGCACCTGGGCCTGATGTCCTGCGCGGGCGACCTGTCGCTGACCGACACCTTCCCGCTGGAGGGGGCGCGCGTGCCCCTGCCGAGAAACCAGCCCGTCCGCCTGAAGGTCGAGGTCGACCATGAGCGCCTCTCCTTCAGCTGGGCGCTGGAGGACGGTCCCTGGCATCGCATCGGGCCCGAGCTCGACGCCTCGGTGCTGTCGGACGAGGCCGGCAAGGGCGAGGGGGCCAATTTCACCGGCGCCTTCGTGGGCATGTGCGCCCAGGACCTGACCGGCCGCCGGGCGCCCGCCGACTTCGCCGGCTTCCGGTACGATACCTTCGGCGAAGCTTGAGCTTGGCCATGAAGATCGGCCATAGCGAATGAAACCGGCCGCGAGCGCCGGGCGGGGAGGGACGATGAGCCAGGCAGGCGCCGCCGGGAGCGGCCGGTTGTCGCTGGTCGAGAAGCTGGGCTATGGCCTGGGCGACGCGGCCAGCAACCTCGTCTTCCAGACGATCGTCAACTTCATCGCCTTCTACTACACCGACGTGGTGGGGCTGGCGCCGACCCTGGTCGGGACCCTGTTCCTGGTCGTGCGGGTGTTCGACGCGGTGCTGGATCCGGTGATGGGCGCGGTGGCCGACCGCACGCGCAGCCGCTGGGGCCAGTTTCGCCCCTGGCTGGTCTGGCTGGCCCTGCCGTTCGGCGCCTCGGCGGTGCTGACCTTCGCCACCCCGAACCTCGGCGAGCCCGGCACGGCGATCTACTGCTTCGTCGGCTACACCGTGCTGATGATCTTCTACACGGGAGTGAACATCCCATACGGCGCCATGGCCGCGGCCATGACCGACGATCCGCAGGAGCGCACCTCGCTGCAATCCTGGCGCTTCGCCCTGGCCATGGTCGGCAACATGATCGTCTCCGGCGCCACCCTGCCGCTGATCGAGCTGTTCGGTCAGGGCGATCGCGCCCGGGGCTATCTCTGGACCATGGCGGTCTTCGCGGTTCTGGCGGTGATCATGCTGCTGGCCTGTTTCGCCACGACGCGCGAGCGGGCCGGTCCCGGCGCTGCGCAGGACGGAAAGGCGTCATTGGCCGCCGACCTCAAGGCCCTCTGGGCCAACGACCAGTGGCGGGTGCTGGCGCTCGTCAACTTCGTGCTGCTGATCGCCGTGGTCATGCGCGGCACGGCGGCGCTCTATTTCGTGCGCTACGTGCTGGGCGAGCCCGACCTGTCGACCGCCTACCTGACCCTGGGCACCCTGGGCGGGGTGATCGGCAGCCTGTTCGCCGGCAATCTCCACGGTCCGCCGCGACCCAAGGAGCTGCTGCTGATCCTGGCCGTGCATGGCGGCCTGCTGGCCGTTCTCGGCGGCGTGGGCCTGGTCCCGCCGGGCCTGATGGCGCCGGTGACGGGGGCGGTCGCGGCCGGCTATGTCCTGGCCAAGCTGTCAGGCGCCTGGCTCGACCGGGTGCGGGCCTTCGGCGTGCTGATGGTGCTGCAGGCGCTGGCGCAGGTGGCGCTGTTCTTCACGGCCTTTGCCAGCATCGCGGTCAGCGTTTCCGTCTTCGTGCTGGCCATGCTGCTGAACCAGGTCGCCGTGCCGGTCCTGTGGGCCCTGATGGCCGACAGCGTCGACTACGGCCAGTGGAAGACCGGCCGCCGGATCACGGGGCTGAACTTCTCGACCGTGCTGTTCGCCTTGAAGATGGGCGTGGCGGTCGGCGGCGCGCTCGCGGCCTGGATGCTGGGCTGGTACGGCTATGTCGCCAACGCCCAGCAGACCGATCGCGCCATGCACGGCATAGCCGTGGTGTTCGGCCTTGGCCCGGCCGCCGCCTGCCTGGGCGTCGCGGCGATCAGCATCGGCGTTCAGCTCACCCTGGCGACCATGCGCAAGGTCCGGGAGGCGCTGGCGTCGCCGGAGGGCCGCCCAGCCTAGCGGTGCTAGTCGCCCCTGAGCACCGGCGCGGGACGTTGCGACAGCGCCAGGCTGGCGGCGATCAACCCGCCCAGCGTCGCCAGGCCGGTCGCTCCCGCCAGCAGGACCAGCACGCCGCTCCAGTCGACGCTCCAGCTGGCTTCGAAGACCTTGACCACCACCGGCCAGGCGGCGGCGAAGCCGAACAGCACGCCCGCCGCGCCGGCGATCAGGCCCACCGCGCCGTACTCGATGACATAGGCGACCAGGATCTGAACGCGCGTGGCGCCCAGGACCTTCAGCGTCGCGGCTTCGCGGGCCCGGGCGCGCGCTCCGGCGGCGATCGCGCCGGTCAGCACCAGCAGGCCGGCGAGGCCCGCGACCGCCGCGGCGCCGCGAACGGCCAGGGCCAGGCGGTCGAACAGGGCGGCCGCGGCGTCCAGCTGCTCGCGGACGCTGATCACGTTGACGCTCGGAAACGCTTCGCCCAGCTTGCGGGTCAGGGCCGCTTCCTGGGCGCGGCTTGGCCGGGCGATCGCGACGCTGCGCAGCTCCGCGCCCTGCAGCGTCGAGGGATTGAAGATCAGGTTGAAGCCGGGCCCGAAGCCGCCGAAGTCGATCTTGCGCAGCACCGCGATCCGCGCCTCGATCTCACGGCCCAGCACCAGAACGGTTATCGTGTCGCCGACCTTGAGGTCCGCGGCCTGGGCGATCTCGGTGTTCATCGCCACTTGCGGCGGACCGGCGTCGTTGGCGGGCCACCAGCGGCCGGAAACCACGCCGGCGTTCTTCGGCTCATTGGCCAGCAGCGAGAGGCTGAGATCGTTGTCGAAGGCCCAGCGTTCGGACGCCTTTATAGCCTTGGTGTCGACCGCCTTGCCCTTGAGGGCGACGACCCGGCCCGTGGCGAAGGGCATGCGCAGATAGACGTCCTCGCGCAGCGGTCCCGTCACCCCGGCCACCGCGGCGTCGAAGGCGGCGGCCCGGTCGCCGGGGATCTCGGTGAAGACCATGGCCGGGGCGGTTCGCGGGGCCACGTCGCTGACCTGGGCCAGCAGAGCCGACTGGATCAGCACCACGCAGGCCAGCAGGGCCACGCCCAGGCCGATGGCCGGACTGGCGGTGCGCGCCGCCGAGCGCGGACCGGCGAGGTTGGCCAGGCCCAGCTTGATCGGGCCGCGCGTCAGACCTCGCGCCTTTCCCGCCAGCCAGGCGGCCGAGCGGCCCAGCGCGGCCAGCAGGCCGAAGGCGACCGCGACGCCCGCGATCATGATTCCGGCGGCCAGCGGGGTCGGAGCGGTCGCCACGGCCAGGGCGGCCAGCCCAAGGCCCGAAACGGCCGCGCCGATGGTCTCCAGGCCCAGCGGCAGGCGGGCCTTGGTCGCCCGGCGAAACAGGGCCGAGGGCGGGGTGACCCGCGCTCGCGCCAGCGGCAGCAGCGAGAAGGCGGCCGCCGCCAGGATCCCGAACAGGCCGGCCTTGGCCAGGGGCCAGGGATAGACCTTGAACAGCGCGGGGATCGGCAGGCTGGAACCGGCCAACTGGCCCAGGACGAGGGGCGCAATCGCCCCGACCGCGAGGCCAATCGACACGCCCAGCAGGGCCAGGACCGCGATCTGGATCAGGTGCAGGTCGCGGATCAGGCCGCTCTCGGCGCCCAGGGCCTTCAGCACGGCGATGGCCGGCTCGCGCGTCGACAGGTAGGCGGAAACCGCCCCGGCCACGCCCAGGCCGCCGGCCACGAGCGAGGCCAGGCCGATGAAGCCCAGGAAGTATTCCAGCTGGTCGATCAGCCGGCGGGCGCCCGGGGCGCTGTCGAGGCGGTCCCGAACCCGCAGGTGCGAGTCCGGCAGCGCCGTCTGCACGGCCTTGCCGATGGCGCGCGGGTCCTGGGTCGGCGTCAGGGCGATGCGCACGGTGCGTCCGGACAGGCCGCCGGGTTCCAGCAGGCCGGAGCGCTCCAGAACCTCGCGGCGGACCAGCAGGCGCGGCGCCATCGAGAAGCCGCGCGACAGGCCGTCGGGTTCGCTGATCAGCCTGGCCCGCACGACCAGGGTCAAGGGGCCGGCCTCGAACCGGTCGCCGATCTTCAGGTGCAGGCGGTCCAGCAGCGCCGGCTCGACCGCCGCGCCGGGCAGGCCGTCTTGATCCGCCAGCGCAATGGAAAGGTCCGGCGCGCCCTCCAGGGTCACCGCGCCGGCGAGCGGGAAGCGCGCGTCCACCCCCCGCAGGCTGACCAGGCGGCGCTCGCCGCCGGGCGACTGGGCCATGGCGCGGGCCGAGGCGGTATAGGTGGTGACCCCCAGCCTGTCGAAAGTCGCCCGCTCCTGGGCGGTGAAGTCGCGGTTCTCGGCCGCGAACGACAGGTCGCCGCCTAGGATCTCGCGGGCCTGGCCGGCCAGGCCCTGGCGGAAGGCTTCGGCGGTCGAGCCGGCGGCGGCGATGGCGGCCACGCCCAGCGCCAGGCAGGCCAGGAAGATGCGGAAGCCACGCACGCCCGAGCGAAGTTCGCGGGCGGCCAGGCGGAAGGCGAGGGGAAAGCTCACGAGGCGATGCGCCCGTCGGCCATCCGCACGATGCGGTCGGCGCGGGTGGCCAGGGCCGGGTCGTGCGTGACCATGACCAGCGCCGCCCCGACCTCGGCCACGAGGTTGAACATCAGGTCGGCTACGGACGCGGCCGTGGCGCCGTCCAGATTGCCCGTCGGCTCGTCGGCGAACAGCAGGGCGGGGCGGGCGGCCAGGGCGCGGGCGAGGGCGACGCGCTGCTGCTCGCCGCCCGACAGCTGGTGGGGATAGTGGGTCAGGCGACCGGAAAGGCCGACCCGGCCGAGCCAGTCGCGGGCGGTGGCCAGGGCGTCTTTCGCTCCGGCGATCTCCAGGGGCGTGGCGACGTTTTCCTCGGCGGTCATGTTGGGCAGCAGGTGGAAGGATTGGAACACCAGCGCCGCCCGGCCGCGCCGCAGGCGGGCCCGGCCGTCCTCGCTCAGCGTCGCCAGGTCCTGGCCAAACAGCCGCGCGGTCCCGGCGGTCGGCTCCTCCAGCCCCGCGCCGACCGCGATCAGCGACGACTTGCCCGAGCCCGAGGGGCCGACGACGGCCACGCGCTCGCCGGCGTTCACCGTCAGGTCGACGCCGCGCAGGATGTTCACCGGTCCGGCGGCGGAGGGCAGGGTCAGGGCGACGGCGCTCAGAGCCAGAGGGGGAGCCAGGGGCGAAGCGTCGTCGGGCATGGTGTTTCCTGGAAGGCCGGTCCTTGTTCGGCCGGCAGTCAGCCTACATAGGAAGGCATGAGCCAGACCGCACAGCGTTTTCCCAGCCGTCGTCGTTTTTTGCTCGGCCTGGGCCTGATGACCCAGGTCGCCGCCGCCCCGAAGCCGCCGATCGTCACTGTTCTGGGCGACTCGATCACGGCGGGCCTGGGCCTGCCCGCGCGCGACGCCATGCCCGCGCAATTGCAGGCGGCGCTGGGCCGGCTGGGCGTCTCGGCGCTGGTCCGCGCGGCGGGCGTTTCGGGCGACACCAGCGGCGGCGGGCTGGCGCGGGTCGGCTTCAGCGTCGCGGCCGACACCCGGATCTGCGTGGTGGCCCTGGGCGGCAACGATCTGCTACAGGGCGTCGAGCCCGCCCAGACCAAGGCCAACCTGCGCGGCATACTCCAGAAGCTGAAGGCGCGCAGGATCGGCGCGGTCCTGGTCGGCGTCGGCGCGCCGCCGGCCATCGGGGCGTCCTACGCCCGCGAGTTCAACGCCGTCTATCCCAGCCTGGCGCGCGAGTTCGGCGTGCCGCTCTACGCCAACATCCTGGCCGGGGTGAACAGGAACGCCGCTCTCATGCAGCGCGACGGCGTCCATCCCAACGCGGGCGGGGCCAAGCGGATCGGCGAGGCCCTGGCGCCGATCGTCGCCCAGGCGCTGAAGGCGCGCGCGAGCTAGATCTACAGGGCAGGGCCTTGCCCAAAAGAAAAGGGGCGACGCGAGCGCCGCCCCTACCGGTATCGATCCTTCGCCCGCCTAGAAGCGACGGGTCAGGTTCACGAACACCTGGCGACCGATATAGTCGTACTGGGTCGCGAAGGCGTAGCTGCCGACGCGGCCGTAGCTGTAGTTGCCCTTGTCGGCCAGGGCCGGCGAGACCTTGGGCGGGTCTTCGTTGAAGACGTTGCTGACGCCCACGATGCCTTCCCAGGTGTCGGTCTGATAGCGGACCGACAAGTGGTGGTACCACATGGCCTCGGCGTGGTTCTTGGCCCGGTAGGCCGAGCCCTGCGGCGTCGTGTAGTTCGACGGCGGCGAGAGGTCGGTGCCGAACTGGTACTCGTAGTTCGACTGGCGGCCCACGAACTCGGTCGACCAGGTGAAGGTCACGTCGTTCCAGCGGTAGCGGGCCTGGGTGTTGCCCACCACGGCCGGCTCGCCGATCAGGCCGTTGAAGTCGTCGGTGTTGCCCGGGAACAGCTCCTGGGTGTCTTCCAGGGTCCAGCTGAACTGGGTTTCCAGGGTGAACTTGCCCGGGCCGACGTCACGCGAGTAGCGCGTCGTCAGGTCGATGCCGCGGCTGGTCTGGCTGACGATGTTCCGGAAGCTGCCGTCGATCTCGGTGATGCCGAGATAGGTCGGGGAGGTCGGATCGGTGTCGCGGGTGAACAGGTCGCAGAACGGGTTGTTCGGGTAGTCGGCGGCCGCGTAGCACTGGCCGACGACGGCCGCGCCGTTGCTGGTGACCTGGTCGTTGACCTCGATCTCGTAGTAGTCGATCGCCACGCTCAGGTCGGCGAATTCCGGCGTCCAGACAAAGCCGGCGCTGAAGGCCTTCGACTTCTCGGGCTTCAGGTTCTGGCCGCCGCCCGTGATGATGAAGACCGACGGATTGGCGCCGCTGTAGTTGCCGGGGATGCCGGCCGCCTGACAGTTGGCCGCGATCACCGGGTTGACCACCGAGGTGCCGTCGCCAGCCCAGCGGATGCAGGGGTCGACCGAGGTCTGGCTCAGATAGCCGCCCTGGTTGCCCAGGAAGCGCTCGAACAGCGCCGGGGCGCGGAACGAGGTGCCGTAGCTGGTGCGCAGCCGGTACTCGTTGGTCAGCTGCCAGTTCAGCCCGGTCTTGTAGGTCGAGTTCGAACCGTAGGAGTCGTAGTCCGAATAGCGGCCCGACAGGTTCAGGGTCAGGGCTTCGACCGCCGGCAGGCCCTTCAGCAGAGGGGCTTCCAGTTCGCCGTAGGCTTCCACGACGCTGTCGTCGCCCTTGGTGCGGTTGGCGGTGGCCAGGTTGTAGAAGTTCTGGTTGGCCAGGTTCTCGCCGGGCTTGTCGTCCAGTTCGTCACGACGATAGGAGACGCCGAACGCGCCGGCCAGCTTGCCGGCCGGCAGGCTCAGGATGTCGCCCGAGATCTGACCTTCGACGATGGTCTGGGTGTAGTTGGTGACGCCGTTCTCGGTCAGCTTGAGATAGGCGTAGTCTTCCGGCGTCAGGTTGCCGGTGCGCAGCACCTGGTCGGAGAACAGGTTCACCGGGCGGCAGCCGGCCGGCGAACCGGGCGGGCAGATGCCGTCGAAGGTGAAGGTGTTGGCCCAGTCGCCGCCGATCGAGGCCAGGAACAGCTCGCTGTTGATGCCCGTGAGCGAGTATTTGCCGCGGTTCTTCGAGTAGCTGACATAGGCGTCCCAGTCCCAGCCGGTCAGGAAGCCCAGGCCTTCGCCGAACTTGCCGCGCAGGCCGGCCAGGCCGCGGAACACCTGGACGTCCTGCTTGAAGATGTAGGGCGTCAGGACCAGCGACTGCGGGATGAAGGTGTTGGCGGGAATGCCGCCGCCGCAGTTGAAGGGGTTCACCGAGCAGGGGGCGGTTTCCCAGATGTAGGGGAACAGCTGCTGCACGTTGGTCTGCGACGACTTGCGCTGGTGGCCCAGGAATTCGCCGTACAGTTCCCCGAAGTTCAGGTCGTACTGGCCTTCGGCGTAGAGGGTGTAACGCTTCACCGGCGAGATGAAGTCCGACGCCGCGTCGAGGGCGTTGACCGAGTCACGGTCGTTCAGCGGCGCGAAGCGGTAGCCGGGCAGGTTCGGGTCGGCGGCCGCGGCGGCCCAGTAGGGCTGGTTGGCGGCGTAGGCGGGGCCGTCGGTCGAGATGCGCGCGCGGCTGCCGTAGAAGGCGCCGTTCGGCAGGGTCACCGGGATGTAGTTGAACAGCGCGCCCGAAGCGCCGAAGCACTTGAACGTGCCGGTGTCGACGTCGATCCAGTCGTTGCGCGCGCCCGTGGTCGGGTTGAAGGTGTATTGTTCCTGGCAGTTCAGGTCCTTGCGGTCGCCGAACTTCAGGGCCTTCTGCTCGTAGTATTGGCCGCTGATCAGGAAGCGGCCGCGGTCCAGCACTTTGCCGTAGGCGCCGCTGAAGGTGTATTCGTTGCCGCCGTCGCCGCCGCCGCCGAAGCGGCCCGAGGCTTCCAGCCGGCCGCCGTCGAGGTTGGTGCGGGTGATGACGTTGACCACGCCGGCCACGGCGTCCGAGCCGTAGATCGAAGAGGCGCCGTCCTTGAGGATCTCGTACCGCTCGACGATGGCGTCGGGCAGGATGTTCAGGTCGACGGCCGCGACGGCGCCCTGGGTGCCGGCCGGCGGCAGGCGGCGGCCGTTCAGCATGACGAGGGTGCGCTGGTCGCCCAGGCCGCGGATCGAGATAGTGTTCACGCCGCCGCCGCCGTTGACGACGAAGCCGGTGAACTGGTTGTTGATCTGGGTGGACCCCGCAGCGACCGAGGCGCTCTGCAGCACTTCGGTCGGGTTGATCATGCCGGCCAGCGACGAACTTTCGCTGGTGATCACCTGCACCGGCGAGACGCTGTTGTACTCGGTGCGCTTGATGCGCGAGCCGGTGACGATCAGTTCTTCGACTTCGTTGCCTTCGGCCGGCGAATTGGTCGATTGAGCGAATGCAAAGCTGGGCGTCGCAGCCGCGGCCATCAGGCCGACGATCATGCTCGTTCCCAGCAGGAACTTACGTTGCAACATTTCTACTCCCCTCGAGCCCCTGACTCGGAAAACGGCCCGCATCGCTATGCCCTCTGCGGCGCCACCTAGAGTAAGGCTCGGGGAATCCTTCCGCGCAACGGCGGTTGCTGAAATGATGCGCATTCTTGCGAAAACCGTTACAGCATGAACACACTTCGGACATGTTGATGCGTCGGTGACGGCGTTCGGGGGTGATCCGCGCCCATATGGCGCGCCTTGCCGCCCGGCGCTTTACGAAAAGCATCGCGCATGTGTTGCTCGCTAAGGGCGAGTCGGAAGCCAGAGTGGGGTGTCTGAGTGAAGTCGAAGAGCTGTTTCGCCCTGTCGGCCGCCGCGGCCGTCTTGGGCATGTGCCTGATCGCCGGGCAGGCGCAGGCGGGGGCTACCAATCCGGGCGCGCCGTCGGCCCGCGAGCTGACCCGGCTTCCGGGCCTGAGCGACGTGGTGATCTCGCCGGACGGCAAGCGCATCGCCGCGCTGATCTCGGCCGACGGCGACGAACAGGTCATCGGCGTGTGGGAGACCGAGCACATCGATCGCCCGCCGAACCTGCTCAGTTCCAAGCACATGGTCTTCAAGGGCGTCGAGTTCATCAAGAACGACCGCCTGGCCGTCATCGTCCAGCAGCTCTACACGGTGGGCAGCTACAAGGGGCACCTGGGCAAGCTGTTCATCACCGACCTCAAGGGCGAGAAGTGGGCCCCGGCGCTGCCGGAAAGCCGTTCGCGCTCGGAGGCCGAGGACTTCGAGAAGGCGACGAACAACCCGCAGATCCTCGACACCCTGCCGCATGATCCGCGCAAGATCCTGGTCGTCGACGACAACGGCGACGTCTACAGGGCCGACGTCTACAGCGGCGCGGCCGAGCGGATCGAGCGCGGTTCGGAGCGTTTCGGCGACCTGCGGACCGACGCCAAGGGCGAGATCCGCGCCAAGTCCGAGATCGACTTCCAGGACGGCAAGGCCTTCTACGCCCAGTGGATCAAGAACCCGGCCACCGGCCAGTTCGAGGAACACTTCCGCTCGTTCCTGAAGGATCGCAACGTGTTCGGGATCGTCGGCTTCTCGCCTGATCCCAACATCGTCTACGTGCAGGGCGTGCGGGCCGGCGACAAGGCCGGCATCTACGAATACGACATCCGCAGCAAGGCGTTCCTGGAGCCGGCCTTCGAGCACAAGATGTTCGACGCGGCCGGCGTCATAGAGGACAACGACGGCAACCTGCTGGGCTTCCGCTACAACGACGCGGCCGGCAGCATCTACTGGACCGATCCCCAACTGGCGGGAATGAGCAAGGGGCTGCGCAACGCGCTGTCGATCAAGCTCGCGCCGATGGACTGGGTCGATCCGGGCACTGGCCAGAAGGCCAGGATCAATGTCGCCGAGGGCGCAGACGTGACGGTGCAGGCCTGGTCGCAGAACCGCGACGCCGCCATCGTCATCAAGGCGGGCCCCAAGGATCCGGGCGAATATTACCTGCTCACCAAGGACGGCAAGCTCAGCCTGCTGGGCAAGGCCCGCCCCTGGATCAAGCCCGAAACGCTGGGCGATACGCGTCTGGTGCAGTACGCCGCCCGCGACGGACTGATGATCCCGGCCTTCCTGACCACCCCGCCGGCGGCTTTCGGCAAGGGGCCGTTCCCGACCATCGTCATGCCCCACGGCGGGCCCTGGGCGCGCGATCACCTCGGCTGGGACGTCGCCGGCTGGGTGCAGTACTTCGCCTCGCGCGGCTATGTCGTCCTGCAACCCCAGTTCCGCGGCTCGGAAGGGTGGGGCCGCAAGCTCTGGACCGCCGGCGACAGCGAGTGGGGCCAGAAGATGCAGGACGACAAGGACGACGGCGCCAAGTGGCTGATGGATCAGAAGGTCGCCGATCCCAACCGGACGGTGATGTTCGGCTATTCCTACGGCGGCTATTCCGCCCTGGCGGCCACCATCCGTCCCAACGGCCTTTATCAGTGCGCCGTCTCGGGCGCGGGCGGCAGTCTGGCCGACATGAAGAAGGTGACCGCGGAAAGCCGGATGATGCGCGAGTACCAGCGCCCGTTCGTCGGCGGCCTGGACGCCATCCAGAAGGCCGGCGAGGCCAAGATCCCGGTCTTCCTGTACCACGGCGACCGCGACACCAATGTCGACATCAAGGACTCCCGCCGCTTCATCGCGGGGCTGAAGGCCGCGAACAAGCCGTACAAGTGGCTGGAAATCAAGGACATGGGCCACGGCTACGTGACCATGACCCCCGCCATGATGGAGACCCAGCTGGTGGAGATCGAGAAGTTCTTCCAGAACGAGTGCAAGCCCGGCGGCCTTTGAGCCGGGACTGCCAAGAGATGGGAAAGAGGGCGCTCATCGCGCCCTCTTTCTTGTTTTCGGGGCGCTACTTGGCGCCGGCGACCATCAGGATCTGCGCCATGGTGGTGGCGATGCTCTCGACGTCGCGGTCCTTGTTGACCTCCATGCCTTCCTCCAGCGAGTGGCCGCGGAAGGTCACGAAGCCGGCGCCGAGGGTGACGGCCGGCTTGCCCAGGCTCATGGGGATGTTGGCGTCGGTCGAGCCGGCCACGTAGCCCATGGGTTTGCCCAGGGCGTCGCCGACGGCGGCCAGCTGCTGCACGAACGGCGAGCTGGCCGGGGTTTCGCCCACCGGGCGGTCGCCGACCATCTTGTTGTCCAGGCTGATCACGCCGCGCTTGGTCGAGCGGGCGGCGTTCTCGGCTTCGACGGCCTTGGGCAGGATGGCGAGGTAGGCGTCCTCGACGGCCTTGAGCTCGGCCTTGCCCGACGAGCGCATGTCGACGGTCATCGACACAGCGAACGGGATCGAGTTGACCGAGGTGCCGCCCTCCAGCAGGCCGATATTGTAGACCGTGCGCGGGTCGCCGGGGACCTTCAGCTCGCCGAACTGGCGGGCGGCGTCGGCCAGGGCGAAGGCCGGGTTGACCGTGCCGAAGTCGCCCATGCTGTGGCCGCCCGGACCCTTGAAGGTGGTCTTGTAGCGCTTGGAGCCGACGCCGCCGTTGACGATCACGGTGGGGCCGCTGGGCTCCAGCGAGATGAAGGCGTCGATCTTGTCCTTGTACTTGCCCTTGAAGAACAGCTCCTTCATGCCGCGCAGGTCGCCGGGGCCTTCCTCGCCCACGTCGCCGACGAACAGGATGTCGCTCTTGGTCTGGATGCCGGCGGCGTTGATGGCGCGCAGGATGGCCAGGATCGAGCCCAAGCCCACGGTGTCGTCGCCGATGCCGGGGGCGTAGAGCTTGTCGCCCTCGCGGCGCACCTTCACGTCGGTGCTGGCCGGGAACACGGTGTCGAGGTGGGCGGCCACCACCAAGAGGCCGCCGCCGCCCGTGCCCTTGCGCAGGCCCATGACGTTGCCGGCGTTGTCGGTCTCCAGGTCGGTCAGGCCTTCCTTGGCGAGCATGGCGAGATAGGCCTTGCCCTTTTCGGCCTCGCCGAAGGGCGGGGCGGGGATCTCGGTCAGGGTAACGATGTCGGCGACCGTCTGCTCGTAGCCGGCCGCCAGGGTCGCCTTGGCCGCCTTGAAGGCCTTGGACGCCATCAGCGCCTTGGCCTGCTTGGTGTAGGGCGAGGTCGGCTGCGGCGGGCGCACGTTGCCGAAGTCGACCTGGGCGGCGGGCTTGGCCGCTTCCTGGGCCAGGGCGGGCGCCGCGGCGGCGCAGAGGAGGGCGGCGAGAGCCGCCGAAGCGATGCGGGTTTTCATGCGATGATCTCTGTACGGAATGAGCGGGATCAGAAAGTGCGGCGAACCATGACGCCCAGGGTGCGAGGCGTCAGGCTGACCACCTGGTCCAGGGCGCCGGCGGCCGAGGTGATCGAGACCGGACCCATCGAGTTGGTCAGGTTCTGGGCGAAGGCGTAGGCGCCCCAACCCTCGCCCTCGACGCCCACGCGCGCGCCGACGACCGCGTAGGACGGCACCTTCTCGTAGTAGACGAAGGTGGGGCGGAACTGCGAGGCGGTCTTGCCGGTGTAGCTGGCGTCCAGGTGCACCAGGCCGTTGAGGCCATCGCCGATCGGCCAGGTGTAGTCGGCGTTCACCGAGCCGCTGAACTTGGGCACGAACGGCAGGCGGTCGCCCTCCAGGCCGGTCGAGCCCGACACCACCACCGAAGAGTTGGTCTGGTCCTCGGTCAGCTTGGCGTCGGAGACGCCGATGGCGCTGCTCAGCGTCAGGCCGGTCATCGGCCGCAGGGTGGCCTCCAGCTCGAAGCCGCGGATGCGGGCCGCGCCGGCGTTGGTGATGATGAAGAAGTTCGCGCCGACATTGGCTTGCGCCTGCACCTGGATGTTGTCCCAGTCGATCTGATAGGCCGACAGGTTCACGGTCAGGCGGCGGTCGAACCAGTCGCTCTTAACGCCTGCCTCGTAGTTCCACAGGCTGTCGGGCGCGAAGGCCACCAGGCCCGTGGTCAGGCCCGGGATGTTGTTGGCGCCGCCGGGACGGAAGCCCTTCGAGGCCTGGGCGTAGACCATCAGCGACTTGCTGACCTCGTAGTTGACGTTGACGCGCTGCACCCAGCCCTTGGCGCTGGCGTCGACCTGGCTGAAGGCCGTGACCGGCGAATTGGAGATCACGTTACCGATGGTCACAGCGCCCGAGACGGTCTTGTCGTAGTCGAAGCGGCGGGCGCCGCCGGTCACCGTCAGGGCGTCGGTGACGTGATACGAAAGCTCGCCGAAGAAGGCGGTCTGCTTGACGTCGTTGTCGATGTAGCGCGCGCCCAGCGCGTCGAACGGCTGGATGGCCATGCCCGTGGTGGCGTCGGCGCGGGTCTGGATGCTGTCGACGTGGTCCTTGCGGGTCTCGTAGTAGACGCCGCCGGTCCAATCGAGCTTGTCTTCGAACAGGCTGCCGCTGGCGCGCAGTTCATGCGTCCAGGTCTCCAGACTCATCGGCTGCCAGGAGACGGCCGGGCCGCGCGAGTCCGCCCAGGCGGTGTACTGCGACAGCTGGGCGCTGGAGCAGGTCGTCCCCGACAGGCCGAAATAGCGGCCGCAGGCGGCGCTGCTGGTGCGGTTGTTGGCGATGTTGTTGGTCCAGTCGCTGTTCCGCAGCATCTTCCATTTGTAGTACGACGACGTCGCCGTCAGCGTCGCGACATCGAGGTCCCACTCGGCGGTGACGTTGTAGAGCGCCAGCTTGGAGTTGCTCTGGGCGATCGTCCTGCGGTCGGACTTGTAGCGGCCGGCGGCGGCCGACCAACTGGCCTGGCCGTCGACTTCCTCGTTCTGCAGGGCCGCCGTGGTGCGGATCGTCAGGCTTTCGGTCGGCGTGTAGGTCAGCATCAGGCGGCCGCCGCTAGCGGTCGAGCCGTTGATGTCCTGCTTGTTCAGCGGAACGCTGTCGACATATCCGCCGCGCTGCTCGCGATACAGCACCAGGCGCGCGCCCAGCTTGTCCTCGACCAGCGGCACGTTGACCATGCCCTTGCCGTAGTAGCCGCCGTCGCCGTTCTTGGTGGTGGTCGCCTGCGCCTCGACCGCGCCGGCGTAGTCGTTGGTGTCGGCCTTGTTGAAGATCACCCGCAGGGTGCCGCCCATCGAGCCCGAGCCGTACAGCGTGCCTTGCGGGCCGCGCAGCACCTCGACGCGCTCGACGTCGAACAGGTTGATGTCCGGCGTGGTCGAGCCGGCGTCCTGGGTGGTGCCGGTCGGGCCGGTCAGCGGGGTTTCGTCGTAGTAGAGGCCGGTCGTGGCCTCGCCGGCGCTGCGCACGCCGCGCAGGGTGATGCGGCGGTTCGACGGGGTGCCGCCGTCCAGCGACAGGTTCGGCACCTGGCGGAAGTAGTCGTTGATGCCCGTGGCGCCGATCCGGCTGAGCTGGGTCTCGCCGACCGCCGAGATGCTGAGCGGGGTGTCCTGCAGGCTGGTCGAGCGCTTCAGCGCGGTGACGATGATCTCGTCGACGGCGGCGGACGGCGCCTCTTGGGCGTGGGCGCCGGCGGCGGCCAGAGCGGCCAGGGCGCTGGTGGCCATGGCCGCGCGGCGGAAGGTGCGGAAGGCAGTGCGGTTCAAGTTCATCCCCTTCGTTGAGGACCGGCCAGAAGCTCGGTTCCGGGCCGCAAGACGGGCGAGGGGAGATCGCCCTTACGACTTTCTTCGCCTCCGGGCGGTCTGGTGCGCGCCTGGTCAAGCTGCGCGCAATTTGGGCGCATGCTGATCAAATGAGCGGCGGTGAGGCCAAAACGCCGGTCTCGGCGCCGGTTCGACCATCGCCTGGCGGCGAAGTTCGAATAGCCCGGCCTCAGAGCGGGAGAACGAGGTGTCCGGACAGTCCGCGTTCAGTCAGGCGGCGATAGCCGAGCTTCGGCCGGGCGGTATCGACGAGGTCGTGCGCCGGCACGAGGGCATGCTGCGTCGCTTCATCGCCCTGCGCATAGGCGGCGGGGCCGATGTCGACGACCTGGTGCACGAGGTCTTCCTGCGCTTCGCCCGCCGTCCGCCCGACGAGGGCGTCGAGCGCCTGGACTCCTACCTCTTCCAGACCGCCGCCAACCTGATCCGCGACCGCGCGCGCCGCCAGCAGGTACGCCGCCTGGCCGCGCCCGAGATCGAGGACGACGCCGCCGCCCAGGTTCCGGCCACGCCCGAACAGACCCTGATCGACCGCGAGACCCTGACGGAGGTTCGCCGGGCCCTGGCCGACCTGCCCGAGCGGACCCGGCACGTGTTCCTGCTTTACCGGATCGACGGCCTGAGGCATCAGGCCATCGCCGACGCCCTGGGGGTGTCGATCAGCACCGTTGAGAAGGACGTGCGACGGGCCATGGCCCACCTGACCCGACGGGTTCGCCGTCCATGAGCCCCGTTCCCGCCAATGACGGCCTGGCCGACGTCTACGACGCTGCGGCCGACTGGCATGAGCGCCGGCGCGCGTCGGGCTGGAGCCCCGCCGACGAGGCCGCGCTCACCGCCTGGCTGGAAGCCGACGCCGAGCATGTCGACGCCTATGCCGCCATGGCCGAGGTCGAGGCGGCGCTGGACGACGCCGTCGCCGCCGGCGGGCTCGATCGCGAACTGGCCCAGGCCCGCGCGGCCTTCACGCAGGGCAAGGCGCGCAACGCGCGCCGAAGTTTCGCGCTGATGGCGGCCGGCCTGTCCGGCATCGCCGTCCTGGCGGGGCTGGGCGGCCTCGCCTGGACGCGCGCAGGCGCCTCCGAGCAGAGCTTCGCCGCCGCGCCCGGCCAGCGCAGCGCCGTGGTGCTGGCCGACGGCTCGCGTGTGGTGCTCGACGGCGGCGCGCGGCTGACCGCCCGGATCGACCGGCGCTCGCGCGACATCGCGCTGACCGGCGGCCGGGCCTTCTTCGACGTCGCCCATGATCCTTCGCGCCCGTTCGAGGTCAGCGGCGGCGGTCACGTCGTGCGCGCCCTGGGCACCGCCTTCGAGGTCGACCTGGCGCCGGCCGCCAAGACCTATCAGGTCGCGCTGCTGCGCGGCCGGGTGCGGGTCAGCGGCGAGGGTCAACCTGTCGAGCTGGCGCCGGGCCAGGTGCTGGCGGCGGACAGGCAGGGACGCGAGACGGTCTCCAACTCCGACGTCGGCGCCGCCACGGCCTGGCGCGACGGCCGGCTGCTGCTGAAGGGCGACGCGCTTTCCGACGCCGCCGCTGAGATCAACCGTCGAGGCGGGCGCCGGATCGTCGTGCGCGGATCGGCCAAGGACCTCAAGCTCAGCGGCGCCTTCGGCGGCGACGACCCCCTGGCCTTCGCCCGCGCCGTGGCCGTGATCCACGGCCTGACCATCGGCGAGGCTGCCGACGGCTCGATCGTGCTCTCGCCGGCCAAGGACACCGGTGCGACGGCCGACTAGCCGCGCGGCGCCGGCCCTGGCGGCCCTGGCGCTGCTGGCCCAGGCCTCGGCGGCGCTGGCGGCTCCCCTTGGTTTCGATGTTCCGGCTGGTCCCCTGGAAGGCGCGCTGCAGGCCTATGCCGCGCAGACCGGGGTCGACGTGCTGTTCGCGCCCCAGGCCGTGGCCGGGCTGCGCTCTCCCGGCGGCCGCGCGGTCTCCGAACCCGAGGAGGCCCTGAAACGCCTGCTGCGGGGCAGCGGCCTGACCGCGCGCCGCATCGGCCCCCGGGCCTTCGCCCTGACGCCCGCTAGCGCGCCGCCACCGGCGAAAGCCGCCGCCCCGTCCGAAAGGCGTCTGCCAGCCCCCCGGCCGGAAGCCGGCGAACCGCTGGACGCCGTGCTGGTCCAGGCCCGCCGCCGCGAGGAGCGGCTGATCGACGTGCCGGCTTCGGTCGCGGCGGTGTCGGCCGCCGATCTCGACCGCCTCGGCGGCGATGGAACGCTCGCGCTGCGGCAGGCGGCGCTGGGTCTGACCGCCGCCGGCCAGGTCTCGGTCGAGACGCCGACCCTGGTCATTCGCGGCCAGCGTCGCGCCACGGCCGGCGACTCCGCGCTGTCGGTGATCACCTATGTCAACGAGGCGCCGCTGCCCAACAACGGCTCGATCCTGCCGTCGTTTGACCTGTCGGAGGTGCAGATCCTGCGCGGACCGCAGGGCGTTCTGTTCGGCCGCAACACCACCGGCGGCGCGCTGCTGATCCACACCAACGAGCCGGGACATGGCGCCCATGTCCGTATCGCGACGGGTTCCTATGGCCTGCGCGAGGTCGAGGCGGCGGCCGACCTGACCAGGGCCGGCGCTCCGGTGGCGGTGCGCCTGGCCGCCTACGGCCTCAAGCGCGACGGCGTGGTCGAGAAACTCGGCGTCGGCGGCGACCTCGACGACCGCGACCAGGCCGCCGTGCGTCTCTCGCTGGCCTGGAAGCCGGACGGTCCGCTGTCGGCGCTGTTGGTGCTGGACGGATTTCGGGCCTGGGAGACCGGCAGCGCCGCCATCCTGTCGGGCAGCTATCCCAATCCGCCGGACGTCACCGGCGGCGGCAATGGCCGCACGCCCGAGGCCGCGCCCTATTTCGACTGCGGCATGGCCGGCTGCGACATCGACATCGCTCTCTCCCGGCAGAGGGCGCGCGGGACCCGCGCCACCGACATCGACCTTCCCCCGCGCTCGGACCGTCGCAACGACGGGGCGACCCTGCGGCTGGACTGGCGTGACGGCGGGCTGAACGTCCGCTCGGTCACGGCCTATCGGCGCAGCGTGCTCGACAGCGCCCTGGACAGCGACGGCTCGCCGCTGCCGCTCAACCAGATCGTCCGCCACATCGACCTTGGCCAGTTCACCCAGGAGGTGCGGGCCAGTGGCGCGGGCCAGGACGGCGCCTGGCAGGCGGGCCTGTTCTACATGTCCACCGCGCCGGTCGGCGTGCAGCGCACCCTTTGGGCCAGCGTGGTGACGCCGACGAACCCTGCGCGCGTCGAGTTCCAGTACCGGCGCGGCGAGAGCCTGGCGGGCTTCATCGACGCCACGCGGCGGCTGGGCGCGGGTTTCGAGCTGGAAGCCGGCCTGCGCTACACTCGCGATGTCTCAAGCGCCTGCCAGGTGCGGGTGGCCGCCCCGGCCGCCGACATCTCCGAGGCCGCCTGCGGCGAGGCCGGCCGCGCCCAGTCCTCGGCGCCCACCTGGACCCTGGGGCTGACCTGGCGCGGAAAGCAGAACCTGACCCTCTACGCCGTCACTCGCCGGGGCTATCGCGCAGGCGGGGTCAATGCGCCCAACTTCGGACCGCTGCTGGAGGCCTATCAGGTCTATGCGCCCGAAAGCCTGACCGACGTCGAGCTTGGCCTCAAATGGGCCGGCGGCGCGGGCGACTGGCGTCATCGCGTCGACGCGGCCCTGTTCCGGGGCTGGTCGCGCGACATCCAGCGGGCCCTGTTTCCGGCCGAGAACTTCGATGGCGACGGCGTCGCCGCCAACGACCCGCCCAACCTGATCATCAACGCCGGCTCGGCCACGATCAGCGGCCTGGAGCTGGGCTGGCGGGGCCAGTGGACCCAGCGCCTGACGCTGTCGGCCTCGGCGACGCTGACTCAGGCGCGGTTCACCGCCCTGACCGTGCCGGCCCTGCTGGCCGGCCTGACGCCGACCGATCCGGGCTCGCTGCGGTTTTCCTATTCGCCGCCCTACACGGCGCGCCTGACGGCCGACTGGCGGCTGGTCGACCATGATCGCCTGGGCCGCTGGATCCTGTGGGGCGACCTCTTCCAGAGCGGGCCGGTGCGCTATGTCGAGCGCGCTCACGACAGCAACGGCATGCAGAAGGCGTTCGCGGTCGTCGGCGCGGGCCTGACCGTCCAGCCGCCTCGCCGCGACGACCTGACCCTGACACTGGCCGTGCGCAACCTCTTCGACGCGGTGTACGCAGCCGGCGGCGGCGCGATCACGCCGGCGGTGACGGCCACCTCGATGATCTACGGCGAGCCGCGCACGGTCGAGGTCGCCGTCCGGCGCAGGTTCTGATCCGCCGGTCAGAGAAAGGCGAGGAACGGCACGCAGATCAGGCCCACGCCCGCGAGGGCGGTCGCCGCCTTCGGCCGCCACGACAGCAGCAGCACCAGCAGGGCGGCGGCCACGCACATCTGGCCGATCCAGACGGTGACGCCCAGCGCCGGTCCCAGCCGGAAGACGGCCACGGCGGCCGACAGCGCCAGCAGGCACCACCCCAGGACGCGCAGCACCCGTTCCGACGGCAGGACCAGGGGCTCAAGCCCCGACCGGTGCTTCTTCATGGCCAGGGCCAGGCAGGTGAAGGCCGCGAAGCTGATCAGGCCGCTTTCATAAGGCATCGACGCTCTCCTTGGCCGGCGCCGGCTTGGGGCTGGCCGCCGCGGGCGCGCGGACGGACGCTTTCATCTTGGGCGGCTGCGGCTTGCGCGAGGCCCTGAAGGCGGCCAGGCCGCACAGGGCGGCGATGGCCAGCATGGCCAGGTCGAAACCGGCGAACAGCCAGTCGCCGGTGCGCAGGCTGGCGATCAGTCCGCGATCGGTGGTCGCCGCGTTGACCACGGGCAGGGCGGCGAAGGCCAGTGTCGCCAGGCCCAGGGTCTCGGTCCAGGCCCGCTTGGCCGGACGCAGCAGCGAGATCACGGCCAGGCCGAACCAGGTCCAGAACATCGCCTTGACCTCCAGTTCCGCGCGGCCGGGCAGGGCGGCGGGGATCAGGCGGTTGGCCAGCAGGTAGGCGGCCATGCCGCTGGGCAGGCAGGCGATGGCGCCGATGTTCAGCCGCTCCACCAGCTTCAGCCCGAAGAACGGCGCGGCGTTCGGCTTGCGGCGTTTGACCACCCACAGGACGAGGCCCGTCCCGACCATGGCCGCGCCGGTCAGGCCGAGCAGGAAATAGACCCAGCGCAGGGCGGGGCTGGCGAAATGGCCCAGGTGCAGGCCCAGCATGACGCCGGCCGTGGCGATCGCTGGACCGGGCGAGGGCGAGCGCGACAGCTCCTGGCCCGTCGCGCCGGAGAAGGTGATCGAGTCCGGCCGCGCGTTCAGCCGGCCGCCGGTGGCGCGCAGCAGGGTGACGGTCGAGGCCGCGTCACCCGGATTGCGGATGACGACCGTGCGCGGGGCGTCGCCGCTCCAGCTTCGTCCGGCCGCCTCGATCATCGGGCCGACCGGCAGCAGCGGCGCGGGGCGTCCCGAGGCCTTGGCCTCGGCCGGAGCGCCGTAGGCGGCGGCCGTGAAGGCGTCAGGCTTGTCGAAATTGGCCTTCACCGGCCAGGGCATGTACATCGCCACCAGCGTGATCAGGCCGGTGTAGGTGATCATGGCGTGGAAGGGCAGGGCCAGCACCGCCGAGGCGTTGTGCGCGTCCAGCCAGCTGCGCTGGCCCTTGCGCCAGCGCAGGGTGAAGAAGTCCACGAAGATGCGCTTGTGGGTGATCACGCCCGAGATGATCGCCGCCAGCATGAACATCGCGCAGACCCCGGCCAGCCAGCGTCCCCACGGATGCGGCAGCTGGAGCTGGAAGTGGAAGCGATAGAAGTGCTCGCCGCCGCGCGTGTCACGGGCTTCCAGCGACCGGCCGGTGGCCGGGTCCAGCTTCAGTTCGGGACGGCGGGCCGGCGGCTTTTCGGGATTGGGCTTGGCGCGGGCGAACACCCGGGTCACGGCCGTGCGGTCGTCGGGCAGGTAGATGAACCACTGTTGGTCGTCGGGCGTGGTCGCCTGCATGTGGGCGATCGCCGCCTGGGCGGCCTGCTCGGCGGGGACGGACGCCGAGCGCAGCTCCGGCTGCATCCACTGGGTGATCTCGGGCCGGAAATAGCTGGCCGTGCCGGTCAGGAACATGGCGAACAGGATCCAGCCGGCCAGCAGGCCCAGCCACGCATGGATCCAGGCCATGGACTGGCGCAGCGCCCGGACGGGCGGGGCAGGAGCGGGGAAGCTTGGGCGCACGTTCACGCCCGGGCTCCCAGCAGCACCACCGCCGCGCCGGCGACCAGCGCCGAGCCCCACAGCACGGTGGCCACGAGCGCCAGGCGCCGTTCGTGGAAGGCCCACAGGGCAAGGCCAGCAAAGACCAGGAACGACAGGATCATGCCCCAGGCCGAGGCCTCGGCCGGAGCGATCGGCAGCAGGCGGGCCAGCAGCGAGGCCAGGGCCGCGGCGGCCGCGTAACCGCCGAACAGGGCGGTGACGGCGCGGGCGGTCATCCGCGCCACGCCGGGCCATGCGGCCGCCTGTTTCGCTGATCGATCGTTGTTCACGCAACCTCCGAAAGTTGGCTTGCGCCTAACAACTCGTTTCGATAGTTGCAACTCATTATCAATCCTATCGACAATCTTGACGAGGAGTCCTCATGGTCATCCGTTCCAAAACCGCGCGTGGCGCGAACGCCAACGCCGGGGTCTTGCGAGGGCTGGCCGTGACCGTCGCCGCAGCGGCGGCGCTGCAGGGACTGGGCGCGACCGCCGCCTGGGCCGAGGACGCCGACACCGATTCCAACACCGTCGAGCGGGTCGAGGTGACCGGCCTGAAGGCGCGTCGCGCGGCCGCCGGCACCAAGACCGAGACCGCCCTGATCGAGACGCCGCAGAGTATCACCGTCATCGACGGCGACGAGCTGTCGCGCCGCAACGTGCAGTCCATCAACCAGGCCCTGGGCTTCGTCGCCGGCGTTTCGCCCAACCAGCGCGGCGGCATGGTCACGCGCTATGACCAGCTGGTCGTGCGCGGCTTCGCGCCGGGCGTGTTCCTGGACGGCATGCGCCTGATCGCAGGGCCCTATTCGACGCCGCAGATCGACTTCAACCGGATCGACCACATCGACATCGTCAAGGGCCCGGCCTCGGTGCTGTACGGCAACTCCACGCCCGGCGGCCTCGTGAACCTGGCCAGCAAGCTGCCGGAGGAGGGCAGCTTTGGCCGCGTCGAGGGCCAGCTGGGCAACTTCGACACGCGCCGCGCGGCGGTGGACGTCAACGCTCCGCTCGACAGCCAGGGCAAGTGGCTGGGTCGCGTCCTGGCCGGTTGGCAGAAGGGCGACGGCATGACCGACGGCACCTTCAGCGAGCGTTATCACGTCAGCCCGATGGTGACCTTCGAGCCGACCGCCGACACCAGCCTGACCCTGGTGGGCGCCTACCAGCGCTCGCCCAGCGGCGGCGGCTATTCGGGCGTTCCGGCCTATGGCTCGGTCTTGCCTAATCCCTTCGGCAAGCTGCCGCGCGAGATCAACACCGGCGATCCGGGCTATGAGCGCTACGACCACAAGGCCGGGTCGGTGGCGGCCTTCTTCCGCCACGATTTCAACGAGCACCTGACCTTCCGCTCGAACGCCCGCTTCCAGAACAACAAGCTGTCCTACCGCCAGCTCTATGTGGGCGGCTTCGCCACCACGGGCGTGGGCGCGGCCCGCAACAGCGACTATTCGACGATCATCCGCGGCGGCGGCGGCGCCGACGAGGACTTCGACACCCTGACCCTCGACAACCAGGTCAGCGCCCGCTTCGAGACCGGCGCGGTCAAGCACCAGGTGCTGGCCGGCTTCGACTACCAGAAGATCACCGGCGAGAATTTCCAGCAGTTCAATACCGGCCAGACCAGCAATCCGCTGACCAGCATCCCCAACCTGTCGCTGTTCGCGCCGACCTATGGCGGCACGCTGCCCAGCATGGACCTGACGGTCCTGTCGTCGGCCTATGTGAACACCTACAGCCGCCGAGAGCAGAAGGGCCTCTACGCCCAGGACCAGATGACCATCGGCCGGCTGCAGCTGATCGCCAGCGGTCGCTACGACTGGTACGAGCAGGTCACCGACAACAAGAAGAACAACACCTCCAGCACGCTGGAGCAGAACGCCTTCACCATGCGGCTGGGCGGGCTCTACGACCTGGGCGCGGGCCTGGCGTCCTATGTCAGCTATTCGGAATCCTTCGAGCCGCAGGCCGGCACGACCTGGCAGGGCGAGGCCTTCGTGCCCGTCACCGGTCGCCAGCTCGAGGGCGGCCTGAAGTACCAGCCCGAGGGCACCTCGGCCCTGTTCACCCTGGCGGCCTACCAGCTGGAGCGCCGCAAGGTGCCGGTCGCCGACCCGCAGGGCGGGACGAACGGGATACCCGCCAACTCGCAGATCCAGATCGGCGAGGTTCGCGTGCGCGGCGTCGAGCTGGAAGGCCGGGGCGAGGTCTCGCGCGGCCTGAACGTGGTGGCCGCGTTCAGCTACACCGACGCGATCATCACCCAGGGCGCGCCGGCCGTGGCGGCCACGGCCACCAACAGCGGCACGCCGACCACCACGGGCACCCGCCAGCTGGGCGTGCCCAAGTGGGGCGCCTCGACCTTCATCTCCTACGACCTGGGCCGCGCCGGCCGGGCGACTGGTCCGGCGGCGGGCCTGCGCCTGGGCGGCGGCCTGCGCTATGTCGGCGGTTCGGACGGCACGACGAGCTATGCGGTGATCAACAACGTCACCACCTTCCAGCGCTTCCACACCGACGGCTTCATCCTGGTCGACGCCCTGGTCGGCTATGACCTGGGCGTGGCCAAGACCGAGCTGAAGGGCTGGGAAGCGGCCCTGAACGCCGCCAACCTGTTCGACAAGCGCCACATCTCGGCCTGTCCGTTCAACAACAGCTGCTACTTCGGTTCCGCCCGGACGGTGACGGCGACCCTGCGCTACAGCTGGTGAGGCGTCGCGAGGGCCGGCGTCGGCCGGCCCTCGCTGACTGCCAAGGGCGCGATTCCTTCGCGCACTCCTTGAGCGTTATTCACTCGAAGGCGCGAATAGGTTGCGCCTCGATTGGCGGGACGCCTGGTCGCGGCAAAAAATGGGCTGGGGCCGCGATAGGCGGGCGCCGGCCTTTCCGCCGCCACGTGACCCTTACGGAAAGCGGTTTCCGGGCGACCTAGGCGTGCGTCGTCATCGCACCGTCGTCTTTCGTGTTTCTGGCTGACATCCAAATGTAGCGCCCCTGTCACGGCGTCGCCCTAAGCGCCCCTCGCGTTTGCCAGAGGGGTCCACATGTCCAAGCCGTTCGCCGCCAGCCGCCTGATCGCCGGCCTGCTCGCCACCAGCGCCCTGTCGGCGCCGCTGCTCGCCCACGCCGCCGAGGACGAGGCGCCCAACGCCGTCGAGGAGGTCATCGTCACCGGCCAGCGCGAGGCCCAGCGCGCCGCCATCGCCGTCAAGCGCGACGCCTTCGTGGTGTCCGACGTCGTCTCGGCCGACGACATCGGCAAGCTGCCCGACCACAACACCGCCGCCGCCCTGCGCCGCATTCCCGGCATCTCGGTGATGGAAGACCAGGGCGAACCGCGCTTCCCGGTCATCCGCGGCCTGCGCTCGACCTACAACCGCACCACCATCGACGGCGCCCTGGTGGCCTCGGTCGACGAGAGCGGCCGCACCGTGCCGATGGACATCGTGCCCTCGGTGATGGCCGGCCGCCTGGAAGTCATCAAGACCGTGACGCCCGAAAACGACGGCAACGCCATCGGCGGCGTCATCAACGTCACCACCCGCAGCGCCTTTGACGCGGGCCGGCCGTTCTTCAACGGCATGGCCTCGTACGGCAGTTACGAACGCCACGGCGACGTGCGCAACGACAAGCCGTCCTACCGCTTGGCCTTCGCCGCCGGCCGCACCTTCGGTTCGGAAGACCAGTGGGGCGTGGTCATCGGCGCCTCGCACGAGCAGCTCGACTACGACATTCCGCAGGTCGAGGCCGCCGATCCCAGCGTGCGCGAATACACCGCCGCCGGCGCGCCGGTGCTGTCGGGCGCGGCCAATGGCAACGGCATCCAGGTGCCGACCCAGCTGCGCCTGTTCTGGTACAACAACACCAAGCAGCGCAGCGGCGTGAACGGCAAGGTCGAGTATCGCCCGACCGACGACTTCCGCTGGGAGGCCTCGGCCCTGTTCTCGCGCATGGAGGACGACGAGGAGCGCATCGAGTACCGTATCGAGCCGCTCGGCAACGTCGCCAACCAGACCCAGACCAGCGGCAGCTTCGCCCGCGGCCGCGGCATCATCCAGCTGAATCAGCCGATCACCAAGCGCGAGATCGGCATGGCCCGCACGGGCTTCGCCTGGAGCTTCGCGCCCCAGTGGAAGCTGGACGGCGACCTCGTCTACTCGCAGGCCGGCCTGGAGGTGCCCAACCACTCGGTGGAGTTCCGCACCGTCGACGCCCAGGGCGCCAACTACGGCTTCACCTACGACACCTCCAACCCGCTGTTCCCGATCTTCACCTCGACCAACGAGGCGGCGATGCGCAACCCGGCCAACTACGTGCTGCAACAGCACCGCGACGCCCTGACCAAGACCGACGAGAAGACCAGCCAGGCCCGCTTCAACCTGGCCTTCGACGACGACGGCGCCTGGAAGGCCAAGGTCGGCGGCGTGCTGCGCTCGACCAAGCGCGATTTCACCAATAGCCAGATCAACTACCGCGCCGGCACGGGCTTCACCTACACCCTGGCCGAGGTCGACACCGCCGGTCCCGACCAGCTGATCGCCGGCCGCTATCGCCTGAACCCGCGCATCGGCGCGGCCGAGGCCATGGCCTTCTTCAAGGCCAACCGCGACCGCTTCACGACCACCGTCACCGCGCCCACCGGCAACTACGGCGTCGACGAGGACATCTACGCCGGCTACGGCCAGGCCAGCTACCAGTTCGGCGACGTCACCCTGCTGGGCGGTCTGCGCTACGAGCACACCAAGGTCTCGTCCAGCGCCATCCGCAACACCGGCGGCGTCCTGACCCCGACCAGCAACGACGGCTCGTACGACAACTGGCTGCCCAGCCTGCACGTGCAGTGGAAGCCGGCCGACAACTGGATCGTCCGCGCCGCCTGGACCAACACCATCGGCCGTCCCGACTACGGCTCGCTGGCCGCCACCGAAACCCTGAACTTCGACGGCAGCCAGCCGACCCTGTCGCGCGGCAATCCGGGCCTGAAGGCGCGCGAGAGCAAGGGCCTGGACCTGTCGGTCGAGTTCTATCCGACCGACGGCATGGTCTCGCTGGCGGTGTTCAGCAAGGACATCAAGAACGAGATCTTCACGCTGAGCTCGACCGAGACCCTCAATGTGGGCCGGGGCCCCGAGACGGTGCTGGTGTCGACCCCGCGCAACGCCGAGACGGCCAAGATCAACGGCGTCGAGTTCGCCGCGCAGCAGGCCTTCACCTTCCTGCCCGCGCCGTTCGACGGCTTCGGCTTCAACGGCAACATCACCTGGCTGGACACCGAGTTCACCTTCCTGACCTCGGCCGGCCCGCGCGTCACCGGCCTGTTCCAGCAGCCGGAGATCACCACCAACGAGTCGATCTACTACCAGCGCGGCCCGTTCGAGGCCCGGATCTCGCACAACTACATCGGCGGCCAGCTGGAGACGATCAACGACGCCAACCCCAACTCCGACCAGTACTGGAAGGGCCGCCACGTGTTCGACGCCAGCCTGTCCTGGCGCTTCGCCGACCACTACACCGTGTTCGTCGAGGGCCAGAACCTCTCCAACACCGGCCGCCAGGAAGTGACCGGCCCGGGGCGCGGCTACCTGCAGGAGTGGGCCAATTACGGTCGCACCTACTGGGTCGGCGCGGCGGTCAGCTTCTAGGATAGGGCAAAGGGAGACCGATCATGATCCTGGAACTCATCGCGGCCCTGGCGTTGCAGGCCGAGGCTCCGGCGGCCCAGACCGCCAAGCCAGCGCCAGCGCGCAAGGCCGAAACCGTTCGCCGCTACGACGCCGGCGCCAGCCAGGGCGCCGCCGCCGGCCCGAACGACGTCTATTCCGTCAGCAACTGGCGCATTGTCCGCTTCGACAAGAAGACCGGCGACAAGCGCGCCGAATGGACCGGCGACAAGGCCCGATTCCCGCACATCAACTCGTGCGCGGTGATCGCAAAGGAGCTGGTCTGCGCCAGCTCCAACTTCCCCGCCACGCCCCACGTCAGCACGGTCGAGGTCTTCGATCCCATGACCCTGGCCCACAAGCGCAGCGTCTCGCTGGGCCTGGGGACGGGCTCGGTCACCTGGGTCGACCGCCACGACGGCGCCTGGTGGGCGATGTTCGCCAACTACGACGCCAAGGGCGGCGAGCCGCCGCGCGACCACCGCCACACCACGCTGGTCAAGTTCGACGACCAGTGGCGTCGCCTCGAGGCCTGGGCGCTTCCGGCCACCGTGCTTGAGCGGATCAAGCCGATGAGCATTTCCGGCGGCGGCTGGGGTCCCGACGGGCGGCTCTATCTCAGCGGCCATGATTTGCCCGAGCTCTATGTCATGCAGCTGCCGATGGGCGGCGGGGTGCTCGATCACCTCGACACCATCGGCATGGAGGCCGAGGGGCAGGCCATCGACTGGGACGAAAGCGACAAGGGCATGCTCTATGGCATCACCCGTCGAAGCCGCGAGGTGCTGGCCATGCGGGTCCCGCTGGCGAAGTAGTTTCTGCGAGCGTTTCTCATCTATGAACACCTAAGGAGCCCCGACGCCTTGCGAGTCGGGGCTCTGGCGTTTCATCATCGGGTTCAATCGCTTCCCAGCGCAGGACCCAGCCAGTGACCGAGTCGGATTCCAAGCAGCGTTCAGGCATCCAGTCGGTCGGCATCGGCCTGCGGGTGCTGGACGTGCTTGCGACCCTGGATGGGCCGGCCGCCCTGGGCGTGATCGCCCAGGCCTCGGACCTGTCGGCCTCGCAGGCCCACCGCTATCTCGCCAGCCTGGTCGCCTCGGGCATGGCCAGGCAGGACCCGGCCACCGGCCGCTACGATCTTGGTCCCGGCGCCCTGCGCCTTGGCCTGGGCGCCCTGGCGCGGGTCGACGCCTTCCGCGAGGCTGACGAGGCCATCACCGCCTTCTCGCGCGAGACCGGCCGCACGGTGCAGATCGCGGCCCTCGGTCCCAGCGGCCCGATCGTCGTGCGCTGGGCCATGGGCTCGCCGCCGGTGGCCACCTCGCTGATGGTCGGCTCGTCGCTGCCGCTGCTGCGCTCGGCCACCGGCCACGTGTTCCTGGCCTTCCGCCCCGAGAGCCACACCCGCCACATGGTCGAGCGTGAGACGCAGGCCGAGCGCGGCCTGGCGCCCGTCGACGTCGAGGCCCTGCGTCAGAGGGTGCGCCAGACCGGCTATTCGGCCATCAGCGGCTCGCTGATCCCGGGCCTGCGGGCCACGGCCCTGCCGATCTTCGACCTGCAAGGCGAGGCCGTCGTCACCGCCACGGTCCTTGCCACCGACGCCTTCGTGCCCGACCGCGACGACGAGGTCCGCCAGGCCCTGGCCGCCGTCTGCGACCAGGTGACGACCACCATCGGCGGCCGCCGCCCGGCGGTTTGAGGGGCGTCCAACCTTCTTCGTCATCCCGGAAAGCGCGAAGCGCTTATCCGGGACCCAGGGGACTGGGCTCGGCGCCTGAACTCACCGCCGGGCGCGGGCGGCTGACGCATTGCCGGCGACCCCTGGGTCCCGGCTCTACGCCCCGCTGCGCGGAGCTTCGGCCGGGATGACGAGCTGGAGGGGTCTTAAGCCGCCGCCTTGCGCAGGTCCGTGCCCGGATCCCCCGCCAGCTCCGCCTTCAGCGGCTTGCCGATCAGCCGGCGGGCCGAAGCGAAGTCGCGGGGCTGGTCGAGGCACGCGGCGCCGACCAGCACGCCGTCTCGGAGGTAGAGCCTCACAGCCTCGCCGCGCGCCACCACCGTGTCGCCGGCGGCCGGGTCGCCCAGGATCTGCAGGTTGTGGCCGCACTGGGCGGTCCAGAACCATGGGGCGGGCTCTGCTTCGGCCGGCTGGCCCAGGATCGCCAGGGCCGCCGCGCGGGCCGAGCTCTGGGCATGGGCCCAGGTCTCCATCCGCTGCGGCGCGGCCGCGTCGCCGAACCGGCGCAGGGCGAGATCCCCGATGGCGTAGACGTTCGCGTCGCCGATCGAGCGATAGGCCTCGTCGACCAGCACGCCGCCACCCACCGGCAGGCCGGCGGCCTCGGCCAGGCCCGCGCGCGGTACGATGCCGATGCCCACGACCACCAGGTCGGCTTCCAGGGTCTGGCCGTCGTCGAGTCGCAGGGTCAGGGTCTCGCCCTCCGGCTCGATGGCGGCCACGGAGCGGCCGAGGCGAATCTCCACCCCGACCCGCTCATGGGCGGCGGCCAGCCAGTCGGCGGCGTCGCCCGGCACGTTGCGGCCCAAAAGGCGCTCTCCCGCCTCGATGACGACGGCGGTCAGGCCAAGTTCCTGAAGCGTCGAGGCCGTCTCCAGCCCGATCACCCCGCCGCCGATCACCACCGCGCGACCATTTGGCTTGGCCGCCGCCGCGATGGCCTTGGCGTCGCCCGTCGTGCGCAGCGGAAAGATCCTCGGATGGGTCGGGAAGGGCAGCTGACGCGGTTCGCCGCCGGTGGCCAGGATCAGCTGATCATAGGGCAGGGCGGTCCCGTCCGAGAGCGTCACGATGCGGCTCTCGCGGTCGATCGAGGCCGCCGCGACTCCTAGCCGCAGGTCGACGCCAAGCTCGCTCCAGCGGGATTCCTCGGCGAGGTAGACGGGCGCGGCGTCCTTGCCCGACAGGTACTCCTTGGACAGGCTGGGCCGTTCGTACGGATGCTCGGCTTCCTCGCCGACCAGCGTGATCGATCCCGAAAAACCCAATTCCTTCAAGGTGATGGCGGCGGCTCCGCCGGCATGTCCGGCGCCGACTACGACGATGCGTTGTTCCATGGCGTGTGCTTCCTCTCGCGTTGCATAATATGCAATGCATTTGACATGGATCAAAACCCACGACAGGGTGAGGGTCAATGGCGACGTGAGATCGCCGCTTCGACCACCGTCTGGGAGCTGCCCATGACCATCCCCGTTCGTCCCCCGGAAGGCCGCCTGTGGCCCGCCGATGCGGACGCCGCCGTCCCGTACTGGGTCTATTCCGACCCCGAGATCTACGCCGAGGAGCTGCGCAAGATCTGGTACGGCCCGCACTGGCTGTACGTCGGCCTGGAGTGCGAGATCCCCAATGTCGGCGACTGGAAGACCGCCACCCTCGGCGAGCGTCCGGTCGTCATGGTGCGCAGCGCCGAGAACGAGATCTCGGTCGTCGAGAACCGCTGCGCCCACAAGGGCGTGAAGTTCTGCCAGGCGCGCTTTGGCCACTCGCAAGAGCTGATCTGCCCGTATCACCAGTGGTCGTACGCCCTGAACGGCGACCTGCAGGGCGTGCCGTTCCGCCGGGGCGTCAAGCGCCAGGGCGGCATGCCGGCCGACTTCGACCTTACGCAGAACGGCCTGACCAAGCTGCGCGTCGAGGAAGTCCACGGCGTCGTCTGGGCCACCTTCTCCGAAGAGACCCCGGCCTTCCGCGAGTACCTCGGCGAGAAGTTCTGGAAGCACTACACGCGCGTCTATGACGGCCGGAAGCTGGAAGTGCTGGGCTACAACCGCCAGCACATTCCTGCCAACTGGAAGCAGATGCAGGAGAACATCAAGGACCCGTACCACGCGGGCCTGCTGCACGTGTTCTTCGCCACCTTCGGCCTGTTCCGCGCCGACCAGAAGTCGGCGGTCGATATCGACGACGAGGGCCGCCACGGCATCCTGATCTCCCGCAAGGGCGAGCAGGAAAAGACCGAGGCCATGGCCGACATCCGCAACTTCCAGGGCGACCTGGTGCTCGAGGATCCCCGCGTCATGGACGTGGTGCAGGAGTTCCCCGGCGAGGAGACGGTGGGCATGATCACCATCTTCCCCAGCGTGATCCTGCAACAGCAGGTCAATTCGCTGACCACCCGTCAGATCGTGCCCAAGGGGCCAGGCGGGTTCGACTTCCACTGGACCCACTGGTGCTATGCCGACGACACGCCGGAGATGCGCCTGCGCCGCACGCGCCAGGCCAACCTCTTCGGTCCGGCCGGCTTCGTCTCGGCCGACGACGGCGAGGTGCTGGAGATGACCCAGCAGGGCGCCACGCCGTCCCCCGACGCGCACATGATCCTGCAGATGGGCGGGCGCGCCATCGAGAGCACCGACCACCAGGTCACCGAAACGGCCGTGCGCGGCATGTACCGCTACTGGCGAAAGGTGATGGGCCTGTGAGCACGACCCTGACCGACCGTCCGGCCGCGATCACGCGCGATGCGATCCGCGACCTCTATGACGACTACTACGCAACCCTGGACGAGGTGCGCCTGCACGACTGGCCCCAGTTCTTCACTCAGGACTGCCTCTATCGGGTGATCCCGCGCGAGAACTTCGAGGCCGGCTACACCCTCAGCACCATGCAGGCCGAAAGCCGCGGCATGCTGAAGGACCGGGTGACGGGCCTGACCCGCACCCAGATGTACGCGCCGCGCTACTACCGTCGCTTCCCGACCGCCCCGCGCATTGTCGGCGAAGAGAACGGCGGGGTGCGCACGCGCCACAACCTGCTGCTCGTCCAGACCTTGATCGACAAGCCTTCGGAGATCGTCCTCTCGGCGGTCTGCCACGACCTGATCGTGGCCGACGAGGGCCGCCTGCGCTTTGCCGAGCGCGTGGTGGTCTTCGACTCCGAAATGCTTCCCAACAGCTTGGTGTACCCCGTATGACCGACGTCATCGACAACGCGGCGCTGACCTGGGCGCCCGCCGTTCCCCCGTCCGACCTCGAAGAGTTCGGCGTCGCCGCCGCCACGGTCGGCGGCCTGAAGGTGGCCCTCTACGCCGTCGACGGCGCGTACTACGCCACCGCCGACCTCTGCACCCACGGCCAGGCCAGCCTGGCCGACGGCTTCCTCGACGGCGAGCTGATCGAATGCCCGCTGCACCAGGGCACGTTCAACGTGAAGACCGGCGCGGCCGTCGGCGCGCCGTGCTCGGTGGCCGTGCGCACCTTCCCGGTGAAGCTGGAAGGCGGCCTGCTGCACGTCGGCCTGCCGGGAGCCGCGTGATGGAGACGGTGCTTCGCAACGACCAGCGCAGCCAGCTCGAGGCGCTGTACGAGCAGATGGAGCCCGAAGGCCTCTATCCGCTCTGGGAAAAACTGAGCGCCCTGGTGCTGCCCCAGCCGGACTCGCCGGCCAAGGTCCACAAGTGGTCCTATGACAGCGCCCGGGACTACCTGATGCGGGCCGGCGACCTGATCAGCGCCAAGCAGGCCGAAAGGCGTGTGCTGATCCTGGAAAACCCGGGGCTCGGCGGATTGTCGAGCATCACGCCGAGCCTCTACGCCGGCCTGCAGCTGATCCTGCCGGGCGAGATCGCGCCCGCCCACCGCCACGCCCAGTGCGCGCTGCGTTTCGTGCTGGAAGGCGAGGACGCCTACACCTCGGTGGACGGCGAGAAGGCCGTGATGCGGCCCTTCGACCTGGTGCTCACCCCGGGCGGCCAGTGGCACGACCACGGCAACCCCACGGCCAAGCCGATGATCTGGCTCGACGGGCTGGACATACCCACCGTCCGCCACTTCGACGCCAGCTTCGCCGAGGGCTATGCCGAGGACCAGTTCCCCGAGCAGGTTCCCGCCGGAGACAGCCTCAACCGCTACGGCCGCAACATGCGTCCGCTGAAGGGGCACACGGCCGACCGCCGTCCGGCTCACCAGCCGCTGTTCCACTATCCCTACGCGGAGTGGCGGCCGGCGCTGGACGCCATGGCCAAGGGGGCGCAGATCGATCCGCACCTGGGCCACGCCCTGGAGTTCCTCAATCCCGTCAATGGCGGGCCGATCATGTCGACCATCTCGGCGCATGTGCGGCTGATGCCGGCCGGGTTCGAGACCCGCGACCGCCGCTCGACCGACGGCACGATCTTCGTGGTCGTGGAAGGGGAAGGGGAAGCCGTCGTCGAGGGCGAAACCATCGCCCTTAGCCCCCGCGAGATCCTCGTCGTCCCGTCGTGGAAGACGGTCCGTTTCAAGGCCCAAAGCCAACTCGTCCTGTTCGGCTACTCCGACAAGGCCTGCCAGGAAAAGCTGAACCTCTACAAGGAAGAAAACCTGTGAGCCTGATCTTCGAACCCCAGGCGCCGGTCCTGGCCGCCACCTCCACCGGCGAACAGTTCCCGGTTCGCCGCATCTTCTGCGTCGGCCGCAACTACGCCGCCCATGCCCGAGAGATGGGCCGCGATCCCGACCGCGAGCCGCCGTTCTTCTTCACCGCGTGGGCCGAGACGGTCGTGCCGGACGGCGCGACGATCGCCTATCCGCAGAAGACCAAGGACTTCCACTACGAGGCCGAGCTGGTGGTCGCCATCGGCAAGACCGGCCGCGACATCGCCGTCCAGGACGCCCTGGACCACGTCTGGGGCTACGCCACCGGCCTCGACATGACCCGTCGCGACCTGCAGCTGGAAGCCCGCGCCCAGGGCCGCCCCTGGGACACCGGAAAGAACGTCGAGCAGTCCTCGCCGCTGGGCCTGATCCAGAAGGCCGGCGAAGGCTTTGACCCGACCAAGGGCGAGATCAAGCTGACCGTCAATGGCGAGACCAAGCAGCAGGCCGACCTGGCCGACCTGATCTGGCCGGTGGCCGACATCGTCGCCTACCTGTCGGGCCTCTACCGCATCGAGCCGGGCGACCTGATCTACACGGGCACCCCGGCCGGCGTCGGCGCCGTGGTGGAGGGCGACGCGATGGTCGTCACCATCGAGGGCCTGGCCCCGCTGAACATCCAGGTTGGACCGCCCGCGGCCTGATCGCGAACCACCAAGACTAGGGACGAGGGGAGCGGCCAACAGAGCCGCCCCCTCTTAGAGGAAACGACAATGGCTACTCTTGAAGCGACGGCGGGCAACGCCGTTGTCGACCGGGCCAAGTTCGGCTCGCTGCAGTTCGGCGTCACGGCGCTCTGCGCCATCATCGCCATGCTCGACGGGTTCGACACGCAGGCCATCGCCTACGTGGCCCCGCGCATCGCCGAGGACTGGGGCCTGACCCCGGCCGCCTTCGGCCCGATCTTCGCCGTGGGCCTGCTGGGCCTGACCGTCGGCGCCTTCCTGCTCAGCCCCGCCGCCGACAAGTTCGGCCGCAAGACCATCATCCTGATCTCGACCGTGATCTTCGGCCTGTTCGCCCTTCTGACGGCGACCTCGGACACGATGAACGAGCTGCTGGCCTACCGCTTTCTCACGGGTATAGGCCTGGGCGCGGCCATGCCCAACATCATCGCCCTGACCAGCGAGTACGCCCCCGAGCGGCTGCGCGCCACGCTGGTTACGGTGATGTTCTGCGGCTTCCCGCTGGGCTCGACCCTGGGCGGGGTGCTGTCGACCGGCCTGATCGACCAGTTCGGCTGGCACTCGGTGTTCGTGCTCGGTGGCGTACTGCCGCTGCTGCTCGTGCCGGTGCTGATGGTCATGCTGCCGGAGTCGGTGCGCTTCCTGGTCGCCAAGGGCGCGCCGGAGAGCAAGATCGCGCCGATCGTCCGCCGCATCGACGCACAGGCCTCGACCGCCGAGTTCGTCGCCCACCTGCGCAGCGAGCAGGCCGAGGCCCCCAAGGGCTTCTCGGTCGCCCAGCTGTTCACCCAGGGCCGCGCGCCGGTCACTGGCCTGCTGTGGGTCGCGTTCTTCATGAACCTGCTCGTCATGTATTTCCTGGTGAACTGGCTTCCGACCCTGCTGAAGGGCGCGGGTCTGCCGCTGTCGATGGCCATCCTGTCGACCGCCACCCTAAACCTCGGCGGCGTGGTCGGCGCCATCGCCCTGGGCCGCCTGATCGACCGCTTCAGCCCCTATGTCGTGCTCGGCGCGGCCTATGCGGCTTCGGCCGCCTTCATCGCCGTCATCGCCCTGGGCGGCACCCACCTGACCACCCTGCTGGTCGGCGCGGCGCTGTCGGGCTTCGGCGTCGTCGGCGCCCAGATCGGCTGCAACGCCCTGGCGGCGTCGGTCTATCCCACCGCCATCCGCGCCACCGGCGTGGGTTGGGCGCTGGGCGTCGGCCGCGTCGGCGCCATCGTCGGCCCGCTCGTGGGCGGCGCGCTCCTCGCCAACAAGTGGGCCCCCGGTTCGATCATCCTGACGGCCGTGGTTCCCGCCCTTATCGCCTCGCTCGCCGTCTTCATCCTCGGCGGCGTGCGCAAGAAGTCCGGAGTCTGACACCACCATGATCCTGCACGGCTATTTTCGTTCGACCGCGTCGTGGCGCGTGCGGATCGCCCTGGGCCTCAAGGGCCTGCCCGCCGACCAGGTGTTCCACCACCTGCGTCGGGGCGAGCAGCGGGCGCCGGCCTTTCTGGCGATCAACCCGCAGGGCCTGCTGCCGGCCCTGGCCCTCGACGACGGCCGGGTGCTGACCCAGTCCCTGGCCATCGTCGAGTATCTCGACGAGATCCACCCGCAGCCGCCGCTGCTGCCGTCCGACCCGTTCGCCAAAGCCCAGGTTCGCGCCGTCGCCCAGGCCATCGCCTGCGACATCCACCCGGTGCAGAACCTGAAAGTCCTGGCCCGCCTGCGTGAGCTCGGCCTCGACGAGCCCGCCGTCCAGGGCTGGGCCGCCGGCGTGATCGAGGAAGGCCTCGACGCGGTCGACAAGCTGCTGGCCGGCCAGTCGGGCCGCTTCGCCTTCGGCGACGCGCCGGGCCTGGCCGACCTGGTGCTCGTGCCGCAGCTGGGCAACGCCCGGCGCTTCGGCGTCGAGCTGCGCTGGAGCCGCCTGACCGACATCGAAGCCGCCTGCCTGGAGCTCGACGCCTTCAAGTCCGCCGCGCCGTCGGCCCAGCCCGACGCCGAATAGACCCATCCCCTAAAGCCAAGAACCAAAGAGCGCGGAGCCAACCGCGCCCTCTGGAGGAAACCCATGCTGCTGACCACTGTGGCCGCGGCCGCCTTGCTTGCGCCCGTTGCCGACGCCCCGATCGCCACCCAGGCTCGAGACCGGGTCGTGCCGATCCCCGCCCAGAACGCCCCGTCGCCCGGCAACGTGCCGCCGCCGGCCGCGACCAAGGCGCCCGCCTTCAAGCTGATCAACCTCGACGAGGACTGGAGCTACCTGGCCGATCCGGCCAAGCGCGCCACGCCCTGGTCGAAGCTGAAATACATCCCCGTCGGCGAAACCAGCTATCTCAGCCTCGGCGGCGAGTTCCGCCTGCGGCTGGAAGACCGCGGCAACGAGCGTTTTGGCCGCGGCGCCCAGGACGAGGACGGCAACGCCCAGACCCGCACCCGCCTGTGGGCCGACCTGCACATGGGATCTCGCCTGCGCGCCTTCGTCGACGTCCAGGACGCCCGCAGCATCGATCTCGACAGCGGCGAGCCGCCGATCGAGGTCAGCCGCTGGGACCTGCACCAGGCCTTCCTGGAAACCAACGCCGAGGTCGGCGACGCCAAGGTCCGCCTGCGTGTCGGCCGCCAGGAACTGGGCCTGGGCGCCTACCGCCTGTTCGACATGCGCGAGGGCGCCAACAGCCGCACCTCGTTCGACATGGCCCGCGTGCTGGTCGACCGGAAGAGCGGCTGGAGCGGCGGCGCCTTCTACGGCTACGCCCTGCGCGAGGCCAAGACCTCGTGGGACGACGCCACCAACTTCGACTACCGCCTGGCCGGCGTCACCGCCTCGCGCACGCTGGGGCAGGGGCCGACGGCGCCCAAGCTTGAGCTGCTCTACGTCAACAGCGACAAGCGTGGCGCGGTCTATGACAGCGTCACCGGCGGCCGCGACCGCCGCGGCTCCTACTCGGCGCGCTTGGCCGGCCGTTACGGCCAGTGGGACTACGACCTGGAAGGCGTCTACCAGGATGGCGCGTACCGCGACCTCGACGTCTCGGCCTGGTACGTCTCGGCCATGGGCGGCTACACCTTCAAGGCCCCGTGGTCGCCGCGCCTGGGCCTGCGCCTGGAGGCGGCTTCCGGCGACAAGGACCGCAATGACGGCAAGCTGAACTCCTACGCCCAGATGTTCCCGCAGCCGATCTCGCTGCGCACCGACTTCGGCATCACCAACATGGTGGCCATCCAGCCGCAGCTGACCTTCAAGCCGACGACCAAGCTGACCGCCGGCCTGCAGGTGGCTGGCCTGTGGCGCCAGAGCGACGAGGACGGTCTCTATGGCCTCGGCGGCCAGGTGCTGCGCGGCGGTCTGGAAGGCACGGCCCACTATGTCGGCTGGCGCCAGGCGGCCTTCGCCAGCTACGCGGTCTCGCCGTTCGTGACGGTGACCGGGATCCTGAACCATACGACCTCGGGCACGTACCTCAAGCAGACCGGCATGGCCGACGACCAGACCTATGCGGGCCTGATCGTGGGTTTGCGGTTCTGAGGCCAGTTCCTCCCCCGTGAAACGGGGGAGGGGGACCGCGAAGCGGTGGAGGGGGCGAGACTGGGCTCGGCGCTCCGTCACTCGCCCCCTCCGTCACGCTGCGTATCCGCAGCGCGCCACCTCCCCCGTTTCACGGGGGAGGTGGCGGCAAACAAAAAGGCCCCGGTTTCCCGGGGCCTTTTCATTTCCGAAGCCGGAAAAGCGCTTAGCCGCGCTTTTCGACGTCGATGTAGTCGCGCTGGGTCGAGCCCGTGTAGAGCTGACGCGGACGACCGATCTTGCGGGTCGGATCCTCGAACATTTCCTTCCACTGGCTGATCCAGCCGACGGTGCGGGCCAGGGCGAACAGCACGGTGAACATGTTGGTCGGGAAGCCCATCGCGCGCAGGGTGATGCCCGAGTAGAAGTCGATGTTCGGGTACAGCTTGCGTTCGATGAAGAACGGATCGCTCAGCGCGATCTTTTCCAGTTCCATGGCCACTTCGAGCAGCGGGTCGTTGATGCCCAGCTGGCCGAGGACCTCGTGGCAGGTCTTCTGCATGACCTTCGCGCGCGGGTCGAAGTTCTTGTACACGCGGTGGCCGAAGCCCATCAGCTTGTGCTTGCGAGCCTTCACGCCCTCGATGAACTCGGGGATCTTGTCGACCGTGCCGATCTGCTCGAGCATCTCCAGGGCTTCCTGGTTGGCGCCGCCGTGCGACGGGCCCCACAGGCAGGCGATGCCGGCGGCGATGCAGGCGAACGGGTGAGCGCCCGACGAACCGGCCAGGCGGACGGTCGAGGTCGAGGCGTTCTGCTCGTGGTCGGCGTGCAGGATGAAGATGCGGTCCATGGCGCGGGTCAGGACCGGGTTCGGCTTCCAGTCCTCGGCCGGGACCGAGAAGCACATGCGCAGGAAGTTTTCCGAGTACGACAGGTCATTGCGCGGCGACACGAACGGCTGGCCGACCGTGTACTTGTAGGCGCGGGCGGCGATCGTCGGCATCTTCGCGATCAGGCGATGAGCGCTTATTTCGCGTTCACGGGCGTCGTCGACGTTCATGCTGTCGGCGTAGAAGGCAGACAGGGCGCCCACGGCGCCGGTCATGACGGCCATCGGGTGGGCGTCGCGACGGAAGCCTTCGAAGAACCGGTCGAACTGCGCGTGCAGCATCGTGTGGTAGGTGATGTTGTTCTCGAACTTGGCCAGCTCGGCGGCCGTCGGCAGCTCGCCGTTCAGCAGCAGGTGGCAGACTTCGAGGAACGACGACTTCTCGGCGAGCTGGTCGATCGGATAACCGCGGTGCAGCAAAACGCCGGCGTCACCGTCGATATAGGTGATCTTGCTCTCGCACGAGGCGGTCGAGGTGAAGCCCGGGTCGAAGGTGAAATGGTCGCTTTCGCCGTAGACCTTTCGGATGTCCAGAACGTCCGGACCCGTGCTGCCCTTGAGGATCGGCAGCTCGTAGCTCTTTTCGCCGATCGTCAGCGTGGCTTTGTCGGTCATGCGAGAGACCCTTTCAATAGTGGTACGATCAGTCCAGTTTTGCATTTCGCGGGTGCGTTATAGCGCCTCATGCGCGCGACGCCAGCGCATCGTCAAGCCGCCCGAGCGACTCGTCTCGTCCCAGGGCCGCCATGATCTTGTTCAGGTCAGGCGCCTGGGCCCCGCCGGTGAGGATTCCACGCAGCGGCGGGCCGAACTTTCCAAAGCCGACAGCCTCGGATTCAGCAAACGATTTCAACAGCGCCTCGAGTTCCGCGACGCCCCACACCGGGGCGGCGGCGAGATGTTCACGAAGTCGTGCGAGGCGCGCGACCGTTTCCTCGGAAAGCTGCTTGGCGGTTTTTTCCTCGAGCGTCAGCGGACGCACCTTCAGCGCGAAGGCCACGTGCTCGCCCAACTCCAGGATGGTCTTGGCGCCTTCCTTGACCTGCGGAACGGTCGAGGCGATGCGCGCCTCGGCGTCGGCCGGCAGGTCGGTCCCGGCGGCGGTCAGGGCCTTCAGCGTCAGCGCGGTCAGGCGCGCGTCGTCGGCCTGGCGCAGGTGCTGGCTGTTGATGAAGTTCAGCTTGGCCCAGTCCAGGCGGGCAGGGGCCTTCACGACGTCCTTGACGTCGAACCAGCTGATCGCCTGCTCGTCGTTGAACACCTCGTCGTCGCCGTGACCCCAGCCCAGGCGCGCCAGGTAGTTGCGCAGCCCTTCGGGGATGTAGCCCATGTCGGCGAACTCGCCGACGGCCTGCGCCCCGTGGCGCTTGGAGAGCTTGGCGCCGTCCGGCCCGTGAATCAGCGGGATGTGGGCGAAGGCCGGCACGTCCCATTCCATCGCCTTGTAGATCAGGCTCTGGCGGGCGGCGTTGTTCAGGTGGTCGTCGCCGCGGATGACGTGGGTCACGCCCATGTCGTGGTCGTCGACCACCACGGCGAGGTTGTAGGTCGGCGCACCGTCGTTGCGCAGCAGGACGAGGTCGTCCAGCTCGATGTTGCGGAACGTCACCGGGCCCTTGACCATGTCGTCGACCAGGGTCTCGCCTTCCAGCGGGCCCTTGAAGCGGATGACGTGCGGCGCGCTGGGGTCGGCCGGCGGCGGGGCGTCGCGCCACGGCGAGCGGATGGCGCGGCCTTCGGCGCGGGCCTTCTCGCGGGCGGCTTCCAGCTCTTCGACGGTCATCCAGCAGCGATAGGCGCGGCCCTTGGCCAGCAGATCCTGGACCACTTCGCGGTGACGGTCGGCGCGGCTGAACTGGAAGATCGGTTCCTCGTCCGACTTCAGGCCCAGCCAGTCCAGGCCCTCGAAGATCGCGGCCACGGCGGCGTCGGTCGAGCGCTCGCGGTCGGTGTCCTCGACGCGAATAAGGAACTTCCCTCCCGTATGGCGTGCATATAACCAGTTGAACAGCGCCGTGCGGGCGCCGCCGATATGCAGGAAGCCGGTCGGCGACGGGGCGAAGCGGGTGACGACGCCGCTGGGGGCGGGGGAGGAACTGGACATAGGCTTCGAAGCTGACGGTCTGGAGGCCGCGGGGGCGGCGGGAGGCCCGACGGCGCGCGGCGCGCGCGCCGGCCGTTGGGCGGCGCGTCTTAGCACGGCCGTTCGAAGGTGTCCTAGTCCCGCAACCTTTGTCACACAACTGATCGACGAGGCGCGGCTCAACGCCGCCCGATGGATGTTGTGGAGCCCCGTGGCCTTCGCGCTCGGCGCGGCGGCCTATCTGGGGCTGAAGGCCGAGCCCAGCTGGTCGCTGCTGGCCCTCGTGTCCCTGGCGCTGGGCGTCCTGGCGGTCTGGAGCCGGGGCTGGACACGTTGGAGCGGCCTGGCCGTGCCGCTGACCCTGCTAGCCTTCGCCGCCGCTGGCGCGCTGGCCGGCAAGGTCCGCTGCGACCGCGTCGCCGCGCCGGTCATGCCCGTCGAGCGGGGCGTTCGGGTGGTCGATGGATTCGTCGTCGACGTGGTTTCGCCGGGTGCGGCCGGACCGCGCCTGCTGATCGCGCCCGTTTCGATCTCGCGCCTTTCGTCGGCGGCCACCCCGACTCGCATCCGCGTCAGCCTGCCTGAAGGCGTCGAGGCCCCGCCGCCGGGATCGAGCTTGCGCCTGCGCGCCATGCTGTCGGCCCCGCCGCCGCCGGCCGCGCCCGGATCCCACGACTTCGCCCGCGACGCCTGGTTCAACGGTATCGGCGGCGTCGGCTTCACGGTCGGCGAGATCGAGGAGGCCGCGCTAGATGCGCCGCCCCGGCGCCTGCGCCTCTCGATGGCGATCAACGCCATGCGCTGGAGCCTGGCCTCGCGCATCGTCGAACGCCTGGGGCCCGAGAGCGGCGGCATCGCCGCGGCCATGGTCACCGGCCACGAGGCCTGGGTCAGTCCTGAGCAGACCGAGGCCATGCGCGCCTCGGGCCTCGCCCACATCCTCTCCATATCGGGCCTGCACATGGCCATCGTCGGCGGCTTCGTGTTCGCGGCCGTGCGGCTGGTGATCGCCGCCTGGCCGTGGGCGGCCCTGCGCTTTCCGGGCAAGAAGATCGCCGCCCTGGCCGGTCTCGCGGCCGTCGGCGCCTATCTGATCGTTTCCGGCGCGCCGCCGCCGGCTCTGCGCGCGGCGATCACGGCGGGCGTGGCGTTCCTGGCCATTCTCGCCGACCGCCAGGCCGTCAGCCTGCACGGCCTGGCCCTGGCGGCGCTGATCATCCTCGTGGCCCAGCCCGAGCAGGCCGGCGCGGCGGGGTTCCAGATGTCGTTCGCCGCCACCGCCGCCCTGGTCGCCCTGGCCGAGGCCTGGCCGCGCCAGCCGCGCGAGATCCAGGTGCCCTGGCCCATCCGCTTCACCCAAGCCGCCCTGGCCTGGCTGGCCATCAGCGTCGGCGCCAGCTTCGTGGCGGGCCTGGCCACCGGCCCCTTCGCCATGCAGCACTTCAACCGGGTGGCCATCTGGGGGCTGCCGGCCAACCTGGTAGTCTCGCCGCTGTCGTCCTTCGTGATCATGCCGTTCCTGGCGGTCGGCGCGGCGCTGGAGCCCCTGGGCCTGGGCGGGCCGTTCCTGGCCGTAGCCGGCTGGGGCATCGAGGCCATGACCGCCGTCGCCCGCTGGTTCGCCAGCGCCCACGGCGCCCAGCAGACCGTGGCCAGCGCCCCGGGCTTCACCCTGGTGCTGTCGTTCCTCGGCGTCATGCTGCTGTGCCTGTGGAAGGGTCGCCTGCGCTGGCTGGGCGCGCCGCTGTTCCTGGCCGTGGCCCTGTGGCCGCGTCCGGCCGCGCCCGACCTCTGGATCGCCGCCGACGGCGCCACGGCCGTCGCCCGCCGGGGCGGGGACGCGGTGCTGCTACGCCCCGACGCGCGCCGCTTCGGCGCCGAGCTGTGGGCCCGCCGACGCGGCCTGACCCCCGTCGACGGCGGCGGCTTCACCTGCGACCGCGCCTCATGCCGTCCGGGGCAGGGCGCGCCCGTCGCCGCCAGCCTGTCCTGGACCCGCCGCGCCCCGGCCGCCGAGGCCCTTGAGCAGCTTTGCGCCGGCGCCGAGGTCGTCGTCCTGCGCGGCCCCAGGCCCGCCGCCCTGCCGGCCGCCTGTCATGACGCCGTCGTGCTGGCGGGCGAGGATTTCGCCGCCGGCGGCGCGGCCGAGCTCTGGCGCAAGCGCGACGGCTGGTGGATCGTCTGGACCACGCCGGGGCGCGGCCAGCGTCCCTGGACCACGACTGCTGACACGATTGCGCAAGAACCGGGCGGATGATGCCGCGCTGCCGCGGCTATCTGGCGGCGACGACTCGTTTGGAGAGCCAGGACCGATGACGAACGCCACCTTCGCCGCCCGCCGCGCCGCCTTCCGGGCCCTGCACCAGGACGGCTTCTTCGTGCTGCCAAACCCGTGGGACGCTGGTGGCGCTCATCGCCTGCGAAAGCTCGGCTTCAAGGCCCTGGCCTCGACCAGCGCCGGCATGGCCTGGTCCTGGGGCCGCGCCGACGGCGAGGTCAGCGTAGACGAAGTGATCGAGCACCTGGCCCTGCTGGTCGCCGCCACCGACCTGCCGGTCAACGCCGATTTCGAGGCGGGCTTTGCTGAAACCGCCCAGGGCGTCGCCGCCAATGTCGCCCGCGCGGTCGAGACCGGGGTGGCGGGCCTCTCCATCGAGGACCGCGTCGGCGCGGACCTCTACGCCCTCGACATCGCCGTCGAGCGCCTGGCCGCCGCCCGGTCGGCCATCGACGCCTCGGGCCAGGACGTCATGCTGGTGGGCCGCACCGAGGGCTTCCTGATCGGCCGAGACGAGCTGGCGCCCACCATCGAGCGTCTCGTGGCCTATTCGGAAGCCGGCGCCGACTGCCTCTACGCCCCGGGCGTGACCCGATACGACGACATCGCCGCCATCGTCGCGGCCGTCGCCCCCAAGCCGGTCAACGTGCTGCTGTGGGGCCCCGACATGAAGCTCGCCGACCTGCCGGGCCTGGGCGTGCGCCGCGCCAGCACCGGAGCGGCCCTGGCCGCGGCGGCCTGGGCAGGCTTCGAGGCGGCGGCTAAGGAGCTGGTGATCTAGGCGCGACCGACATTCAGGATCTGAGACGAAAACCTCGTCCTTCGACGGGCTCAGGATGAGGTTTTTCTGACAGCCAAGCCTGTAAATGGTCCTCACCCTGAGCCTGTCGAAGGGCGAGGACCACGCCCAAGCCGCTGATTTCGATCCGCCCTAGGGCCGCTTGATCGGCAGGATCGCGCCGTCGGCGCCGTAGCTCAGCGGCGCCAGAGTGATCGAGCGCCTATGATCGCCGCCGCCGGGCAACAGCTTGTCGTGATAGAAGAACCACCACCGGCCGTCGCGCTCGATGATGGCCTGGTGGTTGGTCGAGATCGGCAGGTAGTCGAGGATCACGCCGCGATAGGCGTAGGGCCCCATCGGCGATTTCGCGGTGGCGTAGACGATCTGGCCCGGCCAGCCGGTCGAGAAGCTGAAATAGTAGAGGCCGTTCCGCTTATGCAGGAACGGCGCCTCGCCGTACTTCTTCTTCGGGTCGTTCGCCGGATAGCCGGTGACCACGAGGTTCTCGATCGGACCGGCCAGCGAGGCCATGTCCGCCCCCAGCCGCACGATCTTGGGCACGCGGGTGCCAAACAGCATGTAGGCTTGGCCGTCGTCGTCGATCAGCACCTGCGGGTCGATCGGCTCGTCGCCGGCGTTTGCGTCGCGGGCCTTGTCGACCAGCGGCGCGCCGATGGCGTCCTTGAACGGGCCCTGCGGCCGATCGGCCACGGCCACGCCGATCTTGTCGCCGCCTACGGGTGCGTAGAAGTAATATTTGCCGCCGCGCTCGACCGCGCCCGGCGCCCAGGCCTTGGCGTCGGGCCTGGCCCACTTGAACACCGTCACGTCCAGGAACGCACCGTCGTCGCTCCAGGTCTTCAGGTCCTTGGAGCTGTAGAGCCGCCAGGACGTCGAGTCCCAGTACTTGCCTGAGTTCGACGCGTCGTCGGTGGTGTAGACATAGACCGTGTCGCCGAACACGTGCGGCGAGGGATCGGCGCTGAACCGCTGGGTGATCGGCTGGGCGGCGGCGCCGAGGCCAAGCGCAAGGCAGAGGGCGGCGCTTAAGGATACGATGGGCGCGTGGGACATGGGTGCTCCTCCGATCGGCCGATGGCGCCGGCGCGTCTTGCATGACGCGCCTGACGGCCTTGGGTCTGGAGTAGCAGCTTCGATTAACTCAGACAAATATGCGTTCAGCGCGCCGTGACCCGCGTCGAGCCATTGCGGCTGACCTTGAAGCTGAGCGAGACGCGCAAGCGTCGGCCCTCCGTGGGCGCGCCGCCGCGGGTGGCCACGTCCGTGCTCGCATCGGCCAGCAGTTTCAGCGTCGCCTGATCGAAGCCGTAGTCGGCGGCCTCGACCGCCTCGATGCGGCAGTCGACCAGGGCGCCGGCGGCCGCCGCGCGGCAGAGGGCGGTCGTCCTGGACGAGACGCCGCCGCGCATGGCGCGGTCGGGATAGTAGCCCGTGAAGGGCCAGCGCCCCCTGTGCAGCCCGACCTCGGAGAGGGTCAGGACCGGTTCGCCGGCGGGCGGCGCGACGGCGGCGGCCTGCGCGGCCAGCAGCAGGAACATCATGGCTATCTCCCCCAGGCAGCGACGCCTCGAGCCTTAGGGCGCGCCCCAGACGCAAGCAAGGCGCGAGCGCCTTTCGACACCCGCGCCTCGCGCGTCTTGCCCGGTGACGGCCGCCGTCAGTGATAGCGACGGATCAGGCCCACCAGCTTGCCCTGCACCTCGACCTGGTCGGGACCGAAGATGCGGGTCTCGTACTTGGGATTGGCCGCCTCCAGGGCGATCGAGCCGCCCTTCTTGCGCAGGCGCTTGAGGGTGGCTTCCTCGCCGACCAGGGCGACGACGATCTCGCCGCTGTTGGCCGTGTCGCCCTTGCGAATGATCACGTAGTCGCCGTCGAGGATGCCGGCCTCGATCATCGAGTCGCCCTGCACCTCGAGGACGTAGTGCTCGCCGCCGCCCAGCATGGTCTCGGGCACCGGCAGGCGGTCGCGTTCATGCTGGATGGCGTCGATCGGCGTACCGGCGGCGATGCGGCCCAGGATCGGCAGCTCACGGCTGGTGTCGGGCAGGGGAGCGAGCGGGGCGGGAGCCGACGGGGCCGGACCGCCGCCTTCCAGCACCTGCGGACGGAACGCGCCGCGGCCCTTGGGCGGGGCGGCCGTGGTCGCCTGCTGCGGCAACTTCACAACCTCCAGCGCCCGGGCTCGGTGAGCCAGGCGACGGATGAAGCCGCGCTCTTCCAGGGCCGTGATCAGCCGGTGAATGCCCGACTTCGACGCAAGGTCCAGGGCTTCCTTCATCTCGTCGAAGGAGGGGGAGACGCCGGTCTCCTTGATCCGTTCGTGGATGAACATCAGCAGCTCGTGCTGCTTGCGGGTGAGCATGACGGCCTCGCAAGTCGTCGCGGAACAAACCGCAAACCTTTCGAATGTTCTCTAGGTGTTCTTGGTTAAGGTCAAGTGAATTGCAGCGACCGGCGTTCTTTGAAATCGGGATCGAAGGCGCTGTCAGAAACCGCCGCCTAAGTGACTGATTTCACGCCGATTGATCGCGCCGTCCTGATGCGCTGGCGGATACCCGCCATGCCCGGATGAGCGCGGATTTTCCGTGAACGGCGGGATCGGGCCGTGCCGGCTCGGGTGGAAATCCGCGCGCCGGAACGCCGATTCCCGCCGCGTGGTCACCGATTCACAGCCGTCGGAACGAGCGATTCCATCGCGGTCCGGCGCCGGCCTCCCACGAGAACAGCACCACCTCGGCGCGGCCCACGAGGTTCTCGAACGGCACGAAGCCCATGCCGATCTCCGCCGGCAGGAGGGCGTCCACGGCCGGGTTCCAGGCGCAGCGGGCCTCGCCGGCCGGTATGAGACCCGGATCGAAGCGGCTGTCGAGCGAGTTGTCGCGATTATCGCCCATCACGAAATAGCACCCCTCGGGCACGCGATAGGCCGCCGTATTGCCCGCCGCCGTGCGCGGGCCGTAGCTGTTGATCAGGTGGGTCCTGCCGCCGGGCAGGGTCTCGGCGAAGCGTTCGGCCGGCAGCACGCCGAACGGCGTCTCCTCGATCCGGGTCCCCATCGGCTGCTGGGCCACGGGCGTTCCGTTGATGCGCAGCACCCCGTCGACCATCTGAAGTTCGTCGCCGGGCAGGCCGACCAGCCGCTTGATGACGTCGGTGCGGCCATCGCCCGGCTTCTTGAACACCACCACGTCGCCGCGCGTCGGCGCGCGGCCCATCAGCCGCCCATGGCCGACCGCCGGGCTCAGCGGCGCCGAATGGCGGCTCCAGCCATAGGCGAACTTGTTGACCAGGATGTAGTCGCCGACCAGCAGGGTCGGCTCCATCGAGGCCGACGGGATCGTGAAGGGCTGGCACAGCACCGTGCGAGGCACGAGCACGATGGCGACCGTCACCGCCAGCGTCCTGGCCCAGTCGATCACGCTCGAACGCAGCGCAGCCTTGGTCATGCGAAAGCCCCTCGATGTCGAACACCGAGGGGCATTGAGAAGCGCGAGCTTGGCTGAAACGTGGCCGAGCGGTGTTATCGGGTGCGCCCTCGGCGGCGAAAACCTCGTCCTTCGACAGGCTCAGGATGAGGTCTTTCCATCATCCGAGCCTGCAATGGTCCTCATCCTGAGCTTGTCGAAGGACGAGGGCCACGCACCGATTTCGGATCAGCCGATCAGCTCGCGCGTCGCGGCCGTGACGTCGGCCTGGCGCATCAGGCTTTCGCCCACCAGCATGGCCTTGGCGCCCGTCGCTTCCATCCGCACCACGTCGGCATGGGTGAAGAGGCCGCTTTCGGTGACCAGCAGCGAACCTTCCGGAGCCAGCTTCGACAGCCGCTCGGTCACCGCCAGGTCGACGACGAAGCTCTTGAGGTCACGGTTGTTGACGCCGAACAGCGTGGCGCCCAGCTTGCCGGCGCGCTCGGTCTCGGCCTCGTCGTGCACCTCGACCAGGGCGTCCATGCCAAGGCGCGCGGCCTCGGCCATCAGCTCGCCGGCCAGCGTGTCGTCGATCATCGCCAGGATCACCAGGATGGCGTCGGCGCCCAGGGCGCGGCTCTCGGCCACCTGCCAGGGATCGACCAGGAAATCCTTGCGGATGCAGGGCAGGGCGGTCGCCGCGCGGGCGGCCACCAGATATTCGTCCGCGCCCTGGAAGCTGGGGCCGTCGGTCAGCACGGACAGACAGGCCGCGCCGCCGGCTTCATAGGCTTTCGCCAGCGCCGGCGGATCGAAATCGGCGCGGATCAGTCCCTTGGAAGGCGAGGCCTTCTTGATCTCGGCGATCAGCGACAGCTTGCCCGGCGCATGCTTGGCCTCCAGCGCGGCCTTGAAGCCGCGCGGCGCCGAAGCGGCCTTGGCGGCGGCTTCCACGTCGCTCTGGGAGCGCGCGGCCTTCCGACCGGCGACGTCCTCGCGCTTGTAGTCGGCGATCTTGGCGAGAATGTCGGTCATGCGGGCAGGGCTTCAGCGTTGGTGGCGGCCACGAGGCCGGCGAGGGCGGCCTTGGCGCGGCCGTCGTCGAGCACGGCGCCAGCCAGCTCCACGCCTTCGCGCAGGGTCTCGACCTTGTCGGCCACCAGGAAGGCGGCGGCGGCGTTGAGCAGCACGATGTCGCGATACGCGCCGGTCTCGCCGTCGAGCAGGCGGGTCAGCGCCGCGGCGTTGAAGGCGGGATCCCCGCCGGTGATCTCGGCCAGCGAGGCGCGCTGCAGGCCCACGGCCTCGGGCGTGATGGTGAAGAGGCGCATCGCCCCCTCGCGCCATTCGGCCACCTCGGTCTCGCCGGTGATGGTCAGCTCGTCCATGCCGCCGCCGTGCACCGACCAGGCGCGTTCCGCGCCCAGGGCTCCCAGCGCGCGGGCGATCGGCTCGACGAAGCGCGGGGCCGAGACGCCGACCACCTGGCGCTTGGCGCCGGCGGGATTGGTCAGCGGACCCAGCAGGTTGAAGATCGTGCGGAAGCCCAGCTGCTGGCGGATCGGCGCCACGTGCTTCATCGCCCCGTGGTGCGACTGGGCGAACAGGAAGCAGATGCCGGCGCTGTCCAGCGCGGCGCGCTGTTGGGCGAGGCTGGCGTCGATATTGACGCCCAGTGCCGCCAGCACGTCGGCGGTGCCCGACTTGGAGGTCACCGCGCGGTTGCCGTGCTTGGCCACCTTCAGCCCGCCGCCGGCGGCGACGAAGCCCACGGCGGTGGAGATGTTCAGGGTGTGCAGGCCATCGCCCCCGGTGCCGCAGACGTCGACCACGTCATACGGATGCTCCAGGTGCACGGCCGCGCGGCGCATGGCGCGGGCGCAGGCGGCGATCTCGCCCACGGTCTCGCCGCGCAGGCGCATGGCGGTCACCGCCGCTGCCACCTGGGCCGGGGTCGGCTCGCCGCGCAGGCAGGCGCTGAAGAAGACCTCGGCGTCGTCTTCCGAAAGGGTCTGGCCGTCGGCCAGCTTGGCCAGCAGGGGCTTGAAAGCGTCGGACATGGTCTTGGCCCCGCCCTAGACCCAGATCTGGGCGTCGCGGCGCACGCCGGCCAGGTCGAGGAAGTTGGCCAGCAACTGGTGGCCGCCCTCGGTGGCGATGGATTCGGGGTGGAACTGCACGCCGTGCACCGGCCGCGTCTTGTGCTGCACGCCCATGATCTCGCCGTCGGCGGTCCAGGCGGTGACTTCCAGCTCTTCCGGCAGGGTCTCGCGGCGCACCGCCAGGCTGTGATAGCGCGTGGCCGTGAACGGGTCGGGCAGGTCCTTGAAGATGCCTGTATTGGCGTGGCGGATCGGGCTGGTCTTGCCGTGCATGACCTCTTTCGCCCGGATCACCTCGCCACCGTAGGCTTGGCCGATGGCCTGGTGGCCCAGGCAGACGCCCAGGATCGCCAGGTCGTCGGGGGCGCCGCGCAGCAGCGGCAGGCAGATGCCGGCCTGGTCGGGGGCCTTGGGGCCCGGCGACAGCAGCACGGCCTGCGGCTTCAGGCCCAGGGCCTCCTGCACCGTCAGATCGTCGTTGCGATGGACGACCGTCTCGGCCCCCAGCTCGTTCAGGTAATGAACGAGGTTGTAGGTGAAGCTGTCGTAGTTATCGATGACCAGGATCATGACGCCGCCTTTCAGGTGTCGCTTCTAGTCCGGTCGGGGGCGGCGCGTCATCCCTTTACGGAAAGAGTTTTTCTGGGAAAGCGCCCAGCGGCGAAGCGCCGCGCCGCCGATCCGTTGCCACCGGGGCGCGAAGAGGCGAAATTTCCCGCATGTCCGTCGCTGATTCCGCCATCGACACCGCCGCCATCGCCTACGCCCGTGCGCTGCTGCGCGCGCCGCGCCGGCGCCAGAAGATGCTGCCGGTGCTGCTGGCCGCCGCCTTCGCCGCCGTGGCCGCGGTCAGCTTCGCGACGGTGATGGTCCTGGCCCCGCCGCTGACCACCCAGCACCTGCCCAAGGAGCGCCTGGGCGACTGACCGGCGCGCACCCGCCCAAAATGAGTTCCTAGGGTTGTGAATTCAACTTGAACGACTCTGGCGGTGCTCTCACCCTCCGGCGATTTTCGGACGCAGGGGGTGCTTCATGCGAAAACTCGGATTGCTGGGCGGCGCGGCCGTCGCCCTGGGCTTCATGGCGGGGACGGCGGCGGCCCAGGACGCGCCGTTCTCGGATCCGCCGGTCCTGACCACCGTGGCGCCCGGTGCGGCCACGCCCGAGGAGCGCCTCGAGATCTTCGGCGAGCTGCCCGCCCCGCCGCCGTCCGGCGACGAGGTCGTGGCCCGCCTCGACGTCGTGCTGCTGCCGTCCAAGATCTGGAACGCCAACAGCGGCATGACCGACGACGTGGAGCTGCGGGCCTATCGCGACGCCCTGCATCCGGCCGAGCCCGGCCGCCCGTACGTCGCCCCGACCCTGGTCTCGCGGCCCGGCCAGACCGTGCGGGTCAAGATCCGCAACCTGCTGCCGGCCGAGGCCAACTGCCCGGGCCACCCCGAGGACATCAACGTCCCGCACTGCTTCAACACCACCAACCTGCACAGCCACGGCCTGTGGGTCAGCCCGGCCGGCATCAGCGACAACGTGCTGCGCCAACTGCCGCCCAACCCCGACTTCACCTACGAGTACGAGTACAACATCCCCGGCGACCACCCGGCCGGCACCTTCTGGTACCACCCGCACGTCCACGGCTCGACGGCGATCCAGGTGGCCAGCGGCCTGGCCGGGGCCCTGGTGATCAAGGGCGACCGCCTGCCGCGCGTCGACGCGGAGACCAAGGCCGTGATCCCCGGCGATGTCGACCTCTTGCTGCGCAAGGCGCCCGACCACGTCTTCGTGCTGCAGCAGATCCAGTACGCCTGTCGCGGCGCGGACGGCAAACCCAAGACCAACGGCGACGGCACCTGGCGCTGCGACAAGGGCGAGGTCGGCAAGCTCGACGGCTACGACCTGTTCGGCGGTCCGCGCTGGAAGACCTCGGGCCGCTTCACCACGGTCAACGGCGCCACCGTCGAGCTGCTCGAGCAGAAGGCCGTGGCCGGCGCGCCAGAGCGCTGGCGCTTCATCCACGGCGGCGTCGCCGACACCGTGAAGGTCTCGATCCGCAAGCGCACCGGCAAGAAGTCGCTGGAGGCCATCGCCAAGGCCGGCGCCATCTCGCAGGACGCCCTGATCGCCAAGGAATGCGCGCCCTCCAGCCAGGCCGTCGCCCAGTTCGAGATCGCCGCCGACGGCCTGACCCGCGATGCGGTGCTGGAGCGGACCTCGACGGTGCTGCAGCCCGGCTATCGCAGCGACATCCTGGTCAGCTTCCCCGAGGCCGGCTCCTACTGCGTGATCGACGAGCAGGTCGACGTGAAGAAGGACGCCATCGAGGGCAGTTCCGACCGTCGTCAGCTTCTGTTCCTCGTCGACGTCGTCGCCGGCCAGCCCAAGGCCGCCACGCCGCGCGACCAGGTCAAGACACTGCTGGTCGAGGCCGCCCGCAACCTGCCGATCACCGATCCGGCCCTGGCCGAGAGCGTCGTGGTCGGCCTGGAGCGCGACTTGTCGCTGGCCGCCTTCAAGCCGCACGCCAGCCTGCTGCAGGCCAAAATCGACCATGACCAGCCGCTGATCTTCTCGCTCAGCAAGGGCAAGCCGACCAAGCCGGGCGGCAAGACCGGGCCGGGCGTGGGCCGCACGGTGGACACCATCCGCCGCTTCGATCCGGACGACTTCTCGCGCACCCTGGTGCTGGGCGACACCGACCGCTGGACGCTGGAGACCGACGACGTCGGCCACCCGTTCCACATCCACGTCAATCCGTTCGAGGTCGAGTCGGTGATCGACAAGGACGGCGCGGACCTGACCCAGCAGGCCGGCTCGCAGTATTTCGGCATGAAGGGCGTGTTCAAGGACACCGTCTTCGTCGAGCCGGGCGTCAAGGTGAACGTGCGCAGCCACTACGCGCGCTACATCGGCGACTTCGTCCTGCACTGCCACATCCTCAACCACGAGGACGCCGGCATGATGGAGATGGTCCGCATCGCCGACCGCGGTCCCGACGGCAAGCCGATGGCGCTGGGTCACGGCCTGACCGACGCCGTGGGTCCCGAAGGCGCGGCCCGGCCCCACACTGGCCACTAAACGACAAAGGGGCGGCCGATCGGCCGCCCCTTCTTCTTTTCCGCTCTGGCGGCCTCAGGCGAAGCGCCAGGCTTCCTCGGCGGCGCGCTTGAGGGCGCGGGACTTGTGCAGGGTCTCGTCGTACTCGGCGTCCGGGTCGCTGTCGGCCACCACGCCGCCGCCGGCCTGGACGTACATCATGCCGTCCTTGACCAGGGCCGTGCGCAGCACGATGCAGGTGTCCACCGAGCCGTCGGCGCCGATGTAGCCCACTGCGCCGGCGTAGCCGATGCCGCGCTTCTCGACTTCCAGTTCGTCGATGATCTCCATGGCCCGCACCTTGGGCGCGCCCGACAGCGTGCCGGCGGGCAGGGCGGCCATCAGCACGTCGACCGGATCGACGTTCGTGGGCGCGTCGCCCTCGACGTTCGAGACGATGTGCATCACGTGGCTGTAGCGCTCGATCGTGAAGCTGTCGGTCACCCGCACATTGGCGTGCTTGCCGGCCTTGGGCTTCTCGTTCGAGCCTGTCTGGCCCAGCATGGCCACGCGGCCCACGTCGTTGCGGCCCAGGTCCAGCAGCATCAGGTGCTCGGACCGCTCCTTCGGGTCGGCCAGCAGTTCCTTCTCCAGCGCCAGGTCTTCTTGCGGCGTGGCGCCGCGCGGGCGGGTGCCGGCGATCGGGCGGATGGTGATCTTGCCGTCGCGCAGGCGCACCAGGATCTCGGGGCTGGAACCCACCAGGTTGAAGCCGTCCAGGTCCAGGAAGAACAGGAACGGCGACGGGTTGGTCCGACGCAGCGAGCGGTAGAGGGCGAAGGCGTCCAGGCCGAAGGGAGCCCGGAAGCGATGGCTGGGCACCACCTGGAAGATGTCGCCGGCCCGGATGTACTCCTTGGCCTTCTCGACGACCTCGCGATAGTCCTCGCGGCTGACCGGGGTGGTGAACTCCATCGGGCCCTGGGGCGCGCGAGGCGCGTCGTGGGCCAGCGGACGGCGCAGGTCAGCCATCACCGTCTCGATGCGCTCACGGGCGGCCGCATAGGCTTCCTTTGCCGACACGCCGGGCGCCGGTCGCGCCGTCGTAGTCAGGATGATCTCCTGGGCGATGGCGTCGAACACGGCCACGATCGAGGGCCGGGTCATGATGCCGTCGGGCAGGCCCAGCGCGTCCGGATTGATGTCCGGCAGCTTCTCGACCAGGCGCACGGTGTCGTAGCCCAGCGCGCCGAAGATCCCCGCCGCCATCGGCGGCAGGCCGGCCGGCAGGTCCATCTTCGACTGGGCGATCAGGTCGCGCAGGCTGTCCAGGGCGCCGCCTTCCAGCGGAGCGAACTTGCCGGCGGCGATGTCGTCGCCACGCGCGATCTCGGCCTTGTCGCCGCGGCAGCGCCAGACGACGTCGGGCTTCATGGCAACGATCGAGTAGCGGCCGCGCCAGGCGCCGCCCTCGACGCTTTCGAACAGGAAGGCGTAGGGGCGGCCGTGGCCGATCTTCAGATAGGCCGAGACCGGGGTCTCCAGATCGTCGATCAGCCGCGTCCAGACCAGCTGCGGAAGGCCGGCGTCGTAGCCGGCCGCGAAGGCGTCGAAGCCGGGCTCCAGGCTCATTGAGCCGCGGCCTTCTTGGCGCCGCCCTTGGCCGCGCCGTCCTTCTCGGCCTTGGCCAGGGCCTCGGTGTCGACGCCGATGGCCTGGCGAGCCAGATTCAGGTTCAGCTTCGGCTTCAGCTTGTCGCGGGCGGCCGTGCGGCCGGCCTGACCGATGTCGCGCATGTAGGCCATGCTGGTCTGCGGGCGCATGGTCTCGGTGGCGCGGGCGATCTCGGCGTTGTCGCCGGCGCGGACGGAGTCGATGCGGCCGACCACGTAGCCGACCTGCGGCGCGCGGGCGGCGAAGACCTCGCCGGGCTTGGCGTTGAACGAGGCGATCAGCAGGTCGCGGCCCAGGGCCTGGTGCTGCTGGGCGTTCTCGCGCGACAGGCCCTGGACCTTCATGACCTTGGCGTTGGCCGAGGCGGCGACGGCTTCCATCGATTCGCCCTTGCGGACGCGGACGGCCAGTTCGTCGGCCTTGGCCTTCAGGCGCTTGACCAGTTCGTTGATCATCCACTGCTGGGCGAGCGGCGCGCGGACCTCGGCCAGCGGGGGCAGGGCGGACTTGTTCACCTTTTCGACGCGGACGGCGAAGTATTCGCCCTTGCCCGCTTCGATCAGGTCGCTCTCGCCGCCGGCCGGCAGGGCGAAGGCGGCCTTCAGCACGTCGGGGGTCAGGCCCGCGGCCGGCTGGCCGCCGAGGTCCGTGCCTTGCGCGGTGAGCGGGGCGGTCGTGACCACCAGGGCGCCGGCCTTGCCGGCGGCGTCGACGACGTTGGCGCCGGCGTCGCGGGCGTCCTGGAAGGCCTGGGTCTGGTCATAGGCCTTGGACTGGGCGGCCTGGACGCGCAGGTCGGCTTCGATCTGCGGGCGCGCGGCGTCCAGCGAGGCGGCCTTGGCGGCGTTGATCTTCAGCACCTTGATGACCGACTGGCCCAGTTCGCCGGCGATCGGCGCGCTGACCTGGCCCTCGGCGAGGGCGAAGGCGGCGTCGGCCACCTTGCGGTCGGGCAGGGCGGTCTTGGGCTTGTCGAGGATCGTCACCGGCTGCTTGCCGTAGGCCTGGGCCACGTTGGCCGGGGCCTCGCCCTTGCGCAGGCGGTCGGCGATGGCGGCTGCGGCCTTGGCGTCCGGGGCGACGATCTGCACCAGCGAGCGGGTTTCCGGCTGGGCCAGGGTGTCCTTGCGGAAGTCGAAGGTCTTCTGCACCTCGGCCGGGTCGACGGTCACCGACGGCTCCAGGGCCTTGGCGCTGAAGCGCACGACCGAGAGGACGCGGGTCTCGGGCAGCGTCAGGCGGGCGGCGTTCTCGGTCATGAACGCCTGCAGCTGGGCGTCGGTCGGCGCGGCCGGCTGCTCGACGCTGGTCGGGTTGATGGCGAAGGCCGAAAGCTCGCGGCTCTCCAGGCCGTAGACCGCCTGCAGGGCCGAATAGATGCGCGGGGTGCGCAGGCCGTTGGCGACGCTGGCGTAGAACTGCGACTGGGCGATCTCGTCGCGCAGCGAGGCCTCGTAGCCGGCCGGGGTCATACCGTTGTCGGCCAGCAGGCGCTGGTACATCTGCTTGTCGAACTTGCCGGTCACCGGGTCGAACGGGCGCGTGCCGGGCGGCAGCTGGCTCAGCTGCTTGTGCAGCACCTCGCCGACCAGGGTCTCGGACGGGCGCACGCCCATCTTCTTGATCAGCTCGGCCATCGATTCCTGCAGCGCCAGCTCCTGGAGCATGCCGCGGTCGACGCCGCGCTGGACGGCTTCGTCCGGCGTCAGGGTCTGGCCCTGCTGCTGCAGCTGGTTGCGGTAGTTGTCGAAGCGCGTCTTGAAGTCCTCGGGCGAAACCGAGCGCGAGCCGACCTCGATCACCTTGTTGGTGCTGGGGCGGCTGAAGACGTCGCTGATCCCGAAGATCGCGAAGCTGACGATCAGCAGGGCGAACAGGACGATCGCGAAGGGCGATTTGGCGAAAGAGCGAAAGCCGGCGAGCATGACGTTTGAAACTACCTTCTTCGATTCCGCCCAATTGCGTGCGCGTGGGCGACCGCCCTGGGGCGACGCATCCGATGCGAGCAAGCGGGTATAGTAGAGGCCAAGGTGCGTGAGCAAGCCGAAGCGGACTTGACTTACCAAGGGAGCGCGTCCCCAAAGCCTCCTCATGACCGTTTCTCTTACGACGCCCCGGCCGTTGATCGCCGGGAACTGGAAGATGTTCGGCCTTGAGGCTTCGCTCGACGAGGCCAGAGCCGTGGCCGCCGCGGTGGCGCAAACCCCGCCCGCGGCGCGTGTCGCCATCTGTCCGCCCGCCACCTTGCTGCACCGCATGTCCGAGGCGCTTTCGGGCGAGTCGGTGATCGTCGGGGGGCAAGACTGCCACGCCGCGCCGCAAGGGGCCTACACCGGCGACATCTCCGCGCCGATGCTGGCCGACGCCGGCGCGACGTTGGTGATTCTGGGTCACTCCGAGCGTCGCGGCAGCTACGACGAGACCTGTGAGGAAGTGTCGGCCAAGGTGCTGGCCGCCCTGGCCGCCGGTCTCGAGCCGGTGATCTGCCTGGGCGAGACCCTGGCCCAGCGCGAGGCCGGCCAGGCCGAACCGATCGTCACCGGCCAGGCCCGCGACTCGCTGCCCGACGACCTGGCCGGCCAGGCCTTCGCCGTCGCCTATGAGCCCGTCTGGGCCATCGGCACGGGCCTGACCCCGACCATCGCCGATATCGGCGCCATCCACGCGGCCATCCGCGCCGTGCTGGTCGAGCGCTTCGGCGACCACGGGGCGAGCGTGCCGATTCTCTACGGCGGCTCGGTGAAGCCCGAGAACGCCGCCGAGATCCTGGCCACGCCGGAAGTCGGCGGCGCCCTGGTCGGCGGCGCCTCGCTGAAGGCCAAGGACTTCCTGGCCATCATCGCGGCGGCTTGAGGTCCGGGCCGGCTGCCCCACCCCGTAAAATCCCCGCGAAAGCGGGGACCCAGGTGTTTTATCGTCGAGCGCCACGCGTTTCAGAAGAAGCCTGGGTCCCCGCTTTCGCGGGGATTGGGCGGATTTGTGGACCGGACGGGGATAGAGCAGCGTGGATCCCCGGCGTTGGTCGAAAACTTCTGAACTAATCCAGCCGCTTGCAACTTTCTCAGCCTCGCCGATCAGACACGCTGAAACCCGCCGTACACTCAAACAGTCCCGTCGCAAGGATCCGGCCCGAAGCGGCGACGTGGATGCGATCGAGCGGGGCCGCCGGAGCTGCGTGAGCAGGGCCGGGCCAGGCTTAAATGAGGATGGGGGACGTAAACCCAGCCATCGGGAGCTTGCCTGACTAGGCTCTCGCCCGTCCGAGGGGGCGCGCCGCCATGCACGCCTGGCCGCCAAGAAACGGGGGCGCATTGCATTGGGAAGGGACAAAGGGCGGAAGAGGCCCGCGCGTCCCGGCCTGAGGAACAACGATCGCGCGGGGCGTTCTGTCTCGTCGAAACGGTACTTGAAACACACACATCCGGGCGAGGCCCGGACGCCCCGCGCCCTCTCCATCAGCTCAGCGCATCCGCGCGAGAGGCCGCGAGGCCGTGCCCCAAGATCCTCCCCCTGAAGGGGGAGGTGGCCCGAAGGGCCGGAGGGGGAAGTATCTGCTGGCGTCGAGGGCGCTGCTGGCTCACCAGCAACTTCCCCCACAGTCGCTCCGCGACAGCTCCCCCTTCAGGGGGAGCATCTTGGCTTCAAAGCTCCAGGTCGAACAACCTGCCGTCCCGGCGTTCGCCGTCGCGGTCGACCTGGCCCTTCAGGTAGGCCGCGCCCTTGAAGCCCAGGTGCTCCAGCAGCTTCTCGGCGCGGGCGTCGCCCACCTGGGTGCGGGCGATGATGTGCTTGAGCTCGCCGGCGGCGGCGTGGGCGAGGAGGGCGGTCACCGCCTCGTGGGCGTAGCCGCGACCCCAGCTTTCGCGGGCGACGATGAAACGCAGTTCGGCCCGGTGGCGGCGCTCGTCGATCTCGACGAACTCGCAGGCGCCGACGAAGTCGCCGGTCGCGGTCAGCCGAACGGTCCAATAGAGCGCCGTGCCGGCCTGCATGTCCTCGACCTGGCCGACGACGCAGGCCGCCACCTCGTCCGGATCCTCCAGCGGCGCGCGGTCCCAGTGGGCCATCAGCTCCGGATCGCTGAGGAACGGATAGATAAGCGGAGCGTCTTCGGCGACCAGCGGCTTCAGCGTCAGGCGTTCGGTCTCGAGAATCATGCGCGCCCTAAAACTTGAAATTGGGGAACTTGAATTGGGAAACTTGAGTTGGCCGGCCGTCGCCCCACCTATGGCGTGCGCGCGCCGGTAGTGGTAGAGGGGCCGCTTCGTTTTTCACAGTCGGTTCGCCGGCTGCCCGGATCGAGAACTGTTTCGTCATGCTCATCGGCATCCTGCTGGCCATCAACATCATCGTCTGCATCGCGCTGATCGGCTTCGTGCTGCTCCAGCGTTCCGAGGGCGGCGCCCTCGGCATGGGCGGCGGCGGCGCCGGCAGCTTCATGACCGCGCGCGGCGCGGGCGACTTCATGACCCGCATGACCTGGATCCTGTTCTCGGTGTTCCTGGTCATCAGCCTGGTGCTGACCGTCCTGACCGGCCGCATCGGCGGCGCCGATTCGGTCGTCGACAAGCTGAAGATCGACAGCCTCGACACCAAGACCCTGAACGCCCCGGTCGCTCCGAGCGTCCCGGCTCCGGGTTCGGCCGTTCCGGCTCCGGGCGCGACCGCGCCGAGCGCCGTGCCGGCTCCGCAACTCAGCGTTCCGGCTCCGGCCGCCCCCGCGCCGGCCGCTCCGGCCCAGACCCCCGCCCAATAAGGGTGGGGGATCGAAACTTGTTTATGAACGTCGGTCTTTTCGCCGCGATCGCCGAATCGCGGGTAATCTGAGCGCCCATGACGCGGTACATCTTCATCACCGGCGGCGTGGTTTCCTCCCTGGGAAAAGGCCTCGCCTCCGCAGCGCTGGGCGCTCTCCTGCAGGCTCGTGGCTACACGGTTCGCCTGCGTAAGCTCGACCCCTATCTCAACGTCGATCCGGGCACCATGAGCCCGTATCAGCACGGCGAGGTGTTCGTCACCGACGACGGGGCCGAAACCGACCTTGATCTGGGGCACTACGAGCGCTTCACCGGCGTGTCGGCCAAGAAGGCCGACAACATCACGACCGGCCAGATCTACAAGACGATCATCGAGAAGGAACGCCGCGGCGACTATCTGGGCGCGACCGTCCAGGTGATCCCGCACGTGACCAACGAGATCAAGGACTTCGTCCTCTCGCCCGCCATGGACGAGACGGGCCAGAAGCCCGTCGATTTCGTGCTGGTCGAGATCGGCGGCACCGTCGGCGACATCGAGGGCCTGCCGTTCTTCGAGGCCATCCGCCAACTGCGCCAGGACCTGCCGCGCGGCCAGAGCTGCTACGTGCACCTCACCTTGCTGCCGTTCATCAAGACGGCCGGCGAGATGAAGACCAAGCCGACCCAGCACTCGGTCAAGGAGCTGCGCTCCATCGGCATCCAGCCGGACATCCTGCTGTGCCGTTGCGAGCAGGAGATCCCGGTCGAGGAAAAGCGCAAGATCGCCCAGTTCTGCAACGTGCGCCCGAGCGCCGTGATCCAGGCTCTGGACAGCTCCTCGATCTATGCGGTGCCGATCGACTATCACAAGGAAGGCCTCGACGCCGAAGTGCTCGACGTCTTCGGCATGGGCGACGCCCCCAAGCCCGACCTGTCGCGCTGGGAAGCCATCGACAACACCGTCCAGCATCCGGACGGCGAGGTCACGATCGCGGTCGTCGGCAAGTATACGGTCCTGAAGGACGCCTATAAGTCCCTCATCGAGGCCCTGCACCACGGCGGCCTGGCCAACAAGGTCAAGGTCAACCTGGACTGGGTCGAGAGCGAGACCTTCGAGGGCGACGAGGGCGCGGCCGCGGCCCGTCTCGAGAACGCCCACGCCATCATGGTGCCCGGCGGTTTCGGCGAGCGCGGCGCGGAAGGCAAGATCCGGGCGGCCCAGTTCGCCCGCGAGCGCAAGGTGCCGTACTTCGGCATCTGCTTCGGCATGCAGATGGCCGTCATCGAGACCCTGCGCAACGTCGCGGGAATCACCGACGCCAGCTCCAGCGAGTTCGGGCCTACCGACCGTCCGGTCGTCGGCCTGATGACCGAGTGGATCAAGGGCAACGAGATGGTGTCGCGCAAGGCCGGCGACGACCTGGGCGGCACCATGCGCCTGGGCGCCTACGACGCCGTGCTGCAGCAGGGCTCCAAGGTCGCCGAGATCTACGGCGGGACCGAGATCGTCGAACGCCACCGTCACCGCTACGAGGTCAACATCGGCTACAGCCACAAGATGGAGGAGGCGGGTCTCAAGCTGACCGGTCGCTCTCCGGACGGCGTGCTGCCCGAGATCGTCGAGCGCGACGACCATCCGTGGTTCATCGGCGTGCAGTTCCACCCGGAACTGAAGAGCCGTCCGTTCGCTCCGCACCCCCTGTTCGCCAGCTTCATCGCGGCGGCCAAGGAGCACGGGCGACTGGTCTGAACTGGCGAGTTGCATGTCTGGAGAGATTCAGGCATAAGCGCGCCCTCACGCGGCGGCTAGGGTCGAACCCGAGTCGCCGCTTTCGATTTTCACGCTCAGCGAGCAGAGTCACTCCGATGGCCGTTCCTAAAAGAAAAACTTCGCCTTCTCGCCGGAACATGCGCCGGTCGCACCACGCCCTGGGCGCCAACTCCTTCGTGGAAGACAAGGACTCGGGCGAGCTGCGTCGTCCGCACCACGTCGACCTGAAGACCGGCCTCTACAACGGCAAGCAGATCCTGACCCCGAAGGAAGACTAAGGTCTTCCTTCCTCGCGTGGCCCCCTTCGAGGGCGCCTCGCCAGGATTTCGCGTCTGACGCTTCGAAAGCGCCGCCCGGCTCGCCTGGGCGGCGCTTTTCGTCGTTTCCAGGCCCAAGCGGTGCTACGATGGCGGCCGGGTCGCCATTGGGACGACCCCAAAAAAGCCAGGAGCGCGGTCAGCGCCCGCAAAGGCGCGATCGAGACTCCGGCGGACTGGGAGGTTCGCCATGTTCACGCGTCGCGCGCTCGCCTCCGGCCTGGGCGCGTCCCTGGCCCTCGGCGCCGCCCCGTTCTCGGCCCATGCCTTCTCGCCGGGCCAGGTTCCTCCGACCACGCCCGTCGCGCCGCCGGCGGCCCCGCCCGTGCCGCTCTACATCATCGACGCGGCGATCGACGATTCGGAGCGGATGACCGTCGAGACCATGATCAACGGCCGCGGGCCCTACCGTTTCGTCGTCGATTCGGGGGCCGACCGCTCGGTCGTCTCCGAGACGCTGGCCGCCGGCCTCGCCCTGCCGCGCGGACGAGACGTCATGGTCCACGGCATCGGCGGCTCGGCCGTGACCCCCACGGCCCATATCGACCAGTTGGTCTCCGGCGAGGCGCGCCTGGCCGGCGTCGAGCTTCCAATCCTGCCGCCCGAACGGGTCGGCGGCGACGGCCTCTTGGGCATCGACATCCTGCAGGACCGTTCGGTGGTCATGGACTTCAAGCGCAAGCGCCTGGAGGTCCGTCACAGCACGCCCGAGTACCGCTTCTTCCGCCGGGCCCAGGAGGTGCAGGTCGTCGCCGACCAGAAGTTCGGCCGCCTGACCATCGTCAACTGCCGGATCAACAACATCCGCACCCTGGCCTTCATCGACTCGGGCGCGGGCTCGTCGATCGGCAACATGGCCCTGTCGCGCGCCATCCAGGCCAAGCAGCGCAGGGGCGCCGATCCGGCCCTGGCCGTCCGCCTGCAGGGCGTGGCCGGCGGCGAGACCATCGGCGAGTACCGGATCATCAAGTCGATGAACATGGGCGAGCTGCGCATGACCAACCTGGCCGTGGTCTTCGCCGACCTGCACATCTTCGATCACTGGAAGATCAGCGACAAACCCGCGATCCTGCTGGGGGTCGACGTCCTCAAGCTTTTCGCCCGGGTGGAACTGGACTTCGGCGCCGAGCAGCTGCTGTTTCGGCTGGGAGCCGAGCGGCCGACACTGCAGGCCTGACGCGGCGGAACTTCACGCTGGTCGAACGCCGGTCTTGGTTGCGGCGACGCAGCGCGGCGGCTAAGGGGAAGCGCCTTTTCTTTCGGGAGCTCCCATGACCGAGATCGTCGACATCATCGCCCGCGAAATCCTCGACAGCCGCGGCAATCCGACGGTCGAGGTCGACGTCGTCCTCGAGGACGGCGCCTTCGGTCGCGCCGCGGTGCCGTCGGGCGCCTCGACCGGCGCCCACGAAGCCGTCGAAAAGCGTGACGGCGACAAGTCGCGCTATCTGGGCAAGGGCGTGCGCCAGGCCGTCGACGCCGTCAACGGCGAGATCTTCGACGCGCTGTCGGGTGTCGACGCCGAAGACCAGCGCCGCATCGACAGCCTGCTGATCGGCCTCGACGGCACGCCGAACAAGTCGCGCCTGGGCGCCAACGCCATCCTCGGCGTCTCGCTGGCCGTGGCCAAGGCCGCCGCCGAGTCGGCCGGCCTGCCGCTGCACCGCTACATCGGCGGCGTGAACGCCCGCGTCCTGCCGACCCCGATGATGAACATCATCAACGGCGGCGCCCACGCCGACAACCCGATCGACATCCAGGAATTCATGATCCTGCCGACCGGCGCGGCCAGCTTCTCCGAAGCCCTGCGCATGGGCGCCGAGATCTTCCACGGCCTGAAGAAGGCTCTGAAGGACGCCGGCCACAACACCAACGTCGGCGACGAGGGCGGCTTCGCCCCGAACCTCGCCTCGGCCGAAGCCGCGCTCGACTTCATCGTCAAGGCCGGCGAAGCCGCCGGCTACAAGGCCGGCGACGACTTCCTGCTGGGCCTGGACGTCGCCTCGACCGAGTTCTTCAAGAACGGCAAGTACGAGCTGGAAGGCGAGGGCAAGTCGCTCGACCCGGCCCAGATGGTCGACTACCTGGCCGACCTCGTCGCCAAGTTCCCGATCGCCTCGATCGAGGACGGCATGGCCGAAGACGACTTCGCCGGCTGGAAGCTGCTGACCGACACCCTGGGCAAGAAGGTCCAACTGGTCGGCGACGACCTGTTCGTGACCAACCCGGCCCGCCTGCAGATCGGCCTGGACCAGGGCCTGGCCAACTCGATCCTGGTGAAGGTCAACCAGATCGGCACGCTGTCGGAAACCATCGACGCCGTCGAGCTGGCCCACCGCCACGGCTACACCAGCGTCATGAGCCACCGCTCGGGCGAGACCGAGGACAGCACCATCGCCGACCTGGCCGTGGCCCTGAACTGCGGTCAGATCAAGACTGGCTCGCTGGCCCGTTCGGACCGGCTGGCCAAGTACAACCAACTCCTGCGCATCGAGCAGCAGCTGGAAGACCAGGGCGTCTACGCCGGTCGCGCCGCCCTCAAGGGCCGCTGATCGGATCCATCCTCGGATGAACAAGAGCGCGTCGGGTTCGCCCGGCGCGCTTTTTTTGTTTGGGCCCGGCGTTGCTTCGGCCTGGCCCAGGTCAGCCTTTCAAAAGCTGCGCCCTGGCGCGGATATCGGCCAATGTGACGTCCTTCTTCATGATCATATAGCCGGTCACGGCGTGCCAGCCGTCCTCGCCGACGCCGCCGGTGTCGCCGTCGGTGACCGATCCCGTCACGCGGTCGGTGGTGGGCATGACCGGTTTGCCGGGGAGGGCGATCTCGCCCAGCACCAGGTCGTTGGCGTTGTTGGTGCGATTGCGCCAGCCGCAGGTCTCGAAACGCACCAGGCGTTCGGGCGCGAAGGCTTGGGTCAGCAGCATCAGCTTCATCGTGCCCGTGGCGGCGATCTCGGCCTGCTGCATGGCCTTCACCTCCAGCCGCGACACGGCCCGCCCGTAGGTCACCCAGCGATCCTCGCCCTCCCACAGCGTGCGGAAGATCGAGGCGTTCATCGGAATCACCAGGCCGCCGCCGAAATCGAGCCTGGGTGGGTCGCCCTTGATCATGTTGGGTCCGCCGCGGCGGCCCTTGATGACACCATCCTCGCTGCGCTGCCGAGCAGCGGCGGGGAGGGCGATGGCGACGCCCGTCAATCCGGCCAGCATCTGTCGTCGAAGCATGTCTTCCTCCCCCGAGGCGCATCGATTTTCCGACATGCTAGGCGCGCATTCGCCCGATCGATCAACCCTTGCGGATGATTTCACTGCCTCAACAGCGACGATTCTGAGGCGCTGGCGCCTCCGAAACAGGCTTGACCGGCGTTCGATCAAAAAAGTTGGACCACATTTTTTCTATAAGCGTGGCCGTGCTTAGAAAAACAGAGGTTTCCGATGCTCTCGCGGATGCGAAGGAAATGCCGCGATGCGGTATCTCGATGCCCCTGAAACGGTCTCACTTGAAAGTATTTTCGCGCCACCCGCGAGAGACTTGCAAGCCCTTTGCGTCGTTGGGGATTTAGATCGTGTTAAGCACGTTCTGGCAGCTTGAAGCTCCCTGTCCGGGATTCGCCGATGTTCGCTCGACTGCAACCTTACCTGCCGACCGCGGCGCTCCTTCTCCTGATCACGTACTTCGTCTTTCACGCCCTGACGGGCGAGAGAGGCCTGCTTTCCTCGTCTCAACGCAACGCGGACTTGGCCGCCAAGACGATGGAACTTAAGAAGATCCGCGCTGAGAGGATGGACCTGGAGGCCCGGGCTCGTCTATTACGCAGCGGCAGCTTGTCGGCTGATCTCCTGGAGGAACGCGCGCGTTCGCTCCTTGGATATGCCGATCCCAAGGACTACGTGATCCGCACCAAGCGCTAAGCTGGGTCGGCTCCCGCCGGTCCTAAGCTGCCTTGTAGACCACGCTTCGAGTTGCAGCTCGAGGGGCGGTCTAGGCGTCAACACGAGCGTTCTCCAGCGCCGAAAAGCCGCACCGCGGCGGGCAATGGAAGCCTCTGAGATGAAGGCCGTTATGACGATTGGCCAGGGAGAGTTTAATGGCGCGAACGCGCAAGGGTGAAGCCCCGGCGGAGAAGGCTACCGACACCGGTGTCAACGCCTTCGTCGGCAAGGAAGAGCTTCTCAAATTCTATCAGGACATGCTGCTGATCCGCCGCTTCGAGGAGCGCGCTGGCCAGCTTTACGGCATGGGCCTGATCGGCGGGTTCTGCCACCTCTACATCGGTCAGGAAGCCATTGCGGTCGGCATGCAGTCGATCTCGCACAAGGGCGACCAGATCATCACCGGTTACCGTGACCACGGCCACATGCTGGCCGCAGGCATGGACCCCAAGGAAGTCATGGCCGAGCTTACCGGTCGCGCTGGCGGTTCGTCGCGCGGCAAGGGCGGCTCGATGCACATGTTCGACATCGAGACCGGCTTCTACGGCGGCCACGGCATCGTCGGCGCCCAGGTGGCGCTCGGCACCGGCCTGGCGCTGGCCAACCACTACCAGGGTAACGGCAACGTCTCGTACGCCTACTTCGGCGACGGCGCGGCCAACCAGGGCCAGGTCTACGAGAGCTTCAACATGGCCCAGCTGTGGAAGCTGCCGGTCGTGTACGTGATCGAGAACAACCAGTACGCCATGGGCACCAGCGTCGAGCGTTCGGCGTCGGAAACCGCCTTCCACAAGCGCGGCGTCTCGTTCCGGATCCCGGGCGAGGAAGTCGACGGCATGGACGTGGTGGCCGTGCGTGAAGCCGGCGCCCGCGCCAGCGAGCACGCCCGCAGCGGCCAGGGTCCCTACATCCTCGAGATGAAGACCTACCGCTACCGCGGCCACTCGATGTCTGACCCGGCCAAGTACCGCACCAAGGAAGAGGTCGACGAGGTCAAGACGACCCGCGATCCGATCGACCACATCAAGGAACGCCTGGCCGCGGCCGGCGTCACCGAGGACGATCTGAAGGTCGTCGACGGCGAAGTGAAGCGTATCGTGGCCGAAGCGGCCGAGTTCGCCCGCACCAGCCCCGAGCCGGACCCCTCCGAACTCTACACCGACGTATACCTGGAGGCCGCCGAGTGACGGACATCCTGATGCCCGCGCTTTCCCCCACCATGGAGGAAGGCACCCTGGCCAAGTGGCTCGTCAAGGAAGGCGACACCATCAAGGCCGGCGACGTGATCGCCGAAATCGAGACCGACAAGGCGACGATGGAAGTCGAAGCCGTCGACGAGGGCGTGGTCGAGGCCATCCTCGTTCCGGCCGGTTCGGAAAACGTCAAGGTCAACACGATCATCGCCAAGCTGGCGGGTGAAGACGGCGCCTCGGCGTCGGCTGCTCCGGCCGCCGCCCCGGTCGTCGCCGAAGCCGCCCCGGCTCCGGTCGCCGCGGCTCCGGCCCCGATCGCCGCCGCCTCGAACTTCGCGGATCCGGAACTGCCGGAAGGCACGCCGACCAAGAAGATCACCGTGCGCGACGCCCTGCGCGACGCCATGGCCGAAGAGATGCGTCGCGACGACCGCGTGTTCCTGATGGGCGAGGAAGTCGCCCAGTACCAGGGCGCCTACAAGGTCAGCCGTGAACTCCTGCAGGAGTTCGGCGACAAGCGCGTCATCGACACCCCGATCACCGAGCACGGCTTCGCCGGCATGGGCGTCGGCGCGGCGATGGCGGGCCTGAAGCCCATCGTCGAGTTCATGACCTGGAACTTCGCCATGCAGGCGATCGACCACATCATCAACTCGGCCGCCAAGACGCTCTACATGTCGGGTGGTCAGATCAAGTCGTCGATCGTGTTCCGCGGTCCGAACGGCGCGGCTTCGCGCGTTGGCGCCCAGCACAGCCAGGACTACGCGGCTTGGTACGGCAACATCCCGGGCCTGAAGGTCATCGCGCCGTATGACGCGGCCGACGCCAAGGGCCTGCTGAAGGCCGCCATCCGCGATCCGAACCCGATCGTCTTCCTCGAACACGAGATGATGTACGGGCACGAGTTCGACATCCCGGACGTCGAGGACTACGTCGTGCCGATCGGCAAGGCCAAGGTTCGTCGTCAGGGCACGGACGTGACCCTGGTCGCCTACAGCCGCATGGTGGGCTTCGCCCTGCAAGCCGCTGAAGCGCTGGCCGCCGAGGGCATCTCGGCCGAGGTCGTCGACCTGCGGACCATCCGTCCGATGGACCACGCGACGATCCTGGAAAGCGTCAAGAAGACCAACCGCCTGGTCACGGTCGAGGAAGGCTGGGGCCCGATGGGCGTCGGCTCCGAGATCGTCGCCCGCATCACGGAGTTCGGCTTCGACTACCTGGACGCCCCGCCGCTGCGGGTCCACCAGGAAGACGTGCCGCTGCCCTATGCGGCCAACCTGGAAGCCCTGTCGCTGCCGTCGGTCGACAAGATCGTCAAGGCGGCCAAGGCGGTCTGCTACCGCTGAGACCGGCGCGGCCCCCGCTCCCGATGAGCGGGGGCCGCATCGTCTTGGCCAACGAATTCATCCCGCCCCAGGGCGGGGTATCGTGGACGCCGACCACCTTGGTCGAAGCCGTCCCGAACGCTTGAGGAAAGAGCTCAAATGTCGATCGACATCCTGATGCCCGCCCTGTCGCCCACCATGGAAGAGGGCACCCTCGCCAAGTGGCACGTCAAGGTCGGCGACACCGTCAAGGCCGGCGACGTCATCGCCGAGATCGAGACCGACAAGGCCACGATGGAAGTCGAAGCCGTCGATGAAGGCGTGATCGAAGCCATCCTGGTCGACGCCGGAACCGAAAACGTCAAGGTCAATGCGCTGATCGCCAAGCTGGCGGGCGAGGGCGAGAGCCCCGCGCCGGCTCCGGTCGCCGCCCCCGCCGCTGCTGCCGCTGAAGCCCCCAAGGCCGCTGCGGCTCCGGCTCCCGCCGCTGCGCCGGCCGCCCCGGCTCCGGCCGCGCCCGTGGCCGCCGACGGTTCGCGCGTCTTCGCTTCGCCGCTGGCCCGTCGCCTGGCGTCCGCCGCCAATCTCGACCTGAAGTCCATCAAGGGCTCGGGTCCGCACGGCCGCGTCGTGAAGTCGGACGTTGAAGCCGCCAAGAGCGGCGGCGCTCCGGCCGCCAAGGCCGCGCCGGCGCCCGCCGCCGCCGCTTCGGCCCCGGCCGCCGAGCCGCGCAAGGTGCAGTCGCTGGAGCAGATGGGCATCCCCGCGGGCTCCTACGATCTCGTCCCGCTGGACGGCATGCGCAAGACCATCGCGCGCCGCCTGACGGAAAGCTTCCGCGACGTGCCGCACTTCCCGCTGACGATCGACATCGAGCTGGACGGCCTGCTGGCCGCCCGTTCGAAGATCAACAGCCTCCTGGAAGGCCAGGGCGTGAAGGTGTCGGTCAACGACATCGTCATCAAGGCCGCCGCCGTGGCGCTCAAGCGCGTGCCGGAGGCCAACGCCTCCTACACGCCCGAGGGCATCGCCATGCACAAGCATGCCGACATCGCCGTGGCCGTGGCCATCGACGGCGGCCTGATCACCCCGATCATCCGCGCCGCCGAGACCAAGGGCCTGGCCCAGATCTCGGCCGAGATGAAGGACCTGGCCGCCCGGGCCAAGGCCAAGAAGCTGAAGCCCGAGGAATTCCAGGGCGGCACCTTCTCGGTCTCCAACCTCGGCATGTTCGGCATCAAGGCCTTCTCGTCGATCATCAACGAGCCGCAAGGCGCGATCATGAGCGTCGGGGCCGGCGAACAGCGCCCGGTGGTCAAGAACGGCCAGCTGGCCGTGGCCACGGTCATGACCGTGACCCTGACCTGCGATCACCGCGTGGTCGACGGCGCGGTCGGCGCCAAGTTCCTGGCGGCCTTCAAGCCGCTGATCGAAGAGCCGCTGACCCTGATCGTCTAAGGGCGCTCCCGGAATCCTCGTCCTGCGGCCAAACCGGGGACGAGGATTTCGGAAGCGGCTCGGCGAGGCCCCATCCTGGATCTTTCAGGACGGGGACGGCCCCGAGGAGAACACGCGATGTCGGTCTACGAATTCTCGGCCAAGACGCTTCAAGGCAAGGACGCCAGCCTGGCGGACTATCGCGGCCAGGTGCTGCTGATCGTCAACACCGCCAGCAAGTGCGGCCTGACCCCGCAGTACGAAGGTCTCGAAGCGCTCTACAAGGCGAACAAGGACCGCGGCCTGACCATCCTGGGCTTTCCCTGCAACCAGTTCGGGGCGCAGGAACCGGGCACGGCGGAGGAGATCGGCGGCTTCTGCTCGCTGACCTACGACGTGACCTTCCCGATGATGGCCAAGATCGACGTCAACGGCCCCTCGGCCCATCCGCTCTACGCCTGGCTGAAGAAGCAGCGGAAGGGCGTGCTGGGCACCGAGGGGATCAAGTGGAACTTCACCAAGTTCCTGATCGACCGCGACGGCAAGGTCGTCGAACGTTTCGCCCCGACCACCAAGCCTGAGGACCTCCAGGCCGCCGTCGAGGCGCTGTTATAGAATTTCCCAGGCCGGCTGGCGCCGGTCGTTCGACGCAGCCGCTCCCCCGGCGCGCGTCCAAGCTAGGGTAAGACACTATGTCCACGGAATTCGATGTCGTCGTCATCGGCGCCGGTCCGGGCGGCTACGTCGCCGCCATCCGCGCCAGCCAGCTGGGCCTGAAGACGGCGATCGTCGAGCGTGAGAACCTGGGCGGCATCTGCCTGAACTGGGGCTGCATCCCCACCAAGGCGCTGCTGAAGTCCGGCGAGATCTTCGAACAGCTGTCGCACCTCGACAGCTACGGCCTGGCCGTCGAGAAGCCGTCGTTCGACTTCACCAAGATCATCGAGCGCTCGCGCGGCGTCGCCAAGACCATGTCGGGCGGCATCGCCTTCCTGATGAAGAAGCACAAGATCGAGGTCATCGAGGGCGAGGCCAAGCTCGAGAAGGGCGCCCCCGCTCCGAAGGTCGTGATCGCGCTCAAGGCCGGCGGCAGCCGCACGGTCCAGGCCAAGAACGTCATCCTGGCCAGCGGCGCCCGCGCCCGCAACATCCCGGCGATCGGCGCCGTGTCGGACGGCGACAAGGTCTGGACCTATCGTGACGCCCTGGCGCCGAAGTCCATGCCGAAGTCGCTGGTCGTCATCGGCTCGGGCGCCATCGGCATCGAGTTCGCCAGCTTCTACCGCGCCCTGGGCGCCGAAGTGACCGTCGTCGAGGCCGTGGACCGCATCATGCCGGTCGAAGACGCCGAAGTGTCGAAGGCCGCCCAGAAGGCCTTCGAGAAGCGCGGCATCAAGTTCCGCATCGGCGCCAAGGTCACCAAGATCGACAAGACCGCCACGGGCGTGTCGGTCTCGGTCGAGGTCGGCGGCAAGGCCGAGCAACTGACCGCCGAGAAGTGCATCGTCGCCATCGGCATCGTTCCGAACACGGAAGGCGTCGAGTCGGTCGGCCTAGCGCTCGATCGCGGCCACGTGGTCACCGACAAGCACTGCAAGACCAACGTGCCTGGCCTCTACGCCATCGGCGACGTGGCCGGCGCCCCCTGGCTCGCCCACAAGGCCAGCCACGAAGGCATCCACGCGGCCGAGCACATCGCCGGCTACAAGACCCCGAACGTCCACTCGCCGATCCCGGGCTGCACCTACGCCAACCCGCAGGTCGCCTCGGTGGGCTACACCGAAGCCGCCGCCAAGGCGGCCGGCATCGAGGTCAAGGCCGGTCGTTTCCCGTTCAAGGTCAACGGCAAGGCCGTGGCCGCGGGCGAGACCGAAGGCTTCGTCAAGACGGTGTTCGACGGCAAGACCGGCGCGCTGATCGGCGCCCACATGATCGGCCACGAAGTGACTGAGATGATCCAGGGCTTCGTCACCGCGATCACCCTCGAGGCGACCGAGGAAGACCTGCACGGCATCGTCTACGCGCACCCGACCATGTCGGAAGCCATGCACGAAGCCTCTCTCGACGCCTACGGCCGCGTCCTGCACATTTAATCCGTCGTCGAACGATTTTCGCGGCGACTGTCGCGAAACTGTCGTTGAAGTGTCGCATTAGGAAGGCCCGTTCGGAGCACCCTCCGGACGGGCCTTTTCATGTCCGGAGCAACGCCGTGCGCCGATCCGTCCTGCCCCTCCTGGCCACCAGCGCCTTCGGCCTCGCCACCCCGGCCTTCGCCCAGGACGCCATCAGCGCCGACGAAGCCGCCGCCATGCGGGCCCAGATCTCGGCCCTGAAGGCCCAGATCCAGCTGATGGAGCAGAAGCTGGACGCCGCGACGGGCGCTCCCCAGCGCACGGCCGCTCCGGCCGTCCAGGCCGCGCCCCAGCCCGCGACGATCGCCGCGCCGGCGCCGTCCAAGGCTCCGCCGCCGACCGAGATCGCCTGGAAGGGCTCGCCGCAGTTCACCGCCAGCGGCGGCCGCAGCTTCAAGGCCAAGGGGCGCATCCAGACCGACGTCGGCTATGTGGGCCGCCCCGACGGCTCGACCGACCGCGGCCTGGGCTACGCCGCCGAGATGCGCCGCATCCGTCTGGGCGGGGAAGGGGGCCTTGGCGCCGGCATCGGCTACAAGCTGGAGTTGGAGCTGTCCGACAACAGCGTCGATCTGGTCGACACCTTCGTCACCTACAAGAACGGCGGCCTGCTGCTGTCGATCGGCAATCAGAACCAGTTCCAGTCCCTCGACGAGCTGACCGGCGACACCGCCGGCTCGGTCATGGAGCGGGCGGCCTTCACCGACGCCTTCAACTTCGAGCGCCGCCTGGGGATCGCCGCCCAGTACGAGAAGGCCGCCTGGCTGCTGCAGGCGGGCCTGTTCGCCGACGACATCACCGCGCTCTCCAACGACAGCGATGGCGAGACCGGCGGCGACGAGAACAACAGCTACGGCCTAGACGGCCGGCTGGTCTATGCGCCCAAGCTTGGCGACATGCAGCTGCACTTTGGCGGCTCGGCCCACTGGCGCGACCTCAAGCGGGTCGGCGACGCCGGCACGCGCTACCGCCAGCGGCCGTTCGTCCACACCAGCAACACCCGCCTGATCGGGACCTCGACCCTCGACGTCAAGGACGAGGCCCACTACGGCCTGGAGGCCGCCTTCGTGCGTGGCCGCCTGCACGGCGCGGCCGAAACCCACTGGCTGCGCAGCGACATCGCCGCTGGCCCTGACGCGGAGTTCTTTGGCGGCTATGCCGAGCTCGGCTGGTTCCTCACCGACGACACCCGCGGCTACAAGGGCGGCATCTTCGATCGCGCGAAGCCGCGGAAGCCGCTGGGCGGCGGCGGTCTCGGCGCGGTGCAGGTCAACGCCCGCTACGACTATCTCGACCTCAATGAAGGCGCGATCGTCGGCGGCCGCCAGGACGCCTGGATCGCCGCCCTGATCTGGCAGCCGGTCGAGTACCTGCGCTTCAACGTCAACTACGCCTACCTCTCGTACCAGGACGCCACGCCCCTGGCCGATGGCGACCGGGACTACGGTGTCCACGTTACCGGCGCGCGGATGGAACTGGATTTCTAGAACCGAGATCCTCCCCCTTCAGGGGGAGGTGGCCCGAAGGGCCGGAGGGGGAAGTAACTTCAGCCTCCGGCGCCTCTCAGAACGTCGAAATCACGTCCCCCTCCGTCGGCTTTGCCGACACCTCCCCCTTCAGGGGGAGGATCTGGACGTCACGGCCGCTTCCTCACCTGCGCGTCTACGCTCCATTCCCCTGGCCCGGCGAACACCAGGTACAGGAACACGAAGCAGAACAGGATCGCGGCCTCGCCGCCGTTCAGCGCCGGCCAGAAGCCCTGGCTGGCATGGGCGAGGAAGTAGGCCACGGCCATCTGGCCCGACAGGATGAAGGCCACCGGCCGGGTAAAGAGGCCCAGCACCAGAAGGCCGCCGCCGATCACCTCCAGCCAGGCGGCCGCGAGCAGCATCGGCGGCAGCGGATCGGGCGCGCCGGGCTGCGGGGCAGGAAAATGGAACAGCTTCATCAGCCCGTGCTCCATGAAGAGCAGGGCGGCGATCACCCGCAGCAGGCTCAGCACCCGCGGCGTCCATACGACCAGTCGTTCCAAGCGTGTCTCCCGTTCGCTGTCGTTCGAAGAACCGGCCGCCGCGTGAGGCGGCGACCGTAAGCTCTACTGAAACGCGGCGCCTGGACGGAAGTTCGTCAGCCGGCGGCCTCAACCATGCGCTGGATGGCGACATAGTCGGTCTTGCCGCTGCCCAGCACGGGCACCTGGGTGACCTTGAGGATCTTGCGCGGCACGGCCAGTTCCGGCGCGCCGATCGCCTGGGCGTGCGCCACCAGCGGCGCGGCGTCGGCGGTCTGGCAGTCGGTCACCAGAACGAGGCGCTCGCCCTTCTTCTTGTCGGGCATCGAGATCACGGCGTGGCGGGCGCTGGGCCACACGGCCACCGCCAGGTCCTCTGCGGCGGTCAGCGACACCATCTCGCCGCCGATCTTGGCGAAGCGCTTTACCCGGCCCTTGATGGTGATCCACTGGTCGTCGGTCATGGTGACCACGTCGCCGGTGTCGTGCCAGCCGTCTTCCGGAGCGTCGACGCCGCCGTCCTCGCGCAGGTAGCCGGCCATGATGTTGGGACCGCGCACGAAGAAGCGACCGCCTTCGGCGATGCCCTCGACGGGCTCGATGCGGGTCTCCATGCCCGGCAGCAGGCCGCCGACCGTGCCGGGGCGATTGTCGGTCGGCTTGTTGACCGCGATGACCGGCGAGGCCTCGGTGGCGCCGTAGCCTTCCAGCACCGGCACGTCGCCGAAGCGCTCCTTGATCAGGGCATGGGTCTCGTCGCGCACCTTCTCGGCGCCGCAGACGATGAACTGCAGGCCGCCCAGCTCATCGGTCTCCGAGGCGCGGGCGTACTGGTTGACGAAGGTGTCGGTGGCCAAGAGCAGCGAGGCCTTGGCGTCCTTGATCAGCGGCGGGATCTGTTTGGTGTGCAGCGGCGAGGGGTACTCGAACGCCTTCATGCCTTGCAGCAGCGGCAGGATGACCCCGCCGGTCAGGCCAAAGCAGTGGAACACCGGCAGCGGGTTGAACATCACCCAGTTCGGGTCCAGCGGGATGTGCGCGGCGATCTGGGCGGCGTTGGAAACCAGGTTGGCCTGGCTCAGCACCACGCCGCGCGGCGCGCCGAAGCTGCCCGAGGTGAACAGCACCACGCCCTTGTCCGAAGGCTTGGCGGGCGCGCGGAACTGGCGCGGGAAGGCTCCGGCGGCGGCGGCGAACAGCTTGTCGGCCAGGCCGATCGTCTTTCGCACGTCCTCCAGGTAGACGACCTTGGCCAGGTCGTCGATCGCGTCGACCACGTCGTGCAGCTTGCCCAGCTCGATGAACTTGTGGGCCGTCAGCACGTGCTTGACGTTGGCCAGCTTCACCGCGGCCTTGATGTTCCGCAGACCCGCCGTGAAGTTCAGCATGGTCGGCACGCGGCCGAAGGCGTGCAGGGCGAAGAACACCACGACCGCGCCGACGCCCGACGGCAGCAGCACGCCGACGTGTTCGCCGGGCTTGGTCATGGCCGCGACCTTGCGGCCCAGGGCGAAGCTCGCCCGGATCAGGTCGGTATAGCTGAGCGGGTTGCGGTCCTGGTCTTCCAGGATCGGCTTCTTCGCTCCGAACTTGTCCTTGGCGTCGATAAGGGCGTCGAAGAGCGCCTTCTGGCCGTCTTCCGCTTTGTAAACAACCGGCATGCCGGCGAAACCTCCCACAAAGACGGTGGTTCCGCCCTCGTTCGATTGAGACGGGACCCTAGCGGCCCCTGCGCGGTTTGCAAAGATCGGTCACGTTTCGTGAGCGAACCGCGTTCTTCATGTGGTGCGCGAGCCCTTGTGGCTCAAGGCGCGGCGGGCTTTGGGCGGCCTGCGGCGCGGATGACCGCGAGCACGGCCTCCAGCCAAGGCGCCCGAACCGAATCCCGTTCCAGGTGCAGGGCGTGGCGCCCACCCGGCAGCCGGGTCTGGCGGCAAACGGTCAGCGCCTTGCAGACGCTGTCCTGCGCGAAGGCCGGCGTGACCGTGTCGGCGTCGCCGGCCAGCATGACGACCGGCGTCCTTACGCGGGAGAGATCGCGGGCCGTCACGTCCAGCACGTCGTAGAAGGCCGCGTACTGGCCAAGGCTCGGCGCGCCCATCCGCAAGTCGGGATTGGCGGTCTGCCAGGCGTGGTTGACCACGCCGCGCACGGGATCGCTGGTCAGGCCGAGGGCGCGATCGTCGGGGCCGTCGCGTCGCCAGTCGGCGGCGCCGGGCCAGGGCTGCGACGACAAGCGAAACCGCCGGGCCCACTGCGCCGTCTCGATCAGTTGGCCCTTGGGGCGGGGCAGGGCGGACAGCTCGAAGACCGGAGCCGAAAGCACCAGCCCGTCGATCATCAGACCCTCCTCGACGGCGCGCAGGGAGACCAGACCGCCCTGGCCCTGGCCCACCAAGGTCAGCGGCAGGCGGCCGTCGGGGCGGATCACCACCTTGACCATGGCCTTGGTCGCGGTGACGTCGGGCGCGTAGCTTTCGACGTGGCCGCGATCGCGCTTGGCCGCCAGGCGCTCGGAGCCGCCCTGGCCCTGGCGCTCCAGGATCCAGACGACCACGCCCTTGGCGTTGAGGTCGCGCGCAGTCTCGAACCAGGTCTCGGCGCTCTCGCCGTAGTCGGTCAGGATCAGCACCTGGCTGGTCGCCGCGCCGTGCGGCGCCGACACGCCATAGCGCTGCACGGCGTCCTCGCCGACCTGGACATAGCCCCAGGCCCAGCCGGCGGGCGGCAGGAACCGGCGCTCCAGTCCAGGCGGCGTTCGGCTGTCGGCGAAAGGCGCGCGCGATCCCTGCTCGCCGCAGGCGAAAAGGGGCAGGGCGAGCAGCAGAACGAGAGCGAAGCGACGCATATACGCCACTCATTTCGCGCCTTTGCGCCGCATGCAAGATCGAGAGCTTGATCCGGAGGCCAAGAAGGCCGATCTAGGCCCACATGGTCACGTTGATCGACACGCTGAAGGCCCGCGGTCCCGAGGATCGCGCCGTTCGCCACCCCGAAAAGCAGAATCGCCCGGACACCCCGGTCCTGCGCAAACCCGAGTGGCTGCGCGTCCGCGCCCCCGGTTCGGGCCAGTACAACGAGACCAAGGGCATCGTGCGCGAGCACAAGCTGACCACGGTCTGCGAAGAGGCCGCCTGCCCGAACATCGGCGAGTGCTGGAGCCAGAAGCACGCGACCATGATGATCATGGGCGAGATCTGCACCCGCGCCTGCGCCTTCTGCAACGTCACCACTGGCCTTCCGACCCAGCTCGACCCCGACGAGCCGCGCCGTGTGGCCGAGGCCGTCGCCAAGATGGGCCTGAACCACGTGGTCATCACCTCGGTGGACCGCGACGACCTGATCGACGGCGGCGCCCGCCACTTCGCCGAGGTGGTCACCGCCATCCGCGCGGCGGCGCCCAAGACCACCATCGAGATCCTGACCCCCGACTTCCTGCGCAAGGACCGGGCCGAGAACGTGGTCATCGACGCCCGTCCGGACGTCTTCAACCACAACCTTGAGACCGTGCCGCGGCTCTACCTGAAGATCCGCCCCGGCGCCCGCTACTACAACTCGCTGCGCCTGCTGGAGCGGGTGAAGGAGCGCGATCCTTCCCAGTTCACCAAGTCCGGCCTGATGGTCGGTCTTGGCGAGACCAAGGAAGAGGTCATGCAGGTCATGGACGACATGCGCTCGGCCGGCGTCGACTTCATCACCATCGGCCAGTACCTGCAGCCGACCCGCAAGCACGCGGCCATCGACCGCTTCGTGACCCCGGAAGAGTTCAAGGCCTACGAGGCGATCGCCCGGGCCAAGGGCTTCCTGATGGTCTCGTCCAGTCCGCTGACCCGTTCGTCGCACCACGCCGGCGAGGACTTCGCCAAGCTGCAGGCGGCTCGCCGAGCGCTCGACGCCAAAGCCGGCTGACCCCTTGCACCGCCACGTCGTCACCCGGGTGCTGCCCTACGCGCCCGAGCAACTCTTCACGCTCGTCGGCGACGTCGAGGCCTATCCGTCCTTCGTGCCGTGGATCACGGGCATGCGGACCTGGAACGCTCACGAGAGCGGCGATGTCAGCAGCCTGGACGCCGAGGCCCAGGTCGGCTTCTCGTTCCTGCGCGAGAAGTTCGCCACGCGCGTCCGTCGGGATCGCGCTGACCTCAGCGTGACCGTCAGCCTGCTCTATGGCCCGTTCAAGCGGCTGTCGAACCAGTGGCGGTTCTCGGTTCACCCGGACGGGGCGACCATCGATTTCGTCATCGACTTCGCCTTCAAGGCCAAGCTGCTCGACGCCATGCTGGCGGCCAACATGGACCGCGCCGTCGACAAGCTGATCGCCTGCTTCGAGGCCCGCGCCGCGCAGCTCTACGGCGCCAAGGTCTAGTCGCGCTTGCTGGCGGCTTCCTCGACGCGGTCGGCGAAGTCCCCGAGATTGGCGAACAGGTTCTCCACAGCGAACACCAGGCCGAAGGTCCGCGCGGCGTCGTCGAAGGCCAGCTCTCGCGTGGCGCCCACGTCGCGCATGCCCTCGATGGCGTCCTGGAACGCCTTGTGTCCCTCGGCGAAGGCCAGGCGGTCGGGCTTGGCCGCGCCCGACAGGCTCTGAGCGACCGCGCGCAGATAGGCCGACGAGGCCGCCAGCATCGCCGCGCTGGGCGGGGCCAGGGCAGGAGCGGGCAGGGGCTCGCGCAGCGCCCGGCCGATCATCACGCAGTCGTTGCGCAGCCTCCACAGCGTGCGGGGCAGGGCGTCCGAGATCGAACGATCCGACAGCCTGCTGGCTGTCTCGCGGTCGGCCTCGGTCATCGCCGTCTGCAGCTTGGCCAGGGCCTTCAGTGTCTCGTCGTAGTGCGCGCGCGGATCCAGGTCGCTGGGCTTGGCCTCCAGCTTGGCGGCGTAGTGCGAAAGAAGGTCGGCCAGCAGGCCGGCGGCCTTCTGGCTGCTATCCACCACCGACTCGTGGGCGCGGGCTGGGAAGATCAGCAGGGTGGCGGCCACGCCCACCAGGCTGCCGACGGTGATCTCGGCCACCCGCAGGAACGCCGCCGTCAGAGGGTCCATGTGCGTGGTGGTGCCGATCAGCATGATCACCGCCGTGACCGGCGCCACCTTGAATGCTGGTCGCACCGCCGCCAGGAAGGCGAGGGAGGCCGCGCAGACCGCCAGGATCAAGCCGCCCCACTCGGGATGGCGCGTATGCAGCCAGGCCGCGCCCGCTCCGACGGCGGCGCCGACCACTGTGCCCATGAACCGCTCGATCGAGGCGGTGATGGTCGCGCCCAGGCTCGACTGCACGACGATCACCGCCGTGAACACCGCCCAATAGCCCTGCGGCAGCCGCAGCAGCGTCGCCAGGGCGTAGGCCGCCACGACCGCCGCCGAGACCCGCACCGCGTGCCGCAGCTCGCTGCGCCGCCGCGCCGCCGCGGCCAGGGCCGAACGCGAGAAGCCAGCGCCGACGAACCGCCGCCAGTCTGAAGGCGCGCTGTCTGGCATCAGCCGGCCACCGCCTCGCGCAGCAGCTCCAGCGCCGTCCGGATCGCCGCCAGCTGCACGGCCTCGCGCGGCAGCCCTTCGAAATGCTCGTGGCGATGCACGACCGAGCGGTTGGCCCGGGCCACGGCGAAGTGGACCGTGCCGACGGGCTTCATCGGCGTGCCGCCGCCAGGGCCTGCTATGCCGGTGATCGCCACGGCCAAATGGGCGTTGCTGTTGGCCAGGCCGCCTTCGGCCATCATCCGCGCCACGGGCTCGGACACCGCGCCATGGTCGGCGATCAGGTCGCCCGGCACGCCCACCTGCTCGGTCTTGGCCCGGTTGCTGTAGGTCACGAAGCCGCGCTCGAAGACGTCCGACGCGCCGGAGATCGCGCAGATCGATCCGGCCACCAGCCCGCCAGTGCAGCTTTCCACCGCCGCCAGACGCAGCTTCTTCTCGCGCGCCTCGTCGATCAGCAGCCGGGCGAGGGTTTCGATCTCGATGGGAAACATGCCGGCGACTCCTTTGCCGTGAGACTAGAGCGGCGTCTCCACCGTCGCCACCGCCTGGGCGGCCAGGCCTTCGCCGCGGCCGGTGAAGCCCATCTTCTCGGTCGTGGTCGCCTTCACGCTGACGCGGTCCAGCGGCAGGTCGAGGATCTCGGCCAGGCGCTGACGCATGGCCTCGCGGTGCGGCTTGATCTTGGGTCGCTCGCAGATCAGCGTCACGTCCACGTTGATCAGGCGGCCGCCGCGTTGGCGCACCAGGTCGACGGCGTGGATCAGGAACTTGTCCGAGGCCGCGCCCTTCCATTGCGGATCGGTCGGCGGGAAGTGGTCGCCGATGTCGCCGTCGCCGATCGCGCCGAGCACGGCGTCGGTCAGGGCGTGCAGGCCGGCGTCGGCGTCCGAATGGCCGATCAGGGTCTCGTCGTGGGCGATCTCGACGCCGCATAGCCAGACCGACTCACCCGGTCCCCAGCGGTGGGCGTCGAAACCCTGGCCGATGCGAGTGATGCGGGCCGCGCCCGCCAGCCGTTCGGCCATGGCGAAGTCCTCTGGATAGGTCAGTTTGGTCAGCAGCGGATCACCGGCCGCGATGGCGACCCTGCCGCCGTCGGCCTCGACCACCTGGGTGTCGTCGGTGGGTTCGCTCTGTCCGCTCCAGGCGGCGTAGGCGGCCAGCAGGCGGTCGCGGCGGAAGGCCTGCGGGGTCTGGGCCCGCCAGAGACCGTCGCGCGAGGTCGTGGTCGCGCCCGACTCGCCCGCGCGCTTGAGGGTGTCGGCCACCGGCAGGGCCGGCACCACGCCGTCAGCGCCGTCCAGCGCGGCGAGCACGCCATCGACAACGGCCTTGGTCAGGAACGGACGGGCGGCGTCGTGCACAAGCACAGGCTCATCGGTCGGACGGTGGGCGAGCGCGGCCAGGCCCGACCGCACCGACAGGGCGCGGGTGGCGCCGCCGGGCGCGAACCGCCAGCCTTCGAGGCCGGCCAAGGTTTCGCCCAGCATGTCCTGCATGCTTGGGTCGGTCACGATTACGAGATCAACTGCGCCGCTGGCCAGCAGGGCCTCGACCGACCAGCGCAGCACGGGTTTTCCGGCCAGATCGCGCCACTGCTTGGCCTGGCCGGGTCCGGCCCTGGTGCCGCTGCCGGCGGCGACGATGACGGCTGAGAAGGTCATGGTCCGTGTCTAACGTTGTCGTCGGACATGTCCAGCCAACGGAGGGCTTTACTGCGCTGCACAATGTGCCTAAAAACACAGCGGTGGGGATGATCATAAAATGAGCAAGCAGCTCGCAGTCGGCGCCGTCACGGTGCCCGGGCGGGTATGGATTGCGCCGATGACAGGCGTGTCCGACCTCCCGTTCAGAGAAACGGCCACGCGCCTCGGCGCATCATACGTGGCCACCGAAATGGTCGCCTGCGCGGAATTCGCGAAGGGCCGGCCCGACGTCGTCCGCCGCGCGGCCGTCGGCGAAGGCCTGCCGCTTATGGTCGTACAGCTCGTCGGCCGCGATCCGGAGTTCATGGCGCAGGGCGCCCGCCTGGCGGCTGAAGCCGGAGCGGAGATCATCGACCTGAATTTCGGCTGCCCGGCCAAGGAGGTCACCGCGGGCGCCGCTTCCGGTTCGGCCCTGATGCGCGAGCCCGACCTGGCCGAGGCCCTGGTCGCCGCCGCCGCCCGGGCCGTCGACGTGCCGGTCACCGTCAAGATGCGCCTGGGCTGGGACGACGCCAGCCGCAACGCCCCCGAGATCGCCGCCCGCGCCGAGGCGGCGGGGGCCCGCGCGATCACCGTGCACGGCCGCACCCGATGCCAGTTCTACAAGGGCGAGGCCGACTGGGCCGCCGTCGCGCCGGTCAAGCAGGCCGTCTCCGTGCCGGTGCTGGTCAACGGCGACATCACCGACGCTGACAGCGCTCGCCGCGCGCTCGAACAGTCCGGCGCCGACGGCGTCATGATCGGTCGCGGCGTCTATGGCCGCCCCTGGATCGCCCAGGCCATCGAGGCTGCGCTGGACGGTCGCGATTTCGTCGAGCCCGCCGCCGAAGAGCGCCTGGCCATCGCGCTCACCCATTTCCGCCGCAGCCTGGCCTTCTACGGCGAGCGCCAGGGACTGAAGATGTTCCGCAAACACCTGGCCTCGTACATCGAGGCCGCGCCCTGGCCCGAAACCGCCGAGGCCCGTCGGGCCGCGCGCGCCGCCCTTTGCCGGATCGAGGATCCGGCCGCCCTGGAAATCGCCCTGGCCGACCTCTGGCTCGCCGGCGGGAGGATCGCCGCATGACCGACCGCGCCCGCGTCCTCTCCGGCCCCGCGCTGGACGCCCTGAAGGCGGCCGCCTTCGAGCTCAGCCCCGAGCCGGCCCTGGTGGTCGACCGCGAGGGCGGCCTGGTGGCTGTCAACGAGGCGGCCGAGGCCCTGTTCGGCCACGGCCTGTCGCTGCTGGCTCGCGGCCGTTTCCGCGCCGCCTTGCCGCCCGGTTCGGTGCTCGTCTCGTTGATGGACCGCGCCGTGTTCGAAGGCGCGCTGGTCCGTGAGCACGGGGTGGAGGTCAATCTCTTTGGCCAGCCGCCGTTCGAGGCCGACGGCGCCGCCGTACCGCTGGGCGACGGCTCGGTGCTGCTGACCCTGCACGTGAAGGGCGCGCTGGGCGTCGAGCGCGCCGCCGACCAGGCGGGCCTGCGCTCGGTGGTGGGGCTTGGCCGCATGCTGGCCCACGAGATCAAGAACCCGCTGGCGGGCATCCGCGGCGCGGCCCAGTTGCTGAAGACCGGCGCCAGCGCCGCAGACCAGCCGCTGGCCCAGCTGATCGTCGACGAGACCGACCGCATCCGTCGCCTCGTCGATCGGATGGAGGCCTTTTCCGAGCAGGCCCCGACCCCGCGCGAGGCGGTCAACATCCACCAGGTGCTGGACCGTGTGCGTGCGCTGGTCGCCAACGGCGTCGCCGACGGCCTGCGCCTGCGCGACCACTACGACCCCTCGCTGCCGCCGGTCTGGGGCGACGAGGACCAGCTGATCCAGATCTTCCTGAACCTGGTGAAGAACGCTTCGGAAGCCGCCCACATGCGCGGCGACGGCCAGGGCGAGCTGACCATCCACACCGCCTGGCGCCCCGGCGTTCGGGTGCGCGGCGCCGACGGCAAGTCGGCCTCCAGCGCCCCGATCGAGATCCGGGTGCAGGACAACGGCCCCGGCGTTCCGCAGAGCCTGCGTGAGCACCTGTTCCAGCCCTTCGTGACCACCAAGGCCAATGGCACCGGCCTTGGCCTTGCGTTGGTCACCAAGCTCGTGACGGCCCATGGGGGCCTGATCGATTTCGAATCCGAGCCCGGCCGCACCGTGTTCCGCGTGTTGCTGCCTGTGGCGCCTGAGCCTTCCTTGGGAGACGCGTGAGTACATGAACGCCGCAAACAAGAAGATTCTGATCGCCGACGACGACTCTTCGGTCCGTCTGGTGCTCAGCCAGGCCTTCACCCGTCTCGGATACCAGGTCAGGGCCACCGGCAACGCCACCACCCTGCTCAAGTGGGTCAGCGACGGCGAGGGCGACCTAGTCGTCACCGACGTGATGATGCCCGACGAGAACGTGTTCGACGTGCTGCCGCGCATCCGCAAAGAGCGCCCCAAGCTGCCGATCATCGTGATGAGCGCGCAGAACACCCTGCTGACGGCTGTCAACGCCGCCGACGCCGGGGCCTTCGAGTACGTCTCCAAGCCCTTCGACCTCGATGACGTCACGGCTGCTGCTCGTCGCGCCCTGTCGCGTCCGGCCGACGCCGAGGCCTCCAAGGCCCAGGCCCGCGCCATGCGGGACGAGCGCCTGCCGCTGATCGGCCGCTCGGCGCCGATGCAGGAGGTCTATCGCACCATCGCCCGCCTGGTCGGGGCCGATCTTACCGTCCTGATCCTGGGCGAGAGCGGCACCGGCAAGGAGCTGGTCGCCCGGGCCCTGCACGACCTGGGTCGCCGTCGCGACGGCAAGTTCGTGGTCATCAACCTGGCCGCCGTGCCGCGCGAGCGGGTCGAGGCCGAGCTGTTCGGGCGCGGGGAGGGCGACAACGGCCGCCTCGTCGAGGCCGACGGCGGCACCCTGTTCCTGGACGAGATCGGCGACATGCCGCTCGACGCCCAGACCCGCCTGCTGCGCGTGATCGACGGCACCGAGCCGGTGATCAACCCCAAGACCGGGCGCCGTCCGAACGTGCGGATCATCGCCGCCACCAATCGCGACCTGCGCGGCCTGATCCAGCAGGGGCTCTTCCGTGAGGACCTGTTCTTCCGCCTGAACGTCGCGCCGGTGCGCCTGCCACCGCTGCGCGACAGGGCCGAGGACATTCCGGACCTGGCCCGCACCTTCCTGCTGCGCGCCAACCGCGAGGGCCTTCCGGCCAAGACCATCGACCAGAGCGCGCTCGACCGCATGAAGAGCCACTCCTGGCCGGGCAACGTGCGCGAGCTGGAGAACCTGATCCGCCGCATGTGCGCCCTCTACGCCGAGGAGCTGATCACCGCCCGCATCGTCGACCGCGAGCTGCAAGATCATGCGCCGGCGCCGCGCGCCGACGAAGGTCCAGTCACACTGGCGGCGCTGGTCGAGCGCCACCTGGCCTCGCATTTCGCCGAGCAGCCCGACGGCGTGCCGGCCGCGGGCCTCTATGACCGCGTGCTGCAGGAGGTCGAGCGTCCGCTGATCCAGCTGACCCTCTCGGCCACCCGTGGCAACCAGGTGCGGGCCGCCGAAATTCTCGGCCTGAACCGCAACACGCTGCGCAAGAAGATCCAGGATCTGGGCGTCGAGATGAGCCGCGGCCGCCGCTAGGCGATCGGCGGATCCCACTGCTGACGCTTTTTCAGCACATCGGTGTTGAGTTTAGGGCACACCCCGCCCTAAACTCGCATCGATGAGTTCGGTCCCGTCAGTCTCGGAATCGGAAGACCGCCCGCGCCGTTTCAGTCGGTCCTGGTGGCGTGAACTCTTGAGGTCACGCTACGTCCTGGGCGGCGGCTATGTGCTGGCGGCGATTCTGACGGCCACGGGCGTCGGCCTGGCCTCGTCTCCGCCGACCACGGGCCCCATCGGCCCCGCCAGCACCGCCATCCTGGTGGTCCTCGGCTTCAACCTCGCCCTGATCCTCTGCGTCGCCGCCATCGTCGGCTGGCGGCTGCTCGACCTGATCGACGCCCGCTCCAGCGACGCCGGCGCCCGCCTTCACCTGCGGTTCGTGGGCCTGTTCTCGGTCGCGGCCGTAGCGCCGGCGGTGATCGTGGCGCTGTTCTTCGGCGTGCTGGTCAACCGCGGCGTCGACGGCTGGTTCAGCAAGCGCGTGACGACCGTGGTCGAGAACTCGGCCACCGTGGCGCGGTCCTACGTCTCCGAACAGACCAGCTACATCAGCCAGCACATGGGCCCGATGGCCGCGACGCTGAACAGCGCCGCCCCGGCCATGGCCGAATCGCCGGTCGCCTTCGGCCATTTCCTGCGCACCCTGGCCGAGGACAACGGCTTCTCGTCGGCCTACATCCTCGACCGCGACGGCCGGATCCTGGCGCGGGCCGAACTGGCCGACGCCCCGCCGTTCCTGGCGCCCCCGCCGTCGAGCTTCCGCTGGACCGACACCGGCGAGATCACCTCGCAGCGCTTCGTGTCGGAGGACCTGTTTCGGGCCCTCTACAAGCTGAAGGGCTTTCCCGACGGCTACCTCTACATCGCCCGGCCGATCGACAAGGGCATCCTGGCCCACCTGATCGAGTCGGAAGAGTCGCTGATCTCCTATCGTGACGCCGCCGTGAACCGGGCCCGCATCCAGGCGATCTTCGGCCTCAGCTACGTCGAGACGGCGCTGCTGGTGCTGGTCGCGGCCGTGTGGGTCGGCATCGCCGCCGCCAACTCGATCGCCGCGCCCGTGTCCGGTCTGGTGCAGGCGGCGGGCCGCGTGTCGGCCGGCGACCTGGACGCCCGGGTCGACGCCGAGGCCGGCCCGGAGGAAATCCGCGCCTTGTCCAACGCCTTCAACATGATGACAGCGGACCTTCAGACCCAGCAGGCGGCCCTGAAGGACGCCAGCCTCGACGCCGAGTCGCGCCGACAGTTCATCGAGACCGTCCTGTCGGGCGTCAGCGCCGGGGTGATCAGCCTCGACGGCGCTGGCCGCATCTCGGCCCTGAACCGTCGCGCGGGCGAATTGCTGGCCCTTGACGAGAGCGCGGAGGGCCAGGATCTGGTCGAGGCCGCGCCGGAGTTCGGCCAGGTGCTGGAAGAGATCGGCCAGGGCCGCCCCAACGCCGAGGTCGAGATCGATGTGGTGCGCGGCGGCGAGACCCTGCGCCTGCGCGTCCGGGCCGCCGGTCACGCCGCCGAGGGCCAGGTGCTGACCTTCGACGACGTCACGCGCCTGATGGCGGCCCAGCGCAACGCCGCCTGGAAGGACGTCGCCCGCCGCATCGCCCACGAGATCAAGAACCCGCTGACGCCGATCCAGCTCTCGGCCGAGCGCATCCGCCGCAAGTACCGCAAGGACATCACCGGCGATCTCGAGACCTTCGATCGCTGCACCGACACCATCATTCGCCAGGTCGGCGACATCGGACGCATGGTTGACGAGTTCTCGGCCTTCGCCCGGATGCCCGCGCCGCGTTTCGCGCCGGCCGACCTGGCCGAACTCCTGCGCGCCGGCGTGTTCGCCCAGCGCGTGGTCGACGCCGACACCGACGTGGTCATCGACGAGCCGGGCGGCGCCGTGTGGGTCAATTGCGACGCGCGCATGGTCGGCCAGGCCCTGACCAACATCCTGAAGAACGCCGGCGAGGCGGTCGGCGCGCGGCGTCACCTGACGCCCGAGCCGCGCGGCCAGATCGATGCGACCCTGGTCTCCGACGACGAGGCGCTGTGCATCATCGTCGAGGACAACGGCGTCGGCCTGCCCGCGAAGGATCGCGACCGGCTGGCCGAACCCTATGTGACCACCCGCGAGAAGGGCACGGGCCTGGGCCTGGCCATCGTCAAGCGGATCATGGAGGACCACGGCGGCGAGCTGGTCCTCACCGACGCGCACGGCCATGCCGGCGCGCGCGTCGTCCTGAAGTTCCCGGTGTCGGCGCGGCTCGCCGCGGCGCCGACTGCCAACGGCGTAGAGGAGATGACATGAGCGCCGACGTGCTGGTGGTCGACGACGAGGTCGACATCCGCGATCTGGTGGCGGGGATCCTGGAGGACGAAGGCTACGCCGTGCGCACGGCAGCCGACGCCGACCAGGCCCTGGCCGCCCTGCGCGCCCGCAAGCCCGCCCTGCTGGTCCTCGACATCTGGATGCAGGGCGGAGGCATGGACGGGCTGGAACTGCTCGACATGGTCAAGACGCTCGACGCCGACCTGCCGGTGATCATGATCTCGGGCCACGGCAACATCGAGACGGCCGTCAGCGCCATCAAGCGCGGCGCTTACGAGTTCCTGGAGAAGCCGTTCAAGTCCGACCGGCTGCTGCTGGTGGTCGAGCGCGCCCTGGAGGCGGCCAACCTCAAGCGCGAGAACCGCCGCCTGCGGGCCCAGAGCTTCGCCTCCGACGGCCTGATGGGCAAGTCGCAGGCCGCCCAGGCCCTGCGTCAGATGATCGCCAAGGTCGCCCCGGCCAACAGCCGCGTGCTGGTCGCCGGCCCGCCCGGCTCTGGCAAGGAGCTGGTCGCCCGCCTGATCCACAGCGCCAGCGCCCGCACCAAAGCCGAGTTCGTGGCCGTCAGCTCGGCCGGCATGGCCCCCGAACGCCTCGACGTCGAGCTGTTCGGCGAGGAAGGCGAGGGCGGTCGCCCGCGCAAGATCGGCGTGTTCGAGCGCGCCCACGGCGGCACCCTCTATCTCGACGAAGTGGCCGACATGCCGCGCGAAACCCAGAGCCGCATCCTGCGGGTGCTGGTCGAGCAGCGCTTCCGCCGCGTAGGCGGCGACAGCGACGTCCAGGTCGACGTGCGGGTGATCTCGTCCACCTCGCGCGACCTGCGCGAGGAGATCGCCGCCGGCCGCTTCCGCGAGGACCTGTTCCACCGCCTCAACGTGGTGCCGGTGCGCGTGCCGGGCCTGGCCGAGCGGCGCGAGGACATCCCCGAACTGATCAGCTACTTCATCGAGCGGATCAGCGAGGCCACCGGCATGCAGCGTCGCCGCCTGGGCGAGGACGCCCTGGCGACCCTGCAGGTCCAGGCCTGGCCGGGCAACGTCCGCCAGCTGCGCAACAACGTCGAGCGGATGCTGATCCTGGCCGCGGGCGAGCCCGGCGACCTGATCACCGCCGAGATGCTGAACGCCTCCGAACAGCCGGCCAGCGGCGGTTCGGGCGCGATCGGCGCCGAGCGGATCATCGCCCTGCCGCTGCGCGAGGCCCGCGAGCTGTTCGAGCGCGAGTACCTCAACGCCCAGATCCTGCGGTTCGGCGGCAACATCTCGCGCACGGCCAACTTCATCGGCATGGAGCGCTCGGCCCTGCACCGCAAGCTGAAGTCCCTGGGCGTGGCCGGCGGCCGCGGCGAGGAAGAAGAGTAAGGACTCCGATGTCGCGTTTCGCTTACGTCAACGGCCGCTTCGTGCGTCACGGCCAGGCCGCCGTGCACATCGAGGACCGCGGCTACCAACTGGCCGACGGGGTCTACGAGGTGTGGGCCGTGTTCGACGGCAAGCTGGCCGACGCGCAAGGCCACTTCGCCCGCCTGTGGCGCAGCCTCGACGAACTGCGCATCGCCCACCCGATGAGCGAGGCGGCCTTGACCGTCGTGCTGCGCGAAGCCATCCGCCGCAATCACGTGCGCGAAGGCCTCGTCTACCTGCAGGTCAGCCGAGGCGTCGCCAAGCGTGACCACGCTTTCCCGAATCCGGCCGTGCCGCCGGCGGTCGTCATCACCGCCCGCTCGGTCGATCGCGCCGCCATCGAGGCCAAGGCCGCCAAGGGCTCGGCCGTGATCACCGTGCCGGAGAACCGCTGGGGCCGCTGCGACATCAAGACCATCGGACTTCTGCCGAATGCGCTGGCCAAGCAGGCCGCCCGCGAGCGCGGCGCGATCGAGGCCTGGTTCGTCGACGACCTGGGCCTGGTCACCGAAGGCGCCTCGTCCAACGCCTGGATCGTCGACGCCGAGGGCCGCCTGCGGACTCGCGACACTCAGGCCAACATCCTGCGCGGCGTCACGCGCCTGACGCTGCTGGACGTGATCGCCGAGGCCGGCTTGCCGGTGGCCGAGCAGCCATTCACGGTCGAGGAGGCCAAGGCCGCCAGGGAAGCCTTCATCACGGGGGCCGGCAGCCTGGTGACCCCGATCACCAGCATTGACGGCGTCAAGATCGGCGATGGCGTCGTTGGACCGGTGGCGAGCCGCCTGCGGGCTCTCTATATCGAGCGGGCGCGAGCGGGAGCGATCTAGGATCGCTCACCGCCCTGCGTGCATTTTCTCGCCGGAAAGTCATATCAAACGGCGAAAAATGCTCTAGCATGAGCTTGTTTGTGTGGAGGGCGTTCTGCCTTCCGATTTCAACGAGAGGGGAATCCCCAATGTCCGCCGACAAGAAACAGAATCTTCAGGACACCTTCCTGAACAGCGTGCGCAAGTCCAAGACGCCGCTCACCATCTTCCTGGTCAACGGCGTCAAGCTGCAGGGCGTGGTCAGCTGGTTCGACAACTTCTGCGTCCTGCTGCGCCGCGACGGCCAGTCTCAACTGGTCTACAAGCACGCCATCTCGACGATCATGCCGGCTCAGCCCGTTCAGCTGTACGAGCCGAGCGCCGATCAAGACGACTAAGTCCAAGGCTCTTTTGTCAAAATCTACTTCTAAGTCCCCCGATGGACTTATCGATCACGCCGACCCGATCCTTCGGGCCTTCGTGATCCATCCGGTGCGGCCTGCTCGCGGGCAGGCCGCTCTGGAGGCGCGCGATCCCAAGGCGCGCCTCGAAGAGGCCGTCGGCCTCGCCGTCGCCCTCGATCTCGACGTCGTCGAAACGGCCATCGCGCCGCTTCGGGCCGTCACGCCCGCCACCCTGTTCGGCAGCGGCAAGATCCAAGAGTTCAAGGCCGTCTGCGAGGTCGAGGAGATCGACGTCGCCGTGTTCGACGACCAGCTCACCCCCGTCCAGCAACGCAATCTCGAGCGCGGCCTGGGCGTCAAGGTGGTGGACCGCACCGGCCTGATCCTCGAGATCTTCGCCCGCCGCGCCCGCACCCGTGAAGGCAAGCTGCAGGTCGAGCTCGCGCGGCTCGACTACGAGCGCTCGCGCCTCGTGCGCACCTGGACCCACCTGGAACGCCAGCGGGGCGGCACCGGCTCGACCGGCGGTCCCGGCGAAACCCAGATCGAGCTCGACCGGCGCCTGATCGCCGGCACGATCGGCAAGCTCAAGCGCGAGCTGGAGGAGGTGCGGCGCACCCGTACCCTTCACCGCAGCGCCCGCAAGAAGGTCCCGTACCCGACTGTGGCGCTGGTGGGCTACACCAACGCCGGCAAGTCGACACTGTTCAACCGCCTGACCAACGCCGAGGTCGTGGCCCAGGACATGTTGTTCGCCACGCTCGACCCGACGCTGCGGACGGTGAAGCTGCCCGATGGTCGCCCGGCCATCCTGTCGGACACCGTGGGCTTCATCTCCGACCTGCCGCACGAGCTGGTCGAGGCCTTCCGCGCCACCCTTGAGGAGGTGCAGGAAGCCGATGTGGTGCTGCATGTCCGCGACGTGGCGAATCCCGACACCGACGCCCAGGCGCGCGACGTCCAGGCGGTGCTGTCCGAACTGAAGGTCACCGCCGACGAGGGTAAGACCGTCGTCGAGGTCTGGAACAAGATCGACCTGGTCGAGGGCGAGGAACGCGAGATCCTGGAGGGCCGCGCGAAACGGTCCGACGCCTCGCCGGTCTCCGCCGTCACGGGCGAGGGCTGCGCCGAGCTGCTCAAGCGTGTCGGCGGCCTGATCGACGACACCCCGCCGATGGCCCTGCGCCTTGGCCCTGCCGACGGCGAGGCCCTGGCCTGGATCTATCGCAACGGCCGCGTGGTCGAACGCGAGGACACGGAGGACGGCGAGGTCCGTCTCGTCGCCCGCATGGATCCGCAGGCCCTGGGCCGCTTCGAGCGGCAGTTTCCCACCGTCTGGGTGATGCCGATCGGCGAATGAACGAGCCCCTCTCCCTTCGGGGAGAGGGGGCCAGCTAGTGCAGCTTCAACCGTCCCGCCACGCGCTGCTGCAGCAGTCTGGCCAGTGCGAGTGTGGCGGTCTTGCTGACGCCGAGTATGGCCTTGTGGTGGGCCAGGTGCAGCGACACGTAGAACCACTTGGCCACCAGCCCCTCGATGAAGAAGTTGGGACCGCCGAGCCCGCCCATCAGGGCGCCGACGCCCTTGTTCTCGCCAAGCGACACCAGCGAGCCGAAGTCCTTGTAGACATAGGGTTCTTCCACCCGCGCCTGGCGCAGCCGGGCCAGCAGCACCTTGGCTAGGTAGCTGGCCTGCTGGTGGGCGGCCTGGGCGCGGGCGGGCACCAGCTTGCCGTCCTTCCATGGGCAGGCGGCGCAGTCGCCCAGGGCCCAGATGCCTGGCGCGGAGGTCTCCAGGTGGTCGTCGACCACGAACTGGTTGAGGCGGTTGGTTTCCAGGCCAAGCTCGACATTGCTGTCTGCGGCCTTCACGCCGGCGGCCCAGACGATCAGGTCGGCGGGGACGTCGCCGACGCTGGTCTCCAGTCGGTCGGGGTGGACGGCGATGACCTTGGCGCCGGTCCGCACGCGAACGCCCTTGCGCTCCAGCGCCACGGTCGCCTGGGCCGAAGTCTTTTCGGGCAGGCCGCCGAGAATGCGCGGGGCGGCCTCGACGATGGTGATGTCGAGGCGGAAGCGCTGTTCGACGCCCAGGCTTTCCAGCAACTCGCGATGGGCCTCCAGCAGTTCAGCCGACAGCTCCACGCCCGTGGCGCCGCCGCCGACGATCGCCACGCCCATGGTGCGCTCGGGCGCGAACGAGGCCTTCATGAATGCGGCCAGCAGGCGGGTGTGGAAGGCCTCGGCGTCTTCCGTCCGTTCCAGCAGGTGGGCGGTCTCGGCGCCCGGCGTGCCGAACAGGTTGGAGCCGCTGCCGATGGCGATCACGCCCCAGGTGAAGGTGATCGACCGCTCGGGCACCAGCGTCGCGCCGTCCTTGGTGGTGATGGCTTTCAGCGTGAGGCGCTTGGCGACCGGATCGAGCCCCGACAGCTCGCCCAGGTGAAAGCTGAAGTGGTTGGCCCGGCCGAGGATGGGATAGGAGAGCCCCTCCTGGTGCACGTCCAGCGTGCCGGCGGCGACCTCGTGCAGACTCGGCTTCCAGATGTGAAAGCCTGAGCGGTCGATCAGCAGGATCCTCTCCTTGCCCGCGCGACGGCCGAGCTTGCGGCCCAGCTGCGCCGCGAGCTCCAGTCCGCCGGCGCCGCCGCCGACGATCACGATGTCGTAGTGCATGGCCGGCGATCTCCGCTGATAGCGATACCTGCGGTCTTAGAACTTTGCGGCGGGGCTGTCTCGCAGTTGCGAAGGTGGGCAGAGCTCCTGGGGCGGATTTATTGTCAGCGCCTCCTCAGTTGCTTCCCGAGGCCTTGCGCCTAGGGCGCATAACAAAAAGCCCGCCCTCGTCGCCGAGAGCGGGCTTCCTGAATTCCAGAGCCTTCCGAATCCTACGGGATCGGATTGGCCTCGAGGCGCTTGTCGATATAGCCGCCGACCGTCTGCTCGACGAAGGGCAGGTGCTCGGCCCAGAAATGGGTGGCCTTGTCGATGACTTCGTAGTCGATGACGATGCCCTTCTGCGTGCGCAGCTTGGAAACGACCCGCTCGACCTCGACGGGCGGGACGACGGTGTCGGCGCCGCCGGTCAGGATCAGGCCCGAGGCCGGGCAGGGGGCCAGGAAGCTGAAGTCGTACATGTTGGTCGGCGGCGACACCGAGATGAAGCCGTCGGTTTCCGGACGACGCATCAACAGCTGCATGCCGATATAGGCGCCGAAGCTGTAGCCGGCGACCCAGGTCTGGGCGGCGGCGGGGTTGTTGGCCTGCAGCCAGTCCAGGGCAGTGGCCGCGTCGGCCAGCTCGCCGATACCGCTGTCGAATTCGCCCTGGCTGCGGCCGACGCCGCGGAAATTGAAGCGCAGGGTCGCGAAACCGCGCTTCATGAACAGGTGATACAGCTGCACCGACACCGGGTGGTTCATGTGGCCGCCGGCCTTGGGGTGCGGGTGCAGGATCAGCGCGATGGGCGCGTTGTCGGTCTTGCCCGGCGAATAGCGACCTTCGATACGGCCCGCGGCGCCAGTCAAAATAACGTCAGGCATTCAGATCCCCGTCACGAGTTGGGGCGTCGGGGGCCGCACCATTCGCCGCGAAGGGCGCATGGAATACTTGACCGCCGCGCTTGGTCTTCCTAAATCCGCATCGCGCGCTACGACCCAGCTGGGCGCGGCGCGAAGTCGCGGCTTGTAGCATACGCAAATGCGGTTGCGCGGGGAATCTGCAAGGGAGAGCGCGGATGCGCCTGAGCACGAAGGGACGTTACGCCGTGATGGCCATGACCGACCTCGCCCGCAAGCAGGACGAGGCGGAAGGGCGCGCGGTGGCGCTGGCCGAGATCGCCGCCCGCCAGCAGATCTCGCTGTCCTATCTGGAGCAGCTTTTCGCCCGCCTGCGCCGCAAGGGCCTGGTGGTCAGCGCCCGTGGCCCGGGCGGCGGCTATCGCCTGGCGGCCGACGCTCGCGCCACCCGCATCTCCGACATCGTCATGGCTGTCGACGAGCCGCTGCGCGCCACCCGCTGCGGCGTAGGCAAGAGCGGCCACAAGGGCTGCATGGCCGGCGGCGCCAAGTGCCTGACCCACGACCTCTGGGAGGAGATGGGCCGGCAGATCCATTCGTACCTGGCCTCGGTGACCGTCGCCGACGTGCTGGAAGGTCGTCTGCGACCGGAGGCGAAGGTCGCGGCGTGACCAGCAAGCCCGCCATCTATCTGGACTACAACGCGACCGCCCCGATCCGCCCCGAGGCGCGTGAGGCGGTGCTGCGCGCCTTCGACCTGGCCGGAAATCCCAGCTCGGTGCATGCCTCCGGCCGCGCCGCCCGCGACGTCGTCGAGACCGCCCGCAAGCAGGTGGGCGAACTGGTCGGCGTGGTCGCCGGCTCGGTCACCTTCGTCAGCGGCGGCACCGAAGCCAACGCCCTGGCCATCGAAAGCGCGGTCGCCTCGGGCGTGAAGCGTCTCGTCGTCAGCGCAATCGAGCACGACGCCGTGGTCGAGACCGCCGCCGCCAGCGGCGTCGCGGTCGAGGTGCTGCCGGTCGACGAGCACGGCGTTGCCGACCTTTCAAAGCTTCCGCAGCTGCTGGCGGGCGAGGGGCGGGCGCTGGTCTGCCTGATGCTGGCCAACAACGAGACGGGCGTCATCCAGCCGGTCGCCGAAGCCTCTGCGATCGTGCGCGCGTCCGACGGCCTGCTGCATGTCGACGCCGTGCAGGCGGCCGGCAAGATCGCCATCGACTTCTCCGCCCTGGGCGCAGACACCCTGGCGCTGTCGGCGCACAAGATCGGCGGCCCGCAGGGCGTCGGCGCGCTGGTCGCCGGCACGCGGGCCAATGTGGTGCGCAGGCAGCATGGCGGCGGCCAGGAGCGTGGCCGCCGTGCCGGCACCGAGAACGTCGCCGGTATTTCCGGTTTCGGCGCGGCCGCCGTCGCCGCCCTGCGGGACTTGCCCCAGGCGGCCGATCAGGGCATTTGGCGCGACGCCTTGGCCCAGCGGGTCAAGGACGCTGGCGGCGTGGTGCTCGGGGAGGGCCCACAAAGCGGCCTTGGGCGCCTGCCCCAAACTCTTTGTTTGGCCGCCGACGGCTTCGCCTCGCAGGTCCAGGTGATGAACCTGGATCTCGCCGGGGTGATGGTCAGCGCCGGCAGCGCCTGCTCGTCGGGCAAGGTCAAGGCCAGTCGCGTGGTCGAGGCCATGGGCCGTACCGATCTCGCCCCCTATGCGCTGCGCGTCAGCGGCGGCTGGGCGAGCACGGAACAGGATTGGATTGTGTGCGGCGACGCCTGGCTCGCCGCCTGGAAGCGTATCGGCGCACGGCGCCGGGAGGTGGCTTGATGGCCGCGGTCAAGGAAACGATCGACACCGTCGCAGCGCTCGAGAAATACGAGCACGGCTTTACGACCGATATCGACCAGGAGTTCGCCCCCAAGGGCCTCTCCGAGGACATCGTGCGCTTCATCTCGGCCAAGAAGGACGAGCCGGAGTGGATGCTGGAATGGCGCCTGGAGGCCTATCGCCGCTGGCTCGAGCTGGAAGAGCCTGACTGGGCCAAGGTCAGCTATCCGAAGATCGACTACCAGGACACCTACTACTACGCCGCGCCGAAGACCAAGGAAGGGCCCAAGAGCCTGGACGAGGTCGATCCCGAGCTGCTGGCCGTCTACGAGAAGCTGGGCATCCCCCTGAAGGAGCAGGCCGTGCTGGCCGGCGTCGAGGGCGCGCCGCGCTACGCCGTGGACGCAGTGTTCGATAGCGTGTCTGTCGTCACCACCTTCAAGAAGGAGCTGGCCCAGGCCGGCGTCATCTTCTGCTCGATGAGCGAGGCGATCCGTGAGCACCCGGAGCTGGTCAGGCAGTACCTGGGCAGCGTCGTGCCGACCTCGGACAACTATTTCGCCTGCCTCAACAGCGCGGTGTTCTCGGACGGCTCGTTCGTCTACGTGCCGCCGGGCGTGCGCTGCCCGATGGAGCTGTCGACCTATTTCCGGATCAACGCCAAGGATTCCGGCCAGTTCGAGCGCACCCTGATCATCGCCGACAAGGGCGCCTACGTCTCGTACCTGGAGGGCTGCACGGCCCCCATGCGCGACGAGAACCAGCTGCACGCGGCCGTGGTCGAGCTCGTCCTGCTGGACGACGCCGAGATCAAGTATTCCACCGTCCAGAACTGGTACCCGGGCGATCCGGAGACCGGCAAGGGCGGCATCTACAACTTCGTCACCAAGCGCGCCGACTGCCGCGGGGATCGTTCGAAGGTGTCGTGGACCCAGGTCGAGACCGGCTCGGCCATCACCTGGAAGTATCCGTCCTGCGTGCTGCGCGGCGAGGGCTCGTCGGGCGAGTTCTACTCGATCGCCGTGACCAACGGTCACCAGCAGGCCGACACCGGCACCAAGATGATCCACCTGGGCGCCAACACCAAGTCGCGGATCGTCGCCAAGGGCATCAGCGCGGGCAAGTCGACCAGCACCTATCGCGGCCTGGTCTCGGCCCACCCCAAGGCCAAGGGCGCGCGCAACTTCACCCAGTGCGACAGCTTGCTGATCGGCAAGACCTGCGCGGCCCACACCGTGCCCTATATCGAGGCCCGCAACGGCCAGTCGGTGTTCGAGCACGAGGCCACGACGACCCGCCTGTCAGACGACCAGCTGTTCTACTGCCAGCAGCGCGGGCTCAGCCAGGAAGAGGCCGTGGCCCTGCTGGTCAACGGCTTCGTGCGCGACGTGCTGCAACAACTGCCCATGGAGTTCGCCGTCGAGGCCCAGAAGCTCGTGGCGATTTCTCTCGAAGGATCCGTCGGTTAAATGCTTTCGATCAACAACCTCCACGCCCGCGTCGAAGACAAGCCGATCCTGAAGGGCGTCACGCTCGAGGTGCCGGCCGGCGAGGTGCACGCCATCATGGGTCCGAACGGCGCCGGCAAGTCGACGCTGTCCTACGTGCTGTCGGGCCGCGGCGGCTATGAAGTGACCGAAGGCTCGGCCAGCCTCAACGGCGAGGATCTCTTGGAGCTGGAGCCCAACGAACGGGCCGCCAAGGGCGTGTTCCTGTCGTTCCAGTATCCGCTGGAGATCCCGGGCGTGCCGGCCCTGACCTTCATCCGCACCGCCGTGAACGCCCAGCGCCGCGCCCGCGGCGAGGACGAGATCGCGGCCCCGGCCTTCCTGAAGCTGGCCAAGGAAAAGGCCGCCTCGCTGAAGATCGACTTCGAGATGCTCAAGCGCGGCCTGAACGTCGGCTTCTCGGGCGGCGAGAAGAAGCGGATGGAAATCTTCCAGATGGCGATGCTGTCGCCGAAGTTCCTGATCCTCGACGAGACGGACTCGGGCCTGGACATCGACGCGCTGAAGATCGTGTCGGAAGGCGTCAACGCCCTGCGCTCGCCTGAGCGCGGCATGCTGGTGATCACCCACTACCAGCGTCTGCTCGACTACATCAAACCCGACCGCGTGCACGTGTTGGCCGCCGGCCGCATCGTCGCCTCGGGCGGCCCGGAGCTGGCCCTGCAGCTGGAAGCCGAGGGCTACGACAAGTACGTCGGGGCCGCCGCGTGAGCCTTTCCTCCGTCCTGGAAGGCAGCGACCTGCCGTCGCGCCGTCACGAAGACTGGCGCTGGACCGACCTGCGCGGCCTGATCCGCATCGTGCCGCCGGTCTCGCCGGTGTTCTTTGACGTGATCAAGTCCGCCGGCCCGTTCGCGGGGCAGGCTGACGCCGAACTGATCATCGCCAACGGGCGCCAGAACTGGTGGCCGGGCGAAGACACCAAGACCGTCGAGTTCTTCGAGCACGACGCGCCGGACAATCCCTACGACCGGGCCAGCCTTCCGATGGCGGCGATCGCCGCCGACAACGCGATCGAGCCGCGGGCCTCGATCATCCAGTTCAACGGCGACGACGCGGCGAGCATTCGCTTCGTGTCCGCGACCGACGGCACCTCCCACCATGCTCGTCTCGGCGTCGTGGTGAAGGCCGGCGTGTCGGCCGTGCTGCTCGAAAGCCATGAAGGCCGCGGCGATCGCTACCTGGCCAACACCCTGATCGAGATCTTCCTCGAAGAGGGCGCCAAGCTGGAGCGCATCGTCCTGGCCGACGACGCGGCCGAGGCCGTCGCCGTGACGACGGCGGTCGTCAAGATCGCCGCCGGCGCGACCTTCAACCAGACCGTCCTGACCAGCGGCGCGCGTCGCCAGCGGATCGAGACCCATGTGGCGCATCCTGGCGCCCACGCCCAGGTGCGCCTGGACGGGATCTATCTGCTGAACGCCCAGCGCCACGCCGACCAGACCACTGTGGTCACCCACGGCGGCGTCGACGGCGTCACCAGCCAGCTGACCAAGGGCATGGTGGCCGACCAGGCTCGCGGCGTGTTTCAGGGCCGTATCATCGTCGCCGAAGGCGCCGACCAGACCGACGCGCGCATGGGCCACCACGCCCTTATCCTGTCGGACAAGGCCGAGGTCGACGCCAAGCCGGAACTGCTGATCTTCGCCGACGACGTCTCGTGCGCCCACGGCAACACGATCGGCGCCCTGGACGAGGAAGCGGTGTTCTACGCCCGCCAGCGCGGCATTCCCGAGCTGGAGGCCCGCGCCATGCTGACGCAGGCCTTCGTCGGCGAGGTGGTCGAGCGCATCGAGCACGACGGCGCCCGCCAGATCGCCGAGGCCTGGGTGGCCAAGCAGCTGGGGCGTGAAGAATGAGCGTGACCTTCGACCTCGACGCCATCCGCGCCCAGTTCCCGATCCTGTCGCGCACCGTGCACGGCAAGCCGCTGATCTATCTGGACAGCGCCGCCAGCGCCCAGAAGCCTGACGTGGTGCTGGACGCCATGACGGGCCTGGCCCGCACGTCCTACGCCAACGTCCATCGCGGCCTGCACACGCTGGCCAACGAAACGACGGAACTCTATGAAAAGGCGCGGGAAACCATCGCGCGCTTCATCAACGCCGACGTGGGCGAAATCGTCTACACCAAGAGCGCCACCGAGGCGGTGAACCTGGTGGCCGACACCTTCGGGCGCAGCTTGAAGGCCGGCGACGAGATCGTGCTCAGCGAGATGGAGCACCACGCCAACATCGTGCCCTGGCACTTCCTGCGCGAGCGCTACGGCGTCGTGCTGAAGTTCATTCCGGTGCTCGACGACGGCCGTCTCGACATGGAGGCCTATGCGGGCCTGTTGTCGGAAAAGACCAAAATGGTCGCCGTCACCCACATGTCGAACGTGCTGGGCACGGTCAACGATGTGGCGGAGATCGTGCGCCTGGCCCATGCGGCTGGCGCGCCGGTGCTGCTCGACGGCTGCCAGGGCGTCGTCCACACCAAGGTCGACGTCAAAGCGCTGGACGTCGATTTCTACGTCTTCAGCGGCCACAAGCTCTACGGCCCCACCGGCATCGGCGTGCTGTACGGCAAGGCCGAGCGCCTGGCGGCCCTGCCGCCCTACCAGGGCGGCGGCGAGATGATCGGTTCGGTCTCTCTGGACAAGATCACCTACGCCGACCCGCCGCACCGCTTCGAGGCCGGCACGCCGGCGATCCTGGAGGCCGTCGGCCTGGGGGCGGCCATCGAATGGCTGAACACCATCGACCGCGACGCGGCCCTGGCCCACGAGCACGCGCTGTACGAGCGGGTCGCCCAGCGCCTGGAAGGCGTCAACGGCGTGCGGATCCTGGGCACGGCCCCGGGCAAGGGCGCGGTGATGAGCTTCGTCGTCGAGGGCGCCCACGCCCACGACGTGGCCCAGGTGCTGGATCGCTACGGCGTGGCCGTGCGCGCCGGCACGCATTGCGCCGAGCCGTTGATGAAAAGGTTCGGGGTGACGTCGAGCGCCCGGGCTTCCTTCGCCCTATATAATACGCCTGCCGAGGCCGACGCGTTCGTGGACGCGCTGGACAAGGCCCGTAGCTTCTTCAGTTGAGCCGATGACCGACCAAGCCCCCGCCGCGACGGCCCTGTCCCAGGACGAGCTGAACCGCCTGACCGACCAGCTGATCGAGAAGCTGAAGACGGTGTACGACCCGGAAATCCCGGTCGACATCTACGAGCTCGGCTTGATCTACAAGGTCGACGTCAGCGACGACAAGGACGTGGCCATCGACATGACCCTGACCGCGCCTGGCTGCCCGGTGGCCGGCGACATGCCCGGCTGGGTCAAGGACGCCGTCATGGAGATCGAGGGCATCCGGTCGTGCAATGTCGACCTGACCTTCGATCCGCCGTGGGACTCTTCGCGCATGAGCGACGAGGCCAAGCTGCAGCTGAACATGTTCTAAGGCAGGAGCCCGCCATGGAAGCCGCCGTCAGCCCCCGTCCGCGTCGCCCGCGCCCCAAGGTCGTCACCCTGACCGACGCGGCGGCCGCGCGCGTGAAGGAAATCATGGATCGCGCCGATCAGCCCTATGCGGGCCTGCGCGTGGGCGTGAAGAACGGCGGCTGCGCGGGCCAGGAATACGTCTTCGAATACGCCAAGGAGAAGGGCCCCATCGACGAGGTCGTCGAGGACAAGGGCGTCACCATCCTGATCGAGCCCAAGGCCGTGCTGTTCCTGATCGGCACGCAGATCGACTACGAGATCAGCAAGCTGTCGTCGAAGTTCGTGTTCCATAACCCGAACGAGACCGACGCCTGCGGCTGCGGCGAGAGCGTCACGATCCAGCCCGCGCCGGAGGCGTTGGATTGACCTGGAAGCTGGGCGCCGCCCGGCGCGCATAGAGCGTCGTCGTCACGACCGACAGCGCGGCGCTGGCCGCCAGCATCCATAGCCCGACTGACTGCGCGCCGACCGGCGCGAGCAGCAGGCCAACGCCCAGAAAGTTCAGGGCGATCTTCGGGTGTTCGATCGGCGGGTAGTTGAAGTCCCGCCCGGGCAGCGCCTGCTGCAATCCGGCGACGACGAAGTTCCTGGCGATCAGCACCAGCGGAACGGCGATCCAGGCGCCAGGAAATGCTCCGGCCGCCATCAGGGCGCCGAGGCTGACCAGGGTCAGCAGACGGTCGGCCAGCAGGTCGAACATCGCCCCGAAGCTGGAGGTCAGGCCAAGGCGCCGGGCGATCCAGCCGTCTAGGACGTCGGTCAGCCCCGCGCCGAGGAACAGCGCCAGCGCGGCCCAGCCGGCATCGGCCAGCACGGCCCAGGCCATGAAGGGCAAGATCAGGATCCTGAGCGCGGTCAGCAGGTTGGGCAGCACGTCCGTCTCCCTAGAAGCAGCCTGAGGACCCTGTCGAGCAGGCGAGCACCAGCGCGGCGAAACCGGCCCATGGCAGCAGGGCGGGCAGGGCGCTGGGCGCGGCCCACAGCGCCCGTCCCTTCAGCATGAAGGCCGTCGCCGTCATGGACAGCAGCCAGGCCAGGCGCGCGGCGTGCGACAACGCCAGGAAGAGCGGGTCGCCTTCGCTCCAGATGTCGCGGGGCGATGGCCCGTGCGTGGCGGCCAGATGGAAGGCCGCCGAAGCCAGCGCCGTCGCATAGGTCAGGACCATGAGGACGGCGAAGCGCATGGCGTTATGCCGAAAGCGGCTCGGCTTCGGCCGGCTTCTTCTTCGGCGGATCGACCAGCACCGACGCCTTGACCGGCTGGCCGGTGGCCTCCGCGATCAGTTCGTTGGTGCGGTTCTCGACGGTGTTTTCGAGCAGCTTCATGAACTCGGCCTTCTGCAGGCCCTGGGGCAGGGCGGGCAGGAACTCGACTGTCGCCTGGCCCGGGGTCTTCTTCGCGTCCTGCTGCTTCCAGAAGCAGCCGAGGTTGGTGGCCACGGGCACCACCGGCAGGCCGAAGTCCTGGCTCATGTGATAGACGCCGGTGCGGTAGCGAAAGCGCTCGCCCGGGGCGGCCAGATGGCCTTCTGGATAGATCAGGATGCGACGCCCCTCGGCGGCGACCTGGGCGGCGCTCTTGGACAAAGCGGCGCGGGCCTCGGGGCCGCCGCAGCTGTCGACGACGATGGCGCCGAACTTCTTGAGGATGTTGCCCAGCAGTGGGAACTTCTCCAGGTGGTCGCCAGTGACGAAGGACAGGTTGTCGACATTGGCGAACATCACGAAGCCGTCGCCCCAGCTGTGGTGCTTGGCGGCGATGATGAAGGCGCCCTTGGGCAGGTTCTCCTGACCCTTCAGCTCGACCTTGACGCCCGCGAAGGTGCGCAGGGCCCACAGCATGCGCTTGGAATAGAGCCGCAGGGCGAAGGTCACCGGACGGCGGCCTGGGAGCAGGGCCGAGAGGGCGGCCGACAGGCCGTAGAAGATCGACAGAACCCAGTAGTAGGCGTTGAACAGCGCGCTGCGCATCGTTCGGTCCTTTGAAGGGCTTGGGCGGTTTGGGGTCAGCGGGCCTTGAGCACGGCCAGCACGGCCGCGGTCATCAGCGGAGCATGGGCCGAAAGGGCGTCGTCGCCCAGGCGGCCATAGGCCTTGTTCTGGGCGGTCTGGGTGATGACGCCGATGGCCATGGCGGCCACGACGCGGGGGTCCCCCGGCGGCAGCTCCATCTTCATCATGGCGTACTTGATGATGGTCTCGACCAGGGTGACCGGATCGCGGCCGTCATCCTGATAGTAGGGCAGGAAATGATGCAGTTGCAGCAGGTGAAACGAGAACAGGGTCCAGTCCTCGTCGGCGGCCGTGCAGTAGGCCTTGACCAGGGCGGCGGCCTTGGCCGCGACGCCGTGCACGGCGCCAGCTTCGGTCTCGATCAGGTCGGACAGGCGCTTGTGCGCGGCCATGAACAGGCCGATGGCCAGTTCGTCCTTGCTCTTCCAGTGGCGATAGATCGCGCCCTCCGAGACCTCGGCGCGGGCGGCGATCAGCTTGGTCGTGGCGCCGTCGACGCCGTGGGCGGCGAAGACCTCGAGGGCGGCGCGTTCGATGCGGGGCTTGGCGCTCATGCAACCGACGTTACCGCAAAAACGACGACACGCAAGTAAATGCTCACATACTGATGGCGACAATTGACGGACGCGGCGGACGCAGCCATTCACGGCCATGGTCCAGACGGTTCTGATCTATTCGATGGGCGAGGTGATCGGCGACGGCCTGATCAAGCTGCCCTTCATCGCCGGCCTGCGCGCTGCGTTTCCCGACGCGCGGATCACCTGGTGCGCGGCCAAGGGCGACACCGTCTACGACGGCCCGCTGAAGCGGGTGGTGGCCGGCTACATAGACGAAATCCTCAAGGACGGTGTCACCGGCGTGGGCGCGCTGGACGTGCTGCCATGGGTCAAGCCGTTCGGCGGCCGGACTTTCGACCTCGTCGTCGACACCCAGGAAAACCTGCGCCGCAGCCTGGTGGCCCGCCGCGCCTCCAGGGGGCGGTTCGTCTCGGCGGCCATGCAGGCCCGCAAGCCCGACTGGCCGCCGGCCGTGGTCGATCGGCTGGCGCGGCTGCTCAGCATGGCCAGTGACGGGCAGGGGGCGCTTCGGCCCTTGACCCTGACCGAGCGCGACGCCAACGCGGCAGCCGCGGCCCTGCTGCCCGAAGGGCCTACATATATCGGCCTAGCGCCCGGCGCCGGCGGCCAGGAAAAGCGCTGGCCGCTGGAAAGCTACCTGGATCTCGCCCGCGCCCAACAGGCGGCGGGCCGAACCCCGGTGTTCTTCTTTGGTCCCGACGAGGCCGCCGATGCGGCGGTCACGCGGGCGGGGGTCCCGGGCGCCCTGTTTCCCGAGGCCGACCGCACGGACGGCTATCCCGGCGTCAAGGGCCCGATCCTGGCCATCGCCCTGGCCGGACGCCTCTCCGCCGCGGTGGCCAACGACGCCGGGCCAGGGCACATGCTGGCCGCCGGCGGCGCGCCGTTGCTGTCGCTGCAACTGAACCGCCGCAAGGCGGTCAAGTTCAGGCCCGCGGCCCGCCGTCTTGAGATGCTATGCGCCGAGGACTACGGAGAGGGCATGCCCGCCTTGCCGCCCCAGGCGGTGAAAGCAGCCCTCGACACGCTGATCGCCGGAGCTTCCTGATGTCCATCCTCGCCCCCATTTCCGCCGGCGAGCTCGTCGACAAGATCACCATCCTGCGCGTCAAGGCCGAGCGCATCGGCGATGCCGCCAAGGAGGCCAATGTCCGCAAGGAACTGGCCCTGCTGGAAGGCATCGCCGCCGCCGCCCTGGCGCCGAGCGTCGAGCTCGATGCGCTGACCGCCGAGCTTACGGCCATCAACGCAGCCCTGTGGGACGTCGAGGACGGCAAGCGCGCCTGCGAGCGCAATCAGACCTTCGGCCCGGAATTCGTGGAGCTGGCCCGCCGCGTCTACATGGACAACGACAAGCGCGCGGCCGTGAAGCGCCAGATCAATGAACTGGCGGGCTCGGACATCGTCGAGGAAAAGAGCCACAAGCCGTACTGATTTCGTAGAAAAATCAGCTATCTATCCAGAAAACATGAGGGGGATTTCGCGCCGAGCGAGCGCCCCTTCTTCTTGCGTCCCGCCGTCAACGCGCCGACGGCAGGAATGGCGGAACGCGGGCCTGGAGCAACGCCACCAGGGCATCGTCCATGAAGTCGTACTCGTCGGGAATACCAAGGCATACCACCTTGGCGCGAAGATGCTTGCGGTACTTCTTCGACAGCTTGTTTCGATGCGTCTTCTCCATGACGAAGATGACGTCGGCCCAGGCCACGTTCTCCGGCGTCACGGGATTTTCTGCATCGTTGTTGAGGCCGGCCGAGTCGACCTCGATGCCCGGCCAGCGCGAAAACACCTGCTCGGCGGTGGGGCTGCGAAGCTTGTTCTGGCTGCAGACGAAAAGCACGTTCATCGCCACAGTCTAGCTTGGCTTCATCGCCCCTTGAAGGCCGCCGGGCGCTTCTGCAGGAAGGCGCTGACGCCCTCGATGAAGTCCTCGGTCTTGCCGCTGGCGCGCTGGGCGTGGCGCTCGGCGTGCAGTTGGCCGACCCAGTCGGCGTCCAGGCTGTTCCAGACCAGGCGGCGGATCTCGCCAAGCGAGGCGGGGCCCTCGGCCAGGGCGCGGGCCAGTTCCAGGGCCTTGGGCATCAGCTCCGCGTCAGGGACGCAGCGGTTGATCAGGCCCCAGTCCAGCGCCGTGGCCGCCGGTATCTTGTCGCCCAGCAGCATCATCTCCATGGCCCGCGCCTTGCCGACCAAGCGCGGCAGCAGATAGGTCGAGCCGCCGTCGGGCACGAGGCCGATGCGGCGGAAGGCTTGCAGGAAGTAGGCGCTGTCGGCGGCGACCACGATGTCGCCGAGTAGGGCCAGGGAGCAGCCGATGCCGGCGGCCGGACCGTTGACAGCGGTGACGATCGGTAGCGGGAAGTCGCGCAGCAAGGTGACCAGCGGGTTGTAGACGCTTTCCAGCGCCGCGCCCGCGTCTGGCTTGCCGTCCGGGTCCATGGGTCGGCCGGCGGTCGAGCCCGCCGAGAGATTGGCGCCCGAGCAGAAGCCTCGCCCTTCACCGGTCAGGATCACCGCCCGAGCCTGAACCTTTCCTGCGGCGACCGCGCCGAAGGCCTGGGCCAGTTCGCGGGCGACCTCGGGGCTGGCGGCGTTCAGGGTGGCGGGGTCGGACAGGGTGACGACGGCCACGCCGTCTTGGGTTTCCAGGCGGATCTTGTCGTAAGCCATCAGGTCCTCCGGGCGTCTTTGCGCGCCTGGACGCCAGCTAGGCGCGACTGTCCCTGCGGAACGCAAGAGCCGCCGGCGCCAGAAGCGCCGACGGCTCTCTCAAACCCGGTTCTCTGGAGAAGAACGGGTATTCCTTCAGGCGGCGTTGGCCGACTCTGACTGGGTGTCGGCGGCGGTCACGCGGTTGCGGCCGCTGCGCTTGGAGGCGTAGAGCGCCGCGTCGGCGCGCTCCATGACCGAGTGGCCGGTCTCGCCCTTGCGGCGCTCGGCGAAGCCCGACGACAGGGTGATGGCGCCCAGGTCCTCGTTGGTCGAACGGCGCTTGAGCATGCGCGAGGAGACTTCGACGCGGATCTCTTCCAGCGTGGCGCCGACGATGGCGGCGGCTTCGCCCGGGAAGATCATCGCGAATTCCTCGCCGCCGTAGCGCGCGGCGAAGCGGGGCAGGGCGGCGACGCGGCCGATGACGCTGGCGACATAGCGGATCACCTGGTCGCCCGTCTGGTGGCCCCAGGTGTCGTTGAAGCCCTTGAAGTGGTCGATGTCGAGCACGGCCAGGCAGATGGCCGAACCGGCTTCGTCGGCTTCGGCGCAGGCGCGCTCCAGCTCTTCGTCGAAGGCCTTGCGGTTGGCGAGGTTGGTCAGGCCGTCGGTGGTGGCGTCGCGGCGGACCTGCTCGAGATGCTCGCGCAGGCGATCGACCTCGGCGGTGGATTCGGCCAGACGGGTCTCGAGGGCCTTGTTCTCCTTGGCGACGCGACGCGTGGCGTCGGCCAGGCTGGAGACCACGGCCTTGATGCCTTCGACGCCGGTCGGGGCGTCCAGATCCTTGGAGACGCCAGCGAGGGTCTTGCCGAAGGCGGCGTTGGTCTTCTGGGCGTTCTGAATGGCCTTAGAGACCGACTCCAGCTCCTTGGAGAGCAGGTCGCCGGCGTCGCGGATCTGTTCGTTGAGGCGAGCCTTGGGCAGGTAGGCCGCGGCGAGTTCCTCGCTCAGCATCTCGGTGATGGGCTCGCCCATCGAGATCAGGCGGGTGATCTCGCGCGCCAGGGCGCCGTCGGGATCGGCCACATAGTGGGTCCAGAGTTCGAAGTTCAGCGCGGTCGGCCAGATCTGGTGACGTTCCATCAGATCGAGGGCCCGACGGGCGATCTTGTAGGCTTCCGGGCCGCGCAGCGTGGTCTCGACGTCCGACATCATTCATTCCCCCGCCGATCCGGGCTTCTCCCAGACCGATCGCTTACGCGGCGAGCATAAGCACGAGAGTTCAAACGAGCGGTTAAGGCTGCGCGGGGGTGCTTGCGCCCGTCACAACTCCAAAGCATTCTGAACGCTGATAAGATGAGCCGAGAGGCCGTTTTCGGGAGAGACGCCGCATGAACGCCCCCGCCAATCTCGGCCATGAGGCCGCCAAGGCCGGCCTTGAGGTCCTGCTCCAGCGACAGAAGGCCGCGCATCTGCGCGACGGCGCGCCGCCCGTCGAGCGCCGGATCGACTGGCTGAACCGCTGCATCGCGCTGCTCGTCGACCACGAGGCGCAGATCGCCCAGGCGGTCGGCGACGACTTCGGCGTGCGCTCGAAGGACGCCACGGCCCTGACCGACGTCGCCGGTTCGATCGGCCCGCTCAAGCATGCCCGCGACCACGTGCGCAAATGGATGAAGACCGAGAAGCGCCGCACGACGCCGGCGCTGCTGGGCCTGTTCGGCGCCAAGGCCGAGGTGCGCTGGCAGCCCAAGGGCGTGGTCGGGGTGATCAGCCCCTGGAACTTTCCGGTCAACCTGACCTTCGCGCCGCTGGCCGGGGTGCTGTCGGCCGGCAATCGGGCCATGATCAAGCCGTCGGAATACACGCCCGCGACCTCCGACCTGCTGAAGGCGATGTTCGCCAAGGCCTTCGACGAGGACGAGATCGCCGTCGTCACCGGCGGTCCGGAAATCGGCCAGGCCTTCGCGGGGCTGGCCTTCGACCACCTGCTGTTCACCGGCGCGACCTCGGTGGCCAGGCACGTGATGCGGGCCGCGGCCGAGAACCTGGTGCCGGTGACGTTGGAACTGGGCGGCAAGAGCCCGGTGATCCTGTCGCGCGGCGCCGACCTGGAAACCGCCGCCGCCCGGGTGATGGCGGGCAAGACGCTGAACGCCGGCCAGATCTGCCTCGCGCCCGACTACGTGCTGGCCCCTGCCGAGGACGTCGACCGCTTCGTCGAGGCCGCCCGCGCGGCGGTGGCGAAGAGCTTCCCGACCCTGAAGGACAACCCCGACTACACTGCCCTGGTGGCCCAGCGGCACTACGACCGGGTCAAGGACTATATCGACGACGCCAGGGCCAAGGGCGGCAAGGTGGTCGAGCTCAACCCGGCCGGCGAGGACTTCTCCCAGCAGCAGCACCGCAAGATCCCGCCGACCCTTATCCTCAAGCCGACCGACGACATGGCGGTGATGCAGGAGGAGATCTTCGGACCGCTGCTGCCGGTGAAGGCCTACGACCGCATCGAGGACGCCATCGACTACGTCAACGGCCGCGACCGGCCGCTGGCGCTATACTGGTTCGGAACCGACGAGGCCGAGCGCGAGCGGGTGCTGGCCGCCACGACCAGCGGCGGGGCCACGGTCAACGACGTGATCTTCCACGTGGCCCAGGAGGATCTGCCGTTCGGCGGCGTCGGTCCGGCCGGCATGGGCGCCTATCACGGCCACGACGGCTTCCGCGAGTTCAGCCACCGCAAGGCGGTGTTCCACCAGCTGAAGAAGGACATCGGGCCGATGCTGGCCCTGCGCCCTCCCTATGGTGAGGGCATCCGCAAGTATCTGGCCGGCCAGATCAAGCGATAGCGGCCTGAACCAGTGGTCGCCGAACGAGAATCATCAGTCTTAGGGCTGCATGGCTCAGCTCGCCGCCTTTGACATCGTCGATGAACGTCAGGCCCTGCCCGTCAGGGAGATGGCGACGCTTCGCCATGCGTTCTTCAATCGAGGCGAGGAGGGGCGCTCGCCGCTCGTGGAGGCCGACGAGCCCCTGCCGGCGCCGCACCTGGTGCGGGATCCGGCGGCGGCTTGGCCGTTTCCGTCGGACACTCCGCCCGAGGCCCGCGAGCCGGATATCTGCCATGTTCGCGACGTCGACTGGTTCCCCGCCTATGGCGTGCTCGCCGGGCCTGGCGGCCGCGTCCTTCGGTCGGCCAGCGGCGAGGCGCTGCATCGATGGCCGGATCTGGCGCCTGTCGCCGAACTGATGGCGCGCAGGCCGAGCATGACCATCGAGCGCGGCGTGGTGTTCATGCCCTGGGGCGGCGGCTTCAACTACGGACACTTCCTGCTCGACGCGATGCCGTCGATGCTGGCCGCCGTCGAGCACGGGTTCGCCAGCGGCGCGCCGGTGCTCGCGCCGCCCTTGAAGTCCTGGCAGAGAAACCTCCTGGCAGCGGCGTTTCCCGAATGCGAGGTGCGGGAGGTTCGGGGGCGCAGGATCCGCCTCGATCAGTCAGCCTACGCCACCAGCATGGATCACTTTCTTCACGCGCCCACCGCGCTGGTGCGCCGGGTGGCCGAGCGGGTCGTGGCGACCGCCCCCGAAGGTCCCGTCAGCGGGCGGCGGGTCTATCTGTCGCGCCGCAGCCAGTCGATGCGGGTGATGGTCAACGAAGCCGCGCTTGAGGAGGCCCTGCGCAGGCGCGGCTTTCTGATCGTGCGGCCCGAACGCATGTCGGCGCTGGCCCAGGTGGCCTTGATGCGCGATGCTGAGGTCGTTGTAGGCGCATCCGGCGCGGCCTTGGCCAACGCCCTGTTCCTGCGGCGCGGCGCCCGGGTGATCGAAGTGCAGCCGGCCAACTTCACCAGCCGCTGGGTATGGGCGGCCTGTCGCCAGGTCGGAGTCGAATGGCGCGGCCTTGTATGCCCGTCGCCGGCCGATCCCCGGGAAGCCTCATGGCTGTCGAGGGCCCGTCGCGGCTTCCGCTTCGCCTATCGGCCGCCGCTGGACGAGCTTCTGGAGTTCATCGACGCGGCGCTTTGAGCCGGAGGTTCAACGTCCCTCGGCCCACAGATCCAGCGGCTGATGCCGTTCGTGGCGGATGACGGCGAAATAGCCGGCCACGCCCAGCAGGATCCCGGCGATCGCGCCGCCGATGAAGCCCGCGGGCGTGGCGAACCACAGGGTCAGCACCGTCAGGGCGACGGCGACGCCGACGATCGACCAGCGCACGAAGACGCTGAAGGCGTGATAGGTGCGCTCGTGCACCAGCAGTTCGGGATCGGATTGCAGGGGCGTGAAATCGGCCATGGCGGTTCCTCCGAAGTCTTCGGGAAAAACGCGCGGAGCCGCCTCTAGCGACGCGACTGTCGGCAAAGAAAAAGCCGGCGGCTCCGTGGGAGCACGCCGGCCAATCTACGCCTTTTCGGGGCGCTCGTCAGTCCTGGTCGATCAGTCCTCGACCTTGGCCAGCTTCGGCGGGGCGCGAAGCAGGAAGGCGGGAATGTCGTTGCCGAAGCCGACGACGCGGCGGTCGTCGTCGTCGTCACGGGCCCGGACGGGCTGGACGCCGCGAACAGGCATCGGCGGGCGTTCGCGCGACGGGCGCGGCGCGGGGGCGGCTTCCTCGACCGGAGCGGCCTCGACCGTTTGGGCGGCGGCGCGGTCGCGCGTGCGTTCACGGCGCGGCTTGCGCTCGCGTTCCGGACGCTCGGCGCGTTCGGCCGGGACTTCCGACGCGGCCTCGACGGCGACGGTTTCCACGACTTCGGCTTCCGGAGCCGCTTCGGCGCGGTCGCGACGGCCGCGGCCCGGACGCTCGCTGCGTTCGCCGCGCTCACGGCCCGGGCGCTCGCCACGGCCGCGGCGGCGGTCGCCTTCGCGCGGCACGGTGACGGCGTTGGTGTAGTCGACGTCGATGACTTCCTCGTCGGGCGTCGAGCCGATCAGCTTGACGACCTTGTCGAAGCCCTTGTCGTCAGCGGGGGTGACCAGCATGTAGGCGACGCCCGAACGGCCGGCGCGGCCCGTGCGGCCGATCCGGTGCACGTAGTCGTCGGCGTGGTGCGGCACGTCGTAGTTGAAGACGTGGCTGACGGCCGGGATGTCGAGGCCGCGGGCGGCCACGTCCGAGGCCACCAGGATCTTCAGCGCGCCCGAGCGGAAGTCGGCCAGGGTCTTCATGCGCTGGCTCTGGTCGAGGTCGCCGTGAATGGCGGCGGCGTCGAAGCCGTGCACCTTCAGCGACTTGGCGACGATGTCGACTTCGGTCTTGCGGTTGCAGAAGACGATGCCGGTTTCAGGCGCGGCCTTCTCCACGATGGTGCGCAGAGCCAGGCGCTTGGCCTTGGGGTCGGAGGAGGGAACCTTGACCAGCAGCTGGGTGATGTTGGCGTTGGTGGTGGCCGGCTTGGCCACTTCGATACGGACCGGATCGCGCAGGAACTGCTTGGTCAGGCGCGTGATTTCCGGCGGCATGGTCGCCGAGAAGAACAGGGTCTGCTTCTTCGGCGGCGTCAGTTTGAAGATGCGCTCGATGTCGGGGATGAAGCCCATGTCGAGCATGCGGTCGGCTTCGTCGACCACCAGGAACTGCACGCCGGTCATCAGCAGCTTGCCGCGCTCGAAGTGGTCGAGCAGGCGGCCCGGGGTGGCGATCAGCACGTCGACGCCGCGGTCGAGCTTCTTTTCCTGGTCGCCGAACGAGACGCCGCCGATCAGCAGCGCCCACGAGAGCTTGGTGCCCTTGGCGTACTTCTCGAAACTGGAGGCGACCTGGTCGGCCAGTTCGCGGGTCGGGGCGATGACCAGGGCGCGCGGCATGCGGGCCTTGGCTCGGCCCGAGGCGAGCTTGTCGATCAGGGGCAGGGTGAAGGCGGCGGTCTTGCCGGTGCCGGTCTGGGCGATGCCCAGAACATCCTGGCCGGCGAGGGCGACGGGGATCGCCTGGGCCTGGATCGGCGTGGCGGTCGTGTAGCCGGTGTCGGCGACCGCTTGAAGGGTCGTGGGCGAAAGCCCGAGGTCGGAAAATTCGGTCATGTCACGCTGGTCTGGACTCGGAGCCGCCCGTGCTTGGGCGAGCGGGCGGCGCGGATTCGCCAGACCTGCTCCGAAGGTGCGGATAAATAGGCGCAATCGCCGCAAAGTCAATCTTTGCGGGGCCTGCCGGAACTTCAGATGGGACGGGGAGCGGCGAGGTCAAGAGCGAGCGCCGCCCCGATCCTTCCCCCGAAGGACCAAACCAGGACACCGGAGCCGTCGGCATCGTCCTGGCGGAGCGGCGCTCGCCTCGGCGCCGCCAAAGGGGAGGAAGACGGCGCTGATAAATTACTACTGGATTGGTATGGATTCGATCGCCTCAGTTTTTCTGAAGCCGTCGTCAGCTGGCTCCGCCTATTGGTGCGCATGATGCTCGCCATCGCGCTTGCGAGCAGGCGCAGCTTTTCTGGCGGGGGCCGTTCGCACGCCGCCAGTGTCGTCCTTGCGTTCGACGGGGGCGGGCGAGACGCGCGCCGCCGGGGCGGCTTCGAACTTCAGCAGAAGGAAACGGGCCATGCGGATCGCCTCTAAAGCTCGTGGGGAAGGAGATCTTAGTTACGCTCGGCGACGGATTTCAGATTGGACAGACCCGTCTCGAAATCGCGGCCGATCATCTTGTCCATGTTGAAGACAAGGCCCATCAGCCGCGAGACGTAGGGCGCCGGCCCAGACATCGCCCAGGTCACGCGGGTGGCGTCGCCGACCGGCTCGGCGGTGAAAGCGGCCGTGTTGCTGGCCTTGAAGGGCTTTTCGAAGTCCAGCGCGACAGCGACTTCGCGGCTGGTCGCCGAGACGATGCGCATGCGGCCGGTCCCGGCCTTCCTGCCGGCCCAGGCATAGGTGGCGCCAACGCCGCGTTCGGCGCCGCCGTAGGTGCGTTGCAGGTCGGCGTCGAGGGCCTCGTAGGGCGACCAGGCGCGCCAGCCCTTGAAGTCGGACACGTAGACCAGAACCGCTTCTGGCGGGGCGTTGACCAGCACCGAGCGCTCGACGCGGAAGACGGGCGGACGCAGGGCGGCGGCGACCAGCAGGCCGGCCACGGCCAGAACCAGTACGGCGGCGAGGATCTTCAACATCGGGCGGCTCCTTGAGCGTGGCCCGTTCCGGGCCGTTCGCCACAAGGACGCGCGGCGGATCAGCCGTCCGACACCGTCGCGCGATTTTTCTCGCTCTCGGCCTGCAGTCGGTCGAGATGCTGGCGGATGTGGGCGGCTTCGGCGGCGCCGCCGGCCAGGGCGATGGCCTGATGGAAGGCCTCGCGGGCGGCCTCGTCGCGGCCCAGCTGCAGGTTCAGCGCGCCCAGCAGCCCGTGGAAATGGAAATAGCCGGCCAGGCGCTCCTCCAAGGGAGCGATCATGTCCAGCGCCGCCTGCGGGCCGGCGACCTTGGAGACCGCGACAGCGCGGTTGAGGCTGACGACCGGGGAGGGGGTCATGCGCTCCAGGGCGGCGTAGAGGTGATCGATCTGGGCCCAGTCGGTGTCTTCGGCGCGCTCGGCCCGCCCATGCAGGGCGGCGATGGCGGCCTGCACCTGGTAGGGGCCGGGCTGGCGGTGGCGCATGGCCTTGTCGATCAGCGCCAGGCCTTCGGCGATCATCGCCGCGTCCCACAGGCCGCGATCCTGGTCATCGAGCAGCACGATCAGGCCGTCGGCGTCGAGGCGGGCCGGCGTGCGGGCGTGTTGCAGCAGCATCAGCGCCGTCAGGCCCATGACCTCCGGCTCAGCGGGAAACAGCCGCAGCAGCAGGCGCGACAGCCGCAACGCCTCGTGGCACAGCGGCCGGCGCGCGTCGGCTTCGGCGCCGCCGGCCGAATAGCCTTCGTTGAACACCAGGTAGACCATGGCCATCACGGTCAGCAGCCGCTCGGCGCGCTCGGTGGGACTAGGCGCCTCGAACGGCGTGTCGCCCTTGGCCACGCGGGCCTTGGCGCGGGTTATCCGCTGCTCCATGGCGCTTTCGCCGACCAGGAAGGCGCGGGCGATCTGGCGCACCGACAGGCCTGACACGATGCGCAGCGCCAGGGCGATCTGCTGGGTGGCCGGCAGGTCCGGATGGCAGCAGACGAACAGCAGCCGCAGGATGTCGTCCCGGTAGTCGGCGCCGTCCAGCCGCTCGGCCAGCGCGGTCTCGGCGTCATCGAGGCCGGCGGCCAGGTCGGTCAGCACCTCGTCGGACGGCAGGGCGGTCTGGCGGCTTCGCCTGCGGCCGGCGTCGACGCCGCTGTTGCGACCCACCAGGATCAGCCAGGCGGTGGGATCGCGGGGCGGACCCTTGTCGGGCCAGGACTTGAGGGCCCGCAGGCAGGCGTCCTGATAAGCTTCCTCGGCCGTGTCGAGGTCGCGGAAATAGCGCAGCAGCGCCGCCATGGCCCGTGGGCGCGCCGAAACCAGCGCGGCGTCGATCCAGTCCGGGTCGCTCACGGGCGCGCTCCGTGAACGGCGTTCGATTTCCACGAGGTCGCGACAGGACGAATTTCGTAGCAGCCGCCTGGATTTGCCGCCGCAAGTTCACGCGCGATCGCCGTAGCTTCGGCCAGGTCAGTGCAATCGACCAGATAGAAGCCCAGCAACTGCTCCTTGGTCTCGGCGAACGGTCCGTCGACCAGCAGCGGCGGCTCGCGGTCCTTGCGCAGCGTCACGGCCGTCGTGGTTGGCAGCAGGCGCGCCGAAAGGCTCAGGCGGCCTTGGCCGGCCAGATCGTCTCGCACGGCCGCCAGTCGCGCCATCACAGCCTCGTCATGCGCCGGGCTCCATGCGCCGACGACGTCTTCCATGTGATAGCAGAGAATGGCGTACAGCATCCGACCAGCTCCAACGGCCACAGCGCCGTGAGCCAAGGACGTCGCGACGCGCCGAGCACCGACACCGGCGACGAAGAAAATGCGCTGTTGGCGTGCAGTGAAATCGGCGCTCCAGATCGGGGGCTGGACAATATTTCTGATAATATTCCTTAGGCGATAGAGATTGATGCGAAACCGGAGATCGCCCGGTCAGGAAAATATTCCCATCCCTCAGCGTCTCATTGCTCGCGGAAGCTCCTGAATAGCCGCTGCTCCAACGGCTCCAGCAGGTACTGCAGCGCCGTGCGCTTGCGTAGTGGCGCGACGACCTCGACCGGCAGCCCGGCTTTCAGCGCCGGCGCTTCCCGGCCCGGCTGCTTCAGCGCGGCCAGTTCCTCTGGCGGCACGGCGACCTCGGCGCGGAAATAGCGCGCGCCGGTCTTCTCGTCGGTGAAGCCGTCGGCCGACAGCTTGGTGACCGTGCCCTGCAGCAGCGGCAGCTGACGGTCGTGGAACGCGGTCAGCTTGACGTCGGCGCTCTGGCCCACATGGACGTCGTCGGCGTCGTTCGGCGACACTCGGGCCTCGATGACCAGCGGCGCGCGCTGGGGCACGATCTCCATCAGGACGTCGCCGGGCGCGGCGACGCCGCCGACCGTGAACACCTTCAGGCCCACGACCTGGCCCGAGGCCGGGGCGCGGACCATGCCGCGCGACAGCTGGTCGCGCGCGGCGGCCAATCGGGGTTTGAGGTCGTTCAGCTCGATCTCGGACTGGCGCAGGTCGGCGATCACCTCGTCCATATGCTCGCGGTCGCCCTGCAGGGCCTGCATGCGGGTCTCGCCGATACCCTCGCGGGCGCTGGCGGCCTGGGCGCGATAGGCGCCGTCCGTGCCCACCAGATCGGCCGCGGCCCGTTCGAGCGCCCTCACCCGCGTCATCGGCGCATAGCCCTGTGCGGCCAGCTTGCGCATGCCTTCCAGTTCCTCGCCGATCAGCCGCTGCTGCTCGCGATTGGCGGCGAGCTGGCGGTTGTAGCCGTTGATCTGCTCGGCCAACTGGCTGGCGCGCTCGCCCAGCACGCCGCGCCGCGAGGCCAAGGCGGCGCGCTGGGCGGCCAGCTGACGGCGTTCCAGGCCCATGGCCTCGTCGGCCAGCGCCTGGTCCTCGGCCGGCAGGCCGGCGAAGGCGACCGGCGTGATCGGCGCGGCCAGGCCGTCGCGCTCGGCGATCAACCGCGCCCGGCGCGCCTCGACGGCGAACACCCGGGCGGCCAGCGCCCGCTCCTGCGCCCGGACCTCCTGGACGTTCAGCTCGAGCAGAACCTGGCCTTGCTTGACCTTGTCGCCCTCCTGCACGCGCAGGGCCGAGATCACTCCGCCCTCGCGGTGCTGCACGGCCTGGCGGCTGCCGGACACCACGACCACCCCTTGCGCGTAGGCGCCGGCGTCGAGCGGCGCGAAGGCCGCCCAGCCCAGGAAGCCGACGAAGAACGCGCCGGCGGCGGCCAGGCCGACCCGGAGCTCCCAATGGGCGCCGTCGGCCGGCCCCTGCTCCTTGTAGGCCTCGACCGTCACCAGGGCGCCGGGCTTATGGATGGCGAGCGAACCGGTCATGACGTCACCCCGAAACCCGAAGATCGGACGAAGCGTTGGCCGGGCGCGGCAGTCCGGCCACCCTCGCCTCCAGCGCCTGAAGCACCTCGCGACGCGGGCCATAGAGGTCCATGGCGCCGTCGCGCAGCACCAGCAGCTTGTCGGCCACGCCCAGGATGTTGAGGCGATGGGCGATGACCACCAGGGCCGCCCCCCTCGCCTTCTGGGCCGCGATCGCATGCTCCAGCGCCGTCTCGCCCTCGAAGTCGAGGTTGGAGTTGGGCTCGTCGAAGACGAACACCTGAGGCGAGCCATACAGCGCCCGGGCCAGGGCCAGGCGCTGGGCCTGGCCGGCCGACACCCCTGCCCCGCCCGGTCCCAGCTGAGTGTCGTAGGCCTGCGGCAGGCGCAGGATCATCTCGTGCGCGCCAGCCGCCGTCGCCGCCGCCACGGCCCGCTCGTCGATCTCGCGCGGGTCGCTCTCGATGATGCTGGCGAAGCGGGCGATGTTCTCCTTCACCGTGCCGGCGAACAGGCCGCAGTTCTGCGGCAGGTAGCCGATGTGGGCGGCCAGGCGCTCGGACTGCCAGTCGGCTAGGTCGGCGCCATCGATGCGCACGCAGCCCAGGTCCGGCGTCAGCGCCCCGACCAGCACCCTGGCCAGGGTGGTCTTGCCCGCTCCGCTGGGACCGACGACGCCGATGATCTCGCCCGGATTGAGGTCGAAGGACACCCCGCGCAGGATCATGCCCGAGCCGTCGGGCGTGCGGACGCCGGCCTGCTCGGCGCGCAGCCGGCCCTTGGGCTCGGGCAGCAGCGTGCGGGCCGGCGTAGCCGGGGCCCGTTCGAAGAGATCGACCAGGGTGCGCAGGCCGTCGCGAGCCTGGATCACGTTTTTCCAGGCGCCGACGATCTGCTCGACGGGCGCCAGGCTGCGGCTGAGCAGGATCGAGGCGGCGATGACGCCGCCAGCCGAGATCTCATGGCGCACGGCCAGCCAGGCGCCGGTTCCCAGCGCCAGCGACTGCAGGGTCAGCCGCAGGAAGCGGATGAGGCCGGTATAGACCCCGCCGGTGAACTGGGCGTCGGCCTGCAGGCCGACGGCTTCGCGCCGGTCGAGCAGCTGGCGCACGATCAGCGGCTCGCGCATGCCCAGCGCCTTGACGAGGCCGCCCTGGCTGGCGATCGCCTCCTGCGTCGCATAGGCCTGGGCCGAGGCTTCGTTGAGAGCCTCCAGCTTGCCGCGGGTGGCCTGCTCGTTGAGGATGGCCAGGATCAGCAGCGCCCCCGCCCCGATCACCGAGATCACGCCCAGTATGGGGTGCAGCACGAAGCAGAGCGCCAGGTAGATCGGGGTCCAGGGCGCATCCAGCATCGCCGTGGCGGCGGAGCCGGAGACGACGTTGCGGAAGGCGTCGAATTCTCGCATCGCCTGGCGCAGTCGCGGTCCGGCGTCGGGGCCCAGCCCTCCGGTCAGCCGGGTCAGCACCTCTGGCGCCAGCAGGCGGTCGAGGCGCAGGCCGAGCCGCACCAGGATGCGCTGGCGAAGGCTGTCCAGCACGGCCAGGGTGGCCAGGGCGCAGACGACAGCGACCGTCAGAAACGCAAGCGACAGGAGCCCGCTGGTCGGCAGGACCCTGTCGTAGATCTGCAGCATGTAGAGGGTCGGCGCCAGGTAGAGGATGTTGACCAGGGCGCTGAAACCGGCGGCGATCAGCAGATGCCGCCGGCAGGTCCTGAAGGCGTCGGCCAGCGGCTCGGGAAGGACGCGCCGTCCCGAGCCTCTCGCCCTATCCGCGCCGCCCCGCCCGCTCATGCGAGGACATCCTCGTGGTAGCGGGTCAGCATGGTCACGAACAGATGGTCGTCGGCGTCGCCGGCGAAGGTCATGCCGCTGATCGTGCCGTTGTTGTTGTAGTCGTCGAGGGCGGTGTGCAGCGCCGCGCCGGAACCTTGCCAGGCCGCGCTGCTTTGCTTGATCACCGGACCGTTGAAGTCGGCGACCCCGTCATGATTGGCGTCGGCGTACTGCTGCAGCCAGTCGATCGCCTGGTTCATCTTGGCGGCGGGACTGTTCGGGTCGAGCGGGTCGCCCGAAGCGTTGCCCGCCTCGAAGTTCAGCCAGGCGGCGATGACGTCGCGACCCAGGACGTAGCGGGCGTCCTGCGAGGGCTTCTGCGAGGCGTCGATGACCTTCAGCGCCATGGCCAGCGACATCTTGAGGGTGTCCTCGCCGAAGTCGGTGATCCCGTTGCCGTTGTCGTCGCCCAGCAGGATGTAGCGCTCCTCCTTGTTGCTGCTGCCGGGGTCGGGGCCGTCCATGATGCCGTTGTTGAAGGCCAAGAGCTCGCCGTCGGGGAACCCTGGGCCGGACTTGGTCTCGTTGCCCACGGTGCCGTCCCAGAAGGTCAGGCCGTTGGGCGACAGCCAGAAGCCGGGAGTGCGAACGCCCACGCTGTCGATCAGGCCGTAGTAGTAGGCCAGGTCATGGTCGCTGGCCGTGCCGCCCGAATAGGTCCCCGACGCGGTGGCGTCGTTGACGTGCTGGCCCGCGGTCCAGGGCGCGGTGATCTGGAACTCGGTGCTGGCGCCGACCGCCAGGTTCCCGAGCGCTCGGGCGGTGCCCGCCGCCGCGCCGTTCAGGTCGAACACCGAGTCCGTGACCGAGGCGTTGGTCAGGGTCACGTTGCCGGTGTTGGTGACCACGAACTTGAAGGCGATGCTGGCGCTGGAGGTGGCGATCGGCCCCAGCGGACTGTCCGCGTCGTCCCAGGTCGCGCCGCCGTCGATCGAGACGTACTTCTCGATGTCGATGGTCGCCCTCTGCAGCACGGGCACGCTGGCGTCGTCGGTGTCTGGGCCGGTCTGGTTGGAGTCGGCCGTGGCCGTGTTCTCCAGCTGTCCGTCGCCGCCGCCGTTGGAGTCCAGTTCGCCTTGCGAGACGGTGTGCGTGGCGGTGTAGCCCCACACCTCGCCCACTTCGAGCAGGCCGTCGTTGTCGCCGCTGATGTCGGCGCCGCGGACCAGGGATCCGGCGTCGGCATAGGGGTCGGTGACGGTGACGCCGTCCAGCGTGGTGTTGCCGGTGTTGGTGACGCTGATCGTGTAGCTGATCAGTTCGCCAGCCGCATCGGCCGTGCCGCCGGGCACCGTCGCATCCTTGACGATGTTCAGGCTGGGCCGGCGATCGACGGGCACGCTGGCGTCGTCGGTGTCGGGTCCAGTCTGGTTGGAGTCGGCGGTGGCGGTGTTTTCCAGTGCGCCGTTGCCGTCGCCGTTGGAGTCGATCTCGCCTTGCGTGACCGTATGCTTGGCCGTGTAGCCCCAGGTTTCGCCGACCTCCAGCAGGCCGTCATTGTCGCCGACGACGTCGGCGCCTCGGACGATCGAGCCCGCGTCGGCATAGGGGTCCGTCACCGTCACGCCGTCCAGCGTCGTGTTGCCGGTGTTGGCCACGGTGATGACGTAGCTGATCTGCTCGCCGGCCGCGTCGGCCGTACCGCCGGGGACGGTGGCGTCCTTGGTGATGTTCAGGCTCGGGCGGCGATCGACGGGCACGCTGGCGTCGTCGGTGTCGGGCCCGGTCTGATTGGAGTCGGCCGTGGCGGTGTTCTCCAGGGCGCCGTTGCCGTCGCCGTTGGAGTCGATCTCGCCTTGGGTGACGGTGTGCTTGGCCGTGTAGCCCCAGGTTTCACCGACCTCCAGCAGGCCGTCATTGTCGCCCACCACGTCGGCGCCGCGCACGATCGAGCCCGCGTCGGCATAGGGGTCCGTCACCGTCACGCCGTCCAGCGTCGTGTTGCCGGTGTTGGCCACGGTGATGACGTAGCTGATCTGTTCTCCAGCCGCGTCCGCGGTTCCTCCCGGGACGGTGGCGTCCTTGGTGATGTTCAGGCTCGGGCGGCGATCGACGGGCACGCTGGCGTCGTCGGTGTCCGGTCCAGTCTGATTGGAGTCGGCCGTGGCGGTGTTCTCCAGGGCGCCGTTGCCGTCGCCGTTGGAGTCGATCTCGCCTTGGGTGACGGTGTGCTTGGCCGTGTAGCCCCAGGTTTCGCCGACCTCCAGCAGGCCGTCATTGTCGCCCACCACGTCGGCGCCTCGGACGATCGAGCCCGCGTCGGCATAGGGGTCGGTCACCGTCACGCCGTCCAGCGTGGTGTTGCCGGTGTTGGCCACGGTGATGACGTAGCTGATCTGTTCTCCGGCCGCGTCGGCGGTTCCTCCCGGGACGGTGGCGTCCTTGGTGATGTTCAGGCTGGGCCGGCGATCAACCGGGACGCTGGCGTCGTCGGTGTCGGGCCCGGTCTGGTTGGAGTCGGCGGTGGCGGTGTTCTCCAGGGCGCCGTTGCCGTCGCCGTTGGAGTCGATCTCGCCTTGCGTGACGGTGTGCTTGGCGGTGTAGCCCCAGGCTTCACCGACCTCCAGCAGGCCGTCATTGTCGCCCACCACGTCGGCGCCGCGCACGATCGAGCCCGCGTCGGCATAGGGGTCGGTCACCGTCACGCCGTCCAGCGTCGTGTTGCCGGTGTTGGCCACGGTGATGACGTAGCTGATCTGTTCTCCAGCCGCGTCCGCGGTTCCTCCCGGGACGGTGGCGTCCTTGGTGATGTTCAGGCT
>NZ_QDKO01000043.1:0-126257 GCF_003094615.1 Caulobacter radicis | reverse complement strand
GTCCAGCGTCGTGTTGCCGGTGTTGGCCACGGTGATGACGTAGCTGATCTGTTCTCCAGCCGCGTCCGCGGTTCCTCCCGGGACGGTGGCGTCCTTGGTGATGTTCAGGCTTGGCCGGGGCGCGACCGGGACGCTGGCGTCATCGGTGTCCGGGCCGGTCTGGTTGGAGTCGGCCGTGGCCGTGTTCTCCAGGGCGCCGTCGCCGCCGCCGTTGGAGTCCAGCTCGGCTTGGGTGACGGTGTGGGTGGCGGTGTAGCCCCACACCTCGCCCACTTCGAGCAGGCCGTCGTTGTCGCCGCTGATGTCGGCGCCGCGGACCAGGGATCCGGCGTCGGCATAGGGGTCGGTCACCGTCACGCCGTCCAGCGTGGTGTTGCCGGTGTTGGTGACGCTGATCGTGTAGCTGATCAGTTCGCCAGCCGCATCGGCCGTGCCGCCGGGCACCGTCGCATCCTTGACGATGTTCAGGCTGGGCCGGCGATCGACGGGCACGCTGGCGTCGTCGGTGTCGGGCCCGGTCTGGTTGGAGTCGGCGGTGGCGGTGTTTTCCAGGGCGCCGTTGCCGTCGCCGTTGGAGTCGATCTCGCCTTGCGTGACCGTATGCTTGGCCGTGTAGCCCCAGGTTTCACCGACCTCCAGCAGGCCGTCATTGTCGCCCACCACGTCGGCGCCTCGGACGATCGAGCCGGCGTCGGCATAGGGGTCCGTCACCGTCACGCCGTCCAGCGTCGTGTTGCCGGTGTTGGCCACGGTGATGACGTAGCTGATCTGTTCTCCGGCCGCGTCCGCGGTTCCTCCCGGGACGGTGGCGTCCTTGGTGATGTTCAGGCTCGGGCGGCGATCGACGGGCACGCTGGCGTCGTCGGTGTCCGGCCCGGTCTGGTTGGAGTCGGCCGTGGCCGTGTTCTCCAGGGCGCCGTTGCCGTCGCCGTTGGAGTCGATCTCGCCTTGCGTGACGGTGTGCTTGGCGGTGTAGCTCCACACCTCGCCCACTTCCAGCAGGGCGTCGTTGTCGCCAACCGTGTCGGCGCCGCGGACCAGGGATCCGGCGTCGGCATAGGGGTCGGTGACGGAGACGCCGTCCAGCATCACGTTGCCGGTGTTGGCGACGCTGATGGTGTAGCTGATCTGCTCGCCGGCCGCATCCGCCGTGCCGCCTGGAACACTGGCGTCCTTGGTGATGTTTAGCGCCGGATTGCGGGTCAGGGTCACGCTTTCGGGGTCGGTGTCCGACGCCGTCAGGCCGCTGGCTGACACGCCCGTGGCCGTGCCGGTGTTGGTGTAGCCGCCGGCCTCGATCTCGGCCTGGCTGAACATGTGCAGCAGGCTGCCCGTGGCCGAGGCTCCGACCGCGAGGTCGTCGGCCTGGCCGTCGCCGTCCTGGTCGGTCAGGCCGGCCAGGGTGATCGGGATGTCGTCGGCGGTGTTTCCAGGCGTGCCGTTGTCATCCATCAGGGTGACGTTCAGCAGCTTGATCGTGCCGGTGTTGGTGACCGTGAAGTTGAACACCTGGGTGTCGCCGGCGTCATCGCCGTTGCCGTCACCATCGGTGCGCGTGCCGGCCGTCTTGATCACGTCGACCTGAGGCGGGATCGGCTGGTTGCCGATCTGCACGTTGTAGGTGATGGCCTCGGCAAGAGTGACCGTCTCGAAGGCGCCCGTGGTCTGGGTCCAGCCTTCCTGCAGCACCTCGTCGACCTGCACCGTGCCGAGCGACAGCGGCAGGCCGCCGATCGTGAAGGAGCCGTCGGCCTTGGTGACCGTCGAGCGCTCGCCGGAGTCGAGCACGCCGTTCTTGTTCTCGTCGACGAAGATCGTCCAGCCACCGAGGCCCGTCTCGCCGGCGTCCTTGACCCCGTCGCCGTCGGTGTCGAGGAACTTCACGCCGCTGATGATGGCGGCCTTTTCGGTATTGAACTCCTCGAAGCCGTCGTCGGCGCCGTAGGCCGTGCCCGGCCGCCCGAACTCGGCGTACATCGTGATGTAGGCGGTGCTCAGGTCGGCGGCGCCGAACAGCGAGACCGGCACGTAGAAGACATAGTCGTCATTGCCGCTGCCCGACGAGTGGGCGTCCATCAGCAGCGTCCTGTCGCCGCCGGCGTCGAGGTCGAAGACCTTGGTGAAGTCGGCGTCCAGCTCCTGGGTGCCGGCGACATAGTCCGCGCCCACCGCAGGAGCCGACGAGTAGTAGATCTTCATCGCGTTCAGCGCGGTGAGCGGGTTCTCGTTGGTCTCGTTCAGATCCAGCCGGAACTCGAGGTACTGCACGCCGTCGATCACCCGGATGGGGATCTGGTTGAAGGTCAGGCTGCTGGTCTTGGCCGCGTTGGTGTTCAGCACGCCGTTGGCGTCGGTGTTGAAGCCGTTCTCGTTGCCGTCATTGTCGCCCATGGCGAGGAACGGGTCGTAATTGCCGGTGCCCGAACCGATCGCGTCGCCGCGTGTGATGATCACGCCGTTTACGGTCGTCGAACTGCCTGGTGCGGTGATGTCGATGTCGGCCATGACTTGCTCCCGAGCGCTCCGCGCGCATGCCCTCTGGGCTCGTCCGCGCGATCCAAAACGAAAGCCTCGATCACAACGTCGACGGGGGAGACGGATGCCGGGTCCAGGGTCGGCGTCGGAGGCGTGCGCGGAGATCCGTGAAGTTCGTGGCCGCCAGTCGGGACGTGGCTTTTCGCCCTTCCCGCCGCCGATCAAAGATTTTCATGGAGCGCGAGGCGCCTACGCGAAGCGAAACAGCGGCTAGCGATCTGCCTAGTTCAGCTTTGCGTCAATCATCCAGCCTTAGCAATGACAAGTCGTCATGCAGAATGCATTATGGTGAATGCTTCAATGGCGGCCACAATTGCGCGCTACGAAGTCAGTCGCCAGGATGCACTATACTTTCGCAAGGGTGGAGAGTTCTGAAAACTCGCCGCTATCAGAAGCGACCACGCAAGGTGACCCTGACGACCCTTCCGATGGCGTCCTGGTCGTCGCGGCCGTAGCCCGGCGCAAGGCGACCATCGCCGAGCCTGGCCTGGAGGCGGGCGTCCAGCAGGTTCTCGATTTCCAGCCCCAGGCGCAGTCCGGAAATACGCGACGCGGACGCGCCGGGCTCGGCGGCAGCGGCCGGTTTTCCCGCCGGCGCGGCGAACGTGTAGCCCAGTTTCAGGTCGATCCTGGCGAGGTCGGAGACCAGAAGGTCGCTCGGGCCATCGGCGCCGGTGTCGCGACGGGTGCGATAGCCCTGCCGCCACCGCGCGCTGGCGTTCAGCGTCCATTTGTCGCGGCGGGCGTCGAGGGTGGCCGAGACCTCGTTGCGCGGCGATCCGCCGCCGTCGCCCGCCAGGTGGTCCATGACGGGATAGCCCGCGCGGATGACAGTGACCTTCTTCAGTTGCAGCGTGTGGTTCAGCGACGCCCTGAGAGTCGTGGCGGCCGGCGACGCCGTCTTGCCGCCGAAAGGAAGATTGAAGGTCAGGCCCGACGCCAGGGTGTCCGATCGCGATGAGAGCAGGTTTATCGAGCGCTGGTCGATGCCGATCAGTCGCCCATCGGCGTCCCGCTGGAACCGTTCGGGAAAGGCCGCCTCCAGCGTCGGGGTCACGGCCGGCAGGCCGCCGATGCCGTCGCGGCTGTCGGAGGTGCGGTAGTTGACGTTCCCCGCCAGACGCCAGGGCGTGACCGGGCCGACCGTGAGGCTCACGGCGATCCGCTCGGTGGTCTGTCCCTTCAGGGCGGGATTGCCGCCGTAGAGCGGCAGGACCTCGACGGATTGACCGGTGACGAAATCGAACACCACGACGGGCTCGCCGTAGAAGGGCGCGTCGAACAGTTGCTGGTCTGACGGCGCGTCGTAGGACCGCGCCCAGGAGCCGTTCAGCCTCAAGACCTTGACCGGCGCCCACGACAGGGCGCCGGTCACACCCCCTCCCCCGCCTGACCCGGTCTGCCGGCGCAGGCTGCCGCTGAGGTTCAGGGAGGCGCTGCCAAGATTGACCGGACCGACCTCCTCGCCCGCCTGCGGGGCGCGCAGCAGAGGGATCGACAATCCGCCGCGCACGTCGGCGCTGTCGACCGTGCGCTCGGTGGTCGTTCCAGCGAGGGTGGAGGAGGAACTGGCGCGCGAGACGCGGCCGCCGAGGTCCATCGTCAGCCGACCGGCGGGCAGGGTCAGAAGGGGGCGGTCGGCCGACAGGTTGAGGGCGATGATCCGGTTGTCCGACTTCAGATCGGTCAGTCCTTCCTGGCTGCCCCGGGAGAGCTGACCGTCCAGGCCGGCCCGAACCGACCAGCCCTTGAGCTCGCCGTTGGCGCCGGCGCTCACGGTGAGGCCGCGCTGTTGGCCCCGCAGGCGGGCCAACGCGTCCTCGCGCCGCGAGACGGAGTCGTCGCGCTGGGCCCGGGCGCTGGCGCTGAACGCGCCCTGCCACTCTCCCAGCCGGCGGTTGACCGACATGTTGGCCGTCACCGATGTGCTCTCGGGCTTGAGCGTGGCGCCCCGCGCGTCGGGATGGTCGCGCAGATAGTCTGGGCGCTCGTCGGCGCGCAGCGAGGTGTTCTGGGTAAGCCGGCCGCCCAACTGGCTGGTGTTCTCGTTGGCGATCGCGGAGCGGCGGGCGTCGAGCATCAGCGTCGAGCGCCCCCCGGCCGTCGGACGGGCCAGCACCGCCTGGCCGTCGCGACTCTGGAACTTGCGCTTGAGGACGATGTTGACCACCCGGCGGCCCGGATCGGCGCCATAGAGCCCCGCGGCCTGCTCCGGCAACAGCTCCACCCGCGAAAGGGCGTCGGGCGGAAAGGTCATGTAGTCGCCGGCGTTCTGCACCCGGCGGCCGTTGACGATCACCACGGGCGGGTCGGTCATGCCGTAGGCCGAGCTGATGCGGTCCAGCGCCTCGCCTATGTCGTAGGCGCCGAGGGCCTCGATGTCGTCGGGGGAGAGTTCGGTCTCGGGCGGCGTCTTGGCCGCGCCACGCCTAGCCTGCACCTCGACGCCGGACAGCCGGACGGCCGCGTCGTCGCCCTCCTCGACCGCGGCGCTTGCCGCGGCGGCGGCCTGCGGCGCGTCGGCAGGCAAGGCGGACATGAGAAGCAGCCAATACATCGAGCGCATCCAGCCGCATCACAGCCGCGAGTTGCAAGCCTCTTATGCACTTCGTTGTAAATAAAAGCGGGGCCGTATTGTGGCCTTACGTGATCCGGCGCTTCTCCAGCTTCCGCGCCAGGGTGCGGCGGTGCATGCCCAGCCGCCGGGCGGTCTCGGAGATGTTGAAGTCGGTCTCGACCAGGGTCTGGTGGATCCGCTCCCATTCCAGGTTCTTGATCGAGGTGGCGCGCTCGCCGATCACCGCGCCGGCGTCGCCCTCGCGCTTGTGGAAGGCGGCTTCGATGTCGTCGGTGTTCGAGGGCTTGGCCAGGTAGTGGCAGGCGCCCAGCTTGATGGCCTCGACGGCCGTGGCGATGCTGGCGAAGCCGGTCAGCACCACGATCAGCATCTCCGGGTCGCGCGCGATCAGCGCCTGAACGCAGGCCAGGCCAGACTCGCCGGCCAGCTTCAGGTCGACCACGGCGTAGCGCGGCGTGAAGGTCTCCAGCGCCACCAGGGCCTCGTCAAGGCCATGCACGTGCACCACCTGGTAACCCCGGCGCTCGAACGACTTCTTGAGCGTGGCGGCGAACTTCTCGTCGTCCTCGACGATGATCAGCTTGCGTTCAGCGGGCATGACGCCTCCCGATCTGCAGCGACGCCAGGGGCAGGCTGAGGACCACGCGCGCGCCGCCCTCGGGACGGTTGGCCGCGACGACCTCCCCGCCCAGCTTGCGCAGCACGTTGACCACCAGGAAGAGGCCCAGGCCGCCCCCTGCCCTGCCCTTGGTCGAATTGTAGGGCGTGCCGAGGTTCTCCAGGGTCTCGGCCGTGAAGCCCGGCCCCTGGTCCTCGACCGTGACGACGATCCAGCCGTCGGCGACGTGCGCGCTCATCCGCACCGCGTGGGGCGAGGCGTCGCGCGCGTTGTCGAGCACGTTGTGGATCACCTGCTTGAGCGTGGATTCCGCGACGATCGGCACGACGCCGGAAAGGTCCGGCGCATAGGTCAGCACCTCGCCGTCGCGGGTGGCGCGCCACTCGTCGACCACCTCGTCGAGGAAGGCCCGCAGGGTGCTGGCGCGCACCTCGCCGCTGCGCGCTTCGCCGGCCGACAGCAGGACGCCGGTGACGATGTCCTTGCAGCGCTTGACCTCGCCGCGCATGTCCTCGAGCTCCTGGGCCAGCTCCGGGTGCTTGGCGAACACCTTCATGCGCCGCCAGTCGCCCAGGATGACGTCCAGCGTCGCCAGCGGCGTGCCCAGCTCGTGCGCGGCGCCCGAGGCCAGAAGGCCCATGCGGACGATATGGGTCTCCTCGGCCGCCCGCTGGCGCAGTTCGGCCAGGTGAGCGTCGTGGCGGCGCAGGTTGCTGTTGATGCGCGAGACGAAGGTCACCAGCAGCACCGCGTCCAGCACCACGCCCATCATCATCCCCATGATGAACAGGCCGAAGAACGCCTGGTCGCTGAGGCCGGTGGCGATCACCGGGCGGTTGGCGGCCACCAGCAGCAGGAAGCAGAAGCTGGTCAGGAACACGATCGCCCAGGTCGCCCAGACCTCGAGCAGCACCACGCCGAGGATCACGTGCAGCAGGTACAGGGTCGTGAACGGGTTGGTCGCCCCGCCGCTGAAATAGAGCTGGGCCGTCAGGGCCAGGGAGTCCAGCGCCAGGGCCAGGAAGAGGTCGTAGGGGCCGATCGGCCTGGCGCTCTTCAGGCGCAGCAGGCTGAACAGGTTCAGCACCACCAGCGCCGCCAGCACCAGCATCATCGCCGCCAGCGGCAGGTGGAAGCCCAGGCTGAAATGCACCGCCAGGATCGTGACCACCTGGCCGACCACGGCGATCCAGCGCAGGTGGATCAGCTGCAGCATGTTCTGGCGGGCGATGGCGTCGGCCGGGCCCGCCGCGTTGTCCGCGGCCCGCGCCCCCGAAAGCCAGCCCGACATGCCGGCGATCAGGATGCGGGCGGTCGGCGTCATGGGGTCTCTTTAACCCGGTTCCGGCGCGCGTCGAGCAGAACATAGACGGCCGCCCCGCCGGTCAGCAGCGCCAGCCCGAACCAGGTGAGCATGTAGACGAGGTGGCTGTTGGCGAACTTCACCACGGTCAGGCCGCCGATGGGCCAGCCGCCGGGATTGGGCGTGGCGTCGGCGTCGACGAAATAGGGCGCCAGGTTCGAAAGCCCCCTCGCCTGCCCGATCGCCGCGACGTCGCGCGAGTACCAGCGGTTCTCGGCGGGCGTGTTGCTGCGCAGGAAGCCGCCGCGCGGCTCGGTCTGGCGCAGCAGGCCGACGACAGTGACCGCACCTTCGACCTGGGCGGCCAGGCGCGCGCCCGGCGCGCGGCGCTCGGCCGGGACGAAGCCGCGATTGACCAGGACGTCGAAACCCTGGTCGGTATGGAGGGGTGTCATGACCCAGAATCCGGGGCCTTCGGTCGTCACGGCCTGGACCAGGGTCTCGCGGTCGTGGGCGAAGCGCCCGGTCAGGCGCAGGCGGCGATAGCCGTCGCTGGCCTGGGAGATGCCCGCCCAGCGGCCTGGACCAGGCGGCGGGGCGGGCTCTGCGTGGATGCGCTGCTCGACCCGGGCGATCAGGTCGAGCTTCCAGGCCCTGCGCTGGACCTGCCAGCCGCCGAGCGCCAGGAAGATCGCCGTGAAGGCCAGGCAGAGCCCGACCAGGGCGATCGTCCGGGCGGCTCGGCCGCCGGACTTCGTCACGGAACTTCCCGCATGTCGTGCGGCATCGGGGCCATCATGTGGGTGTCGAGGTTGTGCATCACCCACAGCGAACCGGCCAGCGTGACGACCACCACGATCAGGGTGAACACCAGGGCCAGCATGGTCCAGCCGCCTTCCGAACGCGAGTTCATGTGCAGGAAGTAGATCATGTGGACGATGACCTGGATGGCGGCCAGGCCCATGACCGCCACGGCGGTCATCTGGTGGCTGGGCAGCACGTCGGCCATGACCAGCCAGAACGGGATGGCGGTGAGGATCACCGCCAGCACGAAGCCGATCACATAGTCCTTCAGCGAACCGTGGGCGCCGCCTTCATCGTGGCCATGCCCATGGTCATTGTGCTCATGCGCGTGGTGCGCGTCGTGGCTGGCCGCGCTCATTTCAGGACTCCGAGCAGGTAGACGAACGAGAAGACGCCGATCCAGATGACGTCGAGGAAGTGCCAGAACATCGACAGGCACATCAGGCGACGCTTCATCTCGACGCCGAGGCCGCGCTTGGCGACCTGGACCATCAGAGTGACCAGCCAGATGGTGCCGAAGGTCACGTGCAGGCCGTGGGTGCCGACCAGCACGAAGAACGACGACAGGAACGCGCTGCGCTGCGGACCGGCGCCCTCATGGATGAGGTGGTTGAACTCGTACAGTTCCAGCGACAGGAACCCGAGACCCAGCAGACCGGTCACGGCCAGCCAGGCCAGGGTCGGCTTCACCTTCTTGGCCTGGGCCGAGATCATGGCGAAGCCGTAGGTGATCGACGAGAACAGCAGTAGCGCGGTGTTGACCGCCACGATGGGCAGATCGAACAGATCCGCCCCCGAGGGGCCGGCCGCGTAGTTGCGGCCGAGCACGGCGTAACAGGCGAAGAGGACCGCGAAGATCAGGCAGTCGCTCATCAGGTAGATCCAGAACCCCAGCAGGGTCCCGTTCTCCGGATGGTGGTCCTCGGTGAGGTAGAAGCGGTCCTTGTCCGCTTCGGTCAGGGCTTGGGCGTGGGCCATGGGTTACGCGAGGCTCCGCAGGGCTTCGGTACGGGCGTCCTCGACACGGACGACCTCCTCGGCCGGAATGTAGTAGTCACGCTTGAAGTTGAAGGTGTGGATGATCGCCGAGGCCACGAGGGCCACGAACGAGATCACCGCCAGCCACCAGATCTGCCAGATCATCGCGAAGCCGACGACCACCGAGATCCCGGCCAGGACGACGCCCGCGCCAGTGTTCTTCGGCATGTGGATCGGGATGAACCCGGTCGTCGGGCGGACATAGCCGCGCTGCTTCATGTCGTGCCAGGCGTCGATCTCGTGGACGACGGGCGTGAACGCGAAGTTGTAGGCCGGCGGCGGCGACGAGGTCGACCACTCCAGCGTACGGCCGCCCCAGGGGTCGCCCGTCTTGTCGGCGTACTGCTCGCGCTTCATGAAGCCGACGACCATCTGCATCACGAACGAGATGATGCCGAACAGGATCAGCACGGCGCCGAAGGCCGAGATCACGAACCAGATCTGCAGGCTGTGGTCTTCGAAGTGGCTGACGCGACGGGTCACGCCCATCAGGCCCAGCACGTAGAGCGGCATGAAGGCGAAGAAGAAGCCGATCTGCCAGAACCAGAACGACAGCTTGCCCCAGAACGGATCCAGCTTGAAGCCGAAGGCTTTCGGGAACCAGTAAACGATGCCGGCGAACATGCCGAACACCACGCCGCCGATGATCACGTTGTGGAAGTGGGCGATCAGGAACAGCGAGTTGTGCAGGACGAAGTCGGCGGGCGGGACGGCCAGCAGGACGCCGGTCATGCCGCCGATGACGAAGGTGACCATGAAGCCGACGGTCCACATCATCGGCACTTCGAAGCGGATGCGGCCGCGGTACATCGTGAACAGCCAGTTGAAGATCTTCGCCCCTGTCGGGATCGAGATGATCATGGTCGTGATCCCGAAGAACGAGTTCACGCTGGCGCCCGAGCCCATGGTGAAGAAGTGGTGCAGCCACACGATGTACGACAGGATCGTGATGACGACCGTGGCGTAGACCATCGAGCTGTAGCCGAACAGGCGCTTGCTGCAGAAGGTCGAGACGACTTCCGAGAACACGCCGAAGGCCGGCAGCACCAGGATGTAGACCTCGGGGTGACCCCAGATCCAGATGAGGTTCACGTACATCATCGGGTTGCCGCCGAAGTCGTTCGTGAAGAAGTTGGTGCCGAGGTAGCGGTCAGACGACAGCAGGGCCAGGACGGCGGTCAGGATCGGGAAGCTGGCGACGATCAGGACGTTGCTGCACAGCGAGGTCCAGGTGAACACCGGCATCTTCATCAGGCTCATGCCCGGGGCGCGCATCTTCACGATCGTGACGATCAGGTTGATGCCCGACAGGGTGGTGCCGACGCCCGCGATCTGCAGTGACCAGATGTAGTAATCGACCCCTACGTCTGGACTGTACGCCAATCCCGAGAGCGGCGGATAGGCCAGCCAGCCGGTGCGGGCGAACTCGCCGACGAACAGCGACAGCATCACCGTGATCGCGCCGCCGACCGTCATCCAGAAGCTGAAATTGTTCAGGAACGGGAAGGCCACGTCGCGGGCGCCGATCTGCAGCGGCACGACGAGGTTCATCAGGCCGGTGATCAGCGGCATCGCCACGAAGAAGATCATGATCACGCCGTGGGCGGTGAAGACCTGGTCGTAGTGGTGCGGCGGCAGGTAGCCGGCCGCGTCGCCGAAGGCGATGGCCTGCTGGGCGCGCATCATCAGGGCGTCGGCGAAGCCGCGCAGCAGCATGATGATGGCCAGGATGATGTACATCACCCCGATCTTCTTGTGGTCGACGCTGGTCAGCCACTCACGCCACAGGTAGCCCCAGACCTTGAAGTAGGTCAGGGCGGCCAGGACGGTGATCCCCCCCAGGGCGACCATGGCGAACGTGCCGATCAGGATCGGTTCGTGAAGGGGAATGGCGTCCCATGTGAGACGGCCGAAGATCGTTTTTACGAGGTCCGGGGACATGAATGATCTCTAGGCTTGATCAGCGCGCTTCGGCGGGCGCGGACTTGGGGGCGCAGAGCGCGGCGATGAACGAGCGGATGCCGCCCTCCCCGCGCCGGGTCCGCTTGTCGTATTCGAGCGTGGTGACGTTGTAGACGCCCTCCATGCCCAGGCCGCCCGACTTGTCGATGGCCATCATGTCGTGCTGGCACATCTTGCCCGGCTCGACGCAGCGGTTGACCGCCTTGTCGAACAGGCCGGCCTCGACCGAGGCGAAGCGCTGGGGCGGAACCTTCTCGCTGGGCTTCTCGAGCACCAGGTAGCGGGTCCCGTCGAGGCGGTCGTTGCTCTTGCGGACGTCTTCAGCCCACTTCTGGAATTCCGCGTTGCTCATGCCGTGGAACTTGAAGCGCATGTGCGAGAAGCCCTCGCCGCTGTAGTTGGCCGAGAAGCCGTCATAGACGCCCGGCTTGTTGATCACGGCGTGCAGCTTGGTGCGCATGCCCGGCATGGCGTAGATCTGGCCGGCCAGGGCGGGCACGTAGAACGAGTTCATCACCGACGAGGCGGTCAGGTCGAAGTCGATCGGGGTGTCGACCGGCGCGGCCAGTTCGTTGACCGTGGCGATGCCGAGCTCGGGGTAGATGAACATCCACTTCCAGTCCAGGGCGACGACCTGCACCTTCAGCGGCTTGACGCCTTCGGCCGAGCGGCCCGGCGCCAGGCGGTCGAGCGGACGGTACGGGTCCAGCAGGTGGGTGCTGGTCCAGGTCACCGCGCCCAGGATCATGATGATCACCAGCGGGGCGGCCCAGATCACGATCTCGAGCTTGGTCGAGTGGTGCCAGTCGGGATCGTACTTGGCCGCCTTGTTCGACTGCCGGTACTTCCAGGCGAAGAACAGGGTGAGGAAGATCACCGGCACGATGATGATCAGCATCAGCACGGTGGACAGGATGATCAGGTCGCGCTGCTGCGCGGCGATATCACCCGACGGATTCATCACCACCCAGTCGCAGCCGCTCAGCAGGAGCAGCACGGGCAACAGGGCGAGCTTCTTAAAGGAACTCGGTGTCATGAGGGACCTGGACTACGGACGTTGGCGGCGCCGTTAAGCCAGTCCGCCAGTGCGTGACATTGGACCATTTGTCCTAGGGGCAGCCTTAGCACACGAAGCCGTGTTCTCCGAGCGGAGCCGAAGAGGCCTCAAGACGTTTGCCAGAAAGGGGCAGTTGGTCTCATGCTCGGACTCAAGACCGTCGAAAAGGCGGCTTGAAAAGAGTTTGGGACGAAAACAACAGGAACAAGGCGCGTAGCTGCATGAACCAGGATTTCGCAATTCCGACGTCATCGGGCCTAGAGCGCGACGCACGGCGATTGCATGCCGATCACAAGGGTGTCCGCCCCGGCGAGATCGCCATCGGCGTGATCATCGGGCGGACCTCGGAATTCTTCGACTTTTTCGTCTACGCCATCGCTTCGGTGCTGGTGTTCCCGCAGCTCTTCTTCCCCTTTGTCGACCGATTGACGGGGGTGCTGTGCTCCTTCGCCATCTTCTCGCTGGCCTTCGTGGCCCGACCGATCGGCTCGGCGATCTTCGGGGCCATCGACCGCAACTACGGTCGCGGCGTGAAGCTGACCATCGCCCTCTTCCTGCTCGGCGGCTCGACCGCGGCCATCAGCTTCCTGCCGGGCTACGCCGTGGCCGGTCCGCTGGCCATCTGGGCGCTGGCGGCCTTCCGCATCGGCCAGGGCCTGGCGCTGGCCGGCGCCTGGGACGGCATGGCCTCGCTGCTGGCGCTGAACGCGCCCGAAAAGAAGCGCGGCTGGTACGCCATGATCCCGCAGTTGGGCGCGCCCTTCGGCTTCATGCTGGCCAGCGGCCTCTTCGCCTACTTCGTCGCCAGCCTGGGCTCGGCCGACTTCCTCGACTGGGGCTGGCGCTATCCGTTCTTCGCGGCCTTCGCCATCAACGTCGTGGCCCTGTTCGCCCGCCTGCGCATCGTCGCCACCGAGGAGTTCGGCAAGCTGTTCGAGAAGGGCCAGCTCAGCCCCGTGCCAATCACCAGCCTGCTGAAGGCCCAGGGCGGCAACGTGCTGATCGGCGCCTTCGCGCCGCTGGCCACCTTCGCCATGTTCCACCTGGTCACCGTCTTCCCGCTGTCGTGGGTCAGCCTGCACGACGACGGCGGCGAGGCGCTGAACTTCCTGCGGATCGAACTGGCCGGCGCCCTCGTGGGCGTGGTGGGCATCATGGTCTCGGGCTGGATCGCCGACCGCATCAGCCGCCAGAACCAGCTGGCCCTGTCGGCGGTGCTGATCGGCATCTTCAGCCTGGCCGCGCCCTGGCTGCTCGACGCCGGCAGCGTGGGCCAGACGATCTACGTGGTGGCGGGTTTCGCGATCCTGGGCCTGTCGTTCGGCCAGGCCTCCGGCGCGGTCAGCTCGGGCTTCCTGCGCCACTACCGCTACACCGGCTCGGCCGTGGTCTCCGACCTGTCGTGGCTGGTCGGCGCCGGTTTCGCGCCCCTGGCCGCCCTGGCCCTGGCCAGCTTCTGGGGCTTGCCGGCCATCGGCCTCTACCTGGCCTCGGGCGCCGTGGCGACCCTGATCGCCCTCAGCCTGGATCGCCGCCGCCGCTTGCGCGCCAAGGCCAAGGCCGGCGCCTGATCAATACCGTCTCCCCGCGTCGCCTCAGGCGACGCGGGTCCAGACCTGGGTCTTGCAGAGGAAGTTGCCCAGCACGCAGCCCTTGGCTCGCAGCTTGCCGGCGTCCAGAACCAGCACCCGACCCGAGAACGTCATGTTGACGTCCGGCGCGAAGACCTTGCCGCGCCACTCGCCCTTGTCCCCGGGCGTGAAGTCCCTCAGCAGCTGACGCCCCAGCAGTTCGCCGCCGGAGCCCCTGCGCGCGTCGGTGCGGGCCTCGTCATTGGCCCAGACGACGTAACCGCAGACCTCCGGCCCGCACGGCTTGATCTCCACATGGACGCTGTCCTTGGGATTGCGCCAGACGCCATAGATGCCGTCGGTGACCGGCGGCGCCTGGGCGCCGGCAGGGGCGGCCATGACCGCCAGCACCAGTCCCGCCAGGCCGAGCCGCGCGGTCGCGGTCCAGGTTCGGTGCTTCATCGACGCCATGACCAATCCCCATCCGAAGGGCTCCCTGCCCGCTTCGTCCGCGGACGGTCTGTCGGACGCGCCCCGACGTCAAGCGTCGAAGCCGCGGCGGGCCCGGCCGATCGTCAGGGAGGGGTGATCGTCAGCGAGGGGCTGGTCGCGAGCGCGCCGTGCACCAGGCAGCCGCCATAGGCGCCCGAGATCATCACGGGCGTGATGGTCGCCGCGCCCGCGCCAGGCGGGCCGTTCGTCCACGACGCGCCGAAGATCGAACCCGAGCAGTGGCCCAGGAAATATCCCATGCCGATGCCAAGCAGGTTCACCGTCGAGGAGGATGCGGGCTGCAGCGTCCATGGGAAATCGTTGGGGTGGAAGATCACGCCGCATTTGCCGCTGGTCGGGCCGCTGCCGGGCGCGAAAAAGCCGCCGGTGATCGTGGCCGAGGTTCCGTCCGCCGACACCACCCCGTAGAGCGTGGTCGCGCAGTTGACGGTCTCGACGTCGCTGGCCGACAGATAGCCGCTCATCGTGAAGCTGGCGCCCGCCGGCGAGAAGGTCTGGGCGAAGGCGGGCGTGGCCATGGCCAGGGCCGCGGCGGCCGCGATGGATGCACGCTTCAACATGGAAGGCCTCCCAGGAGGCGATCGCCTTGGGACCGCCCGGGCGGCGGCCGTCGGCGCGGCCTCGAAGAGCGCTGAAAAAAGGAAAGCCGGGAGCCCCGAGGGGCCCCCGGCCAAGACGAGGGGAAAGGATATGGATCCAGCCCCGGCCCTTTTACGAGACCGTCAGCGAGGGGCTGCTGGTCAGGGTGCCGGTGATCGAGCAGGTGCTCGGCGAGCCCGGGATAGTGGCGCCGGCGAAGGTCACGCCGCCGCTCCAGTTGGTGGTGATCGAGCCCGCGCAGTTGCCCAGGATCGAGTTGGCGCCGATGCCGCTGATGGTGATCGACGAGCCGCCGTTGAGCGAGACGCTCCACGGGAAGCTGCTCGGCGTCACCAGCCAGCCGCACTGCCAGTCGCCGGCGGCGAAAGAACCGCCCGTGATCGAGGCGCTGCCACCGTCGGAAGCGGTCGTGCCGGTCAGGGTCACGGCGCATTCGACCTCGGTCGACTGGCTCATGGTCAGGTCGCCGCTGAGGGTGAAGCCCGTGCCGGCCGGGGTGATCGTGGCGGCCGAGGCGGAGCCAGCGGCGGCGAAGCCGGCGGCGGCCAGAACGGCGGCGGCGAGAACAGAAGCGCTCTTCAACATGACGTCTCCTCCTACGTTTATTTTCTTCAACCTCTCATTGGAGGTCGAGCCACATGCAACTATCAATCGTGTAAGGAGTCAAACCAAAAAATACATAAAATTCAAACACTTATATCATAGAGACAACGTCTCGCGACGCATCCCGCGGGGAGGCGCCGAAAAGGTCGCCGCCCCGGTTTCCCGAGGCGGCGAGTCACCGAGATCGCGCGCTAGAAGCGCTTGGAGACACTGACCGCGACGAGGCGCGGGTCCAGCGTGAAGACGTTGGTGGTCAGGCCCGTGTCGTCGCTGTTGGTGAAAGCGTCGGTGATCGGCGTCTTGTCGAACAGGTTCTTGACATAGGCCTGGATGACGAGGCCGTCGGCCGGACGCTCCAGCGTCGCCGAAATATTGACGTTGTCCCACGACTTCAGGCGGTCGTAGGTGGTGTTGTAGACCCGGGCGTAGCTTTCGCCCTGATAGTAGTAATCGCCGCGCAGAGTCAGGGCCCAGTCGTCGCGATGGAAGGTGTATTGGGCGCCGATATTGGCGGTCCAGTTCGGCGCGTTGGGCAGTTCGTTGCCGCTCAGGTCGGCATCGAAGCCGCGGCCGCCATTGGGCGCTTCGGTTAGCGGGTCATAGGTGAAGCCAAAGAGCGCCGGGCTCCAAAGCGGCACGCTCGAGGGAAACTGCGGATTGAACGAACCCGTGCGCAGCGAGCCGCCGCACAGGCCCTGCAGGCCCAGCGTCATCTGCTCGGGCGTCCGCCCGCTGGACAGGATCCTCTGCACATGCCGGGTCGGGGCGATGCAGTTGGACGGCACCTGCAGCCAGGGTCGCAGGACGGTCCAGTCGGCGTTGCCCTGGGTGCGGTCCATCACGTCGATGGACTTCTCGCCCTTGCCGATCTTGGTGTTCAGGTAGCCCAGATTGGCGTCGATCCGGAAATCGCGGGTGGGCTTGAACACCGCCTCGAACTCCAGGCCCCAGGTGCGGGAGTCGAAGTTCTCGTTCAGCGAGATCCGGTCGACGATCTGCGAGACCTGATAGTCCTTGTAGTCGTAATAGAAGCCCGTCGCGTTCAGGCGCAGCTTGCCGCCGGCCAGGGTGTTCTTGGCCCCGATCTCGAAGGCGTTGACGTATTCCGGCTCGAAGGTCTCGGCCAGGGGCTGGTACTGGATGACAGCCGGGTTGATGTCGACCCGCGGCGGGTTGGCGCCGCCGCCCTTGTAGCCGCGCGAGAACGAGCCATAGACCATGGTCTCGTCGGTGAAGCTGACGGTCGGCTTCCAGTCGACCACCAGGCGGCCGGTCAGGGCGTCCCACTGCTGGTCGATGTCCGGCAGGGCCGGATAGCCGCGGCTGACATAGCCGCCGGAAAGCGGGCCCGGATTGCCCCGGTCGGCGCCCAGCAGCAACTGGCTCGGATAGGGCGTGCTGACCTTGCGGTCATCGGTGTAGCGCAGGCCCGCCGTCACGCGCCAGGTAGGCGTCAGGTCGTAATAGACCTCGCCGAACACGCCCCAGGAGCGGGTGTGGATCTGGTTCTTGCTGCGGAAGTAGTTGTGGCCGTCGCCCGCCAGCTGGTTCAGCGGCGTGGGATCCACATAGATGCATTCCTTCGTCGTCTGCGGCGTACAGGCCTGCGTCGGGCGAAGGATGTTGATCGGCTGAAGGGGTACGAAGTTGTAATAGTACTCGGCCAGGAACGTGAACAGGTTGTTGAAGACGAAGTAATCGTCATTCGACTTGAAATCGATGTAGTTGGCGCCGAGACTGAAGTTGAACCGGCCTTCGTAGCTCGACTGCAGGCGCAGTTCCTGGGTCCATTGCCGGTTATCGGAACGCGACAGGTCGGCCGAAACCATGCGGTTGGAACGCCCCAGTTGTGGGTCGGTGTAATAGCCGCCCGGCGTAGGGGTGTTCGTGTTCACGTAGGGTTGGTTCAACAGGTTGAACAGGCCGTCCGAGTTACTGAAGATCGGGTTCGAGACGAAGCGATTGTAGTCCTGCGACGAGTAGTAGTCGTCCTTGGCGTAGGCCGTCTGCGAGATGAGCTTCAGATTGTCGCTAAGGTCGAATTCCATGTTGAACTGGAAGACGTCGTTCTTCACCCGGAAGATCGGATCGTAGCTGGTGGCGATCTCGCGCAGGTCGCGCGACTGGGTCAGGCCCGCATAGGGATCGGTGCCCAGCGGCACGGCGCTCACGCTTTGACCCAGAGCATTGCGCCCATAGCTGATCGAGGCGAGGAAGACGTGGGCGAAGGCCCCGCCGTTGGGCACGCCATAGGCGGCGTCGTCATAGAGCGATCCGGGCAGGCAGCCCTGGCTCAGACGATTGCGGACGATCTGCGAGGTGACGTTCACGTTGCCGACCTGGGTGGGGCCCGGGTCGTTGGTGCACAACTGCTTGCCCGTGCGCGAGCGCTGGTCGTCTTCCTCGAAGTGCTCCCAGATGAAGTTGGTGCGGAAGCGGCTGGTCGGCTCCCAGGCCGCCGACAGGCGGGTCGACCACAGATCGCGGTTGTTGACCTTGGTGTCGTTGAAGCTGTTGTAGTCGAAGCCGTCGCGCTGGGTGGCCGAGCCGGCCAGGCGCAGGGCGAAGGTCTCGCCCACGGGCACGTTGACCACGGCCTGCATGCGGCGGCTGTCGTAGTTGCCGACCTCGCCCTTGATGAAGCCTTCGAAATCCCGGCCCGGCAGGTTCGGGATCATGTTGACGACGCCGCCGGTGGCGTTGCGGCCGTAGAGGGTGCCCTGCGGCCCGCGCAGCACTTCCACGCGCTGCACGTCCAGGTACTCCTGCTCGAACAGGCGGTTGCGGATCAGCGGCGTGGAGTTGAAGCTGACGGCGACGGCGGGGTCGCTGCTGGCCGAGATCGCCTTGGTCCCGACCCCGCGGATCGAGAAGTTGTACATGCTGAAGTTGGCCTTCGAGAACGACACGTTGGGCACGGCCCGCATCAGTTCCGAACCGCCCTCGATCTTCAGCTCGTTCAGGCTCTCCGACGACAGCGCCGACACGGCGATCGGCACGTCCTGGATCGATTCCGAACGCTTCTGGGCCGTGACGATGATGTCCTCGACTTGCGTCACTTCCTGCGCGAAGGCCTGGCCCGCCCCGGCGGCGAGCGCGAAAATCGACGCAGTGACAGCCAGACGCGCGCGAGCGCGGGCTGATGAAGCCATGCCCTATCCTCCCCTACCTCGACCCAGCTCTCCGTCCAGGCCGATGAACGTTTCCCCCGCCCCAAATCAATCTCCGACGGCATTGGCGGCTCGGCCGACGGTTGGGTTGTACGATCTACCTATTCACTCGCATGTCAATACATTACTTACACCGATGTTCAGTTCCCTGACGTAAGCTCCGTACGGCTACCTAGGGACGCTCCGTGACGCCGAATTAATATTTACATCGCTGTAAAAACGGCCAATGTCCGCGCAGCACGGGAGGGCAAGGAATGGACGCTGACGTCATCGTCGTCGGGGGCGGGCTGGCCGGCCTGGTGGCCGCCAACGAACTCACTCAGGCGGGCAAGCGCGTGGCGCTGGTCGACCAGGAGAACGCCGCCAACCTGGGCGGCCAGGCGTTCTGGTCGTTCGGCGGGCTATTCCTGGTGAACTCGCCCGAACAGCGACGCCTGGGCATCCGCGACAGCCTCGACCTGGCCTGGCGCGACTGGCTCGGCAGCGCCGACTGGGACCGGCTGGACGGCGCTCTCCCCGAAGACGAATGGGCGATCCGCTGGGGGCGCGCCTATGTCGAGTTCGCCGCCGGCGGCAAGCGCGACTGGCTACGGCGGCACGGGATCACGCTGACCCCCATGGTCGGCTGGGCCGAGCGCGGCGCCGGCCAGGCCCTGGGGCACGGCAATTCGGTTCCCCGCTTCCATGTGGCCTGGGGCACCGGCACCGGGGTTTCCGAGCCGTTCGCCGATCGCGCCCGCCAGGCCGCCGGACGAGGGCTGCTGACCTTCCATCACCGTCGTCGCGTGGACGCCCTGGTCGTCGAAGGCGGCCGGGTGACCGGCGTCTCGGGCAGTGTTCTGGCGGCCGACGACGCGCCGCGCGGGGCGCCGTCCAGTCGCCAGGTCGTCGGCGACTTCACGCTGAAGGCCGGCGCGGTCGTCCTGGCCACCGGCGGCATCGGCGGCAACCACGACCTGGTCCGCCGCTACTGGCCCGAACGCCTGGGCGCGCCGCCCACGAGCATGATCACGGGCGTGCCCGCCTACGTGGACGGACGCATGCTCGACATCGCCGCCGGCGCCGGCGCGCGCCTCGTGAACCGCGACCGCATGTGGCACTACGTCGAGGGCGTCCAGAACTGGAAACCGATCTGGCCCAGGCATGCGATCCGGATCCTGCCGGGCCCTTCGTCGATGTGGTTCGACGCGCTGGGGCGGCGCCTGCCCTTCCCCGCCCTGCCCGGCTACGACACCATCGCCACCCTGCGCTATCTGCGCACGACGCCGGACCTGGTCGAGCACGATCACTCCTGGTTCATCGTCAGCCAGAAGATCCTGGAGAAGGAGTTCGCCCTCTCCGGCTCCGAGCAGAACGGCGACATCACCAATCGCCGCCGCCTGTCGCTGCTGAAGTCGCGCCTGGGCAAGGGCGCGCCGCCGGAGGTCGACGCCTTCAAGCGCAACGGCGCCGACTTCGTGGTCTCGGCCAACCTCGAGGACCTGGTCGGCAAGATGAACGCCCTGACCGCCGCGCCCCTGCTCGATCCGGCCCTGATCCGCCGCCAGATCGAGGATCGCGACGCCCAGATGAGCAACCCCTTCGCCAAGGACCTGCAGGTGATGGGCATCCATAACAGCCGCCGGTCCCTCGGCGACCGGCTGGCCCGCACGGCGACGCCGCACCGGATCCTCGATCCGGCCGCCGGACCGCTGATCGGGGTCAAGCTGCACGTGCTGACTCGCAAGTCGCTGGGCGGACTACAGACCGATCTCGCGGGCCGGGTGCTGACGCCCGACGGCCAGGTGCTGGAGGGGCTCTACGCGGCCGGCGAAGCCTCGGGCTTCGGCGGCGGCGGGCTGCACGGCTACAACGCCCTGGAGGGCACCTTCCTGGGCGGCTGCATCTTCTCTGGCCTGGCCGCCGGCCGCGCCCTGGCCGGGGCGGTCTGAGCCATGGGCGCCGACGCGCTGGCCTCGCCGCTGACCACGGTGGCCCTGCCGGCCGCCCTGGGCCTGATCATGTTCGGCCTGGGCCTGAGCCTCACCCCCGCCGACTTCGCCCGCGTAGGTCGCCGGCCGCGCGCCGCGGTCGTCGCCCTGGCCTGCCAGCTGCTGGTGCTGCCGGTGATGGGCTTTGGCCTGGCCCTGCTGTTTCGCCTGCCGCCCGAGACGGCGGTCGGGCTGATGCTGCTGGCGGCGTCGCCGGGCGGCACGGCGGCCAATCTCTACAGCCACCTTTTCCGCGGCGACGTGGCGCTGAACATAAGCCTGACGGCGATCAACTCGGTCCTGGCCGTCCTCACCCTGCCGATCGTCGTCAACCTGTCGGTCGCCTGGTTCCAGCCCGGCGAGCTCAGCGTCGGCCTGCGGTTCTCCAAGACCGTCGAGGTGTTCATGGTGGTGCTGGGGCCGGTGGCCCTGGGCATGCTGGTGCGCCATCTGCGCCCGGGCTTCGCCGACGCCATGGACCGGCCCGTGCGGGTGGTGTCGGTGGCCTTCCTCACCTTGCTGATCGGCGCGGCCGTCGCGGCGAACCTGGCGACCCTGAAGGACGAGGTGGTGGGGCTGGCCGGCGTCACCGTCGTCTTCTGCCTGCTCAGCCTGACGGTGGGCTTCGTGGTTCCACGCCTGCTGAACGTAGCCCGCGAGCAGGCGATCGCCAGCGCCTTCGAGGTGGGGCTGCACAACGCCGCCCTCGCCATTGTCGTCGCCCAGTCGGTATTGCAGCGCCCTGAAATGAGCCTGCCGGCCGCCGTCTACGGCGTGCTGATGTTCCCGCTGGCGGCGGTGTTCGGGGTGGTGCTGACGCGGACGGCCGGCATGGCGCGTGATCCTCGTCCTTCGACAAGCTAGAAATCCACGTCATCCCGGGTGGAGGACCGCGAAGCGGGCCGTAGACCCGGGACCCAGGGGCCACAGGCAATGCGTCGGCTCCTGGGTCCCGGCTCTCCGCTTCGCTGCGGCCAGGATGACGAACTGAATGGGCGATGGAACGCCTACTTCAACTCCCGCCGCAGCACCTTGCCGACCGGCGTCTTGGGCAGCGGCTCGGCACGGAACTCGACGATCCGCGGCACCTTGTAGGCCGTCAGCCGCTCACGGCAGTGGGCGACCAGGGCCTCGGAGGTCAGCTCGGCCGAGCGGCGCACCACCACGATCTTGATCCGCTCGCCCTGCACCGGATCGGGCACGCCGATGGCGGCGACCTCCTCGACCAGCGGATGGGCGGCGACCACGTCCTCGACCTCGCTGGGATAGACGTTGAAGCCCGAGACCAGGATCATCTCCTTCAGGCGATCCAGAAGCTTCACACGGCCGTCGGTCTGCATGACGCCGATGTCGCCGGTGGCCAGCCAGCCGTCGGCCGACAGCACCTTGGCCGTCTCGTCGGGATGGCCCCAATAGCCCTTCATCACCTGCGGGCCGCGCACGCACAGCTCCCCCGGCTCGTCGATCCCGCACCACGAGCCGTCGTCGCGGCGCATGCGCACCTCGGTCGACGGAACCGGCAGGCCCACCGTGCCGTCGAAGCCCATGGTCTGTGGGTTGTCGATGTCGACATAGCCGATGCAGACCACCGGCGAGCACTCGGTCAGGCCATAGCCCTCGATCACCGGCGCGCCGGTGACGTCCTGCCATTCCTCGGCGACGCTGCGCTGGGTGGCCATGCCGCCGGCGATGGTCAGGCGCAGGTCCGAGAAGTCCCGGCTCCGGAAGGCCTCGTTGTTCAGCAGGCTGGTGAACAGCGTGTTGAGGCCGGTGAGCCCCGTGAAGCGCTCGTTGCGCAGCACCCACTCCACCCGTTTGGCGTCGCGCGGGTTGGCGATCAGGATGTTGCGGCCGCCCACGCCGACGAACATCAGGAGGTTCGCGGTCAGCGAGAACACATGATAGAGCGGCAGCATCGTCACGTTGCCGACGGCCTGGTCCTGCGGGATCTGGGTCATGATCCAGGCCCGGCCCTGTAGGACGTTGGCGATGATGTTGCGGTGGGTCAGCATGGCCCCCTTGGCCACGCCGGTCGTGCCCCCGGTATATTGCAGGAAGGCCAGGTCCCCGGGCCGGATCTCCACCGGCGCCAGCTTCAATCGCCTCGCACTGCGCATCATCGCCGGCCAGCGCAGCGCGCCCGGCAGCCGCCACTTGGGGACCAGCTTCTCGACATGGCGCATCATGGCGTTGACCGCCGCGCCCTTGGCCGGCCCCATCATGTCGCCCATGGCCGTGACGACCACCTGGCGGATCGCCGTGCCCTCGACGGCCTGTTCCAGCGTGTGGGCGAACATCTCCATGGCCACGATGGCCACCGCGCCGCTGTCCTCCAGCTGGTGATGCAGCTCGCGCGGCGTATAGAGCGGGTTGACGTTGACCACCACGGCGCCGGCCATCAGCGTCCCGAACAGGGCCACCGGATACTGCAGGCAGTTGGGCATCATCAGCGCCACGCGCTCGCCCTGCCGCACGCCGACGGACTGCAGCCAGGCGGCGAAGGCCTTGGCCTCGCTCAGCGCCCGGCCGTAGCTGACGCCCGTGCCCAGGCTGACGAAGCCCGTGCGATCGGCGTAGCGGCCGGCGTCGGCCTCGAACAGCTCGCCGACCGAACGCCACAGGGCCAGCTCGTCGTCGATCGTGGCCGGCACGTCGGCGCGGTAGCTGCGCGTCCAGAAACGCTCGGCCCACAGGCGGTCGGCGTCGGCGGCGAGGATCTGGGCGTCGGTCATCTCTCGAGCACCGCCACCACGCCCTGGCCGCCGGCGGCGCAGATCGAGATCAGGCCCCGGCCGCTCCCCTTGCGGTCCAGCATGGTCGCCAGATGCGCCAGGATCCGCCCGCCGGTGGCCGCGAACGGATGCCCGGCGGCCAGCGAACTGCCGTGAATGTTGAGCTTCTCGCGATCGATGGCGCCGGGCGCGCGGTCGAGACCCAGGCGCGCGCGGGCGTAGTCGTCGTCCTCCCAGGCCTTCAGCGTGCACAGCACCTGCGCGGCGAAGGCCTCGTGGATCTCGTAGTAGTCGAAGTCCTGCAACGAGAGGCCCAGCTTGCCCAGCATCCGCGGCACGGCGTAGGCCGGGGCCATCAAGAGGCCCTCGTCGCCCTTGACGAAGTCCACCGCCGCCGTCTCGCCGGCCCGCAGGTACGCCAGCACCGGCAGCCCCCGCGCCTTGGCCCATTCCTCGCTGGCCAGCAGCACCGTCGAGGCGCCGTCGGTCAGGGGCGTGGAGTTGGCGGCCGTCAGCGTACCGTGCTCGCGGTCGAACACCGGCTTCATCGTAGCCAGCTTGGCCGGGTCGATGTCGGGCCGCAGATTGTTGTCGCGCTTCAGTCCCCGGAACGGCGTGACGAGGTCGTCGAACAGCCCGTCGGCATAGGCCTTGGCCATCCGCTGGTGGCTGCGCACGGCCAGGGCGTCCTGTTCGGCGCGGGGGATGTTCCAATGCTTGGCCATCACCTCGCAGCTCTCGCCCATCGACAGGCCCGTGCGGGGCTCGGCGTTGCGCGGCGGCTCGGGCTTGAACGGCGCGGCCAGCCCCGCGCCCAGCAACGCCTTGACCTTGCCGCCGCTGGTCTTCTCGCGATTGGCCGCCAGCAGCGCCTTGCGGAAGCCCTCGTTCAGCGCGATCGGCGCGTCCGAGGTGGTGTCGACGCCCCCCGCCACGCCCACGTCGATCTGGCCCAGCGCGATCTTGTTGGCCACCAGGATCGCCGCCTCCAGCCCCGTGCCGCAGGCCTGGACCACGTCGTAGGTCGGGGTGTCGTGGCCGATCGTCGTCGACAGCAGGGCTTCCCGCGTCAGGGCGATGTCGCGCGAGTGCTTGAGCACCGCGCCCGCCGCCACCTCGCCCAGCCTCAGGCCGTGCAGGTTGAAGCGGTCGGCCAGGCCCTGCAGGGCGGCGGTCAGCATCTCCTGGTTGGAGGCGTCGGCATAGGCGGTGTTGGAGCGCGCGAAGGGAATGCGGCTGCCGCCGAGGATGGCGACGCGCCGGGGCGCGGGCAGGGTCAGCATGAAGGATCCTGTGTCTTGAGGCCCAGGCGGCCGCGCAGATGGGTGCGCGCGCCCTGGGCGTCCTTGATCTCGAAAGCGCGCTCCGGCCCCTCGGGGCCCGCGAGCAGCTGGATTTCACCGGGCAGGAACACCGGCGCGCGGAAGGCGACCTCGACCTCGCCGGCCTGCACCGGCCGTCCCTGGGTCAGCGCCGCCACGGCCCGGGCCTTGACCCACATGCCGTGGGCGATGGCGCGCTTGAAGCCGAACAGCCTGGCCCCGAGGGCGGAGGTGTGGATCGGGTTGGCGTCGCCTGACACCCTGGCGTAGCGGCGGCCAAGGTCCGGGGGCAGCGTCCAGGTCTCGACCGGCGTGTCGGCCGTTCCGCCCTCGACAAGCGGCGCGGGCTCGCCCTGCCCCACCTTGCCCAGGCGCAGGTAGACGCTGGTTCCCTCCCAGACGACCTGACCGTCGCGACGGGCGGTCGTCTCCAGCGAGAAGGCCTGGCCCTTGTCGTGGGCCAGCAGGCGCCCCGTCCGTACGGCGATCGCCAGCCGATCGCCGGCCGCGAGCGGCGCGTGCTGCCGGATCCGGTTGGACAGGTGCACCAGCCCCATCACCGGATAGGGAAAGTCGCCCGCCAGCATCAGCCGCATCTGCAGCGGAAAGGCCAGGATGTGCGGGAAGGTCAGCGGAACCCCGGCGTCGGCGCCAAAGCCGCAGCCTTGAGCGTAGGCGTCGATCGCCTCGCGCCGCAACCACACCCCGCCCGCCTCCAGCGTCGCGTCGGGAAACGCCCCGCCCCGGCGCAGCAGCCCTCGCAGGGCCCCGCCCGCGAGGGCCAGGGTCGAGACCGGCCCGGCCATGTCGCTCATGATCAGGCCCCGAGCAGGCTCTGGCCGCAGACGCGGACCACCTGGCCGTTGACGCCGCCGCTGGCGGGATCGGCCAGCCAGGCGATGGTCTCGGCCACGTCGACCGGGCTGCCGCCCTGCCCCATGCTGTTCATCCGTCGCCCGGCCTCGCGGATGGCGAAGGGGATGGCGGCGGTCATCCGGGTCTCGATGAAGCCCGGAGCCACGGCGTTGATCGTCACGCCCTCGCCCAGGCCGTCGCGGGCCAGGCGTCGCACGGCCCCGATCCAGCCGGCCTTGGACAGGGCGTAGTTGGTCTGGCCCATGTTTCCGGCCACGCCGCTCAGCGACGAGACCGCCACGATGCGGCCGTTGCGTCGGACCGCGCCGGCCTCGACCAGCGACCGGGTCAGGGCCAGGGGCGCGCCGAGATTGACGGCCATGACGCTGTCCCACTCGCGCTGGTCCATGCGCGCCAGGGTGCGGTCGCGGGTGATGCCGGCGTTGTGCACCACGACGTCGAAGCCACCGGCCGCCCGCGCCGCGGTCACCAGGGCCTCTCCGGCCTCCGGCGCGGTGATGTCGAGGGCGAGCGGCCGCACGCCCAGCTCGCCGGCCAGCTTTTCGAGGTCCTCGCGCGCGGCGGGCACGTCCAGCGCCGTGACCTGCGCGCCCTCGGCCGCGAACAGCCGCACGATCGCCTCGCCGATGCCGCGCGAGGCGCCGGTGACCAGCACGTGCCTTCCGGCGTGACCCAGCCTGGCGTCGCCCGCCACGCCGGGCGCGGCCACCCGCACCACCTGGCCCGAGACATAGGCCGAGCGCGGCGACAGCAGGAAGTCGAGCGTGCTGGCCGCAGCGTCCTCGTCGCCCGGGGCGATATAGAGCAGTTGCACCCCGATGCCGCGCCGCGCCTCCTTGGCCAGCGAGCGGACGAAGCCCTCCAGCCCCCGCTGGATCGCCTCGGCCTCGGTGGCGCCGGTCGTCTCGGGCGGAACCCCGATCACCACGATCCGGCCGTGCTCGGCCACCGAACGCACCGCCTGGTGGAAGAAGCCGTACAGCGCCCTGGCCGAGGCCACGTCCACGCAGTCCGAAGCGTCGAACACCAGCCCGCCATAGCGCTCGTCGGCCGACCAGCATCGGCGCAGCGGCGCGCCAGAAGCGCTGGCGACCCGCTCCAGGACCGGCCCCATCCGGCCGCCGCCCGCCGACTCCAGCAGCAATGGATGCAGGGCGACGGCCCCGGCCTCGGCGCGCCGTTGCAGCGGCGCGGGCTTGGGCAGGCCGAGCGCCCCGACCATCCAGCCGCCCAGGCCGCTGTTGGCGAATTCCAGGTAGCGATCGGTCATTGGGCCACCTTCTCGCGCTTGGCGGCGCCGCGCTTGCCGCCCCGGCGCGCCAGGCCCTCGGCCAGGCCGAAGTCCTGCGGGAAGTCGTCGACCTGGATGGCCATGTCGGCCAGCACCGCGAAGCGGGCGAGAAGGTCACGCTCGGCGCTCGAGATCAGCCCCTTGGCCTCCGCCTCGCCAGCCCAGGCGTCCAGCAGGGTCAGGTTCTGCGGCGCGCGCCCGATGCGGCCGGCGGCGATCGCGGGCTTGAGGCGGCGCTCGACGGCCTCCACCTGCGGATGGAGGTCGAAGGCCACGGCCGTGGCGGCGATTGGATCGACCTCGATGCGCGGCGTCCACGAACCGGCCAGCAGGCGGTCGCGGGCCGGACCGTGGCGCTGGATCAGGCCGGCGACCTCGGCGGCGACGCGGTCGTTCGGACCCGCCCGGCCAAGACCGGCGCCGACCAGGCCCAGCACGAAGGCGACGACGCGGCTGGGATGGTTGGCCAGCAGGCTCCGCCAGGCCTCGCCGGTGCGCGCCAGGGCGTCCTGGGCGGCCCAGTGGACCAGCGGAAGGTCCTCGGCCGGACGCCCCTCGTCCTCGAAGCGCTTGAGCGCGCTCGACAGGATCAGCAGCTGCGAGAGCATGTCGCCCAGGCGCCCGGTCAGCGCTCCCTTGCGCTTCAGCGCGCCGCCGACGGTAGCCATCGACAGGTCCGAGGCCAGGGCCAGCAGGGTCGAGAAGCGGGTGGCGGCGCGGTAGTAGCGGCCCAGCTGGGGCGCCGCCCCGGCCGGCTTGCCGATCAGCGGCCCGCCGGTCGCGGCGAAGGCGGCCGCCCGGGCGAGATTTCGGAACAGGAAGCCGACATAGCCGAACAGCGCCGCGTCGAAGTCCTTCAGGTTCTGCGTCTGCGCCGTCCGCATCAGCGTCAGCACGTAGGGATGGCAGCGGATCGCGCCCTGGCCGTAGATGATCAGGGTGCGGGTCATGATGTTGGCGCCCTCGACCGTGATGGCGATCGGGATCTGCTGGTAGGCGCGGGCCAGGAAGTTGCCCGGGCCCATGCAGACGCCCTTGCCGCCGACCACGTCCATGGCGTCGTTGACGACGATGCGGGCGCGCTCGGTCACGTGATACTTCGCGATCGCCGACACGACGGACGGCTTCTCGCCCTGGTCCAGGGCCGCGGCCGCCAGGCGGCGCAAGGCATCGGAGGCGTAGAGGTGGCCGGCCATGCGGGCCAGCGGCTCCTGCACGCCCTCGAAGGCGCCGATCGGCATGTTGAACTGCCGGCGGATGGCGACGTAGGCGCCGACCATGCCGACGGCCAGCTTGGACATGCCCACGTTGGACGACGGCAGCGAGATCGCGCGGCCCGCCGCCAGGCACTCCATCAGCATCCGCCAGCCGTTGCCCACCTGGGCCTGGCCGCCGATGACCATCTCCATCGGCACGAAGACGTCGTCGCCGGTGATCGGGCCGTTCTGGAACACCGCGTTCAGGGGCCAGTGGCGGCGTCCGATGTTTACGCCCGGATGGTCGCGCGGCAGCAGCACGCAGGTGATGCCGGGCTCTGCGCCTTGGCCCAGCAGGCCGTCGGGATCGACGGCGCGGAACGCCAGGCCGATGACCGTCGCGATCGGGGCCAGGGTGATGTAGCGCTTGCGCCAGCTGACGCGGAAGCCCAGCGTCTCGCGGCCGTTCCACAGGCCCCGGCAGACCACCCCGGTGTCGGTGATCGAGGCCGCGTCCGACCCGGCATAGGGATTGGTCAAGGCGAAGCACGGGATTTCGTCGCCCCGCGCCAGGCGCGGCAGGTAGTGGTCCTTCTGGGCGTCGGTGCCGTAGTGCAGCAGCAGTTCGGCCGGACCCAGCGAGTTGGGCACCATCACCGACACGGCGGCGGCCGAGCAGCGGGTCGACAGCTTCTGCACCACCTGGCTGTGGGCGTAGGCCGAGAAGCCCAGGCCGCCGTAGCGCTTGGGAATGATCATGCCCAGGAAGCCCTTGTCGCGGGCGTATTCCCAGGCCGCCGGCGGCAGGTCCTGCCAGACCGAGGTGCTCTCCCAGTCGTTGGACAGGTCGCACAGGTGTTCGGCCTCGATGTCGAGGAAGCGCTGCTCCTCGGCCGACAGCGCCGGCGCGGGCGTGGCCAGCAGGCGCTTCCAGTCGGGCTTGCCGGCGAACAGCTCGGCGTCCCACCAGACGTTGCCGGCCTCGACGGCCGCCTGCTCGGTGGGGCTCATGCGCGGCATGATGCCGGCGAAGGCCTTCATGGCCGGTCCCGACAGCACGGCGGCGCGCAGCGGGCGGAAGGTGGTCAGCACCGCGATCGGCGCGGCTATCGCGGCCAGCACTAGCGTGGCGGTCGAGCCGACCACGCCGGCCGCGAAGCCGGCGCCTATCCATAAGGCCGTGGCGGCCGCCCACAGGGCGGCCCTGGCCTGCACGAAGGTCAGCACGAAGGCGATGAGCGCGGCGGCGCCAATCCAGATCAGCATGGTCGCAATCCCCCGACCGGCGGGGCGGCCCCCGTCGGCTCCAAGAAGTCGGCTGGTGTCAAAGTCGAATACGCGGAACGCGGGGGCGGCTCGGCGGCCACCCCAGTTACTCAAATTGAGCGGTGCTCAGCGCACGCGTTTCCAGGTCTGGGTGCGGCACAGCAGCGGGGCGATGCAGCCCTTCACCGCCAGGGTGTCGTCGTCCAGCAGGGTCAGCGTGCCGGTCGAGGCGCCCTGCCCCGTCTCCGGGTCATAGAGCGGCCCGCCGGACCAGGAACGCGGTCCGCCGGAGAAGTTGGCCAGCACCGTCAGGTCCTTGAGCTTGCGACTGCGCAGCTCGGCGTTGCGGTTGCGCACGTCCCGTTGCTCGGGATCGGCGCGCAGCGGCTTGGCGTCCTTCAGGCGGCCGCAGAAGCTGTCGCCGCAGCGCTCGATGGCGACGACGCCGTTCTCGGCCGAGGTGCGCCAGCGTCCGGCGAGGCCGGCGTCCTGGGCCAGGGCCGGCGCGGCGATCGCGCAGGCCGCCAAGGCCAGGGGGGCGAACAGGCGGCTCATCCCGGCCCTCCCAGATAGGCGTTGCGCATGTCCGGCGGCACCCGCTCGTAGAGCGTCGGGCGCTGGATGCGCAGGCGCGCGCGCGCATTTTCCAGCGGCTCGGCCATCAAGGCCACGTAGTCCTCGCCCGGCAGCCAGGCGGCCTTGCCGCCGTTGCGCCAGGCCTGAAGCACCGCGCGTCCGCACGGGTGGCCGGTGCGCGCCCGCATGAACTGCACTGCGGCCCCGGCGGCGATCAGGCCAAAACCGGTGCTGCGGGTCTGGGGCAGCGAGAACGCCACCACGCAGGCCTCGCCCAAAGCATCGGTCTGGTAGCCGGTAAGCACGTGCCAGATGTCGTGCACGTCGCGGATGCGGCGGGCGTACCAGGCGCGCGGGTGCGCCGCTTCGATCTCGGTGTCGGCGACCTTGGCGCTCTCTTCGGCCAGGCCGTAGGCCGACAGGTTGCGGCTGTCGACGAAGGCCCGGTAGGCCGCGCCCACCGTCCCGTCGGCGAAGCCGTCCAGCCATCCCCGGTCCTGCAGCCGGTCGGACAGCTCGACCTGCTCATAGGCCTGGATCCCGCCTTCGGGCGTATCCATCAGCCGCTGATAGCCCCACTCGATCGAACGGCCCGCCAGGGCGTTCATGATCTCGAACACCTGCCGGGTGTCCTCCTTGTCGGCCACCAGCCTCCCGAAAGCGCGCATGGCGCGGACGGGTTGGATGCGGCGAGGCGCCGCATGGGAAGGTTGGCGATTCTGGCCGTGAACTGGGCGCAGTACGGGCGCTATGGGCGCAGCTTGCACTTGCGGTTCCCCTTGTTGAAGCCTAAGGAAAAAGCCTTATCTACATGAATGTCATTTACATCGATGTCAATTGAGAAAAGCGCAACCCGCCGTCGACGCCGCGTGCCCGAAGAAGCACGCCGCGAAGCGATCGCCTCCGCGCGCGCCCTGCTCCTGAAGGGCGGACCCGATGCCGTGACATTGTCGGCGGTGGCCGGCGAGATCGGCGTGACCCACGCCAACCTGATTCACCACTTCGGTTCGGCCGCCGGCCTGCAGTCGGCGCTGATGGGCTCGATGGTCTCCGACCTGACCCAGGCCCTGGACGAAGCCATCGCCCGGCTGAAGACCGATGACGGCGCGCCCCTTGAGCTGGTCAACGCCGTTTTCGACGCATTTGACACCGGTGGCGCGGGCCGCCTGGCCGCCTGGATCACGCTGTCGGGCGACCTCTCGCACCTCGAGCCCGTCCGCGCGGCCGTCCAGAACCTGGTCGAGGCCATCGCCGACAAGATGGGCGCCCAGGACGCCCAGGCCCGCGAAGGGGTCGGCGCGGCGGTGCTGTTCATCGCCCTCAGCGCCTTCGGCGAGGCCCTGATCGGCCCGCCGCTGCGCGACATGCTGAACCTGCCCGACGGCGCGGGCCGCCGGGTGGTGGCCAGCCTGCTGCCCCGCTTCCTCATCCCGAAGGCCCCGCAAGGCGCCGCTTCGGCTACGTAAGGCGGCCTGGCCTCTTGCGAACGGTTCGCGCAGCGGCGACATTAGGCGGAATTTCGGGAAGCAAGGGGCGTCGGTGACCTCTGCCTTGGGCGCATGGACGGGACGATGGGTGGCGGCCGTGGCCGCCCTGCTCGTCGCCGTGTTCGTCGTCCAGGGTCCGATCACTGGCCTCGACCGCGCCCTGCATGGCCCGCCCAGCGCCCTGGCCGCCCTCGAAGAGGACCATGACCACATTTACCAGGGCCGCCTGACCTCGATCGACGTTCACTTCGACGCCTCGATCATCGCCGCCGACGGCCTGGGCGATGATCCGGTCGCGCCGCATCACCACCATCACCACCACGACACCCCCTCGGTGTTCGGCTCGATCGAAGACCTGCCGCGCCCGGCCGCCCGTCATGTCGACGACGGCCTCTGGGCGCTGGCCCAGCAGCGGCTGACCGGCATCGGCGGCCCGCAACAGGAACGTCCGCCCAAGCAAACCCTCGCACAGCTCGCCTGAAGCCGCGCGGCCGCCGCGCCGCGCTTTTTCGACTGTTCGAGGACATTTCATGCATTCCGCTATCCAAGGCCGCCGCGCGCGGTCCTGGCTGCTCGCCACGGCGCTCGCCCTGGCGACGCCTCTGGCCGCGCAGGCCAGTCCCCTGACCCTGACGCAGGCGCTCGAACGCGCCGCCGCCGCCGATCCGGCCCGCCCGGCCCTCTCCGCCCGGCTGTCTGCCGCCGAAGCCGGCGTGCGCCAGGCGGGCGTCCGGCCCAATCCCGTCGTCGGCGTCGACGTCGAGGACCTGGCCGGTTCGGGCCCCTACTCCCTGGTCGATCGCGCCCAGGCCACACTCTACTACGAGCAGACCCGCGAGCGCGGCGGCAAGCGCGCCGCCCGCGTGGCCCTGGCCAGGGGCGACATCGCCCTTTCCCGCCTGCGCGACGACGTCCGCGTGCTCGACCTGCTGCACGAGGCCGACCTGGCCTGGGTCGAGGCCGTCTACGCGCAGGCCGAGACAGCCCTGGCCGCCGACCGCCTGGCCCTGGCCGAGCGCGCCCGCGGCGAGGTCTCGCGCCGGGTGAAGGCCGCCCGCGACCCGCTGTTCGCCGGCGCCCGCGCCGACGCCCAGGTCGCCGAGGCCCGCCTCGCCCTGGCCCAGGCCCGCACCCGCGCCGCCGACGCCCGCCGCGCCCTGGCCGCCTACTGGGGCGGCGGCGAGATCGAGATCGACGCCGCCGCGCTGGAGGACCTGTCGGTCGCCGGCCGCGTCGCCGGTCCCGCCTCGCCCGTGGACCTGGCCCTGCTCGACGCCCAGCGCGATCTCGCTTCGGCCCGCGTCCGCGTCGAGGAAAGCAAGGCCGTGCAGGATCCGACCTGGCGCGCGGGCTTGCGCTACCTCAACGACGACGGGGCCGTGGCCGCCGTGGTCGGCGGGTCGATCCCGCTTGGCCGCCACGACACCAATCGCGGCGCCATCGACCAGGCCCGGGCCGAGCGCCAGGCCGCCGACCTCGACCTGGCCGGGGCGCGCAGCGTGCTGGAGCGACGCATCGCCGCCGCCCAGGCCTCCCTCGCCCAGAAGGCGGCCGAGGCCCGCCGCATCCAGGACGAGGTCGTGCCGGCCAACGCCCGCACGGTCGATCTCGTCCGCGACGGCTTCAATCGCGGCGGCTTCTCCTATCTCGACGTGCTGGAGGCCCAGAAGGCCCTGATCGAGGCCCGCAGCCGCCGCCTCGCCGTGCTGAAGGCCTTCCAGGTCGACCGCGCCCAGCTCGACCGCCTGACCGGCGCCCACGCGCGCCTGATCCCCGCTTCGGAGTCCGCCCGATGAGCCGCCGCTTCATGCGCGTTTCCGCGCCCCTGGCCCTGGCGCTCGCCGGCGCCCTGACCCTGTCGGCCTGCGGAAGCGCCCCGGCCAAGCCCGAAGGCCACGCCGCCGAGGAAGCCGAGCAGCGCGGTCCCCACGGCGGCCGGATGCTCCATGACGGCGACCTCTCCATCGAGATCACCATCTTCGAGGACGGGGTCGAGCCGGAGTTCCGCGTCTACGCCTACCGCAAGGACAAGCCGCTGGCGCCCAGCCAGTTCCAGCTCACCATCGCCCTCACCCGCCTGGACGGCGAGGTGAACCGTTTCGCCCTCAAGCCCGAGGGCGACTACCTGCGCGGCCAGGGCGTGGTGACCGAGCCCCACTCCTTCGACGTGGCCGTCACGGCCGTCGTCGGCGGCAAGACCAGCAACTGGCGTTACGCCTCCTACGAGGGCCGCACCACCATCTCGGCGCAAGCCGCCAAGGCCGGCGGCGTTCGCACCGAGGTCGCCGGCCCAGCCCCGATCGCGCAGCTGGTCGACATGGCCGGCCGGGTCGAGATCACGCCGGAGGGCAAGGGCGAGGTCCGCGCCTGGTATCCGGGCCGGATCATGAGCCTCAACGGCCAGCTGGGCCAAACCGTCCGCAAGGGCCAGGTTCTGGCGCGCGTGGAGTCCAGCGAGAGCCTGCAGACCTATTCGATCCCCGCCCCGATCGGCGGCGTGATCATCGAGAAGAACCTCAATGTCGGCGACGTGGCCATGGAGCGGCCGATCTTCGTGATCGCCGATCCCACCAAGCTCCACGCCGAGTTCTTCGTCTATCCGCGCGACGCCGAGAAGGTGCGCGTCGGCCAGCCGGTGCAGGTGCGCAGCCTGTCGGGCGACACGAAGCTCCAGGCGGAAGTCGAAGCCGTGCTGCCGACGGCCGACCTGGTCAGCCAGACCCTGCTGGCCCATGTCCACCTGCCCGGCGGCGCCGACAGCGCGTTTCGGCCCGGCATGGGCGTCGAGGGCTCGTTCCAGGTCGGCGCCCAGACCGCGCCGCTGGCCGTGCGCACCAAGGCCATCCAGCGCTTCCGCGATTTCCAGGTCGTCTTCGTCAAGGTCAAGGACGCCTACGAGGTGCGGATGCTGCAGATCGGCCGCCAGACGCCCGAATGGACCGAGGTGCTCTCGGGCCTCAAGCCCGGCGCCGAATACGTCGTCGACGGCGCCTTCCTGATCCGCGCGGACATCGAGAAGTCCGGCGCGAGCCACGATCACTGAGGGAGGCGAGGATCATGCTCGAACATATCGTCGCCGCCGCGATCCGGCTGCGCTGGGTCGTGCTGGCGCTCGTCGCCGTCGCGATCGCCGTCGGGGTCTGGAGCTTCCAGCGCCTGCCCATCGACGCCACGCCCGACATCACCAACGTCCAGGTGCAGATCAACACCGAGGCGCCCGGCTTCTCGCCGCTGGAGGCCGAACAGAGGGTCACCTTCCCGGTCGAGACGGCCATCGCCGGCCTGCCGGGCCTGCAATACACCCGCTCGATCTCGCGTTACGGCCTTTCCCAGGTCACCGTCGTCTTCAAGGACGGGACCGACATCTACTTCGCACGCCAGCTGGTCGGCGAGCGGCTGCAGAGCGCGCGCGGCCAGCTGCCGCCGGGCCTGACGCCGGAACTGGGGCCCATCTCCACGGGCCTGGGCGAGATCTTCATGTATACCGTGGAGGCCAAGCCCGGCGCCCGCCGTCCCGACGGCAAGGCTTGGGGTCCCGAGGACCTGCGCACCTTGCAGGACTGGGTGATCCGGCCTCAGCTGCGCAACACGCCCGGGGTCACCGAGGTCAACACCATCGGCGGCTTCGAGCGGCAGTACCACGTCACGCCCCTGCCCGAACGGCTGTCGGCCTACGGCCTGACCATGGCCGACGTCGTGGCGGCGCTGGAGCGCAACAACGCCAATGTCGGGGCCGGCTATCTGGAGCGCTACGGCGAGCAGGTGCTGGTGCGCGTGCCCGGCCAGGCCTCGGGGATCGCCGACCTGTCGGCGGTCATCGTCGCCAGCCGCAACGGCGCGCCGATCCGCGTGGCCGACGTCGCCGACGTGGGCCTTGGCCAGGAACTGCGCACCGGGGCTGCCACCGAGAACGGCCAGGAGGTGGTGCTGGGCACCGTCTTCATGCTGGTCGGCGAGAACAGCCGCACCGTCGCCCGCGCCGCCGCCGCCCGCCTGGAGGAGGCCGCCAAGGCGCTGCCGCCCGGCGTCACGGCCAAGCCGATCTACGACCGCACCAACCTCGTCGACCGCGCCATCGCCACCGTCGAGAAGAACCTTCTGGAAGGCGCCCTGCTGGTCATCGTCGTGCTGTTCCTGCTGCTGGGCAACATTCGCGCGGCCCTGATCACGGCGGCGGTCATCCCGCTGTCGATGCTGCTGACCATCACCGGCATGGTGCAGGCCGGCGTCTCGGGCAACCTGATGAGCCTGGGCGCCCTGGACTTCGGCCTGATCGTCGACGGTGCGGTGATCATCGTCGAGAACTGCCTGCGACGCCTGGGCGAGGCCCAGCATCGTCAGGGGCGGCTGCTGACCCGCGACGAGCGTTTCGCCCTGGTGGCCCAGGCCGCCGGCGAGGTGATCAGGCCGTCCCTCTTCGGGATCCTGATCATCACGCTCGTCTATGTGCCGATCTTCGCCCTCACCGGCGTGGAGGGGAAGATGTTCCACCCGATGGCCATCACCGTGGTCATCGCCCTGACGGCGGCCCTGGTGCTGTCCCTGACCTTCGTCCCCGCGGCCGTGGCCATGTTCGTCACCGGCAAGGTCGAGGAGAAGGAAAGCCGCATCATGGCCGGTGCCCGGCGCCTGTACGAGCCGGCCCTGGAGGCGGCCCTGCGCCTGCGGTTTCCGTTCGTGGCCGGCGCGGCGGTGCTGGTGGTCGTGGCCGCCTTCGCCGCCTCGCGCATGGGCTCGGAGTTCGCCCCCAGTCTCGACGAGGGCGACATCGCCATGCACGCCATGCGCATCCCGGGCACGAGCCTCACCCAGGCCGTGGCCATGCAGGCGGCGCTGGAGAAGCGGATCGCCCGCTTCCCCGAGGTCGAGCGGGTCGTGGCCAAGATCGGCACCGCCGAGGTCGCCACCGACCCGATGCCGCCCTCGGTGGCCGACACCTTCATCCTGCTGAAGGACCGCAAGGACTGGCCCGACCCGCGCAAGCCCCGCGCCAGGCTGGTGGCCGAACTGGAGGCGGCCGTCGCCGAGGTGCCCGGCAGCAACTACGAGTTCACCCAGCCGATCCAGATGCGGTTCAACGAGCTGCTCTCGGGCGTGCGGGCCGACGTGGCCATCAAGGTCCACGGCGACGATCTCGAGCAACTGCTGGCGGTCGGCGAGAAGATCGGCGCGTTGGTCGAGGGCGTCTCCGGCGCCCAGGACGTCGGGGTCGAGCAGGTCACCGGCCTGCCCGTGCTCCAGATCACCCCCGACCGCGCCGCCCTCGCCCGCCTTGGCCTCAATGTCGACGACGTCCAGTCGGTGGTGGCCACCGCCATCGGCGGCACGGTCACCGGCCAGGTGTTCGAGGGCGACCGGCGGTTCGACGTGGTCGTGCGCCTGCCCGAAAGCGAGCGCGGCAAGGTCGACGACATCGGCCGGCTTCGCATCCCGCTGCCGGGAAGCCTCGACCAGCCGCGCGGCTTCGTGCCCCTGCAGGACGTCGCGCGGATCGAGACGGTGATCGGTCCCAACCAGATCAGCCGCGAGGACGGCAAGCGCCGCGTCGTCGTCACCGCCAATGTGCGCGGCCGCGACCTGGGCTCGTTCGTCGACGAGGTGCGCCGGAAGGTCGGCGCCGAGGTCGAGCTGCCGGCCGGCTACTGGATCACCTATGGCGGCACGTTCGAGCAGCTGATCTCGGCGGCCAAGCGGCTGCAGCTGGTGGTTCCAGCCGCCCTGCTGCTGATCTTCGGCCTGCTCTACGCTCTGTTCCGATCGGGCAAGGACGCCGCCATCGTCTTCTCCGGCGTGCCCCTGGCGCTGACCGGCGGCGTGCTGGCCCTGCTGCTGCGCGGCCTGCCGATGTCGATCTCGGCCGGGGTGGGCTTCATCGCCCTCTCGGGCGTGGCGGTGCTGAACGGCGTGGTGATGCTGAGCTTCATCCGTTCACTTCGGCAGGACGGCATGGACCTCGACCAGGCCATCCGCGAGGGCGCCCTGGCGCGGCTGCGGCCGGTGCTGATGACGGCCCTGGTGGCCAGCCTCGGCTTCGTGCCCATGGCCTTCAACGTCGGGGCCGGGGCCGAGGTGCAGCGGCCGCTGGCCACCGTGGTCATCGGCGGCATCGTCTCGTCCACCCTGCTGACCCTTTTGGTGCTGCCGGCCCTCTACCGGCTCGCCCATCAGGTCAGACTGCGGCCTTAAGCCGCTGTTCAGGCGCGATTAATCTCGAAAAGCCGATCGTGGGATTCGTACCCGCCCCCGGATCCCGGTTCCGCCTCGAAAGGCGCGAGCCGGGGTCCGGGGCCTCAGCTTTCGGAACCCGCGCCATGCTTCGCCGCAAACCCAAGAAGACGCCCTTTCCCGTGGCGGACGGCGACACCGTCGAGCTCGTCCTCCGCTGCGGCCACCGCGCCCGCGCCTCGGTGCTCGGCTCCAGCGGCGGCCTGATCGAACTGGCCTACCGCAAGGCCGACGACCGCTGCGGCCACGCCTATGTCGACGCCGCCACCCTGCAGCCGGGCGAGAACGTCCGCTGGGCCTTCACCGCCCGTCCGCCCGCTTAAGATCCCCTCTCTCTTTGAGAGAGGGAGGGGCCCGCTGCCGCAAGGCAGTGGGAGGGTGAGAGGTAACAAACCATCCGATCGCAGGTCAGCGTCGTCCGGCCGCCGCCTTCGTCGCCCAGACGATCACCGCCGTCGACAGCAGCACCCCGCTCAGCAGCGCTCCGACCGCCAGTATGCCCGCCGGCGTGACGCGAACCTCCGCGCGATAGCGCAGAGGCCCGGCCTCGAACTCGGCGACAGCCGTCTCCGGGCCGTGATCGGCGGTCAGGTCGTAGGGCATGGCGGTCCGGCGGCTGAAGGCGGCAAGGCCTTGCGACCTTAACGCGATCGACCGCCGGCGTCGCGCCCTTCCCTTCAGAACCGCCAGCTCAGCGCCGCGCCCCAGGTCAGCGGCTTGCCGGGGAAGCGCACCACGGTGTTGGCGTTGCTGCTGACCGCCGTCCAGTAATACTCGTCGGTCAGGTTGCGTCCCCACAGCGACAGCTCCCAGCCCTGGCCGGGCGAGGAGATGCCGACGCTGGCGTTCAGCAGGCCATAGCTGTCGATGACGAACAGCGGATTGCCCTCCAGATCGGCGCTCGACTTGTCCTGCCAGCGGCCGTTCAGCGCCGCCTGAAGTTTCAGGCCATTGGCCAGGTCGTGGTCGAACAGGGCCGTCAGGCCGCCCTGGAACTTCGGGCTGTATAAAAAAGGCCGTCCGTCGAAGTCCTGGGGCTGACCGGCGCCGTTGATGCCGGTGTAGCCCTGGACCTCGGTGTGCAGCCAGGTCGCCGAGGCGAGGAAGGTGAGAGACTTGGTGGCGCGCCAGGTGATGTCGCCGTCCAGGCCGCGGGCCATGCCCTCGGGCACATTGGCCAGCCGCGACAGGGCCGTATAGATCGGGTCGGCGAACGACACGCTGAGCTGCTTGTCGGTGTAGTCGTAGTAGAAGACGCCCAGGTTGGCCTGCACGCGCCGGTCGAACAGCGCCGCCTTCACGCCCAGCTCGTAGGCCGTCAGCAGTTCCTGCCGCGCAGGGGCGTTCTGGGTCGAGATGTTGGCCGCGTTGATCGGCGTCGCCCCGGCCTTGGCCCCGCGCGAGATCGAGCCGTAGACCAGCACGTCGTCCGACGCCCGCCAGTCCAGCGCCACGCGCCAGGCGAAGTTGTCCTCGTCCAGGGTCGAGCGCACGAAGCCGAAGCTGGCCGTGGCCGGATCGAAGGTGTTGCACGAGCCCTGGGTGATCGGCGCCACCAGGCCGTAGACGCCGAAGAACAGCGCCCGGTTCACGACATTGACGTTGGGCAGCATGTTGCCGTTGAAGTCGCGCGAGCAGCCTACGTAATCCTGCTTGTCCTGGCTGTAGCGCAGGCCCACGGTGAGCTTCAGAGTTTCCGTCAACTGCCTGTCGGCATTGGCGAAAAGGCTCCAGGTGTCGGTCTCGATATTGCCCACGTCCTCATAGGTGCGGAACGCCTGGCTCATCTGCAGCGCGGTGTATCCGCCGCTGTTGAACGGCGTCGCCAGCAGGGTCGAGCCATAGAACCGGATCAGGCCGACATTGGCGTTCTGGCCCAGGATCGTGCGGTTCATGTCGAGGATCTCGTCGTGGGCGATATAGCCCCCGACCAGCCACGAGCCCTTCTCGGTGCGCCCCTCCAGCCGCAGCTCCTCGGCCGTGGACTCGATGTCGCCATGCGCCTTCTGGACCAGGATCTCGTAGGGCGCGCCGCTCCAGTCGAACACCGCGTCGCGCCGCAGCTTGTTGTAGCTGGTCAGCGAGATCAGGCTGACGTCGTCGGAGAGGTGCCAGGCCAGCCGCAGCTTGGCCGCGTCGAAGCGGTCGTCCTCCTCGGCGGGGTCGCTGATCCCCAGGCCCGTGCCGACGTCCGCGCCGCGCACCGACAGCGGCGCCCAGTCGGCCTGGGTCGCCTTGGTCGGCTTGTTGGCGGCGATGTAGCTCACCAGGCCCGCGGCGTTGAACGGGCTGGCCGCCGTGGCGGGCGTGAAGCCGATGGCCTGGGCGGCCACCGTGTCGGACCGGTTGCGCCAGCCGGCGTAGGAGAAGTCGATGTCGACCTTCTCGCTGGGCTGGGCGGCCAACGACAGCCGCCAGCCCTGCCGATCCACCTCGCCCAGCCGCTCGTCGCGGCTGTTGCTGACCTGCCAGCCCTTGCCGCTGTGCTCGGCGCGGAAGGCGACCCGGGCCTGGACCTTGTCGCCCAGCGGACCGCTGAAATAGCCCTCGAGGTTGCGGGTCTTGTAGTTGCCGAGCTCGGCCGTCAGCCCGGCCTCGAACGCTTCGGTCGGCTTGTTGGTGACGAAGTCGACGAGGCCCGCCGTGGTGTTGCGGCCGTAGAGCGTGCCCTGCGGACCTTTCAGCACCTCGACCCGCTCCAGGTCGAACATCGGGCCGGTGTTCATGAACGGATAGGCGTAGGCGACCTCGTCCACATAGGTCCCGACCGTCGAGGTGGCCGACAGGTTGATGGTGTTGAAGCCGATGCCGCGCAGCGTATAGGTTGGCACGCCCTGGTAGCTCTGGCTGACCGTGAAGCTGGGCGCGACGGTCGACAGGTCCTTGGGGTCGGTGACCCGCAGCTGCTGCAAGGCCTGGCCGCTGAAGGCCTGGATCGGCATGCCGATGTCGTTGGCCGCTTCCTCGCGGCGCTGGGCCGTGACGACGACCGTCTCGATGGCCAGGCTGTCCTTCTCGTCCGGGACGGGCTTGGCCGTCGGGGCCTGGGCCCAGACGGGCGCGGCCATCGACAGGGCCATCGCCGACACCCCCAGGGTCAGCGCCAGGCGCAGTGGTCCTTGCATGCGAAACCTCCCTCCGGCCGCGCCTTCATTGGACGCTGGCTCTATCGGAGCGTGCGGGTCGCCCGCCCCTCTAACAAGCTATCGGAACTGATAGGGTGAGCATCCTGGGCCGTGCGCCCTTCGAGGCTCGCCCTTGGCTCGCACCTCACGATGAGGGCCTCCTCGCACTGATTTCCTCATCCTGAGGCGCCCGCGTAGCGGGCCTCGAAGGACGCACCGGGCCTCACAGCCCCAGCACCAGCCTGGCGATGATGTCGCGCTGGATCTCGTTGGAGCCGCCGTAGATCGAGGCGGCGCGGTTGTTGAGATAGCGGGCCACCGTGGTGCGGCCGTGCTCGGGACCGATCAGGGCCTCGTTCGAGCCCGCCTCGCGCGCGGCCGGCTGGTGCACGGCCGCCCAGGCGCCCAGGCCGTCCACCGCCAACTCGTCCTGTCGCTGCAGCGCTTCGGAGCCCTGGGCCTTAAGGATCGACGAGGCCGGTCCGGGATTGGCGCCGCCTGCAAGCGCGCTCAGCACTCGCCGCTCGGTGACGTCGATGGCCAGGGCGGCGATCTCGGCTTCGGCCAGCCGCCGCCTCTGGTCGGGATCCTCGGCGACGCCCGCCTCGCGCAGCCTCGAAAGCCCCGCCTCCAGCCCCGCCGCATAGCCCCCGCCCCGCTCGAACTCCAGCAGATGCTTGGCCACCGTCCAGCCCTGGTTCTCCTCGCCCAGCCGGTCGGCCTTGGGCGTGCGGACCTCGTCGAAGAACACCTGGTTGACCTCGTGCTCGCCGGCCAGGGTCAGGATCGGGTCAACGCGAATCCCCGGCCGGTCCATCTCGACCAGCAGGAAGGTGATGCCGGCCTGCGGCTTGCCCTCCGTGCTCGTGCGCACCAGGCAGAACATGTGCGTCGCCCAATGGGCGTGGGTGGTCCAGATCTTCGAGCCGGTCAGCACGTAGTCGTCGCCTTCGGGCGTCGCCTTCATCTGCAACGAAGCGAGATCCGACCCCGCCCCCGGCTCCGAATAGCCCTGGCACCAGTAGTCCTCGCCCGACAGGATCCGGGGCAGGTAGCGGGCCTTCTGCTCCGGCGTCCCGAAGCGCATGATCGCCGGCGCCACCATCCGCAGGCCCATCGGCGCCAGGCCCGGCGCGCCGGCCCGCGCGCACTCGGCCTGGAAGACGTGGCGCTGGATCTCGCTCCAGCCCGGGCCGCCGTGCTCGACCGGCCAGCTCGGCGCGACCCAGCCCCTGGCGTGCAGGATCCTCTGCCACGCCAGGCTGTGGGCCTTGTCGCAGAACACGCTGGTCATCCGCCGCCCGGCCTCGCGCAGGCCCGGCGTCAGCTCGGCGTCCAGGAACGCGCGCACCTCGTCGCGAAAGGCCAGGTCTTCGGGCGAAAGCTCCAGATCCACGCGCGCGCTCCATCCAACGTCGGGGAAACTTGCGAAAGCGCAGGCCCGGTGCGCAAGCTATCGGAACCGATAGGGAAAGAGCGCCCGCATGACGGCGACGAGGGGGGAGGATCGCGAGCGCCTGGCGCGGGTCATGGACCTGGCCCTGCACGTGCGCGACCTCGGCGCCGAGATCGGCCTGCCCTACGTCGCCGCCAGCGCCGACATCTCGAGCCCCGAGCCCATGCTAGGCCCCGACGGGCTGCCGCTGGCCGAGACCACGTTCGAGTGGCTGGACGCGGGGCTGCGCTACTGGCGCGACCGGTCCTTCGCGCTGAGGGCCCCGTTCATCCTGGCCGCCCGCTACGCCGCCGAGCCGTTCTTCTACCACCAGGGCCGCTTCGCCAGCTGGCGGCCCCTGCCTCGGCTCGAGGCCATTCCGGTGGCCGAGGCGGCGCAGGACTTCGGCGTCGCCGCCGCCGTCATCGCGCCCGCCTACCTGACCGGCGGGGTGATCGGCGCGGTGGTCTGGGCCTCGGACGAGCCGCTGGCCGACCTGCCAGCGCTCTACGCCGCCCATGCCGACCGCCTGCACGGCGCGGCCCTGCGGCTGGTGTCGGCCTATCGCGACGGCCTCTCCGACGACGGCCCCCTGGCCCGCTTGACCAAGCGCGAGATCCAGTGCCTGAAATGGGCGGCGGCCGGAAAGACCGACGCCGACATCGGCCAGATCATCGGCATCTCCGGCCCCACGGTCCGGTTCCACGTCCAGAACGCCGCCCTGAAGCTGCGGGTGGCCGGACGGGCCCAGGCGATCCATCGGGCCACGGGCCTGGGCTATCTGGGCTCCGCCGCATTCTGAGGCGCCGGCGCCCCGGATGATGCGCGGCAATGCTTTGTCACGAACGAGATGCACAGCCGCAAGGCGGCCTCTCCACCTTAAGACCTGTCAGAAGCGCCCGCCGAACGAGGGATCGGCCCGCGCTTCACAGGAGAAGACCATGAGCAAGACCCGCAATCGCCTGCTGGCCCTGACCGCCCTGGGCGGCCTGGCCATCGGCGGCGCGGCCGTCGCCGAAACCGTGAAGCTGCCTGCCCGGCAGGTCGCCCTCGGCGTCGATCACTTCCAGGCCAAGACCCAGGTCATCGACGATCAGCTCGACGTCGAGACCGTGGTCAGCACGCAGGCCGGTTTCCAGACCGGCAAGGGCCTGTTCCGCAATCCGTCGAACGACAACTACCTGCGCGCCGTCGTCGACAAGCGCACCGGCGCGACGCGTTACGAAGTCCGCCAGACCCTGATGTACCAGGGCTCGATGCGCGAGTATGACACCGTGGCCTACGAGACCGCCGCCTGGCCGGTCCAGGCCCAGGCGATCAAGATCCGCGACAACGCCGGCCGCTGCTTCCTGTTCGAGGCGCCGGAGCTGTGCACGGAAGAGGTCGCCTTCTCGATCAGCGAGAACGAACTGCGCAAGGTCGCCGCCAAGCCGCAGGCCTGGGGCTTCAAGTTCAAGTCGCCCAAGGGTTACGAGCATCGCACGGCCATCACCCAGGCCGAGATCGTCGGCCTGCTGAACAGCGTCGACGCCTATCGCGCCACCCTTCCCGCCGTTCAGGCCCAGGCCGACACCGCCACCGGCGGCTGAGCCTCGCATCCCCGTATTCCGGAGTAGTTCCGTACCATGAAGTTCGTAGCTTTGATCGGCGTGGCCGCTGGCCTCGTCGCTTTCCCCGCCATGGCCGGTCCGGCCGGCCACGGCCTGACCTTCACCGAAGAAGTCGCCAAGAAGAACCTTCAGAAGCGCACCGTGAAGATCTCCGCCGCCGCCTCCTGCGCCGCCCCGGCCGCCGTCGAGCTCGCCAAGCGTGACGACGTCGCCGCCGCCAAGGCCAAGGAAGGCGTGGTCCGCGTCGTGTTCCACTCGGCCGACGCCGCCGCGGCCCAGGAAGGCGCCGTGCGCGCCGCCGTTTCCGATATCTGCCGCGCCGCCTAAGGCGTCCGGCATCCAAGACGGCCGTCTCGGCGGCCGGCCCTCGCGCGAGTCCTCTTCCCCCGAAGTGCGCGCGAGGGCATCCCTTTTTCATAAGAACGATGCAATCTGGCCTGGTATTGGCTTGAAGTCGGTGGAAAACAGCCGCTTTCTACCTTGCTCGCGGCCGCATCGTTCCTAGATAGCCCAGGCATATGGATAGCTCAGGTAACGGACTGAACGCTTTGCAGCGGGAGCTGGCCACGGCCCCCGTGGCCCCGACCGTGCTCATCGTCGAGGACGATCCGGCCCTGCGCACCCTTCTGATGCGCCTGCTGCGCGAAGAGGGCTTCCAGCCCCTCAGCGCCGCGCACGGCGGCGAGATGGCCCGCGTCCTGGAGACCAACACGGTCGACATCATCCTGCTCGACGTGATGATGCCGGGCAGCAACGGCTTCCAGCTGTGCCGCAGCCTGCGCAAGGAAAGCGACGTCCCGATCGTGATGCTCAGCGCGCGCGACGACGAGAGCGACCGCCTGATCGGCCTGGAGCTCGGCGCCGACGACTATATCGGCAAGCCCTTCAGCAAGAAGGAGCTGATCGCCCGCATCCGCGCCATCCTGCGCCGCACGCAAGGCGGGGCCCAGGCCAGCCAGCCGCGGGGCGCCCAGCAGATGGTGTTCGCCGGCTGGCAGCTCGATCCGGGCCGCCGCGAGTTGCTGTCGCCCGACGGCGCCTTCGTCGACCTGTCGGGCGCCGAGTTCGACCTGCTGCTGGCCTTCCTGTCCTCGCCCCAGCGGGTGATCGGACGCGAGCGCCTGCTGGAAATGTCGCGGGCCCGCATCTCCGACGCCTCGGACCGCAGCATCGACGTGCTGGTCAGCCGTCTGCGCCGCAAGCTGGCCGTCAGCGGCCAGGCCGAGTCTCTGCTGCGCACCGTGCGCGGCATCGGCTACATCTTCACCGCCCAGGTGGAGCGGCGATGAAGCCTTTGCGGCTATGGCCGCAGCGTCTGGTCGGCCAGGTCACCCTGGTCCTGATGCTGGCCGTCGCCCTGGAATTCATCGGCAGCTCGATCCTGTTCGAGAACAGCCGCATCTACCCCAACCGCAACAACCAGGTTCAGCGCGCCGCCGAACAGCTGGTGACCGCCGAAGCCATTCTCGAGACCCGACCCGAGCACGAGCGCATCGCCCGCGCGGCGGGTCTCTCCAGCCGCTCCAGCCAGCTGGAGTGGACGCCCCTGCCCCACCTGGTCGACCGCGAGCGCTCGGCCGAGCGCAAGCTCAGGGACCAGTTCCGCGCCGCCGAGCCCAGCCTGGCCCGGCGCGAGCTGCGGATGAACGCCGAGATCGACCGCACCCTGCCGCGCGACACCCACCTGAAGGTGGCGCTGAAGATGCGCGACGGCACCTGGCTGACCATGAAGACCAAGATCCGGGCCGCCCCCTGGGCGGTGCTGCTCAGCAGCGTCGGCTCGGCCTTCATCCTGGGCCTGGGCGTCATCACCGCCGCGGCCCTGGTGTTGCGCAACCTCAGCCGTCCCCTGCGGGCGCTGGCCGAGGCCGCCGACAAGGTCGGCCAGGGCGCGCGCGTGCGGGTGGCCGAGACCGGGGCCGGCGATCTCAAGATGGTGGCCCAGGCCTTCAACGCCATGCAGGACCGCATCGCCGGCCTGCTGCAGACCCGCACCGAGGCCCTCGCCGCCGTCGGCCACGACCTGCGCACGCCGCTGGCCCGCCTGCGCCTGCGCGCAGGCTTCGTCTCCGAGACCTCGGCCCGCGAGGCGCTGGAGGCCGATGTCGACGAGATGACCGGCATGCTCGACTCGCTGCTGGCCTATCTGGGCGGCCAGGAAGATCCCGAGCCGCCGCGCCGCACCGACATCGCCGCCATCGCCATGACCCTGGTGGACGACGCCACCGACTCCGAGCGCATCGCCACCTATGACGGGCCCGAGCACCTGCCGGTGCGGGCCCGGCCGCTGTCGCTCAAGCGCGCCATCAGCAACATCGTCGAGAACGCCCTCCACTACGGCGGCGAGGCCGCCCTGACCCTCAGCCGCGAAGGCCGGATGGTCGTGCTGGCGGTCGAGGACAAGGGCCCCGGCATTCCCGAGGCCCAACTGGCCCACGTGCTTGAGCCCTTCCACCGCCTCGACAGCGCCCGCGCCCGCAACACCGGCGGCCTGGGCCTGGGCCTCACCATCGTCCAGCAGATCCTCAAGCGCGAGGACGGCGAACTGATCCTGCGCAACCTCCCGCAAGGCGGGTTGAGGGCCGAGATCCGGCTGCCGGCGCTGTAGGGATCCTCTGCCCTTTCAAAGCCCTTCCCCCATCGAGGGGAAGGGAGAAGAGAGCCGGACGGGGATAGACCCAGCTCCATCCCCGGTGAGTTCGCCAAAGAACCGAACGAACTCAATCCCTTGCAACTTTCTCACTCAAACTTATCAGACGCGCCCAGCCCCGGGTCATAATCAAACCCGTCCCCGCCATGGGGAGGGCTCTTGGTACCGGCCCAAGCGTGGCGAGGACCGCATCGAGCGGGGCCGCTCGGAGCGTCATGGGAAAAGGCGGGTTTGCAGGAGCGCTCACAAGGCGTGATTGGGCCGCCAAGCCGTTCCAGGACGCAACGAGCGGGTCGACAGGGCCGGGATCGTTCAAACCGGCCTAACAGGATCAGCCGAGGCCGCCGCCGGATTACCGCGGGGCTATTGGTCCTGCCCGTCCGTGGGACAGCCGGGTCCAGGGTTGAAACAGCACCCGCGCCTCCGGCCCTTCGGAATAACGACGCGGCGGAGCGGTCGACGAAGCCGAAACGCTAAACAAACCCACGGTCCCCGGGCTCCGCCCGGCCGCTCCGCGCCTCCCCGACCTAACGCGTGCAAACGCGGGAGCTAGCGAAGCCGCGCCTCAAGGAACCTCCCCCCGTGGGGGAGGCGATCGCGCAGCGATCGGTGGGGGGAGTGATGACGAACTCACCCACCACCCCGAAAGCTGAAACCGTCCCCCCACCGGCCTTCGGCCGCCTCCCCCAAAGGGGGAGGTTCGCTGACCAAGATCCTCCCCCTGAAGGGGGAGGTGGCCCGGAGGGCCGGAGGGGGAAGTTCCTGATGAGCCTGAGCCGAACGCCAACGTCAGCAGTCCCTTCCCCCTCAGTCGGCGGAGTTTACCCTCGGGCCGGCCTTTGGCCGGACCCGGGGGCGACAGCTCCCCCTTGAGGGCGTCCAAGGGCCACCACGAGAAAGCCCCGTCTCGGAAACCCTTTGTCACAAAACCCGCTGCGTCGCAGCAAAGACGCCACCCCACCTTCCATGTTGCGTGGCGGTTCAGGCCGCGCGCGCCGCGGCGTCCGTTACCCCTTTCCCCGGACGCCGCGGCCATCGCATGGAGGTTCCTCTTGGAACAGTTTCTCGAACGCGCCGCCCTCTTCCGCGGCCAAGTCTTCCCGGCTCAAAGCGCGCTGTACGAGCGCCTGGCCAGCCACGGCCAGAGCCCCTCGGCCCTGATGATCTCGTGCGCCGACTCGCGCGTCGTGCCTGAGCTCATCACCCAAGCCAATCCCGGCGACCTGTTCGTCTGCCGCAACGCCGGCAACATCGTGCCGCCGTTCAGCCAAGCCAACGGCGGCGTCTCGTCGGCCGTTGAATACGCCGTCATGGCGCTCGGCGTGCGTGACATCGTCGTCTGCGGCCACTCCGACTGCGGCGCCATGAAGGCGTTCTCGAACCCGGCCGCCCTGGAAAAGATGCCCAACGTCGCCGCCTGGCTGCGCCACGCCCACGCCGCCCACAGCGTCGTCTGCAACGCCTATCACGGCCTGGACGAGCACGGCACGACCCGCGCCCTGTCGCTGGAAAACGTGGTGGTCCAGATCAATCATCTGCGGACCCACCCGTCGGTGGCCTCGGCCATCGCCCAGGGCAAGCTGACCCTGCACGGCTGGTTCTTCGAGATCGAGACCGGCCAGATCCAGGCCTACAACGGCGACACCGGCCAGTTCGAGCAGGTCCGTGAAGGCTCGCCCCTGCCCGTCGCTCAACGTCCGGCCAAGCGCATGGTCGCCGCCGACCATCTGGGCATCGCGGCCGAATGAGCAACGCCGCCGTTTCCTCCCCGAACGGCGCGAAGCAAGGGTTCGGCGCGATCTTCTCGCGTGACCTGACAGCTTCCATCGTCGTCTTCCTCGTGGCGATGCCCCTCTGCATGGGCATCGCCGTCGCCTCGGGCGTTCCGGCCGAGCGCGGCCTGATCACCGGCATCATCGGCGGCATCGTCGTCGGCGCCCTCGCCGGCTCGCCCCTGCAGGTCAGCGGCCCCGCCGCCGGCCTCGCCGTCATCGTGTTCGAGATCGTGGCCAAGCACGGCCTGTCGACCCTCGGCCCGATCCTGGTGCTGGCCGGCCTGGTCCAGCTGGCCGCCGGCGCCCTGCGCATGGGCCAGTGGTTCCGGGCCATCTCGCCGGCCGTGGTGCACGGCATGCTCGCCGGCATCGGCGTGCTGATCGTCGCGGGCCAGTTCCACGTGCTGTTCGGCGACAAGCCACGCGCCAACGGCCTGGAAAACCTGCTGGCCATCCCGGGCGCCATCACCGGCCTGTCGGTGTCGACCTTCGGCGCCGCCGAAGCCGCCCTTCTGGTCGGCGTGGTCACCATCGGTTCGATCCTGCTCTGGGAGAAGATCCGTCCGGCCAAGCTGAAGCTGGTTCCCGGCGCCCTGCTGGGCGTGCTGGCCGGCACCTTCGTGGCCATGGGCTTCGGCCTCGACGTGCAGAAGATCGCCGTGCCGGAATCGATCGCCGGCGCCATCGCGATCCCGGGCATGGCCGACTTCGCCAAGCTCGCCGATCCGATGCTGATCCTCACCGCCGTGGCGGTGGCGTTCATCGCCTCGGCCGAGACCCTGCTGTCGGCGGCCGCCGTCGACCGCATGCACGATGGTCCGCGCACGAAGTACAACAAGGAGCTGGGCGCCCAGGGCGTCGGCAACCTGCTGTGCGGCCTGGTCGGCGCCCTGCCGATGACCGGCGTGATCGTGCGCAGCTCGGCCAACGTCCAGGCCGGCGCCGTCACCCGCGCCTCGGCGATCCTGCACGGCGTCTGGATCCTGGCCTTCGTCGCCCTGCTGCCCTTCGTCCTGCGTCAGGTCCCCAGCGCCGCCCTCGCCGGCGTGCTGGTGGTCACCGGCTGGAAGCTGGTCAGCCTGGACCACGTCCGTCACCTGTTCGCCCGCTACGGCCTGCTGCCGGCGCTGATCTGGGCCGCGACCTTCGTCATGGTCGTCGCCACCGACCTGCTGACCGGCGTGCTGGTGGGCCTGGCCCTAACCGTTGTCGAACTGCTGCCGAACCTGAAGCGCATGCGCCTCAAGATCGCCCAGCAGAACGTCGGCGAGAAGGAACAGGAAATCCGCCTCGAGGGCGCGGCGACCTTCGTGCAGCTGCCGAAGATCACCAAGGCCCTGGACGCGGCTCCCGACGGCGGCGTCGTCCGCCTCGACACCCGCGCCCTGACCGTGCTCGACCACACCACCACCGAGGTGCTGAGCGAGTGGGTCAAGAGCAAGGAGCGCACCGGCTCCAAGGTCGAGCTGCCCAACGCCTGCGTGTTCGGCGAACGACTGCGGGCCGCCGGCGCCCACTGACCTCACCCAGTCGCCCCGGGACCGAGTCCGCTCGGTCCCGGGGTTCTTTTTCGTTTGAAGACCGCCAGAGACCTTCGATGAACAAGGCCCAGGAACGCGCCGCCGACATGGCGGCCCAGGTGCTTTGCGCCTATCTCCAGAACAACGTCGTCTCGGCCGACGAACTGCCGGACCTCGCGGCCCGCACCTATGCGGCGCTTGAGGCGGTGTTCTCGACCCCGGCCGCCGAGCCGGTCGAGCGCCCCAACGCCGACGAGATCGCCGCCAGCGTCACCCAGGACGCCATCGTCAGCTTCGAGAACGGCCGCCGCTATCGCTCGCTGAAGCGCCACCTCAACAGCCTTGGCCTCACCGAGGAGGAGTATCGCTCCAAGTGGGGCCTGCCCGACGACTACCCCACGGTCGCCGCCAGCTTCTCGGACCTGCGCTCCAACGTCGCCCGCGCCAACCGTTTCGGCTCGCGCCGCTAGAGCCAAGGAAAAAGGCCCGCCGATCTGGCGGGCCTTCGTCGTTCTACCAGGCGCCGGTGTTGGGCATCGAGACCCAGGGCTCGGCAGGCTCCAGGTGGCCGTCCTGCAGCAGCTCCACCGAGATGCCGTCAGGCGAGCGCACGAACGCCATGTGGCCGTCGCGCGGCGGGCGGTTGATTGTCACGCCCTGGTCCGCCAGGCGCTGGCAGGCCGCGTAGATGTCGTCGACCTGATAGGCCAGGTGGCCGAAGTTACGGCCGCCCTGATAGTCTTCCGGGTCCCAGTTGAAGGTCAGCTCGACCAGCGGGGCCTTGCGTTCCTTGGCCTTGTCGGCGTCGCCCGGCGCGGCGAGGAAGACCAGCGTGAACCGGCCCTTCTCGTTCTCCATCCGATACATCTCCTGCAGGCCCAGGCCCTCGCAGTAGAAGCGCAGCGAAGCGTCGAGATCCTTCACGCGGACCATGGTGTGCAGATAGCGCAAGGCGGCCTCCAGATGTTGCGAAGCGCCGATATAGCCGATCGCCTACTACACTGCGACCTTGCCGCGCGTCTGCCGTCGCCACAGCGCCGCGTACTCGCCGTCGGCGGCCAGCAGGGCCGCGTGCGGGCCGCGCTCGACCACCTTGCCCCGGCGCAGCACCAGGATCTCGTCGGCGTCGGCGATGGTCGACAGCCGGTGGGCCACGACCAGGGTCGTGCGCCCTTCCCTGGCCTTGCGCAGCGTCGCCTGGATCGCCGCCTCGGTGCGGCTGTCCAGGGCGCTCGTGGCCTCGTCGAGGATCAGCACCCGCGGATCGGCCAGCAGGGCCCGGGCGATGCCCACCCGCTGGCGCTCGCCGCCCGAAAGCTTCAGGCCGCGTTCTCCGACCTTGGTGGCCATGCCCTCGGGCAGGCTGCCGATGAAGTCGCCCAGCTCGGCCGCGCGGGCGGCGTCCCAGACCTCCTCGTCGGTCGCGTCCGGACGGCCGAAGGCGATGTTGGCGGCGATCGTGTCGTTGAACAGCGCCACGTCCTGCGGCACCAGCGCCACCGCCCGCCGCAGCGAGGCCTGCTTGAGGGCCTTCAGGTCATGGCCGTCCAGCGTCACCCGGCCGGCCTGCGGGTCGATCATCCGCAGGGCCAGGCGCACCAGCGTCGTCTTGCCGGCGCCCGAGGGGCCGACGATGGCCACGGTGCGGCCCGGCGCGGCGGTGAAGCTGACATCGGCCAGCCCGTCCGAGCGCGCGCCGTGGCGGAACGAAACGCTCTCGAAGGCCACGGCCCCGCCGCGCCGATCGCCCGCCGGCGGCAGGTCGACCGCGTCTTCCGCGTCGGCGACGTCGGCGCCCTGCCGACGCAGTTCCATCATCGCCTCCATGTCGATGAACGACTGGCGGATCTCGCGATAGGCGAAGCCGAGGAAGTTCAGCGGCTGATACAGGTTCACCAGGATCAGCACGACGGCGGTGATGTCGCCCGGCCCGATGCGGCCGTGGGCGGCTTCCGAGCCGGCCAGCACGGCCATCACGGCCAGGCCCACGCTCATGATCGCCGACTGCACGACATTGAGCAGCGACAGCGAGTTGGTCGCCTTGATCTGCGCCGCGCCATAGGTCGACAGCGCCCGCTCATAGGCGCCGACGGCTCGGTCCTCGGCGCCGAAGTTCTTGACCGTCTCATAGTTCAGAAGGGCGTCGACGGCCCGCCCGGCGGCTTCCGCATCGGCCTCGTTGAGCTCACGCCGGTGGGCGATACGCCAGTTGGAGATCGAGAAGGTCAGCACGCCGTAGATGACCACGGTGACGATCGCCGTCGCCGCGAACCGCCAGTCATAGGCGCGCGCCAGGACGGCGCCGGCCAGGATCAGTTCGACGATGGTCGGGGCGATGTTGAAGACGAGGCCCCGGATCAGGAAGTCCATGGCCCGCGCGCCGCGGTCGATGGTCCGCGACAGTGCTCCGGTGCGCTTGGTCTGGTGGAAATCGATCGACAGCGACAGGGCGTGGGCGAAGGTCTCGGTGGCCGCGCGGTTCTGCGCGGCCTGGGCCACCGGCGTGAACACCGCGTCGCGAGCCTGGGGCGCTGCGGCGGCGATGAAGCGCACGCCCGCCCAGCCCAGCGCCAGGGCGGCGAAGGACAGCGTGACCTGGGTCGCCGCGCCCTGCCCGGCGGTCAGCCGGTTCACGGCCGCACCCAGCAGCAAGGGAGCCGCCACGCCCAGCGCCTTGCCGGCGAAGGTCAGGGCCAGGGCCGCCGCAAGGCGCCAGGCCAAGCCCGGCGCACGCGACCGCAGGACGAGGCGCAGAAGTTCGGCCAGCGCCGCCCATCCGGAGACCGGCTTGGCGGCTTCGGGGGCGGTCCGCGCGCTGTCGCGACCGGCCGAGGCGAAACCTCTCACCGGGCCTCTCCGAGCGCGTACAGCACCGTCGTCTGGACGCCGCCGCCCGGGGTCATCCAGTCGGCGCGCCAGGCGCCGTCAAGGCGCTCGGCATGCAGGGGACCCGCGCTCAGAGGACCCGGCGCGGAGACGGCGATCCTGACCAGGTCCTCGCCGCCCTCGCCGGCCACCTGCACGCCGTGCTCGCCATGAGACAGCGGCTGGGTCAGCGAGAAGCTGAAACGCCCTTGAGCGTCGACCTTGCCCTCGGCCTGGGTGACGCGGTCCACGCGAACGCCAAAGCCCGCCCCGGGACGGCCCACGCCGGAGATCACCGCCCCGCCCTCCTGGTCGTAGTCGATGGCGAGGATCCGCAGGGAATCAGACGGGCCGGCCAGCGGTTCGGAGCCGCCGCCGGCCTTCAGCAGGGCGACGGCGCCCTCGGGCGTGATCAGCACGTAGCCTTCGGCCTGGACGGTGCGTCCCTCACGGGTCATCGACAGGCCGAACAGCCGAGGCTCGACCGCGCCGGGAAGAACCGCGCGCCACAGACCCGAGGCGTCGGCCTCTACGCTGATCGCCTCTCCGGTCGGCGCCCCCAGCCGGACCGAGGCGCCAGCCGTGGCCGACCCGGACAGCGCCACGCCGCCGCCCTGGATCGCCGCTGTGACGACCTTGGGCGGCGCCAGATAGGCCGCTTCAGGGTCACGGGCGGGCTGGGCGGCCGGCGTGGTGCGGCCCCAGTCCCGCCGCCCCCCCTCGCCGCATGCCGAAAGGGTCGCGACGAGGGCCAGGGCCAGCGGCCAAGGCTTGAATGCGGCCTTGCGAATCCCGATCATGCGTCTTCCAAATCCTGGGGCGGTCGCTAAGACCGAGGCCCGAAACGCCATGGCGCGCTCTTCCCGACGGGAGCCGCGCCTTTTCTTTTGTTGGAGTGGACGACGATGCCCGACCTGTCTAGCCGCCTGGGGTCGGTCTGCGTCTACTGCGGCTCTTCGAACACGGCCGATCCGGCCTATCTGGATGCCGCCCACCAGATCGGCGGCGACTTCGCCCGCTCCGGGCTCAAGCTGGTCTATGGCGGCGGCGGCGTCGGCCTGATGGGTGCGGCCGCGCGCGGCGCGCACGAAGCGGGCGGCGCGGTTCTGGGCATCATCCCTGAGTTCCTGCGCGGCCGCGAAAAGCCCTTCGACGACGTCGAGACGGTGATCGTGACCTCGATGCATGAGCGCAAGATGCTGATGTTCGAGCGTTCGGACGCCTTCGTGGTGCTGCCCGGCGGCATCGGCACCCTGGAGGAGATCATCGAGCTGCTGTCCTGGCGGCGCCTGGACCTGCATCGCAAGCCGATCGTGTTCCACAATCCGGACGGCTTCTGGGACCCGCTGTTCGCGCTTCTCAAGCACACGATCGACAAGGGCCTGACGCCCCCGGCCCTGTCGACGGCCTGGGTGTCGGTCGAGGCGGCCGAGGATGTCACTCCGGCCTTGCTGGCGTGGGGTTTGGACGTTGATCGCGATCGCGAGATCGATGTTCGGCGATTGACTTAGTTTTTAATAACAACGAACAATGTGATCAGCGTCCACTTATAAATAGGACGCGGGGATAGGAGATGTCCATGCGTATGCTTCTGCTCGGCGGTCTCGCCGCAGCTTCCCTCGTCGGCGTGGCTCATGCCGCGTCGTCTGAAGGCGCCATGCTCGTTCTGAAGGCGCCGCCGGCCAAGGCCGAACTGATCCTTGAAGGGGCCATGTGGCGCTGCACCGGCACGGTCTGCAAGGCTCCGGCCGTGAAGGCCCTACCCGCCGTGCGCAGCTGCCGCAAGGTAGTCGCCGAACTGGGCGCCGTGTCGGCCTTCACCTGGCGAGGCGAGGCGCTCGACGCCGCCGGCGTCGATGAGTGCAACACGGCCGCCAAGCCGTAAGCCTCCTCGAAATCATGGAATTCGTCGCCATCCCGGTCCGTCCGGGATGGCGTTTTCTTTTGAGCGCTACTTCCGGTCCGAGGTCTTGGGCGGCTGCGACTGTTGCGGCGGCTTGGCGGCGCCGGGGCGAGGCCCGACCAGCAGTCCGCCCATCAGGGCGAAGGACAGCATGGCGTGGCTCATCTTGGTTACATTCATGGCGGCGTCTCCTTGACCAGCCCGGAGCGACCGCTTGGCGACGCTCCACTTGTTACGGGACCGGGCTCCGCGACCGATCCAGCCAGAAAGAGACGCGCGCGGCTTACAGGGACTCGCACCCTCCTAGTCGTCAGCGCGTCCAGGCAAGGATGCGCCGCACCTGCCGCATGACAAGCAAAATATTCCGAACACGGATGAAGTCCGTGCTCTGACGATCGACTTGTAGAGCACCTGGAACGACCTTGCGGATACTATCCGCTCACGCACCAGTCAGTGCAGCGTCGCACCGTCGCGCTCCGGTAGATCGGCGGTCGGAACGACATCCCCTTGGCCCGGCTTTCCGGCCGAAGCGATAATGTTGGCCGCGGCGCGCAGCATGACCGGCTCGACACGCTCGGCCTCGCAGCCGACCAGTTCGGCCGCCAGCTCCGGCAGGTCGGCGCACAGGCGCAGCTGGCCTGCGATCCGTTGCAGGGCAAAGCTTTCCTCCAGGCCGGGATCGTTGGCCACGACGCCCACCAGCAGAGAAAGCGCGGTCTCCAGCTTGTCGGCCCGGGCCTTGGCCTCGCGCGCCTGGTCCAGCAGCAAGCGCGCGCTGGAGTCCATGGCCTCCAGCGTGTCGGCCAGCTTTTCCGGAGAGAGGCCCATCAGCATTTCGGGGCGGAGCATCGTGTTCACCGTGCAGTCCATCGAGTGTTCTGCTGCGTTGAACGGTCGCACCCCGGCCCGCTGGGCGGTCAAAGTGGCGCCTGGACGAAAAAGGCCGCCCGCGTCGGCGTGACGCAGGCGGCCCTGGCTCGAAACCTCGGGCGCTCAGTGGACGGCTTACGCCGCCGCGCCGAACGACAGGCCCTCGTAGCGGCGCAGGTGGTGATCGACCGAGCCGAACAGGCCCTCGATGATCGTCCCGCGCTTGAAGTAGTGGCCGATGGCCAGCTCGTCGGTCATGCCCATGCCGCCGTGGATCTGGATGGCGTTCTGGCCGACGAACTTCAGGGCGCGGCCGATGCGCACCTTGGCCGCCGAGACGGCCTTGGCGCGCTCGGCGTCGCTTTCGTCGAGCTTGATGGTGGCCATGTAGGTCATCGACACCGACTGCTCGAGCTCGATGAACATGTCGACCATGCGGTGCTGCAGCACCTGGAAGTCGGCGATGGCGCGGCCGAACTGCTTGCGCTGCTTGGCGTAGTCCAGCGTGCCCTCGTGCAGCTTGCGCAGCACGCCCACGCCTTCGGCCAGGCTGGCGGCGGCGGCTTCGTCGAGCACCTTCTCGACGAGGGGCAGGCCGTTTCCTTCATGGCCGATCAGGGCGTCGGCCGGGATCGAGACGTTCTCGAAATAGACTTCCGAGGCCCGCCCACCGTCGACGGTGGGATAGTCGCGGGTGACCACGCCCGGCAGGTTCTTGTCGATCAGGAACACCGACACGCCCGCCGCCTCGCGCTGGCCGCCGCCGGTGCGGGCGGTGACGACGAGATGGCTGGCGAACGGCGCGCCGACCACCACGGCCTTGTGACCGTTGAGGATCCAGCCCGAGCCGTCCTTCCTGGCTGTCGTCTTCAGGTCGCTCCAGGTGTAGCGGCCCTGCGGCTCGGCATAGGCGAAGGCGATGGTGGTGGTCCCCGCGACGATGCCCTCGATGACCGAAGCAGCGCCGGCATAGCCCGAGTGCTTCATGAAGCCGCCGCCGATGACGACCGTGCCCAGATATGGCTCGATGACCAGCGCTTTGCCGAACTCTTCCATGATGATCATGTTGTCGATCGCGCCGCCGCCCAGGCCGCCCAGGTCCTCGCTGAACGAAGCGCCCAGGATGCCCAGCTCCTCGGCGAAGGCCTGCCAGTAGTCGGCTCGCCAGCCGCTCTCGGAGGCGACGATCTTGCGGCGGGTCTCGAAGTCGTACTTGTCCTGCAGGAAGCTCGCGACCGTGTCGCGGACCATCGACTGCTCTTCGGTGAAGTTGAAGTCCATGAGGGCGGTTCCTCTTATGGTTCCCCTCCCCCTTGCGGGGAGGGGTTAGGGGTGGGGGTGTCAGCGTCGATTGTCGAAAGCACGCGCTGAACAGCCGAATGCGGGTCGTAAATCGCTAACTCGTTGGGGATCCTGATCACGGCGTAACCCCTCGCTTCCAGCCAGGCTTGGCGTTCGGCGTCGCGGGCGGCTACCGCTTCCAGAGCGTGGATCCCGCCGTCCACCTCGACGATCAGCCGATGCTGGTGGCAGACGAAATCCACGACGTAGGGGCCGAATGGCGCTTGTCGGCGAAAGTGAGATCCGGGGATCTCGGTCTTCCTGAGCGCCTTCCAGAAGAGCTTTTCCGCCAAGGTGGGCTCACGGCGCATCCTGCGGGCTGATCGGTCGGCCCTCTCGGATGTGTGCAGAGCTCCTGGCGTTCGTGCTGACACCCCCACCCCCTGCCCCCTCCCCGCAAGGGGGAGGGGAACTGTAATTGTTCAGGATCAGATCAGAGGCCCAGCACCATCTTGGCGATGATGTTGCGCTGGATCTCGTTGGAGCCGCCGTAGATCGACGTCTTGCGGACGTTGAAATAGGTCGGCGCGGCGCGGTGGGCGAAGTCGGGGCCGATCGGATGGGCGTTGTCGCCGTCCTTCGGGAAGCCGCGGAAGTACGGCGCGCCGTAGTGGCCCGCCGCCTCCAGGGCCAGTTCGGTGATCCGCTGCTGGATCTCGGTGCCCTTGATCTTCAGGACGCTGGATTCCGGGCCCGGACCCTTGCCGGCCGCCTCACCGGCCAGGGTGCGCAGCTCGGTGTATTCCAGCGCCGTCAGGTCGATCTCCAGGTCGGCGATCTTGCGCTTGAAGTCCGGATCGGTCAGCAGCGGCTGGCCGTTGTCGCCAAGTTCGGTCGAGGCGATCTGGCGGATGCGCTCGATCCCGCGCTTGGAACGGGCGACGCCAGCGATGCCGGAGCGCTCGTGGGCCAGCAGGAACTTGGCGCAGGTCCAGCCCTTGTTCTCTTCGTAGATGCGGTTCTCGACCGGCACCTTGACGTTCTCGAGCCAGACCTCGTTGACCTCGTGCTCGCCGCCCAGGGTGATGATCGGACGCACGGTCACGCCCGGCGACTTCATGTCGACCAGCAGGAACGAGATGCCTTCCTGGATCTTGGCGTTGGGGTCGGTGCGCACCAGGCAGAAGATCCAGTCGCCGTGCTGGGCCAGCGTGGTCCAGGTCTTCTGGCCGTTGACCAGGTAGTATTCCTTGCCATCGTCGCCGGTGAAGCGTTCGGCCTTGGTCTTCAGGCTGGCCAGGTCCGAGCCGGCGCCCGGTTCGCTATAGCCCTGCGACCACCAGATCTCGCCCGACAGGGTCGGCGGCAGGAAGCGTTCCTTCTGCTCGGGCGTGCCGAAGGTGTAGATCACCGGGCCGACCATGTTGATGCCGAACGGCAGGATCGGCACGCAGTCGGCGCGGGCGGTCTCTTCCGACCAGATGTAGCGCTGCACCGAGGTCCAGCCCGGGCCGCCGTACTTCTCCGGCCAGGCGGGCGCGACCCAGCCCTTCTGGGCCAGGGTGCGGTGCCAGGAGAGGAAGTCCTCCTTGGACATCTCCTCGCCCTCTTCCTGGCGCTCGCGCAGGCCTTCCGGATAGTTCTGCGCGATGAAGGCGCGAACCTCGTCGCGGAAGGCCAGGTCTTCGGGCGAAAAATCGAGGTTCATTGCGCGCTCCCGAACAGGCCGGCTGAGCCGGCGTCTTGTTGTTTCGGGAGGATGATAGGGGTCGAACGAGCGTTTGGAAAGATGACGCGAAGGTCAACGTAAACGTCGTTCACCCATCGCGGTCAGCGAACCTCGCAGGCCAGGCGCACCAAGGCCAGGGCCGACACACCGCCGACGCCCTCTTCGTCGTCGATCTCCAGCGAGACCAGCGGCGTCTTGCCCAGCGCCGCCAGGAGGCGGGCATGGCCGGGGCCGCCGACGTGGGCGGCGACGGCGTGGGCGATCAGGTCGGGGTCGATCGCATGCAGCACGGCCGCGGCGGCGGTCGCCGCGTAGCCGTCCAGCAGGACGGGGATCTTCTGGACGCGGGCGGCGATGATCGCGCCGGCCACGGCGGCGGTTTCACGCCCGCCCAGCTGGCGCAGCGCTTCCAGCGGATCGGAGAGATCGCTCTCGCCACGGGCGCGCTCCACGGCCGCGGCGACGTCGGCGGCGACTTCGCCGGCCGCCCAGTCGGAGGCCTCGCCGCCGAACAGCGCCAGGGCGATGGCGGCGGCGTCACGATGGGCTTCGGCGGCGATGACGCCGGGAATCAGCAGGTCGGGCTGCTTGGCCAGGGCCTCCATGCCGAAGGCCATGGTGGCGGCGCATTCCTTCTCGCTCATCGAGGCCTTCTGGCGCGCATCGGGCGTCGGGCGGTCGATGGCCAGGTCGAAGGCTTCAAGGCCGGCGCCCTGCGAGCCGGCCATGCGGCTGACCGTGGCGCCGCCGGCGGCGATGGTTTCGAGGCGGTCGCGAGCGTAACCGCGCGGGCCGATCCCCTGGCGAGCGCCGGCGTACAGCGCCACGACCGGCCGGTTGACCGAAGGCGGGGTGCGGCCGGTCCAGGCGGTGAGCCAGGCCGAGATCTCGACGAGGCGGCCGCCGTCGGCCGGCGGTACGAAAACGCCAGGCGCCGGAAGATCGGCGGCCAGGCGGCGGATGTCGGCGAAGGGCGAGGCGGCGGCGGAAGCGTTCATGGCCGCCGACTTAAGCCAGTCCGCGCCCGATGCAAGCGCATAGGGCGCGGAACATGGTTCGGAAGGCGCGCGATCAGCTGGCGGCTAGGTCCTTGCAGGTCCCGTCGCGCTCCTGGATCAGGCTCGCCTTGGCGGCTTCGTCGGCCCTGGCGGCGGCGCGCTTGGCGTCGGAGCGGGCGTTGTCGGCGCGGTCCGAGGTGAAGACGTGGCGGCCCGGACGCTGGTCCTTGATGAACTGCTTCAGGGCGGCCGGATCGGCCTCGCCGAGGGCCTTGGCCTCGGTCAGGCCCAGGCAGCGGTTGGCCTGGATGAACTGGGCGTCGGTGACGCGCTCTGCGGCCAGGGCCGGGGCGGCGACGGCGGCGATCGAAGCGGCGGCGAGCAGGATGGTGGCGATACGCATGGTTGGTCCCTCTTGATTGAAAATCTGGGCGCAGAGCCGCATCGCGTCTGGCGACTTGCGCCCGACGCCGCGGATGGCGACATTCGGTCATGACTTCAGAAAACCGCCCGCCCCGCCCCATCGTCACGCCCTGCGTCAAGGTGTGCGCCGTGGATGGTGCGTCCGGCTTCTGTCTGGGTTGCCGGCGGACCCTGCAGGAGATCGCCGGCTGGTCGCGCTACAGCGACGAGGAGCGGGCTGAGATCATGGCCGCCCTGCCCCATCGCCCCGATCCGATGGAAAGCCTTATGGCCGCCCAGCCGGGTGCGCGTAACTGATTGGTCTTCAGGTTCCCGAGAGCATTTTCTGGTTCTTCATCTAAGTTCTCCCCGAAGCGTCCGTCTGACGAAGATCAAGATGACGCCCTGAACTCGAGCTTTGAAGTTAAATCCAGTCCATGAACTTTATTACATGTTGCCCAACCAACGTTACGACGAGTTAATTGGCGCAAAGCGCAGCACTTTGTTAACCAAGTAAATTCGCCCCGCCATTCACCGCTTGCAAACGTCTTTCCGGCTAATGTCCCGGACAAGGGTCGTAGAAACGACCGAAAAGCCTGCAAGGCGGGGTGTCTTCGATGTTCAAGTTCACGGCGATCGCGATTGTCGGTGCGCTGTCGGCGGTGGGCGCGGCAAAGGCCGTGACCTCGCTGGACAGCACACTTCGCCAATCGCCCCAGACCATGCCCGCCACGGCGGCCGCCGCGACACTGGGCGACGCCGGCGCCGCCCAGCTGACCAAGGGCGCAGACGGCCATTTCTGGGCAGAGGCCAAGGTCGACGGCCGCGCCGTCCGCTTCCTCGTCGACACCGGCGCCACCGCCGTCTCGCTCAGCAAGGCCGACGCCCAGCGCCTGGGCATCGACGTGACCAAGCTGAACTACGAGTACGACGTCGTCACCGCTGACGGCCGCACCCGCGCCGCCTCGGTGAAACTGGGCAGCGTGGCGATCGCCGGCGCCAAGGTCGCCAATGTCGACGCCCTGGTCATCGAGAGCGGCCTGGAGACCTCGCTGCTGGGCATGAGCTATCTGGGCCGGCTGTCGCGCTTCGAGGCCACGCCCCGGTCGCTGATCCTGCACCCCTGAGACCGACCGGGCGCATGATCGCCCGGAATTCTTGCACGATCCTGCAAGAGCAGATCCGCCCACATGGGCGCCGGCGCGAGTTTGCGCTAACCTAAGGTCATGCTCATCACTTCAGCGCCAGATCAGGCTGGCTGCCCTCGCCATCCGGCTCTGGCCGAGGCGATTGAACGATCCGTCTCGACCGACGGGGTTCACCCGACCGCGATCGGCGGCATGTGGCTGGCCCGCATGTCGGAGCCGAGCCCGCCGGTCCATGGCGTGCACGAGGCCGCCGTCTGCATCATCGCCCAGGGCCGCAAGCAGGTGATGCTGGGCGAAGAGGTCTATGTCTACGACCACGCCCGGTTCCTCGTGGTGTCGGTGGACGTGCCCGTCGTCGGCCAGGTGATCGAAGCCAGCGCCGACGCGCCTTACCTGTGCGTGCGGCTCGACATCGATCCGCGCCGACTGAACGAACTGATCCTCGAGATCGACCCAGGCCCGGTGCGCAACGCGCCGGCGCCTAGCCTGGCCCTCAGCGCGACCACGCCCGAACTGTTCGACGCCGTCGTGCGTCTGGTGCGGCTTCTGGAGACGCCAAGCGACATCCCGGTCCTGGCGCCGCTGATCCAGCGCGAGATCCTCTATCGGCTGCTGCGTACCGACCAGGGCCCGCGCCTGCGCGAGATCGCCGCCTGCGAAAGCCGCCTGGGACAGGTCTCGCGCGCGATTCACTGGCTGAAGATCAACTACCAGCGCCCGTTCCGCATGGAGACCCTGGCGGCCGAGGCGCGGATGAGCCCGTCGGCGCTGCACCAGCACTTCAAGGCGATCACGGCGATGAGCCCGCTGCAGTATCAGAAGCAGCTGCGCCTGCAGGAGGCGCGCCGACTGATCCTGGCCCAGGGCCTGGACGCCGCGACGGCCGGCCACAATGTCGGCTACGACAGCCCCTCGCAATTCAGCCGCGAATACAGCCGGCTATTCGGGGCGCCGCCGCTGCGCGACGCCACGCGACTGCGCACCCGGCCCGAGCTGGTCAGGACTGCGTGACCGCGCCTTCCGGCGCGACGCCAGCGGCGGCGTCGTAGGCCGCTTGATCGAGGATGCCTTCCTGCTTGGCCACCAGCGTCGGCACCAGGGCCTGGCCGGCGACGTTCACGGCCGTGCGGCCCATGTCGAGGATCGGGTCGATGGCCAGCAGCAAACCAGCACCCTCGAGCGGCAGGCCCAGGGTCGACAGGGTCAAGGTCAGCATCACCGTGGCGCCGGTCAGCCCGGCCGTGGCGGCCGAGCCCAGCACCGAGACGGCGACGATCAGCGCGTAGTCCGTTAGGCCCAGCGGCAGGTGGTAGAACTGGGCGATGAAGATCGCCGACAGGGCCGGATAGATGGCCGCGCAGCCGTCCATCTTGGTGGTCGCCCCCAGCGGCACGGCGAAGGCGGCATAGGCGCGCGGAACGCCCAGGCCGGCCTCTGTCACGGTCTCTGTCACCGGCAGGGTGCCGATCGACGAGCGCGACACGAAGGCCAGCTGGATGGCCGGCCAGGCGCTGGCGAAGAACTTCAGCGGGTTCAGGCCATGGGCCGTCAGCAGGATCGGGTAGACGACGAACAGCACCAGCGCCAGGCCCAGATAGATCGCGCCGGTGAAGGCGCCCAGCTGGCCCAGCGTGGTCCAGCCGTACTGCGCCACGGCGTTGCCCAGCAGGCCCACGGTGCCGATCGGCGTCAGGCGGATCACCCAGCTCAGCACCTTGCGCACTACGGCCAGGGCCGAGGCGTTGAAGGCCAGGAAGCCCTCGCCGGCCGGACCGACGCGCAGGGCGGCGATGCCGGCCGCAAGGGCGATGACCAGGATCTGCAGCACGTTGAACGACAGCGAGGTGCTGGCGCCGGCCTCGCCGACCTTGGTCGAGGCGTTCAGGCCCAGGATGTTGGACGGCACCAGGCCCGTCAGGAAGTCGAGCCACGAGCCGTTGGTGCGCGGCGCGGCGGCGGTCGCCGCGTCGAGGGCGGCATGGGCGCCCGGCTGCAAGGTGACGCCCAGGGTGATACCGATAGCCACGGCGATCAGGGCGGTGATCGCGAACCACAGCAGGGTCTTCCAGACCAGGCGGGCGGCGTTCTGCAGTTCGCGCAGATTGGCGATGCTGGCGACGATGGCGGTGAAGACCAGCGGCGGCACCAGCACGCGCAGGAGCTGGATGAAGATCGAGCCGACCTGATGCAGCGCTTCGGCCAGGGCATGGCCGGCCTGCCCCTCGTCGACGCCCAGGCGGCGGGCCAGCAGGCCAAGCGCCATGCCGACGACCATGCCGACGAGGACCTGGACGCCGAAGCCGCTGATGAAGCGGCTGGAAGGGGCTGTCGCCTGGGCCATGGGTTGTTCCTGCTCACATTCGGCGGTGATCAGCCGCCGTTCAACTCAAGAAGCACGCAAAGCCCGGCGACGGCGCGCGCCACCAAGCTTCGAAACTGGAATTTCCTGCTCGCGCATAAGAGGGCGGCGGTCGAACCAGTTTTTGTGCGATCGGGCGCCAGCCAAACTGAAAGCTCCACTACTCCGGTCGGAATTAGGGGCGGCGGCGTGTCACATGGTAAACGCGCCGGGCGCTCCCTAGGGTGGCCTCACCCCCTGCCCCATCTCGATCTTCCGGAGCCGCCATGAGTCTCTCCTTCCTGTTCGGCGCGATCATCGGGTCCGGCCTGTTCATCCTGCTCGGTCGCGGCCCGGTGGAAAAGCTGCTGGCGGTGATCCAGGAGCGCGTCGGCAAGCGCTGAGAAGTTCCAAGCGACGCCGGCTGCTATTCGCCGCCGATACACGCGATCGTGTCGGAACGAAGTCTTGGGAAGCGCCTTTCTTCTGCATCGGACGCGCTGAGGCGCGCCAGGAAATGTTCAGGAGGCGCTCATGTCCATTCTCGCCTGGATCGTTCTGGGTCTCGTGGCCGGTTTCATCGCCAGCAAGCTCGTCAGCCGCAGCGGCGGCAGCCTGCTCGTCGATCTGGTGCTCGGCATCGTCGGCGCCCTGGTCGGCGGTTTCGTGTTCAACCAGTTCGGCGCCTCGGGCGTATCGGGCTTCAACCTCTACAGCCTGCTGGTGGCCACGGTCGGCGCGGTGATCGTGCTGGCCATCTATCACCTGCTGGCCGGCCGTCGCGCATTGTAGCGACGCGCTGATCGCAAACAGGAACGACGCCTTCGGCCCCAGGGCCGGAGGCGTTTTCTTTTGCGGCGACTAGCGAAATGTCCACCGGTGTCATACTCCTGGCGAAAACAGGTCGGGAGGATTACACATGGCTCACTACAGTCTGGTCGGGCGACTGGCCCTGGCCGCCACGGCCCTGACCGCCCTGATCGGCGCCGCGCCGCTGCGCTTGACGGTGGCCTTGGACGGCAAGGCCGATCACCGCACCCTTCAAGCCGCCATCGACGCCCTGCCCGCTGCCGGCGGCGAGATCGCCATCGCGCCGGGAATCTACCGCGAGAAACTGTCCATTCCCCGCAACGGCGTGCGGCTGATCGGCAAGGGCAAGCGGCCGCAGGACGTGGTGCTGGTCTATGGCGACGCCTCGGCCACGGTCGGCGGCACGCTCAAATCCTCCTCGGTGACGGTGTCGGGCGACGATTTCCTGGCCCGCAACCTGACCATCCAGAACGACTATCACCTCAACAACAGCCAGCCTTCGCAGGCCGTGGCCCTGGCGCTGATGGGCGACCGGGCCCAGCTCTACAAGGTGCGCCTGCTGGGCGCGCAGGACACGCTCTACGCCGCCAGCCGCAAGGGCAAGCCGCCGAGCCGGCAATACTTCCGCGACTGCTACATCGAGGGCCACGTCGACTTCATCTTCGGCGACAGCAAGGCCGTCTTCGACCGCTGCACCATCCACGGCGTCGCCAACGCCACGGTGATGATCACCGCCCAGAGCAAGAACGCGCCCGAGCAGGACAGCGGCTACGTCTTCGACCGCTGCACGATCACCGCCGACCCGAAGGTGGGCGAGCTGTGGCTGGGCCGCGCCTGGCGCCCCTACGCCACGGTGGTCTTCCTCAGGACCAGGATCGACGCCGACCTCCAGCCCAAGGGCTGGCGGGAATGGACGCCGGGCAAGACCGACACCTTCAAGACCGCCTACTACGCCGAGTACGCCTCGACCGGGCGCGGGGCCGATCCGGCCGCGCGCGAGCCCAGCGCCCACGCCCTGGACGCGAAAACGGCGGAGCGCTGGGCGCCCCGCCGCTTCCTGTCCGGGCCGGACGGCTGGACGCCCGGCCGGTTCTAGAGCCGCTTACTCCGCCGGAGCCGTCGCCAGCTCGTCCTGGACGAACAGCGCCGGCGCCGGCTTGCGGGCCGACCAGCCGAAGACGGCGATGACCAGGTAGCAGACCGCCGGCAGCAGGAAGGCCAGGCCCAGGCCGTAGTGGTCGCCCAGCCAGCCGGTGGCCGGCGGGATCAGCGCGCCGCCGACGATGGCCATGCACAGCAGGCCCGAAGCCTGCGGCGTGCGGTGGCCCATCCCCTCGATGCCGAGGGTGAAGATGGTCGGGAACATGATCGAGTTGAAGAAGCCGATGGCGATCAGCGCGAAGCCGGCCTGCGGGCCGACGCTGAAGGCCGAGACCAGGATCAGCACGATGGCGGCCAGCGAGGCGACGCTCAGCACCTTGCCCGGAGAGACCTTGGCCAGGACGAACGTGCCGAAGAAGCGGCCGATGGTGGCCCCGCCCCAATACCAGGCGACCATGCTGCCGGCCTTGGCCAGGGTCAGGCCCATGGTGTTCGGCTGGGTCAGGTAGCTGGTCATGTAGGTGCCGATCGCCACCTCGGCGCCGACATAGACGAAGATGCAGAGCACGGCGAAGGCCAGGCGCGGATACTTCAGCATGCCCAGCATCTCGCCCAAGCCGACGGCCTTTTCGGCGCGCGGGGCGGCGGCGTTCTTGCGCAGCAGCCAGAACAGCACGGCCAAGGCCAGCAGCACACCGGCGATGATCAGGTAGGGCGTCTGCACGGCCTGGGCCTGGGTATGGCGCACGGCCGCCAGTTGGGCGGCGGTCAGGGTGGCCGGATCCGGCGCCTTCTCGATGTGACTGAGGATCAGGGCCGAGCCGACGAACGGCGCCAGGAAGGTGCCGACCGAATTGAGGAACTGGGCGAAGGTCAGGCGGGCCGAGGCGGTCTCGCTCTTGCCCAGGATGGCGACCAGCGGGTTGGCGGCGACCTGCAGGATGGTGATGCCCGAGGCCAGCACGAACAGCGCGGCCAGGAAGCCCTCGTAGACGCCGGCGTTGGCGGCCGGGGCGAACATCAGGCAGCCGACCATCATGATCAGCAGGCCAACGACGACGGTGCGCAGATAGCCGACCTTGGCCAGCAGGAAGCTCGCCGGCAGCGAAACCACGGCATAGCCGATGAAGAAGGCGAACTGCGTCAGGCCCGCCTCGAAGTTGCTCAGCGAGAACAGCGACTTGAGCGCCGGCGCCACGAGGTCGACCAGGCAGGTCGAGAAGCCCCAGGCGAAGAAAAGAAGAATCACGAAGGGCAGCAGCGCCTGCCCTTTTCCGCTCGCGCCGCCGCTTACCGGCGCCGAGCCGCCCATGCCTGCCATCTCTGTTTCACTCCCCTGTCCGTCTTTCGCGGGACGGCGTAGTCACCCCGAACGTGACAACGTTGTCAACCTTCAAGCCGGTTCGCTCCCCATTGAGACCGGTATCAGCGGGAACCTCTCCCTGCGGGGCGAGGCGATCGCGCAGCGATCGGTGGGTGGCGTTGGGGGGCGCGGCAGCTGAGACCCGGCCCGTCCTCCCAGATGCTCCCCCTGAAGGGGGAGCTGTCGCCCCCGGGTCCGGCCAAAGGCCGGCCCGAGGATAAACTCCGCCGACTGAGGGGGAAGGGACTGCTGGGTTTGGGGATGCGTCGAAGTCATCAGGGACTTCCCCCTCCGGCCCTCCGGGCCACCTCCCCCTTCAGGGGGAGGATCTTGGTCGGCGAACCTCCCCCTCTGGGGGAGGCGGCCGAAGGCCGGTGGGGGGCGGTTTCAGCTTTCGAGGGGGTGGCCGGTTTCGTCATCACTCCCCCCACCGATCGCTGCGCGATCGCCTCCCCCACGGGGGGAGGTTCCTTGAGGCGCGGCTTCGCGGTCTCCCGCGTTTGCACGCGTTAGGTCGGGGAGGCGCGGAGCGGCCGGGCGGAGCCCGGGGACCGTGGGTTTGTTTAGCGTTTCGGCTTCGTCGACCGCTCCGCCGCGTCGTTATTCCGAAGGGCCGGAGGCGCGGGTGCTGTTTCAACCCTGGACCCGGCTGTCCCACGGACGGGCAGGACCAATAGCCCCGCGGTAATCCGGCGGCGGCCTCGGCTGATCCTGTTAGGCCGGTTTGAACGATCCCGACCCTGTCGACCCGCTCGTCGCGCCATGGACGGCTTGGCGGCCCAATCGCGCCTCGTGAGCGCTCCTGCAAACCCGCCTTTTCCCATGACGCTCCGAGCGGCCCCGCTCGATGCGGTCCTCGCCACGCTTGGGCCGGTACCAAGAGCCCTCCCCATGGCGGGGACGGGTTTGATTATGCGAGCGCCCTGAGTCCCGTCGGATCAACAACGACTATTTTTGTGCAGACTGTTGATTTCGTGTGGGTTTGCTTTGGATTTCGCGGGGATGGACTGTGCGCGAGGGACCCTCCCCCAGAGGGGGAGGCGATCGCGCAGCGATCGGTGGGGGGGGCGTTGGGGGGAACCGGCCGGCGCACCGGAAGCTGAAAACTTCCCCCCACCGGCCTTCGGCCGCCTCCCCCAGAGGGGGAGGATCTTGGGAACTCAAGCCGCGATCCGGCTCGGGGCGACAACGCGGCTCAGGACGGAGGCGGCGGCCGAGAGGCCGGTGCGGATGGACTGGTCCTCGGCGCTGTCGCCGTGGGCGCCGGCGCGGCCGGCCAGGTGCAGGCCGGCGAAGTGCAGGCGCAGGTCCAGGCCGATCATCTTCAGGTGCTCGTCGCAGGCCTCGTCGTGGATCGGGTGGACCTTGCGCTGGCGCACCACCTGGGCGTCGCGGGCCGAGCCGGCGGCGATGAGGCCCAGGCGCCGGGCCTCGGCCGAGGCCAGGGCGATCAGGGTCTCGTCGTCCGCGGTCCAGAGGGCGTCGCCCTCGAAGCAGTAGTAGTCGAGCGCCAGGGCCTCGCCCTCCAGCGCCCGGGCGCGGGCGGCCTTGATCGCGGCGCCGTGGATCTCGGCCAGGGCGGGCGCGCGACGACGGCCGGGCGCGGCGGTGAAGGCGACCGTCACCTGGTCGCGGTACATCAGCTCGCAAGCGTGGAAGAGGCTGATCGGCGTGGGGGTCAGGGCGCCCATCAGCTCGCGCAGGGGCATGGTCGAGATCACCTGGTCGGCGGTGAAGATCTCCTCGCCGCCGTCGGGGGCCTTGGTGGACACCGTCCAGACCCCGGTGCTCCAGTCGCGCCGCAGGCTCTCGACCTGGCGCTCCAGGCGGATCTCGCCGCCGGCCTGGGCGATGGCCTCGGCGCAGGCCTTCCAGAGCTGGCCCGTGCCCTGGCGAGGCCGCATCCCGGCCTCGGACCGGAAGCTGGGGCAGGCCGGCTGGGCCGGGGTTTCCTCAGGACGCAGGGCCCAGAGCTTCTCGGCATAGGCGCTGAGGCGCCGGGCGACGCGGCGGCCGAAGCGCCGGGTCAGCCATTCGCCCAGGGTCTTGGAAGTGGTGATAGGGCGCAGCTTGGCGCTGATCAGGGCGCCCAGCGCCGCGCCGGGCTGACCGCGACGCGCGCGCCCCTCGCCTTCCAGGCGCATGGCGCCGGGGGCGATTTCCAGCTCGTCGGGCAGCAGCGCCGTCCAGAAGGCGCGGATGGCCGGATCGGCTGACGACAGGCGACGCCCGGAGACGTCGAGGCGGAAGCCTTCGAACGAAAGCGTGCGGGCCGCGCCGCCGACGTAAGCCTGGGCCTCGAGCACCGTCACGGTCCGGCCGGCGCACGCCAGCGCGTGAGCCGCCGACAGCCCGGCGGGCCCGGCCCCGATCACCAGCGTCTCGACGTGTTCGCCCATGTTCCCGCTCCCCGAATTCAGGCTTCGAGGATCGGCCGACAAGGTTAAGAACGTGGTTCAGAAAAGGCGCTCCCAAGGCCAAAGCGGGGCCTTGGGACGCTATGTCGCGGGCTGGTTTCGGCTAGGGTCTGGACTCAATTGCCCGGGAGAGAAAGGCCTTCAAGATCAATACCCCACCGATCGTCATCCCGGAAAGCGCGAAGCGCTTATCCGGGACCAGGGGCCGGCGCACTGCCGGTGGCCCCTGGGTCCCGGCTCTGCGGCCCGCTACGCGGACCTCCGGCCGGGATGACGACCTTTATAGCCAAGACAATTGAGTACGGACCCTAGGCCAGCTGGTCGCCGACCGGCAGGCTGCGGATGCGCTTGCCCGTGGCAGCGAAGATGGCGTTGCACAAGGCCGCCGGGGCGGGTGGCAAAACTGGCTCGCCAAGGCCCGTGGGGCGGTTGTCGCTGAGCAGGTAGTGCACCTCGATCGGCGGGGTCTCGCTCATCCGCAGCAGCGGGAAGTCGCCGAAATTGCTCTCTACCGCCGCGCCGTTCTCGAAGGTGATCTTCTGGCGCAGCGTGCTGCCGATGGCGTCGAGGATCGAGCCCTGCACCTGGTGGTCGGCGCCGGTGGGGTTGATGATCTGGCGGCCGACATCGGCGGCGACCCACACCTTGTGGACCTTGGCCTCGCCCTTGGCGACCGAGACCTCCATGACCACGGCCACATAGCCCAAATGGCTGAAGTGGCAGGCAACGCCCAGCCCCCTGCCCTTGGCCAGCTTGCGGCCCCAGCCGGACTTCTCGGCCACAAGGTCGAGCACGCCACGCATGCGACCGGTGTGGAAGCTGTCGTTCTGGCCTTCCGGCCCGATCAGGCGCGGCTCGCCCAGCAGCTTGCGGCGGAACTCGACCGGATCGGTCTTGGCGGCCAAGGCCACTTCGTCGGTGAAAGACTGGATGACGAAGCCGAAGGCGTTGTTGCCCGGCGCCCGCAGCGGTCCGGTGGGAATGCCCAGCGGCATCACCGAGACCTCGTGCTGGTAGTTGGCCACGGCCCCGGCCGGGAATTGGGTGGAGTTCATGCCGCCCGAGCGCACGAAGGTCTCGCCCTCGCCGAAGCTGACGAAGTGGTCGCGCCAGGCGACGAGATCGCCCTTGGCGTCGAGGCCGGCGGTGAAGTTGTGCCAGCCGCCGGGACGGTAGAAGTCGTGCTGGATGTCGTCCTCGCGGGTCCAGATCAGCTGAACCGGGGCGTCGACCTTGCTGGCGATGAAGGCGGCCTCGACCATGTAGTCGTTGATCAGCCGCCGGCCGAACCCGCCGCCGCAGCGGATCAGGTGGATGGTGACGTTCTCGGGCGGCACGTTCAGGGTCTTGGCGACCAGGGCGCGGCCGGGCTCGGGGTTCTGGGTCGGGGCCCAGATCTCGACCTTGCCGTCCTTGACCCGCGCCGTGCAGTTCTGCGGCTCCAGCGGAGCGTGGGCGATGAAGGGATAGTCGTAGGACGCGCTGACGACCTTGGCCGCGCCCTTCAGGGCGGCGGCGACGTCGCCGTCGGCGCGAGCCACGCGCTGGGCCCCGGCCTTGGCGAACTCGGCGGCCCTGGCGGCCAGGGAGGCGGTGCTCTGGGCGCTGGTCGGATGCTCGGCCCAGGTCGCGTCGAGGGCGTTGCGGCCCCGGCGGGCGGCCCACCAGCTGTCGGCGACCACGGCGACGCCCGGCAACAGGCCGTCCAGCGCCGTCCCGCCCTCGACCACGAAGGCGTCGCGTACGCCCTTGACCGCCTTGGCGGCGGCCAAGTCGGCCGAAGCGACCTTGGCGGCGAAGGTCGGGGCCTTCAGGAAGGTGGCGTAGACCATGCCCGGCAGGCGCACGTCGATGCCGAACAGCGGCTTGCCGGTGAGAATAGCGTCGGTGTCGGTCTGGACATGGCTCTTGCCGATGATGCGGAAGGCCTTGGGATCCTTCAGAACCAGGGTCTTGGGATCAGGCGGGGCGATCGCGGCGGCGGCCTGCGCGAGGTCGCCGTAGGACAGCCTGCGGCCGCTGGCGGCATGGACGACGCGGCCCGGCTCCGTGGTCAGTTCGGCGGCAGGAACGTTGAGCTTCGCTGCGGCGGCCTGGATCAGCATCCAGCGGCCGGCGGCGCCGACCCGGCGCATGCCGTCCCACTCCAGCGTGGTGGCCATCGAGCCGCCGGCGACCTGGCGGCCATAGACCTTGGTGTCGGCCAGGGCCTGCTCGACGATGACGTCTTCCCAGGCGACGTCGAGTTCCTCGGCGATGATCATCGGCAGGGCCGTGCGCATCCCCTGTCCCACTTCCGGGATCTTCGAGGCGATGGTCGCCTTGCCGTCGGGCGAGACCTTCAGATAGGCGCTCAGCGCGGCCGGACCGGCGGCGCGGGCCTCGCCCTCGAGGTTGAAGGCCAGCATCAGGCCGCCGCCGGCGGCGGTGGAGGCGGCCAGGAACAGGCGGCGCGAGAGGACGGGGGCATTCATGATGCTCAGGCCTCCGCCTGGCCGGAGGCCGACTTGATGGCCTTGCGGATCCGCGGATAGGTCGCGCAGCGGCAGAGGTTGCCGTCCATTGCTTCGTCGATCTGGGCGTCCGTCGGCTTGGGCGTGGCGGCCAGCAGGGCCGTGGCCGACATGATCTGGCCGGCCTGGCAGTAGCCGCACTGGGGCACGTCGAGGCTTTTCCAGGCTTCCTGCACGCGTGCGCCGACCGGATTGGCGGCGATCCCCTCGATGGTGGTCACGGCCTTGGCCCCGACCCGCGAGACGGGCGTCACGCAGGCCCGCACCGGAACGCCGTCGAGATGCACCGTGCAGGCGCCGCATTGGGCGACGCCGCAGCCGTACTTGGTTCCGACCAGATCGAGCAGGTCGCGCAGCACCCACAGCAGGGGCGTGCCGGGCTCGGTGTCGACCGTGTGGGGCGATCCGTTGACCGTCAGGGTGTAGGCCATGCGCGCGACTCCGAAGGTGAAGCGTCATCTTGCCGCAACCTTCGCAACCTGCCGAGCGCCATACGCCGCGGCCGGGGCCCGAGCAGCGATTTGTCACAAAAGTTTCACGCAGGGCTTGAACGCCCGCCGCTTCCGTGGTTCCGGTCCGCCCAATGCGCGGATGCTCCCGGTACGGACGTCCGCGTTTTTCGTTCCGCCGCTTCGAACAGAGGATGAAGCGACATGCTGGGTTTGTTCCGGGCGATCATGCCCAAGGAAGACCGGTTCTTCGATCTTTTCGCCCAGCACGCCGCGACGCTGGTGGCCGGCTCCAAGGCGCTCAGCGACCTGATGAGCGGCGCCGACAGCATCGAGGCGGCCACCGCCCGGGTGAACCAGCACGAGGAAGAGGCCGACGAGGTCACCCGCCAGGTGATGCAGGCCGTGCGCCGCAGCTTCATCACGCCCTTCGACCGTAGCGACATCCAGGACCTGACGACGTCGCTGGACGACGCCATCGACCAGATGCGCAAGACCGCCAAGGTGGTCAGCCTGTTCGAGGTCACCACCTTCGAGCCGCAGATGAAGGCGATGGCGCAGATCATCGTCCAGGCCGCCGACCTGACGGCCGAGGCTGTCTCGCTGCTGCCGAAGATGCGCCACAACGCCCAGCGCCTGAGCGACCTGGCCGTCAAGATCACCCAGATCGAGGAACAGGCCGACCAGATGTACGACGTCGGTCGCAAGGAGCTGTTCCTGGCCCACCGGGAGAAGGACCCGATGGCCTTCATCGTCGGCATCGACATCTACAGCCACCTGGAAAAGGTCGTCGACCGCTTCGAGGACGTGGCCAACCGCATCAGCGGCATCGTCGTCGAGCAGGTCTAAAGAGCCCGCGCCGTGGATCCCACGTTCCTCATCCTGGTGTTCCTGGTGGTCGTCGCCCTGGCGTTCGACTTCCTGAACGGGCTGCACGACGCGGCCAACTCGATCGCCACCATCGTCTCCACCCGCGTGCTGTCGGCGCGCTGGGCGGTGATCTGGGCGGCCTTCTTCAACTTCATCGCCTTCCTGTTCTTCGGCCTGCACGTGGCCAAGATGGTCGGCTCGGGCATCGTCGACCCGCACATCATCAGCGATCGGCTGATCTTCGCGGCCCTGATGGGCGCGATCAGCTGGAACCTGCTGACCTGGTGGCTAGGCATCCCCTCCTCCAGCTCGCACGCCCTGATCGGCGGCCTCGTCGGCGCGGCCATCGCCAAGGTCGGCGGCCTCGGCGCCATCCAGTGGGCGGGCCTTGGCAAGACCGCGGCCGGCATCGTGGTGTCGCCGACGGTGGGCTTCGTGCTGGCGCTCGTCCTGGTGCTGATCGTCTCATGGACGTTCCTGAAGAGCTCGCCGTTCTTCGCCGACCGGGTGTTCCGCAAGCTGCAGTTCGTCTCGGCAGCGCTCTACAGCCTGGGCCACGGCGGCAACGACGCCCAGAAGACCATGGGCATCATCGCCGCCCTGCTGTTCGCCCACGGCGCCACCGACCAGCCGGGGCACATCCCGTTCTGGGTGGTGATCGCCTGCCAGGCGGCCATGGGCTTTGGCACGCTGTTCGGCGGCTGGCGGATCGTCCACACCATGGGCAGCAAGATCACCCGCCTGACCCCGATGCAGGGCTTCTGCGCCGAAACCGGCGGCGCGATCACCTTGTTCCTGGCGACGCATATCGGCGTTCCGGTATCGACGACTCACACGATCACTGGCGCTATTGTGGGCGTCGGCGCTTCGCGTCGGGTCTCGGCGGTGCGCTGGGGCGTGGCCAAGAACATCGTCGTCGCCTGGGTGATCACCCTCCCGGCGGCGGCGCTGACCGCGGCGGTGTTCTACTATCTCGGGTTCTGGATGCAGTGACGGACGGGACGGTCAAGCAGACCGGCGGGGCCAAGGGCGGCGGCAAGCGCCGCCAGGTCGCCGCCCTGCCCTGGCGCGGCGAAGGGGCCGCGCTGGAGATCCTGCTCGTCTCGTCGCGCGAGACGCGCCGCTGGGTGATCCCCAAGGGCTGGCCGATGAAGGACCGGCTCGACCACCAGGCCGCCGCCCAGGAAGCCTACGAGGAGGCTGGCCTCGACGGCGTGATCGCCGAGACCGCCTTCGGCGAGTACGAGTACCTCAAGCGCCTGAAGAGCGGCGCGGGCCGCCTGGTCAAGGTCGACGTCTTTCCGATGAAGGTCACCGGCGAGCACGCGATCTGGCCCGAGAAGGGCCAGCGGACCCTCAAGTGGATGACGCCGGTCGAGGCCGCGCTCGCCGTGCAGGAGCCGCAACTGCGCGACCTGATCGCCCGCTTCGCCGGCGTCGGCCTGCCGCAAGAGGAACGCCCCGAGCCCACGCCCGCCCCGACGCCCGTGCGGGTCGCGCTGCAACGCCTGCGCCGCCGCGTGACGGTGCTGTGGGGCCGCGCCGGCCGCCGAGGCTGAACCCTCTCGACAACCGTTCGCCCCGAACGTAATGTTCTCATTATGTTCACGCGAGGCGAGCCTATGCAGCTGTCCCTCTGTCTGGCCCGGTCGCCGCTGGAAGACGCGCGCGACGTGTTGCTCGCCGCTTTCGGGCCGCAGCGCCCCAAGGCGCGGATGGACCCCGTCTCGCAGCTGGTGAAGTCGTCGATCAGCCATCGCACGCTGGACGCGGTGTCGTGGGCGGCGTTCCTGCGATTGCAGGCGGAGTTCCGAACCTGGGAGGATCTGGCCGCGGCCAGCGCCGAACGGGTGCTGCCACTGATCTCCGACGTCACCCACGCGCAGGACAAGGCGCGGCGCCTGCCGATCGCCCTGCGCATGGTCCAGAACCGCATCGGCTGGCTGTCGCTGAGCCACCTGCGCAACCTCACCGTCGAACAGGCCCGCCACGAGCTGCGCGCCCTGCCCGGCGTCGGCCAGAAGGTCGCCGCCAGCGTCCTCAACTTCAGCACCCTGGCCATGCGCGATCTGGTCGTCGACAGCCACGTGCACCGCACGGCCCAGCGGCTTGGCCTGGTCGGACCGGGCGATCCGACCCACAGCTACAACGCCCTCATGGCGCTGGCGCCCGACGCCTGGACGGCGGACGACCTCTTCGAGCTGCACTGCCTGATGAAGCACGGCCTGGGCCAGCTGGTCTGCACGCACGACACGCCCCAATGCGGGGCCTGTCCGCTGAAGACGCAGTGCCGCCGCGTCGGCGTGGAAGGCGCGACCGTGCTGGCCTGGCGGCCGCGCGGCACAAGCGAGCGCTAAGCCTAGTTCAACTCGGCTTGGAGGCGGGCCTGGCTTGGGCGGCCTCCTTGGCGTCTATCTGGTCCAGCAGCTTCTGGGCGGCCGCGGCCAGGCCGCCGCCGTGCGGATTGTTGGCGGCTGGTTCCAGGAAGAAGCGAGCCTCGTCGAAACTGCCGGCCGCCATGAAGGTGGTTGCGGCCAGCATGCGGATGTTGGGCTGCTGGGGCGCCAACTCGACGGCGCGCGCCAGGACGTTCAGCGTGTTCTCGGTCGGCTTGCCCTCGCCGCGCTGGGTGCGGGCGTAACCATAGAGCGTGAGGTAGTTGTCCGGATCCAGCTTGTTGGCCCGGCCGAGATAACCCGCGGCCTCGGTCATCAGGGCGGGAGCGTCGGCCGGCCTCCTGTCGGCGCTGTTGATGCGGCTGAAGGCGGCCAGTTGCAGCGCCTCGAGGTCGTCGGGCTTTTCGGCCAGCAGCTTCTCCAGAAGCGCCTCGCCGGCGGCGCGATCGCCCAGCTGGGTCTCGGCGCGGGCCAGGGCCAGCCGGCTGTAGCGTTCCGCGGGCCGCCTGGCGGCCACCGTCCGCACGCGAGCCAGCTGCTTTTCCTTGTCGTTGATCAGCTGGCGCTTGAGCAATAGGACGTCGAGCAGCAGATCGTCGGCCCCGACAGGCATGGCCGCGACCGTGACCGGCGGTGACGGCGGGCCGTCCCGGGTCATCTCCACGCCCATCAGCCGGGTGTTCATGTAGCTCTTGAGCTTGACCTCCAGCCCCTTGGCGTCGTCGCCATAGACCGCTGTCCAGGCCGTCATCGCGTTCTCGCCGTCGCGATAGCGATCGAGATAGGCGCCTAGCTTCTGGCGACGTTCGGCGTTGCTCCAGACATAGTGGGTGAGCAGCCAGGCCTGGCCGTAGAACACGCTCATGCTCTGCTCGTCGATCTGGGTGCGGCGACTGCCCAGCACCTTGTCCATCGACAGCCAGGCGCGCTGGCGCAGCGAAAAGGCCCTCAGGTTGTTGGGTCCGCCGACGAAGACCCGCTTGGGCTTCAGGTCGATGGTCGAATAATACTCGGGCAGCCCCTCGGCGAGCCAGCTCGGGTGGCCATCGGGGAAATACTGCATGATGAAGTGGTGCACGTACTCGTGCAGCACGACGTTGTCGCCGACGGTCAGGTCCAGGACGCTATGGTCGCCGATCCCCTTGATCGCGACGATGAAGATCTCCTGCAGCGAAGCGCTGTAGAGACCGGCTATGCGGCCTGAACCCGGCGCGACCTTCTGCAGCTGGTCGTTGTCGCGCACCAGATAGACCGGCAGCTTGCGGGCGGCGGGAGCATCCTGCTTGCCGTGGAAACGGCGCAGCACGCCGTCGAAATCCTCCAGCATCAGGGCGTATTCTCGCGCCTCGCGCTCGCCATCGGCCGAATAGACGACGAAGTGGGGACTTTCGGCGCGCATCCATCGGCGGGTGGCGTCCTGGGACCTCGCACCGGTCGCCGCGACCCAGGCCGAAGCCGCCCCGGCCGCGATGACGGCCCGTCTGTCGATACCCACTCAAGCCCCCAAATGAACGCAACCTTACATTGACTGATGGCGTGATCTGAAGGCGCGCGCAAGCTGGCGGCGAATGTTTTGTCTGAGTTAAGCTGCGAAAGAAGCGCGGCGGGCGAGGCTCGGCCGGAGGAGGACGAGATCGATGAGCGACGCCTTGAGGATCGCGGGGCCGGACGCCGCCATGATGGCCGCTCCCGCGGCCCTGGCCCGCTTTCTCGAAACCATCGACGAGCGCCGCCTGGACGGCGTGTTCTCGGTCGGAGACGTGACCATCCTGGAGAACTTTCCACCCCACGTGTTCCTGGGGCGAGCGGGCCTCGACCAGTGGCGGGCGATCATGTCCGATCACGCGGGCGGGATCGGCGAGCTGAAGCACGTGTTCGGCGCGGCGCAGGACTTCGTGCAGGGGGATGAGACCGTGCACTTCACCCTGCCAACACAGTGGAGCGGCGACCGGGACGGCCGGCGGTTCGTCGAGCACGGCGGCTGGAGCTTCGTGCAGGTACGCGAGGCCGGCCACTGGCGGATCCGCTCCTACGGCTGGGCGGTCGTCAGCTTCGAGTGGCTGGACTGACGCCTCCGAGCCGCCGCTTGGCGCGCTCCGCCAGTCGATTGGCGTCGAGCGCCAATGCGGGCCTAGCCCGCGCCTCGTAGTCCTCTCCGCACAGTCACGGAAGGATCGACGATGTTGGAACGGCGCAAGAAGGTCGCACTGGTCACCGGTGCCTCCTCGGGCATGGGCAAGGCGTTCGCCGAGCGCCTGCTGAAGGACGGCTATCGCGTCTATGTCGCGGCGCGCGGCGTCGATCGGATGGCCGACCTGGCGGCGCTGGGCGCCACGCCGATCGCCATGGACATCTCGAAGGAAGCCGACATTGTCGCCGCCGCCCGCAGGATCACGGCCGAGGCCGGCGGCGTCGACGTGCTGGTCAACAACGCCGGTTTCGGCCTCTACGGCGCAATCGAGGACATCGGCCTGGACGAGGCCCGCTATCAGTTCGAGGTCAATCTGTTCGGCGTCGCGCGGCTGACCCAGCTGTTGCTGCCGGAGATGCGTAAGCGGCGCGAAGGCCGGATCGTCAACATCAGCTCCATGGGCGGCAAGGTCTATACGCCGCTGGGCGCGTGGTACCACGCCACCAAGATCGCCTATCTCCTAGGCTACCAGGACATCGCCTCGTTCTACCGGGCTTTCCGCGAGTGGGAGGGCGTCAGCCCCGGACGCTGGCGAGAGCAGAATCCGCAGCCGCCCGACCAGTCGGCGCATTGAGCCTGCCCCCTACCCCGCCAGCTGCGTGAAGGTCTTGGCGCCGATCGGATAGCGTCGCCAGGCGCCGTAGTCGAAGTGCCACCACTCTTCGGGATAGACCTCGAAGCCCTGGCCGACCATGGCCTCGCGCAGGATCCCCCGCAGGGCGCGCTGCCTGGCCGCGCCGCCGGCGAAGTCGGCATAGGAACGGGTCGACATCTCGTCGTAGCGGCTGGGCATGTCGACGATCGCGCCGGTCGCAAGGTCGTGCAGCGTCAGGTCGACGGCGCAGCCCCGGTTGTGGCGCGAGCCCTTGGCCGGGTCGGCGACGAAGACGCGGCTGGCCGGCGGCGTGGCCTCCCAGAACATCCAGGTGACGAACCAGGGGCGATAGGCGTCGTGGATCGTCAGCCCATAACCTCGCGCCGCCAGCGTCTTGGCCGCCCTGCCGACAGCTTGCGCGGCCGGACGCTGCAACCAGGCGGCCGGGCGCTCATAGAGCTTCAGCCCCATGAAGTTGTCGCGGCCGGCATAGCGGATGTCGAACCGGATGGTCGGATCGATCGTGGCCAGGTCGACGAGATCAGGCCGCAGGAAGTCGCCCTTCTCGGTCGGCGGCGTCGCCGCCAGGGCGCGGGCACGCAAGGCTTTCGGGTCGGCGCGGACGGCGCGGCGGATGCCGGCCTGGACCTCGGCCCCGAAATCGCGGCGCGGCAGGAATGCGCCGTCCAGCCGCACGCCCCGCGCCGTGACCAGGAGCTCCCCGCCGCCCTCGACGGCGTAGCGTTCGTTGGCGAGCCGCGAGAGCCGACGGATCGGTCCGCCATGGGCGAAGACCGCCAGGGCGCCGTCGTCGGTCTCGAAGACCGTGACCGGGGCCTCAGGCGCGCCATACTGGGCGACCAGCGACAGGTCAGCGCCCGCCAGGGCCGCGCCGGGCGCCAGGCCCGAGGCCAGCATGCCGGCGGCGACGGTTCGACGGGTCTGCCGCATCGTCGCCGCCCCGCCCCTACTTCATGGTCGGGATGACGAAGGCGCTGTCCTCGACGTCGCCTCCAATTCTGTCATCTGGCCAACGGGCCGTGACCGTCTTGACCTTGGTGTAGAACTTCACGCCCTCGACGCCGTGCTGGTTGGTGTCGCCGAAGGCGCTGCGCTTCCAGCCGCCGAAGGTGTGATAGGCCACCGGCACCGGGATCGGCACGTTGATCCCGACCATGCCGACATTGACGCGGGCGGCGAACTCGCGGGCGGCGCGGCCGTTGCGGGTGAAGATGGCGACGCCGTTGCCGTACTGGTGCTCGGACGGCAGGGCGATCGCTTCCTCGAAGCTCTCGGCGCGGACCATCTGGAGGACCGGGCCGAAGATCTCTTCCTGATAGGTCTTCATGCCCTTCTTGACGCCGTCGAACAGCGACGGACCGATGAAGAAGCCCTTCTCGAAGCCTTGCAGGTGGAAGTCGCGGCCGTCGACCACCAGTTCGGCGCCCTCGTCGACGCCGATCTGGATGTAGTCGGCGATCTTGGCGCGGTGCTGGGCGCTGACCACGGGGCCATAGTGGGCGGCCGTGTCGGTGGAGATGCCGACCTTCAGGGTGTCGATCTCGGCCACCAGGCGCTCGCGCAGCTCGTCGGCGGTCTTCTTGCCGACCGGGACGACGACCGGCAGGGCCATGCAGCGCTCGCCGGCCGAGCCGAAGGCCGCGCCCGACAGGTCCTTGACCACCTGGTCGAGGTCGGCGTCGGGCAGGACGAGGCCGTGGTTCTTGGCGCCGCCCATGGCCTGGACGCGCTTACCGTGGGCGGTGCCAGTCTGGTAGACGTAATGGGCGATGTCGGAGCTGCCGACGAAGCTGACGGCGCGGATCAGCGGATGGGTCAGGATGGCGTCGACGGCGCTCTTGTCGCCGTGGACGACGTTGAGCACGCCTTCGGGCGCGCCGGCTTCCATCATCAGCTCGGCCAGCTTGACCGGAACCGTCGGATCCTTCTCCGACGGCTTGAGGATGAACGTGTTGCCGACCGCGATGGCGATGCCGAACATCCACATCGGGATCATGGCTGGGAAGTTGAACGGGGTGATGCCCGCGCAGACGCCCAGGGGCTGACGCATCGAATAGACGTCGATGCCGGGGCCGGCGCCTTCAGTGTATTCCCCCTTCAGGATGTGAGGGATTCCGCAGGCGAATTCAATGACTTCCAAGCCACGTTGAATGTCGCCCTTGCTGTCGGCGATGACCTTGCCGTGCTCGGACGACAGGATCTCGGCCAGGCTCGCCATGTCGCGCTCGATCAGGCGCTTGAACTCGAACATCACCCGGGCGCGACGCTGCGGGTTGGTCGCCGCCCAGCCGATCTGGGCCCTGGCCGCGGCCTGGACGGCGGCGTCGATCTCGCCGTCGGTGGCGAACTGGACGCGGGCCTGCACCTCGCCGGTGTTGGGATTGAAGACGTCGCCGAAGCGCCCCGAGGCGCCATTGAAGGCTTGGCCGTTCACGAAATGGGCGATGTCTCGCATGATGCGCTCCCTAACGCTGCTTTTCGGCGTCATTAGCATCCGAGAAACGGCGCGTATCGTGGAAAATTATCCTTCAGCCCTGCGTCCTTCGAGGCCCGCTGCGCGGGCGCCTCAGGATGAGGAATTCAGCACGACCGGACCCTCATCCTGAGGTGCGAGCCATGGGCGAGCCTCGAAGGACGCACAGCCTTACTCGGCGTCCACATGCACCCGGCGGAACCGGCCCTGCAGGTAGACCAGCGGCTCGTGGTCGGGGTCGTAGCGCAGCTTGACCACCCGCCCGACATAGACCCGGTGGTCGCCGGCGTCGAAGACGTGGTGGGTCTCGCATTCGAAATTGGCCATGCAGCCGGGCAGGATCGGCACGCCGGTACGCCAGGTCTCGGTGTCGACGCCGGCGAAGCGGTCGGTGTCCTTCTGTACGAACTGGCGGGCCAGGGCCTGGTGGTCGGCGTGCAGCACGTTGACGGCGAAGCGTCCGGCGGCGTCCAGCGCCGGCAGGCTGGACGACTTCAGGTCGACGCAGACCAAGGCCAGGGGCGGATCCAGCGACACTGACGTGAAGGAGTTGGCGGTCAGGCCGACGCGGCGGCCGTCCTGCCCCAGCGTCGTGACGACGGTGACCCCCGTGGTGAAGCACCCGAAAGCGTTGCGCAGGGCGCGGGCGTCGTGCGCGCCGCCTTCCCCCAGTTCGATCGTGACCGCCTGACTCATCGGCGTAAGGAGTGAGGCAATCCGGCCGCGCGGGCAAGCGTCGCGGCGAAGCTTGGCCTCACACCGACGCCAATGAAGTTTCTGCTTACTTAGGCCGCAGGCGGCGCCTCGACCAGAACCCCGGGCTTGGCCGCATCCAGCCCGAAGGTCACCGGCAGGTGGCGCACATGAGGCGTCTGAAGGTTCAGCGCCTTGGCGCCGCGGGCGACGGCCAGCTTGCCCAGGGCCGTGGGGCCAAAACCGGCCTGGACCTTGGGACTGGCGCCCAGGCGGCGGCGCAGCACGCCGTTGGCGTAGATGACGTTGGCGCGCATCAGGGCCGGCGGGGTCATGAACTCGATCGAGATCGAGACATTGAGCATCGGGCCGTTCTCGATCCGGTGCGGGGCGTTCTGCTTCCAGGTGACCATCGAGCCGGGGGTCAGCTCGACGGCCTGGGCGCCGGCGTCCCAGGCCGGGTCGAAGGCGAACTGCTCGGCGGTCTCGCGCAGCACGATCTTCTCCAGCGCCAGGTCGCCGACATAGGGGTCGGCCACCGGATAGACCCAGACCTTCTTGACGCCGCGGATCTGCCACAGCGACACCAGCGGCACGTCGAGATGGTAGAACACCTGGGCGTTGGCGCTGCTGATCAGCATGCCGAGGTCACGCTTGAAGGTCTTGAGGCCCGGAACCCGCGCCTCCTTCTCGGCGAAGATCTCGTCGCACAGGGCGGCGTACTCGGGGACGTGGTCGTTGGTGTGGCGCAGGTTCAGCCAGATGCGGCCGGCCTTGGCGGCCTCCAGCAGCTGCTCGCCCGACAGGTTTCCCGCCGAGCCCTTGCGCCAGGTGGTCCAGGCCTTGGGGTCCTCGCCCATGGTGAAGACGCCCAGGAGCTCGCGCGGATAGCGGTCGAGCAGGCGCGCCAGGCCCTCGTCGTCGAACATCGGCCGCTCGTGCAGGCCGTGCTGGAAGATCAGGTTTTCCTTGCCGAAGGCCTTGGCCTTCTCGGGGGTCCAGTCGTGGATGATGGTCATGACGCCAGCCTCACGCCGAGTGTCCGTAGAAATGGATCTTGAAGGGACCCCACCACAGGGTCTTGCCCAGGCCCCGCGCGGCGCGGTCCAGCCATTCGGCCCGGTCGCCGGCGCGGGTCAGCCACTTGAAGCCGGCCACGGCCCCGAACAGCGCGGCCTGGACGAGCCCGACGGCCATCCAGCGGGCGACGCCCACCCGGTCGGGCGGCACGGCGGCGGCGCAATGGGCCGAGGGACCCTGGCCGTAGGCGAAGGCGCGGCGGATCGTGTAGTCGAGGGTCAGGCGGTCGGGCACGGGGTCTTCCCACACCCAGGCGGCCGGCTCCCAGGCGAAGACCGCGCCGGCGGCCCGCATGTGGCCGAACAGCATGTCGTCCTCGCCGCCGATATGATTGCGCTCGGCTGCGAAGGGCGCGACCGGATCGGGCAGGCTCGAGCGCTTCAGCAGGCTGTCGCCGCAGCCGTAATAGTGGTCGATGACGCCGGCCTGCTCGGGGCCGATGCGCGAGAAGAACCGCTCCAGGTAGTCGCGGTGCTGGGTGACGGCCTGAGGCGCGCGGGCGCGGACCGGGCCGAACACGACGTCGGCGGCGTAAGCCTGCTGGGCGGCCAGCAAGGCCGCCAGCCAGCCGGCGGGGGCCTCCTCGTCGTCGTCGAGGAAGGCGACGAACTGCCCCGAGGCCTTGGCCATGCCGGCGTTGCGGGCGTTGGCGACGCCGGCGCGGGGCTCGTGAACGTAGTGGACAGGGAACGGCGCCTCGGCGGCCAGGGTCTGGGCCACGTCCCTGGCGGACGGGACCTGGTCGTTGTCGACGATCACGAGTTCCAGCTCGGAATGATCCACCCCGGCCTGGGCCAGCACCGAGCGGGCCGCGACAGCCAGGCCGCCGAGCCGACGCTGGGTCGGGATCATGATCGTCACGCGGGCCATCAGACCTCCATCGTCGCGTTGCGGCGCTTGCCCTGGGCGGCCACGGCGTCGACCAGCCCCTTCACCCGGCCGCCCATGGTCAGCTCGGTGCTGGCGATGATGTCCATGCGGCGACGCAGGCGCGCGACCGGACCCACGCCGTTGGCGCCGGCCAGGGCCCAGACGCCCTCGACCGAGCCGGCCACGCGGCCGGCCATGCTGGCGGCGGTGGCCGCGCCGTCGGCGATCAGGGTCTGGGAAAGGCCATAGGAGTGCTTGTAGTGGTCGGCGCCCGGCCCCAGGTCGTAGCGGGTCAGGCCCAGCTCCGGCATGGCGGCGATCGCACGCATGAAGAAGATCTGTCCCGGCGACCAGGCGGCGAAGGCCAGATTGGTCGAGGCGATCCACGGGTGATAGACCGCGCCCTGGCGCACCCCGAAGTGGCCCGCCACCAGCTGGTCGCCGGCATAGAGGTTGATCATCAGGCCGCGGAAATCGCCGTCGCGCCGCTCGAACAGCATCTGGAACAGGTCGCGCGTCCATTGCGGGCGCAGGAAGTCATGGACGCCGGTGCGCTCGATCTGCTCGCGCTTCCAGGCGATCAACTGGTCGAAGGCCTCCTGGCTGTCGTCGCCGGCCTTCAGCGTCACCTGGCCCATCTCGCGGTCGAGCTTGTTGTCCAGGCGGCGGTAGTTCTTGATCTTCTTGGGGCTGCCGGCGCGGACGGCCTCAAGATAGGCCGTCGCGTCACCCTGCGTGTCGATGACATAGGCGGGGATCGCCGGCTCGACCTGGAAGGCGCCGGCCGGATCCACCAGGCCGGTATAGCGGAACACGGCCAGGTCGGCGGCGCGCAGCACCTGGGCCGCGTCGATCTCGACGCCAGGCTTGGCGACCAGGCCGTGATAGTCCGACAGAGGGGCGCCGATGGCGCGGGCGACGCCGCCCGGACGGCGATGATGGGCCAGGAAGCCGATCGTCTCGCCGGCGCGTCGAATCACCGCGACCCGCGCGTCCTCGCGCACCTTGCCGACCGCCAGCGCGAAGTCCGGGCCCAGCAGCGGGCCGGCCAAGGCGGGCTGTGCCTGCGCGAAGGCGCGCCAGAGGGCGACGTCCGCGGGGGCGAGTTCGGAGGGGTGAAGGGTCTCGACGTCCAACATGTCCACCTCTGTCCTAAACCGGCTCGGTTAGGGAATGATGGAAATGTCACTGCAATCGAGAGGCCAAGCTCAGGCGCGGAATGTCGCACCCAGGATGCGCTCCAGCCACACCTGGTCGATCTCGTCGAAAGCCGCCGGACGGTCGGAATCGACGTCGAAAACGGCCAGCAGGCGGCCTTCACCGTCGAACACCGGCACCACGACCTCGCTGGCCGAGCGGCTGTCGCAGGCGATGTGGCCCGGGAAGGCGTGCACATCCGGCACAAGCTGGGTCTGGCCGGTGGCGGCGGCCGCGCCGCAGACGCCGCGGCCGAACGGAATGCGCAGGCAGCCCAGCGTGCCCTGGTACGGGCCGACGACCAGCTCGCGCTCCTTGGCCGGATCGACGACGTAGAAGCCGGTCCAGAAATAGTGGTCGAAGCTGTTGGCCAGCATCGAGGCCACGGTCGCCATGCGGGCGGTCACATTGGCCTCGCCGTCGAGGACGGAGGCGATCTCCTCGGCGACCTCGGCATAGCGGGCGGCCTTGTCGGCGGAAAGGGTCTTGTCGTTGAAAGCTTCGGCCATGGGCGCGGATATAGCGCGGCGGCGCGCATAAGCGAGCCCCTTCGGCCGTTTTATCTCGGCGGCCTAAACCGTAGCGGTCCTCGTCCTTCGACAAGCTCAGGATGAGGACCGTGGCAGCCGTTCGGGGTCGAAGGAAAACCTCACCCTGAGCTCGTCGAAGGGCGAGGTTTTCGCCTCAGAACTCTTCCCAATCGCCCGGACGCGACTGCGGGGCGATCTTCAGGGCGTTGGCGCCCTGCACGTAGCGCTCGCGGAAGGCTTCGCGACGGGGCGCGGCCGGCTGGCGCGGGGCCTGGCGGGGATGCAGGTCGCGGATCTCGGCCCCGACCTGGAAGCGACCGATCAGGCGTTCCAGCTCGCCCGCCTCGTTGGACAAGGCATGGGCGGCGGCGGTCGACTGCTCGACCATGGCCGCGTTCTGCTGGGTCACCTGGTCCATCTGGTTGACGGCGGTGTTGACCTCGGCGAGGCCCACCGACTGCTCCTTGGCCGAGGACGCAATCTCGCCGACCAGGGCGTTGATCTCGGAGACCTGCTCCATGATCTGCTGCAGGGTCTCGCCGGTTTCGCCTACCAGGCGCACGCCCTTGCCGACCTCGTCGGTCGAGGCGCGGATCAGGCCCTTGATCTCCTTGGCGGCGTCGGCGCTGCGCTGGGCCAGGGCCCGGACTTCCTGGGCGACGACCGCGAAGCCCCTGCCCGCATCACCGGCCCGCGCGGCCTCGACGCCGGCGTTCAGGGCCAGGAGGTTGGTCTGGAAGGCGATCTCGTCGATGACGCCGATGATCTGGGTGATCGACTGCGAAGACTTCTCGATGCCGCCCATGGCCTGGACGGCCTCGGTGACGACCTTGCCGCTCTTCTCGGCGTTGGCCTTGGCGCTTTCGGTCAGCTGGCGGGCGCGCTCGGCGCCTTCCGAGCTCTTCTTCACCGTGGCGGTGATCTGGTCGAGGGCGGCGGCGGTCTGCTCAAGGCCCGCGGCCTGGCGTTCGGTGCGCTGGGCCAGGTCGTCGGAAGCGTGGCTGATCTCGGCGCAGCCGGCGCGGATGCTCTGGGCGGCCGACAGGATGCCGGCCATGGTCTGCTGCAGGCTGTCGACGGCGGCGTTGAAGTCGCGCGGCATCTTGCGCGCCTCGCCCGAGAAGCCGTCCTCGCGCATGCGCCAGATGAGATCACCCTCGGCCAGCTTCTCCATGCCCTGGCCGAGGGTGGCGACAGCAGCGGCCTGGGCCTTGGCGAAGGCCTCGGCCTCTTCGGCGTGGCGCTGGCGCTCGATCTCGGCGGCGGCGCGTTCGGCCTCCTGCTCGGCGCGGCGGCGCTGGCCGTCGGCCAGGTCGTGGCGGAAGCCGTCCAGGGCGCGGGCGATGGCGCCGATCTCGTCGCCGCCGGTCACGCCGGGCACCGGCTGGTCGTAGCGGCCGGCGCTCAGGGCGTCGACCGACTGGGTCAGGCCCGACAAGGGCTTGCGCACCAGGCTGGCGCTGGCCAGGAACAGGGCCAAGAGCACCGCGCCGGTGATCACCATGCCGCCGATGAACAGGATCATGGCCAGGCGGTCGGCCGGACCGGTGATGGCCGAGCGCGGCACGTCCATGACCAGCGCCCAGGTGGTGTTGAGCTCGGGCATGGCGATGGGACGGACCATCCGCTCCATCTCCTCGTCCCCGACCTTGACGCCTTCGAAGATCGCCGGCTCGCCGCCGCTCAGCACGGCCTTGACCCTGTCGGCGCCGGCGTCGGCATAGGCCGTGGTGCGCAGATCGGCGTTGGGGTGGGCCACCCACTTGCCGCTCGAGGACAGCAGCATCACGCGGCCGCCGCCCAGGGGCTGCATCTTCTCCAGGCGCTGCGAGACGCCGTCGAGCGACAGGTCGACACCCTCGGCGCCGAGGAACTGGCCGTTCACGAGCACCGGATAGACGACCGAGGTCATCAGCTGGGTCTTGCCGGCGACGGTGTAGGGATAGGGCTCGAGGATCGCCGCCTTACGGGTGTCGCGCGGGACCGTGTAGTAGGGCTGGCTGTATTCGTTGCCTTCGCTCAGCGGCTCGAAGATCACCTTGCCGTCGTTGTGCACCCAGTACGGGGTGAAGTTGCCCTGGGCGGTCGAGCCCATGGCGGTCTGGCCGGCGAACTCGGCGTCCTTGCCGTCCAGCGCGTCGGGCGCGGCCATGAACCAGGCGCCCATGACGATCGGGGTGGCGTCGGCCTGCGGGCGCAGCATCTCGATATAGGCGCGGCGGTCGCGCACGCCGGCGATGTGGGCCGCGGCGATGGAGCCGGCGGTGGACCGCGAGGTCGCCTCGACCTTGCCGATCTCGGTGCGGATCTGCTCGATGGCGTCGTCGGCCACGGCGTCGGCATAGCGATGCGTCAGGCCCGCGACGATGCTGGAGGTGTGCATCGACACCGCCACGGCGGCGGCGATCAGCAGAAGACCGATGGCCAGACCCGCCACCGTCACCAGCTTCCACGCGATGGTCAGCCGACCGAACGCCTTCATAAGAGAATCTCCGCAGCCCGAGCCGTTAACCTCGTTGTGGCTGGCGATTCCTAATCAGCCGTTAACCGTAGTTAAGCTGCGACAATCTGGCGCCTGCTAGAGCAGACGGCGGGCCAGCGCGCTCAAGTTCCCTCTCTCTTTGAGAGAGGGTATTGGAGAGCCGCCCTACCCCTTCGCCAGCTTGACCAGCTGGACCAGGATCTTCTCGGCCGCGTCCAGCCGCTGAGCGGGCGTGTCCCATTCGCCCTTCACGACGACCTTCTGGTCGGGGCGGGCCTTCCAGATCAGGCTGTTCTTGCCGATGAACTGCATCAGCGGCAGCGGGTTGGCGAACTCGTCGTTGCGGAAGCTGAGCACCGCGCCCTTGGGGCCGACGTCTATCTTGGCGACATTGGCCTCGCGGCACATGCCCTTGATGCCGACGACCTTGAGCAAGGAGTCGGTCTCGGGCGGCAGCGGGCCGAAGCGGTCGATCATCTCGGCGGCCAGGGCCTCGCGGTCGGCGGCCTTCTCGGCTTCCGACAGGCGGCGGTAGAGCGACAGGCGCACATTGAGGTCGGGCACGTAGTCGTCGGGGATCATCACGGCCGCGCCGGTGTTGATCTGCGGCGACCAGGCGCGGTCCTCCAGCAGGGCCTCGGCGCCCTGGCGCTCGCGCAGGGCCGCCACGGCGTCTTCCAGCATCTGCTGATAGAGCTCGACGCCGATCTCCTTGATGTGGCCGCTCTGCTCGTCGCCGAGCAGGTTGCCGCCGCCCCGGATATCGAGGTCGTGGCTGGCCAGCTGGAAGCCTGCGCCCAGGCTGTCGAGCGATTGCAGCACCTTCAGGCGCTTCTCGGCCGACAGGGTGATCTGCTTTTCGGCGGGCGTCGTCAGATAGGCGTAGGCGCGGGCCTTGGAGCGGCCGACCCGGCCGCGGATCTGATAGAGCTGGGCCAGGCCGAACATGTCGGCGCGGTGCACGACCAGGGTGTTGGCGGAGGGGATATCCAGCCCGCTCTCGACGATCGTCGTAGCCAGAAGCACGTCGTACTGCCCCTCGTAGAAGGCGGTCATCACCTCTTCCAGCTGGGTGGCGCTCATCTGGCCGTGGCCGACGACGTACTTGATCTCCGGCACCTGGGTGCGGAGGAACTTCTCGATGTCCTCCAGGTCCTTCAGGCGCGGCACGACGTAGTAGGCCTGGCCGCCGCGATACTTCTCGCGCAGCAGGGCCTCGCGCACGGTGACGGCGTCGAAGGGCGTGATGTAGGTGCGCACCGCCAGGCGATCCACCGGCGGGGTGGCGATGATCGACATCTCCCGGATGCCCGACAGCGCCATCTGGAGCGTACGAGGAATGGGGGTGGCGGTCAGGGTCAGCATGTGCACGTCGGCGCGAAGCTCTTTCAGCTTCTCCTTGTGCTTGACCCCGAAGTGCTGCTCCTCGTCGACGATCACGAGGCCCAGGTCCTTGAAGGCGACCTGCTTGGACAGCACCGCGTGGGTGCCGACCACGATCTCCAGCTGGCCGTTGGCCAGGCCCTCGCGGGTGTCGGCGGCTTCCTTGCCGGTGACCAAGCGCGACAGGCGGGTGACCTTGATCGGCCAGCCCTGGAAGCGTTCCTTGAAGGTCTTGTAGTGCTGGCGGGCCAGAAGCGTGGTCGGGCAGACGATGGCCACCTGCTTGCCGCTCATGGCCACCACGAAGGCCGCGCGCAGGGCCACTTCCGTCTTGCCGAAGCCGACGTCGCCGCAGATCAGGCGGTCCATCGGCTTGCCCGACGACAGGTCTTCCAGCACGTCGTGGATGGCGTTGAGCTGGTCGTCCGTCTCCTCGTAGGGGAAGCGGGCGCAGAACTCGTCGAACACGCCCGACGGCGGATCGGTCTCTTCCACCGACTTCAGCGAGCGGGCGGCGGCGATCTGGATCAGGCCTTCGGCCATGACCCGCAGGCGCTCTTTCGCTTTCGCCTTGCGGCCCTGCCAGGCCGCGCCGCCCAGCTTGTCGAGCTGGACGTTCTCGCCGTCGGCGCCGTAGCGGGTGAGCAGGTCGATGTTCTCGACCGGCAGGTAGAGCTTGCTCTCGCCGGCATACATCAGGTCGAGGCAGTCGTGCGGCGCGCCTTGCACGTCCAGGGTCTTGAGGCCCTCGTAGCGGCCGATGCCGTGGTCGATGTGAACGACGAGGTCGCCCGGGGTCAGCGCGGACGCTTCGGCCAGGAAGTTGGCGGCGCGGCGCTTCTTGCGCGGACGGGCCAGGCGGTCGCCGAGGATGTCGGTCTCGGAGATGACAGCGAGGCTGTCGGTCTCGAAGCCGGCGTCCAGCGGCAGGACGACGCGCTGCGGGACCTTCGGATCATTGGCCTTGGCCGCCTGCCAGTAGCCGGCGAACGGCACCTTCTTCAGGCCGTGGTCGGCCAGCATGGTTCCGAGACGCTCGGACGAGCCCTCCGACCACGAGGCGAAGAGGACGCGCTTGCCCTCCCCGGCCAGCTTCTTGGCGTGATCGGCGGTGGCCTCGAACAGGTTGACGCTGTCCTGGGCGCGCTCGGCGGCGAAGGTGCGGCCCAGCTTCGCGCCGAGATCGACGACGTCCAGGCCTTGCGGCTGGAACGGCGTGAACTGGCGGTGCGGACGATCACTCACCGCCTCGTCCCATTCCTTGGCGGTCAGGTAGAGGGCGTGCGGCTCCAGCGGGCGATAGGCCGACTTGCGGTCGGCGGCGGCGCGGGCGTCGTAGGCGTCGGCAATCATCGCCAGGCGTTCGTCGCGGGCCTCGGCGGCCTGATGGTCGACGCCGACCAGGCTTCCGGGCGGCAGGTAGTCGAAGATCGTCGCCATCCGCTCATAGAACAGCGGCAGCCAGTGCTCCATGCCGGCGCGGCGGCCGCCGTCGCTGACCGCGGCGTAGAGCGCGTCGTCCCCCGGCGCGCCGAACAGGCGCACGTACGAGCCCCGGAAGCGCGACACGGCGTCGGCGTCCAGCAAGGCCTCGCTGACCGGCAAGAGCTCGATCGAGGGCAACTGCTTGGTCGAGCGCTGGGTCTCGGGATCGAAGGCGCGGATGCTCTCCAGCGTGTCGCCGAAGAGGTCGAGGCGCACGGGCTCTTCCGAGGCCGGCGGATAGACGTCGATGACGCCGCCGCGAATGGCGAACTCGCCGCGTTCGGAGACGGTGGAGGCGCGGACATAGCCGTTGACGGCGAAATAGCGCTCCAGGTCCTTGATATCGACGCTCTGGCCGACCTTGGCGCCGTAGCTGGCGCGCAGCAGCACCTCTTTGGTCGGCACGCGCTGAAGCAGGGCCGGGGCCGCGACGACCAGCATGGCGGGCTTGGCCTGGCCAAGACCGTTCGCCAGCCGGTGCAGGGTGCACATGCGGGTGGCCGCGACGCCCGCCGAGGGGCCGATGCGGTCGTAGGGCAGGCAGTCCCACGAGGGCAGCAGCACCGCCTCGATCTCGGGCGCGAAGAACTTCAGGGCGTCGATGAAGGCGCTGGCCCGGGCGGTGTCGCGGGCGACGAAGGCCGTCAGCCCACCCCGGGCACGGGCGATATCGGCCATCACCAGGGCGTCGAAGCCTTCCGGCGCGCCGGCCAGGGTCAGGCCGCCGGCGGCCTTGGCGATCTGTTTGGCGTCGTAGGCCATGCTGCTCTTCGGATGCTTGGCGACCGATAAGCCGCCGGGACGCTATTGGTTCAGACTCTCGGACCGAAACCTCGCCCTTCGACAGGCTCAGGGTGAGGTTTCTACTGACGGGGCCCTGCTTTGGTCCTCATGCTGAGCTTGTCGAAGCACGAGGACCACGCACGACCTACGCCCCGTCGCCAGGCGGTCGAGAAAGATGCGCTTCGAAGCGGAACTTGCGGATCATCGCCATGATCTCGGTCTCGAACGCCTCGGGCGTCGGCTCCTGGCCGACGATCCAGGCGTAGATCTCGCGATCGGACTGTTCGAGCAGAGTTTCCAGCACGTCGAGCTGGTCGGGGGTCAGGCTCGGGCCATGCGTTTCCGCGAACGGCCCCAGAATGAGGTCCGCTTCACGAAAGCCGCGGTGCCAGGCCCGAAACTTCAGCCGCCGGAGGCGGGCGTCGTGATCGATGGTCATGCGGCCGCCGATATAGAGCGCGCCGAGCCCGCGCGCCAGCGTCGCGGCGTCGATTGACCGAACCTGCTGACGCCTTTAGGCGCGAGGGCATGGCTTCCTTGATGATCCAGGGCTGCGGCTCCGACGTCGGCAAATCGACCCTGGTGGCGGGGCTGTGCCGCCTGTTCGCCAACCGTGGCCTGGCAGTGCGGCCGTTCAAGCCGCAGAACATGTCCAACAACGCCGCCGTGACCGCCGACGGCGGCGAGATCGGCCGGGCCCAGGCGCTTCAGGCCGTGGCCTGCCGCACCCCGGCCAGCGTCCATATGAACCCCGTGCTGCTGAAACCCCAGAGCGATGTCGGCGCGCAGGTCGTGGTCCAGGGCCGCGTGGTGGGGAACTACAAGGCCCGCGCCTTTCAGGGGCTCAAGCCCGACCTGCTGGCCACGACGCTGGACAGCTATCGCCGCCTGGCCGCCGAGGCCGACCTCGTTCTGGTCGAGGGCGCGGGCAGTCCGGCGGAGACCAACCTTCGGGCCGGCGACATCGCCAACATGGGCTTCGCCCACGCCGCCGACGTGCCGGTGGCCCTGGTCGGCGACATCGACCGCGGACACGTGATCGCCGCCCTGGCCGGGGCCCACCTGGTGCTCGACGAGGCCGACCGGGCGCGGATCAAGGGCTTCATCATCAACAAGTTCCGGGGCGATCCGGCGCTGTTCGACGACGGCCGCGCCGAAGTCGTGCGCCGGACCGGCTGGCCGGACCTCGGCATGGTCCCGTGGCTGCCGCCCGTGAGGCTCCTGCCCGCCGAGGACGCCGTGGTGCTGGAACGGCCCGCGCCCACCTCCGAAGGCCGCCGCGCCAAGGTGGTCGTGCCGATGCTGTCGCGGATCGCCAATTTCGACGACTTCGACCCGCTTCGGAACGATCCGGCGATCGACCTTGCCTTCCTGTCGCCGGGCGCGGTGCTGCCGGCCGACGCGGACCTCGTCATCCTGCCCGGGACCAAGGCGACGCTGGCGGACCTGGCCTTCCTGCGCGCGAACGGCTGGGACGTCGACATTCTCGCCCACGCCCGGCGCGGCGGGCGGGTGCTGGGGGTCTGCGGCGGCTACCAGATGCTGGGCCGGACGGTGAGCGATCCGGAGGGCGTCGAGGGCGCGCCGGGATCGGCGCCCGGGCTTGGCCTGCTCGACGTCGAGACGGTGCTGGCCGGCGACAAGACGGTGCGGCCGGTCACCGGGAGGCTGGCCGACGGCGCGGCCTTCGAGGGCTACGAGATCCATGTAGGGCGCACCGACGGTCCGGGAACCGCCCGGCCGCTGCTGGCGATCGACGGCCATGGCCCCGACGGCGCGGTGTCGGCCGACGGCCGGATCGCCGGCGCCTACGTCCACGGCCTGTTCGACAAGGCCAGCGCCCGCGCCGCCCTCCTCGCCCCGCTCGGCGTCGCGACCGACGGTCAGGACCAGCCGGCGCGGGTCGACGCGGCGCTGGACGAGATCGCCGAAATCCTGGAGCGCTCGCTGGACATCGCCGCCATCGCCCGCATCGCCGGCCTGCCCTAGTCCGGTTTTCCTGGCTCCGGGCGTTTCCGGCGGCCAAAGTCGCCCCCGACGAATCCGAGTTGGGAGCCCTCATGCCGGCGCGCGCCGTATCCGCCCTGCGCGATTTCCTGCGCAGCGAGTCCGCCGGCGGCGTGCTGCTGATGATCTCGGCCGCGGCCGCGCTGTTGGTGGCCAATTCGCCGCTGGGCGCAGGCTATTTCCACGCCCTGCACGCCTATCTGGGCCCGCTGTCGGTCGAGCACTGGGTCAATGACGGCCTGATGGCGGTGTTTTTTCTGCTCGTGGGCCTGGAGATCAAGCGCGAGGTCGTCGGCGGCGAACTATCGACCTGGCCGCGCCGCGCCCTGCCCGGCTTCGCGGCCCTGGGCGGCATGATCGCGCCGGCGCTGGTCTACCTCTTCATCGCCCGCGACGCGCCGGACGTGCGCGCCGGCTGGGCCATTCCGGCGGCGACCGACATCGCCTTCGCCCTGGGCGTCCTTTCGCTGCTGGGGCCGCGCGTGCCAGGCGCGCTGAAGATCTTCCTGGCCGCCCTGGCGATCATCGACGACCTGGGCGCGATCCTGATCATCGCCTTCTTCTACACCGACCAGCTGACGCTCTGGGCGCTGGGCGGAGCCGCCATCGTGCTGGCCGCGCTGATCGCGCTGAACCGCCTGAAGGTCGTCGCCCTCTGGCCCTACCTGCTGCTGGGCGCACTGCTGTGGTTCCTGTTCCTGAAGTCGGGCGTGCACGCCACCCTGGCCGGCGTGCTGCTGGCCATGACCATCCCGCTGACCTCGACGCGGGGCGAGCACTCGCCGCTGCACCGGCTGGAGCACGGGCTCAACCCGTGGGTCGCCTACCTGATCGTGCCGGTGTTCGGCTTCGCCAACGCCGGGGTGGCCCTGGGCGGGCTCGACGCCTCGGCCCTGACGGCGCCCGCCACCCTGGGCGCGGCGCTGGGCCTCTTCCTGGGCAAGCAGGCCGGCGTCATGGCGTTCAGCGCCGCCGCGATCGCCCTTGGCCTGGCGCGCCGCCCCACCGGCGTGACCTGGACCCAGCTCTATGGCGTGGCCGTGCTGTGCGGCGTCGGCTTCACCATGAGCCTGTTCATCAACAACCTGGCCTTCCGAGACGCCCTGCTGCGCGAGGAGACCAAGATCGGCGTGCTGGCCGGGTCGGTGGCCTCGGCCCTGCTGGCCTGGCTGATCTTCGCCCTGCCGCGTCGTCGCAAGACTGGCGCGATGGCCGGCGCGGGTCCAAACTAGAGCAAACAGTCCAACGAGGAGCGTGGGCCATGCTGCGTTTCGTCCTCTTCGCCGCCGCCGCGGCGTCCCTCCTGCCGGCGAGCGCCGCGTTCGCCGACACCCCCGCCGTCTCGCAGGTCGAGGTGATCATCGGCCCCGACCTCGCCGCCAAGGCCGACAAGCTGGGCGAGCGCGAGTTCGACTACCTGGCGCGCGACCTCAAGCGGGCCGTCGAGCGTCGCCTGGAACGCGCCGGCGGCCTGACGGCATCGGGCGGCCGCCTGCGCCTGGTGATCGACGACGCCGTGCCCAATCGCCCCACGCCCCTGCAGCTGACCAGCAAGCCGGGCCTGTCCATGGAAAGCTTCGGCAACGGCGGGGCCCGAGTGTCGGGCGAGTACGTCTCGGCCGACGGCGTCAGCACGCCGATCCGCTATCGCTGGTACGAGACCGACATCTGGCAGGCCCAGTACGCGGCCACCTGGAGCGACGCCAGCCTGGCCTTCGATCGCCTGGCCCGCCGCATCGAGGACGGGCAGTTCGTGAAGGACTAGGCCGGAGCTACATCAAGCAGCAGTGACCGTTTCTCACCGAGCATCCCCGCGAAGGCGGGGATCCAAGCTGAGTTTCATGAGACGGCGCGGCCGTGAGCGACCCGCAGACTCCGCTTGGGTCCCCGCCTTCGCGGGGAAGAACGGATCTTGGATACGGCCGTCGCGTGAATGTCGATCCTGTCGTGTCGGCGGTCGCTTGCCAGAACCCTCGACGCAGAGTCTGATCGCCGTTCAGTAAGAAGGGGCGTCAGAGGCTCCCCGGGGAGGAAGCATGACCGCTGCGCCGCGACGATCGACCGCCGCCCTGGCCGCCTACGCCTCGCCGACCCTGCCGCTGGCGGGTCTTGGCCTGCCGCTCGTGGTCTATCTGCCCGAATACTATGTCAGCGAGCTTGGCCTTTCGCTGTCGGTGGTCGGCACGGCCTTCCTGCTGGTGCGGCTGGCCGACATCATCCTGGACCCGATCCTGGGCGGCATGATGGACCGCACGCGCACCCGCTGGGGCCGCTTCCGCCCCTGGCTGGTGGCCAGCGTGCCGCTGCTGATGGCCGCCTCCTACGCGCTGTTCATGGCCAAGCCCGGGATCGGGCCGATCTTCCTCTGGTCATGGCTGATCGTCGTCTACATCGGCTTCTCGATGGCGGTCCTGGCCCAGACGGCCTGGGGCGCAGTGCTGTCGTCCGACTACCAGCAGCGATCACGGATCTACGGCTTCTGGAGCGCCGGCAACGTGGTGGGCATGATCCTGGTGCTGCTGCTGCCGCCCTTGGTGGCCTTCACCCTCAAGGGCGACCACGCCGCCGGCGTCCAGGCCATGGGCTGGTTCATCATCGTGCTGATGCCGCTGACGGCGCTGCTCGCCGGCGCGGTCGTCGGCGAGCCGGCGGCTCCGCCCCAGCGACACGAGGCGGGCCTGAAGCAGTATTTCGCCCTGCTCAAGCGCCCCACTGTGCAGAAGCTGCTGATCGCCGACCTGCTGATGGGCCTGGCGCCCGGCATCGGCGGCGCGCTGTTCTTCTTCTTCTTCGAGCGCATCAAGGGCATCCCGAAGGACCAGGCGGGGATCCTGCTGCTGGTCTATTTCGTGGCCGCCCTGGCCGGCGCGCCGCTGTGGCCTTGGATCGCCAAGGTCACGGGCAAGCACACCTCCCTGGCGATCGCCGGGATCATGTACGCCGTCTTCCAGGTCGCCGCGGTGATCACGCCCAACGGCGTCAACGCCTTCGCGATCACGGTGCTGGTGTTGGCCGGCCTGCCCTACTCGGCAGCGCCGCTGCTGGTGCGCTCAATGATGGCCGACATCGGCGACGAGGAGCGGCTGAACAGCGGTGTCGACCGCACGGGCCTGCTGTACGCCATCGTCAACGGCACGGTGAAGCTGGGCTTCGCCCTGGCCATCGGCGTCTTCCTGGTGCTCGAGAAGCTGGGCTTCGACCCCAAGATCCCCAGCGCCGAGGGCGACACCGCCCTGATCGTGCTCTACACGGCCGTGCCGGCGGCGCTGGGCGTGCTGGTCTCGGTCATCATCGTGCGCTATCCGCTGGACGCCAGACGCCACGCCGAGATCCTCGCCCAACTGGAGGCGCGCGACGCGGCGCAAGCCAACGCCCAAGCGAGCTCGCATGACCTCTCCGACCCCAGCCCCGCGCCCTCTGCAACCCAGTGAGGAGCATCCGCTCTTCACCCTGGTGGAGATCATGGCCCGCCTGCGCGACCCGCGGGGCGGCTGCCCGTGGGACATCGAGCAGACCTTCGCGACCATCGCGCCCTACACGATCGAGGAGGCCTACGAGGTCGCCGACGCCATCGAGCGCAATGATCTTTCCGACCTGAAGGAAGAGCTTGGCGACCTGCTGCTTCAGGTGGTGTTCCATTCCCGGATGGCCGAGGAGCAAGGCGCCTTCAGCCTCCAGGACGTCGCCCGGTCGATCTCCGACAAGATGATCCGCCGCCATCCCCACGTGTTCGGCGACCACGCCTATGACGACCTGGCCGACCAGAAGGCGGGCTGGGAGGAGCTGAAAGCCCAGGAGCGCAAGGCCAAGAAGAAGGGCGGCGTGCTCGACGACGTGCCCGCCGGCCTGCCCGCCCTGACCCGGGCCGTGAAGCTGACCAAGCGCGCCGCGCGCGTCGGCTTCGACTGGCCCTCGACCGACAAGGTGCTGGAAAAGCTGGCCGAGGAAGTCGCCGAACTACAGGTCGAGATCGACGCCGGCGACCAGGCCAAGGCCCGCGAGGAACTGGGCGACATCCTGTTCGTCTGCGCCAACCTTGCGCGCAAGCTCGACGTCGAGCCCGAGGACGCCCTGCGCGCCACCAACGCCAAGTTCGCCCGCCGCTTCGCTTTCATCGAGGCCGAGCTGGCCAAGGACGGCCGCACGCCCGACCAGTCCGACCTGGCCGAGATGGACGCCCTGTGGGACGCGGCCAAGGCGGCGGAACGCAAGTAGCGCCTGTCCCAAGGGTCAGGGCCGCGCGATCCGTCCGCCGGTCATCGGCGACGCCACCCCCGTCGTGCCCGGAAAGCTGATCGGCAGCCCGCGCGCCGTCCGCGCCGCCAGATAGGCGAAGGCCTCGGCCTCGATGGCGTCGCCGCGCCAGCCGTAGTCTTCGGCCGCCTTCACCGGCACGGGAACCCGCTCGGCCAGCGCCGCCATGATCCGTGGGTTATGGCGGCCGCCGCCGCAGACGATCAGGGCGCTGGGCGGGGCGTCGTTCTTGTCGAAGGCCTTGAGCACGGCCGCGGCAGTGAAGGCCACCAGGGTCGCGGCCGCGTCCTGCGCCGACAGGTGCGCCACCGCGTCCAGCGAGAAGTCGTAGCGGTCCAGAGACTTGGGCGCGGGCGCGGCGAAATAGGCGCTGGCCAGGAGCGCGTTCAGCGCCGCCTCGTCCACCGCGCCTGCCGCCGCCAGCCGGCCGCCCTCGTCGAAACGGCCAAGGCCACGTTCCTGAAGCATCAGGTCGATCATGCCGTTGCCCGGGCCGGTGTCGAAGGCCAGCAGGGTTCCGTCCGCGCCGATCAGGGTGATGTTGGCCACCCCGCCGATGTTCAGCGCCGCCACCGGCGCGGCCAGGCCCGAGGCGCGGGCGCGGGCCTCGTGATAGATCGGCGCCAGCGGCGCGCCCTCCCCGCCGGCCGCCACGTCGGCGGTGCGGAAATCGAACGCCACCGGCCGCCCGGTCAGGACCGCTAGCCGCTCGGCGTCGAGCAGTTGCACCGTCCGGCCCACGCGCTCGGCGTTCGGGCGTTCGTGCAGCACGGTCTGGCCATGCACGCCCAAGAGGTCGAAGTCGCTCCATGCAAGCCCATGCTCGGCCAGGAAGCTCTCGGCCGCGTGGAAATGCTCCTCGGCCACCGCCAGCCGGGCCTCGTCGAAGATGGCCGGCTCGGCTTGTCCGCGCTTCCAGGCCAGGGCCTGGCGCGTGGTTTCCAGCAGCAGCGTGCGGGTTTCCTCGCGCAGCTTGCGTTCGCCGCTGGGGCCAAAGCCCTGGATCGCCTCGCCATCGGTGTCGAGCACCGCCATGTCGACCGCGTCGAGCGAGGTGCCGGTCATGAATCCAAGAATGCGCATGGTTGCGTTGACTGCCACGCCCCGTGTCGGGTAGCTAGGCCCCATGACCGCCAAGGCCCTCCGTTCCTGCGCCTATTACCGCCCGCTGATCTAGCGGGCGAACGACCGGTCATGTCGACGCACCGCCACCTGGCCGGCGATGCGTCCCTCCCCCTACCGACGACGTCTCCGGCGCATCTTGCAAGGAGACTATCGATGAAACCCTCGCCACAGACAGCCCCGCCCGTGCTAGACGCGCGAACCAGCGATACAGAGAGTCGAGCCATGTCCGCGCCGCAGAGCTTCAAGTCCGAATTCCTGCAGACCATGCAGAGCCGCGGCTACATCCATCAGATCACCCACCCGGACGAATTGGACGCGGCCGCCGCCGGCGGCGCGATCACCGCCTACATCGGCTTCGACGCCACCGCCCCCAGCCTGCACGTCGGCCACCTGATCCAGATCATGATGCTGCGCCGCCTGCAGCAGGCCGGCCACAAGCCGATCGTCCTGATGGGCGGCGGCACCACCCGCGTGGGCGACCCGACCTTCAAGGACACTCAGCGCCCGCTGCTCACCGACGAGCAGATCCAGTCGAACATCGACGGCATCAAGAAGGTGTTCGCCAACTTCCTGACCTTCGGCGACGGCCCGACCGACGCGGTGATGGTCGACAACGACGAATGGCTGTCGAAGCTCGGCTACGTGCAGTTCCTGCGCGACTACGGCGTGCACTTCACGATCAACCGCATGCTGACCTTCGACTCGGTGAAGCTGCGGCTCGAGCGTGAGCAGCCGATGACCTTCCTCGAGTTCAACTACATGCTGATGCAGGCCACCGACTTCCTGGAGCTGAACCGCAAGTACGGCTGCGTGCTGCAGATGGGCGGCTCGGACCAGTGGGGCAACATCCTCAACGGCGTCGAGCTGACCCGCCGGGTCGACCAGAAGGCCGCCTTCGGCCTGACCACGCCGCTGCTGACCACGGCCTCGGGCGCCAAGATGGGCAAGACCGCCGCCGGCGCCGTCTGGCTCAACGCCGACGCCCTGTCGCCGTACGACTACTGGCAGTTCTGGCGCAACACCGAGGACGCCGACGTGGGCCGCTTCCTGAAGCTGTTCACCGACCTGCCGCTGGACAGGATCGCCGAGCTGGAAGCCCTGGAAGGCGCCCAGATCAACGACGCCAAGAAGGTGCTGGCCGACGAAGCCACCCGCCTGGTGCACGGCGACGAGGCCGCCAGGACCGCCCGCGCGACGGCCGAAACGGCTTTCGAGCAGGGCGCGCTGTCGGCCGACCTGCCGACGGTCGAGGTCGCTGCCTCGGTCCTGGCCGAAGGCGTGGCCCTGGCCGTGCTGGCGACCGACATCGGCCTGACCGCCTCGCGCGGCGAGGCCCGACGCCTGGCCCAGGGCGGCGGCCTGCGCCTGAATGACGCCCAGGAGAAGGACGGCGATCGCCTGGTGACCAACGCCGACCTGATCGACGGCGTGGTCAAGCTGAGCCAAGGCAAGAAGAAGATCGTGCTCGTCAAACCGGTTTAACCGGACGGCGAAGCTATTAAGTATCGTCATCCCGGAGCGGTCGCGGCCGCTTCGGGATGACGCGTTCTACGCCCTGACGCTGGGCCCGTGATGTTGGAGAAAGTTCGATGCTGAACCCCGGCGACAAGGCCCCCGACTTCGACCTGCCCACCGACACCGGCCGCGTCAGCCTGGCCGGCCTGAAGGGCAAGAACGTCGTGCTCTACTTCTACCCGAAGGACGACACGACCGGCTGCACCTCGCAGGCCCTGCAGTTCTCGGCCGAGGTCGAGGAATTCGCCAAGGCCGGCGCTGTGGTGATCGGCGTCTCCAAGGACAGCGCCGCCAGCCACGGCAAGTTCCGCAAGAAGCACGACCTGACCGTCGAGCTCGGCTCCGACACCCTGGGCGAAACCGTCGAGGCCTACGGCTCGTGGGTCGAGAAGAGCATGTACGGCCGCAAGTACATGGGCATCGACCGCTCGACCTTCCTGATCGACGGCGAAGGCGTCGTCCGCGAGATCTGGCGCAAGGTGAAGGTCCCCAATCACGTCAAGGCGGTGCTCAAGGCGGCCCAGGGTCTGAAGGGCTAAGACCAAGCCTCACTGTGGCGCCGGCGCCGCAAAGTCTCGCTTTTCGGCCACTTCTCCCGTGTCGCGTGTAGCCAGCCCGTTCATGTCGGGTTAATCGACGAAGGTTCATGGTCGAAACTTGGCCATCCGCGCCTTCGCAGGTGCGAAGAGTCTTGCGCATTTCCGCTTTCTCGTTGCATATCCCCCAGACCTTGAAAACTGGGGGGTTTCCTGGGTATGGCGATCGCGCATTTTCACCGCCTACGTAAGACCCTCGAAGGTCTGTTTCCGGAACGCCATCTGTATGTCCGCTCGGGCGGCGAGATGCGTGGCTACGTGCTTTCCACGGGCAAGCAGATGGCCTGCGCCGCCGGTGTCGGCGCCGCGGCGCTGTGGATGGGCGTCTGCACAGCGGCCATGCTGGTCAACACCGTGGCCGTCAGCAACACCGACCAGGTCGTCCTCAAGCAGAAGGCCTATTACGAGCGCCTCAACGCCGACCGCCAGGCGCGCCTGAACAGCGCGGTGGCCCAGTTGTCGGCCACCAGCGGCTCGCTCGACGACCTGGCCATGTCGGTCGAGAAGCGCCACGCGGCCCTGGCCCTGCTGGTCAGCGACTTCAAGGGCGCGCCCGGCGCCGCCCAGGCCCTGGCCGTCAACAAACCCGCCATCGGCGACGCCTCGCCCGTCGAGCGCATCCAGGCCACCCGCATGGACCAGGAGCGCCTGATCGACGCCGCCGAGGGCTTCGCCAAGAGCCGGGCCGAGCGCCTCCGCCTGGCCATGCGCATGGCCGGCCTCGACGCCGGCAGCTTCACCGGCCGCGGCGCCTCGCTGGGCGGCCCGCTGATCGAGGCCAAGGACCCTCGCGCCCTGGCCGCCGTGCTGGACGTCGACGAGGAGTTCGCCGCCCGCATCCATCGCGCCGCCAGCGACATGTCGGACATGCGCAGCCTCGGCGCGGCGGCCCAGCGCCTGCCGTTCAACCGCCCGACCGCCAACCCGGCCCTGTCGAGCAGCTACGGCGTGCGCTTCGACCCGTTCACGCACCGCCCGGCCTTCCATTCGGGCCTGGACTTCCCCGGCGCCTTCTACACGCCGATCATGGCCACCGCGCCCGGCGTCATCTCGTTCACCGGCGTCCGCTCGGGCTACGGCAACACCGTCGAGATCGACCATGGCGGCGGCTTCAAGACCCGCTACGCGCACCTGCAGGGCATCGCCGTCCGCGTCGGCCAGCGCGTCGTCATCGGCCAGCGCGTCGGCGCCATGGGCTCCACCGGCCGCTCCACCGGTCCGCACCTCCACTACGAGGTCTGGGTCAATGGCCGCGCCCAGAACCCCAACCGCTTCCTCAAGGCAGGCGAGTATGTTCAGCAAGCCGGCTAAGGGGTCCAAGACCCCGGTCCAGATCGAGCCCCTGCCCCTTCCGGCCGCGGCGCCCGCCGACCAGGTCCGCAAGGCCCCGCCGCGCGTGGCCTCGCTGATCTCGGCCGACATCACCATCGAGGGCGGCGTCAGCGGCGACGGCGAACTGCAGATCGACGGCGTGGTGCGCGGCGACGTCCGCGTCGGCCGCCTGACCGTCGGCGAGACCGGCCACGTCGAGGGCGGCGTCTACGCCGAGGTCGTCGAGATCCGCGGCCGCGTCGTCGGCGCGATCACCGCCAAGCAGGTCCGCCTCTACGGCACGGCCTATGTCGACGGCGACATCACCCATGAGCAACTGGCCATGGAAACCGGCGCCTTCTTCCAGGGCCGCAGCCTGAAGTTCCAACGCCAGGCCCCGCCGCAGGCGGCTCCGGTGGCCGTCGCGCCGGCTCCGGTCGCGGACCTGACGCTTACGGCCAAGCCGGTCGGGTAAAGAGCCCCGATCCTCCCGTCATTCCCGCCCTTGTGGCGGGAACCCCTCTTTCAGCCGCAAGGGCAGATGGGGCGGCATGCCAAGCATGCCGCTTGCGCCTCACGTGCGAGCGGAACCAGAGGTTCCCGCCACAAGGGCGGGAATGACAGGATCAAGGGGATAGAGGCATCCCCAAACGAAAAACGCCCCGGATCGCTCCGGGGCGTTCGTCTTTTCAGGCGTCACCGAAAGGCCTTAGCCCTCGGAAGCGTCCCGCGTCGCGCCGACCCGCTGGGCCAGCGAGGCGCCCATGAAGGCGTCCAGGTCGCCGTCGAGCACGCCGTCCGTGTCGGAGGTCTCGACGTTGGTCCGCAGGTCCTTGACCATCTGGTACGGCTGCAGGACGTACGATCGGATCTGGTGACCCCAGCCGATATCGGTCTTCTGGTCGTGCAGCGCCTGCTGGGCGGCTTCCCGCTTCTGCAGTTCGGCCTCGTAGAGGCGGGCGCGCAGCATCTTCCAGGCCTCGTCGCGGTTCTGGTGCTGCGAGCGGCCCGACTGGCAGGCCACCACGATCCCGGTCGGGGCGTGCGTCAGGCGCACGGCCGAGTCGGTCTTGTTGATGTGCTGACCGCCGGCCCCGGAGGCCCGGTAGGTGTCGGTGCGCACGTCGGCCGGATTGATCTCGATCTCGATCGTGTCGTCGATCACGGGATAGACCCAGGCCGAGGCGAACGAGGTGTGGCGGCGAGCGCTGCTGTCATACGGGCTGATGCGCACCAGACGGTGCACGCCGGCCTCGGTCTTCAGCCAGCCATAGGCGTTGGGACCCTTGACCAGCAGCGTGGCCGACTTGATGCCGGCCTGGTCGCCGTCGGTCTCTTCGATCAGCTCGGTGGTCATGCCGTGGGCGTTGGCCCAGCGGGTGTACATCCGCAGCAGGATGCCCGCCCAGTCGCACGACTCGGTGCCGCCGGCGCCCGAGTTGATTTCGACATAGGCGTCGTTGCCGTCGGCCTCGCCCGACAGCAGGGCTTCGAGTTCGGCGCGGGCGGCGCGTTCCTTGATGGCCTTGAGCTGGGCGCGGGCGTCGTTCAGCGAGTCCTCGTCAGACTCCATGTCGGCCAGCTCGGCGTATTCGAGCGCGTCCTTGACGTCGCGCTCGATGCTCTGCACGGCCTCGACCTTGGCGGCCAGGTTGGCGCGCTCGCGCGACACGGCCTGGGCCTCGGTCGGACGGTCCCACAGCGTCGGGTCTTCGACCCGCGCGTTCAGTTCATCGAGTTTTCTAAGGGCGACATCCCAGTCAAAGACGCCTCCTGAGCAGTCCAACGGACTGCTCGATGTCGGCCGCGGCGGCCTCGACATCCGGTCTCATCACGTAGCTCCGTGACACAAAGTAAGGGCGCGGGAGATAGCCCGCCACCAGATTCAGCGCAACCGCGCCGGTTGCTCGAAAGTGGAAACGGCGACTCTTCAGCCGAAAACCTAGTCCTTCGACAGGCTCAGGATGAGGTTTTTCCACGGCCCGAAACAGGGTCCTCATCCTGAGCTTGTCGAAGGACGAGGACCCCGCACAGTTCTAGTAAAGCCCGCTGATGTCCGGCGTCTTGGGCTGTTGCTTGGGCTGCGTATCGGACGGCGAAGGCTGGCCGGTCGGCACGCCGTTGGGCCAGGCGTCGCCGTAGGAGATCGGCCCGCCGGTCGGCGTCGGCGCGGCCACCTTGGGCTCGGTGCCCGGGCGGAAGGCCTCGCGGATGCCGCGCACCATGGCGAACTTGGCCGTCTTCGGCGGCTTGAAGTCGGTCTTGGGCTTGTCCTTCAGCGCCACCTTCATGAAGTCGATGAATACCGGCACGGCATCCTGCGAGCCGGTTTCGCCGGCCCCCAGCGAGCGGTTGTCGTCGAAGCCGACGAACACGCCGACGATCAGGTCGGGCGAATAGCCGATGAACCAGGCGCTGCGGTACTCGTTGGTGGTGCCGGTCTTGCCGGCCAGCGGATAGCCCAGCTGACTGACCGAGGCGGCCGTGCCGCGCTGGACCACGCCCTGCAGCATCGAGGTGATCTGGTAGGCCGTGACCGGATCCATCACCTGCTCGCCCGGCGCGGTGACGCGCGGGCTTTCGTCGCCGTTGAAGCCGGCGGTGCAGCGCGGGCAGTCGCGCTTGTCGGCGCGGAAGATCACCTTGCCCTCGCGGTCCTGCACCAGCTCGATCAGGTGCGGCTCGATGCGGCGGCCGCCGTTGGCGAACGGCGCATAGGCGGCGGTGATCTTGAACGGCGTCGTCTCGCCGGCTCCGAGCGCCATGGCCAGCACGGGCGCCATGTCGCGCGTCACGCCGGTCTTCTTGGACATCTCGATGATCTTCTTCATGCCCACGCCCTGGGCCAGGCGCACGGTCATGGCGTTGACCGACCGCTCCAGGCCCTTGCGCAGCGGCAGGGCGCCGTAGAACTTCTTCTCGTAGTTCTCCGGGCTCCAGTCCTGGCCGTTGGCGCCCTTGAAGGTGATGGCGCTGTCCAGGATCACGCTGGCCGGCGTGTAGCCGTTCTCCAGCGCGGTGGCGTAGACGAACGGCTTGAACGACGAGCCGGGCTGGCGCATCGCCTGGGTCGCCCGGTTGAAGTTCGACAGCGAGAACGAATAGCCGCCCACCAGGGCCACCACGCGGCCGGTATAGGGCTCGATGGCCACCAGCGCGCCGTTGACGGCCGGCACCTGCTTGAGGCGATAGGACGAGGTTCCGGCCACCTGCTCGACGAACACCAGGTCGCCGACCTTCAGCCCCTTGCCGGCCTTGGCCCAGGCGATGTCTTCACCGGTGAGGCTGCCCTCCCCTTCGTCCTTGACCAGCCGCACGCCGCCGCCGGCCGAGGTGACGACGGCCGCGCGCCAGCCGCGGCGCTCCGACGGCGGACGCTTGGCCTGGGCGGCCTTCTCCCAGCCCTCGTCCAGGCTCTCGACATGGCCCCAGGCCCCGCGCCAGCCGTGGCGGCGGTCGTATTTCTCCAGGCCGTCCATCAGCGAGGCCCGCGCCGCCGTCTGCAGCGTCGGGTCCAGCGTGGTGCGCATGTAATAGCCGCCCTCGCTGATCCGGTCGCCCAGCGTGGCCATGCCGCGCTGACGCACTTCCTCGACAAAGTAGTCGGCGTCGGCATAGGCCGCGCGCTTGGGCGCCGGCTGCACCACCAGGTCCTCGGCCTTGGCCTTCTCGGCCTCGGCGCGGCTGACCCAGCCCAGGTCGGCCATCTGGTCGAGGATCCAGTTGCGGCGGGCGATGGCTTTGCCCTTGTTGCGGATCGGATGGTAGTTGTCCGGCCCCTTGGGCAGGGCCGCCAGATAGGCGGCTTCCGACAGCGAAAGCTCGGGCAGCGACTTGCCGAAATAGTTGTAGGCGGCCGAACCGACGCCGAACGAGCGATAGCCCAGCCAGATTTCGTTGAGGTACAGCTCGAGGATCTGCTGCTTGTCGAGCGACTGCTCCAGGCGCCGGGCCAGGATCGCTTCCTTGAACTTGCGGCCCACCGTGGCGTCGCTGGTCAGGAGGACGTTCTTGGCCACCTGCTGGGTGATCGTCGAGCCGCCTTCCAGGCGCCGGCCGCGCATGGCGTTGCCGACGTTCTTGAGCATGGCGCGCGAGAAGCCGCCCACGTCGACGCCGCCGTGCTTGAAGAAGTTGCGGTCCTCGGCGGCCATGAAGGCCTGGGCCAGCTGCGGCGGGATCTGGTCGTAGGGCACGAAGATCCGGCGTTCCTTGGAGTATTCGCCGATCAGGGTGCCGTCCCAGGCGTAGACGCGCGTCGCCGTGGGCGGACGATAGTCCTGCAGTTCGCCAGCGTCGGGCATGTCGTGGAACAGCCACGCGGCATAGATGGCGATGGCGAACCCCGCCACCGCGATCGTCGACAGCACCGCGACGCCGGCTATGGCGATCCATCTTTCGGCGGGCTTCAAGTCCACACGGCCTCCGTCGAGCGGCGCAACGCGCGCACGCTCAAATCATCCAGAGGATGGCTGTAACCCGCATCGGGCGAGGCGCCAACTTGGTGCGGTTGGAGTTTCTGCCGACGCCCTGCGTGGTCCTCGCCCTTCGACGGGCTCAGGATGAGGACCAGATACACGCACAGACAGATGAGAAACCTCACCCTGAGCTTGTCGAAGGGCGGGGTTTCCGCCCTCGAAACTCAAGAGCCCCCTCAGCGAGCGCTGATCCGGGTCTGGGTCGCGAAGTAGGTTTCGATGGAGCTGGCCACCGCGTTCATCAACCGCTCGCGGCCTTGCGAGCTCTTCAGCAGCTTCTCGTCCTCGGCATTGGTCATGAAGCCCATTTCGAGCAGAACGGCCGGCACGTCCGGCGCCAGAAGCACGATGAAGCCGGCGTCGCGGTGGCTGCGGCGCAGCAGGACGGTCTCGTCGCCGACCTTTTCCAGCAGGGTCTCGGCGAAGGCGGCCGAGCGGTTCTTGGTGGCGCGCTGCGACAGGTCCAGCAGGATCTGGCCGACGGCGCGGTCGCGCCCCGGCAGGCTGGCCTTCATCAGCCAGTCGTCCTTCTCCAGCACCCGGGCGGCGCGCTCGGCGCCCTTTTCCGACAGGGTGTAGACGCTGGCGCCGCGGGTGCCGACGTCGGGGCCTGAGTCGGCATGCAGCGAGATGAACAGGTCCGCGTCGGCGCGGCGGGCGATCTGCACGCGCGATTCCAGCGGGATGAAGGTGTCGGTGTCGCGGGTCAGCACGACGATGAAGCGGCCGGACTTCTCCAGCTTGGCCTTCAGCGCCTTGGCCGCGGCCAGGGTGACGTCCTTCTCGTTGGTGTTGGCGCCGGCCGAGCCGGGATCCTTGCCGCCGTGGCCGGCGTCGATGACGATCGTCTTCTTCAGCTTCAGCGTCGCGGGCTTGGCTGGGGTCGAGACGGTGGTCGGACGCATCACAGACGCGCCGGCCGAGGCCGGATCGGCGGCGGCCAGATCGATCACATAGCGGAAGGCGGTCGCGCCATCGGCCGGCGGCAGCAGGAAGCGGCGCTTGACCACGGCCTTGGAGGACAGATCCAGCGACAGCCGGGCGCCGCCGGCGGCCTCGTCGATGACCCAGCGGTCGACCAGGCCATGGCCCGCGCCCTGCAGGTCGCCGGAAACGGTGACGTTGGGCAGGCCCACCACGACCCGGCTGGCCGCGGCGCCGTCGCCGATCAGCTTGCCCACGGCCGCGCGGTCCAGGTCGATGACGACTCGGGTCTCGGCGCGGTCGCCGCCGAAGCGGACCTTCTGCACGCCGGCGGCCGGCGCGGGGCCCTGAACGGTCGCGACCGCCACACCGGCGAGCGCCAGGGCGCCGACGATCAGAGCCGCCTTCGCCCAACCCGTTCTCGCTGCTCCGATGACGACCTTACGCATTACCGCCCAGCCAATGGCGTTACCTGAAAAACCAATGACGGATATCGCCCGGGGCCGGTAGAGAAACCGTTAAGGAAACCGTCGACTTCATCAATTTCGTCGGTTGCTCCACGGCGCTTTTCATTTGTCTTCCGATGTTGCTAAAGTGGCGCCGTGCGCGGAGCGACGTCGTCAGACATGGCGCTTTGCGTGAGTGGTTCCCAAATGACGGACGCGTCCATAGCGCCCTCATGCCGGAGCCGCCGGACTTTGGAGTTTGCGGGCGATGGTCGGCGCGGGGCGGATGTCTCGACGGCCAAAGCCCGAAAGGGCCCGCGTCGGGCCCTGGCCGTTCCCGGCGACGACGCGTCATCCGATCCGCGCCACCCGGCGCGTCAAAGGAAACAAACGAAACCCCATGGGCTGCGCCGCACCCGATCGCCTCTGGCAACCGCCCTTCGAACTTCGCTTCGGCGAAGTCGCGGTCTGCGATGCGCGCGCCCTCCTTTCATATCGGCGCCCGGGCCTCGCGCCCGCCGCGCGCCGTGGAGATTCCCTGTATGTCGAAGAAGATGTTGATCGACGCCGCCCACGCCGAAGAGACGCGTGTGGTGGTCGTGGACGGTTCGCGGGTTGAAGAATTCGATTTCGAGAGCCAGACCCGCAAACAACTTCGTGGAAATATCTATCTCGCCAAGGTGACCCGCGTTGAACCCAGCCTCCAGGCTGCGTTCATCGAATACGGCGGCAACCGCCACGGTTTCCTCGCCTTCAACGAGATCCACCCGGACTACTACCAGATCCCGGTCGCCGACCGCGAAGCGCTGATGCGCGATGATTCGCACGACGACGAGGACGACACCCCCGTTTCGCGCCGCGCCACCGGCGGCGAGGACGAGGACGACGCCAACGATCACGCCATCGACGACGACGAAGACGACGTCGAAGAGGAACTGGCGCGCCGCAAGCGCCGCCTGATGCGCAAGTACAAGATCCAGGAAGTGATCCGCCGCCGGCAGATCATGCTGGTCCAGGTCGTCAAGGAAGAGCGCGGCAACAAGGGCGCGGCCCTGACCACCTACCTGTCGCTGGCCGGTCGCTACGGCGTCCTGATGCCCAACACCGCCCGCGGCGGCGGCATCAGCCGCAAGATCACGGCCGTGACCGACCGCAAGCGCCTCAAGAGCGTGGTGCAGAGCCTGGACGTGCCGCAGGGCATGGGCCTGATCGTCCGCACGGCCGGCGCCAAGCGCACCAAGGCCGAGGTCAAGCGCGACTACGAATACCTGCTGCGTCTGTGGGAGAACATCCGCGACAACACGCTGCACTCGGTTGCGCCGGCGCTGATCTACGAGGAGGAAGACCTCGTCAAGCGCGCCATCCGCGACATGTACGACAAGGACCTCGACGGCATCTGGGTCGAGGGTGAAGCCGGCTACCGCGAAGCGCGCGACTTCATGCGCATGCTGATGCCCAGCCAGGCCAAGAAGGTCTTCCCGTACCGCGAGGCCACGCCGCTGTTCGTCAAGAACCGCATCGAGGACCACCTGGCGCAGATCTACTCGCCGGTCGTACCGCTGCGTTCGGGCGGCTATCTGGTCATCAACCAGACCGAGGCCCTCGTCGCCATCGACGTCAACTCGGGCAAGGCCACGCGCGAGCGCAACATCGAGGCCACGGCCCTCAAGACCAACATCGAAGCGGCTGAAGAAGCCGCCCGCCAGCTGCGCCTGCGCGACCTGGCTGGCCTGATCGTCATCGACTTCATCGACATGGATGAAGCCAAGAACAACCGCACGGTCGAGAAGGTCCTCAAGGACGCTCTCAAGGACGACCGCGCCCGCATCCAGATGGGCAAGATCTCGGGCTTTGGCCTGATGGAGATCAGCCGCCAGCGCCGCCGCACCGGCGTCCTGGAAGGCACCACCCACGTCTGCGAGCACTGCGAGGGCACCGGCCGCGTCCGCTCGGTCGAATCCAGCGCCCTGGCCGCCCTGCGCGGCGTCGAGGTCGAGGCCCTGAAGGGCAGCGGCGCCGTGACCCTGAAGGTCAGCCGCGCCGTCGGCATCTACATCCTCAACGAAAAGCGCGGCTACCTGCAGCGCCTGCAGCTGAACCACGGCGTGTTCGTCACCGTGCTGGTCGACGACGGCCTGCGCCAGGCCGAGCACGAGATCGAGCGCACCGAGCTGGGCGACCGCATCGCCCCGCCGGCGATCGCCTACGAGCCCGATCCGGTGTTCGACGAGGTCTTCGACGACGAGGACGAAGACGAGGAAGAAGAAATCGTCGCCGATGACGGCGACGAGGACGAAGACGAGGACGAAGCGCCCCGCAAGTCGGCCCGCTCGGACGAGGATCGCGGCGGTCGCCGCAACAAGCGCCGTCGTCGCGGCCGTCGTGACGAGGAGCCCTCGGACGAGGTTTCGGAAGAGGGCGAAGGCGCCGAGTTCGACGCCGAGGCCGACGCTGACGGCGACGACGAGGATTCGCGCCGCCGCCGCCGCCGCCGTGGCCGTCGCGGCGGTCGCCGCGGGGGTCGCGAGGATGGCGATCGCGCCGCCGACGTCTATGTCTGGAACCGTCCGCGCGTTCCGTTCGGCGACAACCCCTATGTCTGGCACGATCCGGAAGCGCTGGAAGCCCGTGGCGGCGAAGGCCGTCGCGATCGCGGCGAGCGTCCGGACCGCGCCGAGCGCCAAGACCGCGCCGAGCGTCCGGAACGCCAGGAGCGCGCCGAGACCGCCGAGCGTCCGGAACGCGCCGAGCGTTCGGAGCGTCGCGAGCGCCGCCGCGGCGGTCGTGACCGCCAGCCCGCCGCCGAGGCCCCGATCGCTCCGGTCGAGGTCGAGGACGTCGCGCCGCTGGTGCTCGAGCCGCCGGTGATCGAAGGCCCGCCCGCCGACGTGTGGGTCGAGCTGCCGACGCCGGAGGAAACCACCCAAGCCAAGAAGCCGCGCCGCTCGCGCAGCCGTGGCCGCAAGGCCGCCGCCGAGACCGAGGTCGAAACGACCGAGGCCGTCGAAGCTGTCGCGGAACAGGCCGCCGAGCCGATCGCCGAGACCGTCGCCGACGCCACCCCGATCGTCGCCGCCGACGTCGAGATCGCTCCGGAACCGGCCCCCGAGCCGGTGGCCGAAACCGCCCCGGCGCCCGTCGAAGCGGTCGTCGAGACCCCGGCCGAGCCCGCGCCCGCGCCTGTCGCGGCCGAGCCCGATCCGAACGAGATCAGCGCCCCGCCCGCCCAGCCCAAGCGCGGCTGGTGGCGTCGGAGCTGATCCGACAGCAAAGGACCGCGGCGGCGCCATGGCGTCGCCGCGGTTCGCGCCTATATCCCCTCCTAGACAAGCCTCGCCCTTGCGATTTCCAGCCGCGCCAGCTGCGCGCTAGACTGCCGGACGGCGCGGGGGCGCGACCAGGAGACCATCGATGACGTCCCGCAAGAGGACCGTCGGCAAGACGTTCGGCGCCGGCCTTTCCGCCCTCGCCCTGCTGGCCTCCGTGGCGGCCCCGATCGCGGCCCAGGCCCAAGGCCTGTCGCTGATCCGCGACACCGAGATCGAAGAGATCCTGCACCGCGATTCCGACCCGATCTACGCGGCGGCGGGCCTGGATCCCAAGACGGTCCGCATCCTGCTGGTCGGCGACAAGGAACTGAACGCCTTCGCGACCCAGGGCCTGATGATGGGCCTCAACACCGGCCTGATCCTTCAGACCGAGACCCCCAACCAGCTCAAGGGCGTCATCGCCCACGAAACCGGCCACCTCGCCGGCGCCCACCCGCTGCGCTCCGACGAGATGATGAAGGCCGGCCTTCGGCCGATGATCCTGACCATGGGCCTGGGCGTCCTGGCGGCTCTCGCCGGCGCGCCCGACGCCGGCGCGGTGCTGCTGGGCAACGCCAGCTATTTCGGAACCCTGGGCGCGCTGGGCTACAGCCGCGAGCAGGAATCCCGCGCCGACCAGGCCGGCGCCAACTTCCTGGAAGCCACCGGCCAGTCGGGCCGCGGCCTCGTCGAGTTCTTCGACAACTTCCGCTACCAGGAGATCTTCGACCAGTCGCGGCGCTTTGCCTATTTCCGCAGCCACCCGCTGTCGTCCGACCGCATCGAGGCCCTGCGGGCCAAGGTCGAGCGCCTGCCCCACTACGACGCCGTCGACACTCCCGACGAGCTGGCCGAGCACGAGATCATGAAGGCCAAGCTGGAGGGGTTCATCAATCCCCAGACGGCCCTGATCAAGTACCGCGAGACCGACCGCAGCTTCCCGGCCCGCTACGCCCGCTCGATCGCCTACTACCAGATGAAGGAGCCCGACCGGGCCCTGAAGATCCTCGACGACCTGATCGCCGAGAACGACAAGAATCCCTACCTCTGGGAGCTCAAGGGCCAGATCCTGTTCGAGTTCAACCGCGTCGCCCTGGCCGAGGAGCCCCAGCGCCGCTCGGTGGCGCTCAAGCCCGACGCGGCCCTGCTGCGCATCAATCTGGGCCAGACCCTGATCGGCCTCGACGACCCCAAGAAGATCGAGGAAGGCGTCGGCGAGCTGAAGCGCGCCCTGATCAACGAGGGCGACAACGCCGTCGCCTGGCGCCTGCTGGCCCAGGCCTACGACAAGCAGGGCAAGGACGGCGAGGCGCGCCTGGCCACCGCCGAGCAGTATTTCAACCTGGGCGCCGTCCAGGAAGCCCGGGTGTTCGCCATGCGCGCCCGCGAGCTCCTGAAGAAGGACACGCCCGACTGGCGGCGCGCCACCGACATCGTGCTGGCCTCCCGTCCCAGCGACCAGGACCTCAAGGCCCTGGCCAAGGAAGGCCTGACGGCGTCCAATCCCTGATCGCCGATTCTCCCAAAGACCGAGCTGAGACCGAGATCCGAATGCCCCTTCGCCGCCCCCTCGCCCTGGCCGCCGCCGCCCTTGTCCTGACGACCGGCATGGCCGCCTGCAGCCAGCCCCAGGGGCCTTCCAAGAGCGACCAGGAATTCGGCAAGAAGGTCCGGGCCTACCTGCTGGAGAACCCGGAGGTCCTGCTGGAGGTCAGCGCCAGGCTGCAAGAGAAGCAGCTGGCCCAGGCCGCCTCCAAGTCGCAGGGGGCGATCGCCAAGCACCGCCAGGCCATCGAGCGTGATCCCCGCGACTTCGTGGCCAATCCTAACGGGACGATCACCGTCACCGAGTTCTTCGACTACAAGTGCGGCTACTGCAAGATCGCCGCCCCGCAGGTCGTCGAGATCATCGAGAAGAACCCCGACATCCGCTTTGTCTTCAAGGAGTTCGTGATCTTCGGCCGCGAGTCCGAGCTGGCCGCTCGCATGGCCATCGGCGCCCAGGCCCAGGGCAAGACCCTGCCCGTCTACAAGGGCATGATGGCCGAGAAGAGCCTCGACGAAGCCGCCATCGCCCGCATCGCCAAGGCCGCCGGCGTCGACGTCGAGAAGGCCCGCGCGGACGGCGCCAACGCCGCCGTCACCCAGCAGCTCCAGGACGTCCAGGGCCTGGCCCAGGCGCTGCACATCGAGGGCACGCCGGCCTTCATCGTCGGCGACAAGATGATCCCCGGCGCCGACATGAAGGCTCTGAACCTGGCTATCGAGGAAGCCCGCATCGCCGCCAAGAAGAAGGGCTGACGCTTTGGCCGAACGGGCGGCAAGGATCGCCCGGCGGTTGAAACGGCGCGGCAAGCTTTGCCGGGAACGCCGGGAGCCTGCGCGACACGCTGTCGCAACCTTTTGAAATCTTTGGAAACGCCGTGCGAGCCCAGCTTGCACGGCGTTTGCTTTGCACCTCCCGCCAGATCAGCGGCGGGAGTTCTCATGCTTGTCTCCGGTTCCAATCCCTGGGCGACGATGTCGACCTCGGCGATCGATCGCGTCAACGGCGCGGCCTCGACCTTCGCCCCGGCCTCATCCGGCGTCGGCGGCGCCTCGGCCCGCCAGGAGCTCTACGACTACGCCGCCAAGTCGCCGGCCGAGAAGATGCGGGCGGCCATCCTCGGCAAGCTGGGGCTCACCGAGGAAGACGTCGCGGCGATGGATTCCAAGGAACGCGAAAAGCTCGAAGCCAAGATCAAGCAGATGATCAAGGACGAGGTCACCCAGCAGGCCGAGGAGAAGAAGGGCGTGCTGGTCGACTTCAAGGCCTGACGCCAAAGATCCTCCCCCTCTGGGGGAGGTGGCGCGAAGCGCCGGAGGGGGGCCGGTCTCAACTAGTGTTGACGGCGGCCGATTTCCCAGCCACTCCCCTCTCCGTCGCCTGCGGCGACACCTCTCCCAAAGGGAGAGGGTCTTTGGACGCTAGATCAGCCCCGCCAGCGGCGAGCTGGGATCCGCATACAGGCGCTTTTGCATCCGCCCGGCCAGATACGCTTCGCGACCGGCGATGACCGCGTGCTTCATGGCCTTGGCCATGCGGATCGGGTCCTTGGCCTCGGCGATGGCGGTGTTCATCAGGATGGCGTCGCAGCCCAGCTCCATGCCGATGGCCGCGTCCGACGCCGTGCCGACGCCGGCGTCGACCAGCACAGGCACACCTGCGTTCTCGACGATGATCCGCAGGTTGACGCGGTTCTGGATGCCAAGGCCCGAGCCGATCGGCGCGCCCAGCGGCATGATCGCCACCGCGCCGGCCTCTTCCAGCTTCTTGGCGTAGACCGGGTCGTCAGAGCAGTAGACCATCACCTGGAAACCGTCGGCGACCAGCAGCTTCAGCGAGCGCAGGGTCTCTTCCATGTCCGGGAACAGGGTCTTGGGGTCCGACAGCACTTCCAGCTTCACCAGGTCCCAGCCGCCGGCCTCGCGGGCCAGGCGCAGGGTGCGCACGGCGTCCTCACCCGTAAAGCAACCCGCCGTATTAGGCAGATACGTGAACTCGGTCGGCTTGATGTAGTCGACCAGCAGCGGCTGGCTCGGATCGGTCAGGTTCACGCGGCGCACGGCCACGGTGACGATCTCGGCCCCGGCCGCGCGGGCGGCGGCGGCGTTGGTCGCGTAGTCCTTGTACTTGCCCGTGCCCACGATCAGGCGCGAGCTGAAGGTGCGACCGGCGACGGTCCAGGTTTCGTCGGCGGGGGCGGCCGGCGCGGCGGATTCGGGGGAAACGTGCGCGTTCATGCGGCCGGTTTACGCCTGGGCAGCCTGGGTTTCAAATCCGTAGAGGCGCGGATTGGGAACCTCCCCCTCTGGGGGAGGCGGCCGAAGGCCGGCGGGGGGACGCTTTCAGCTTCCGAAGCGCTAGCCTCTCATGCCCCCCCACCACTCCCCCCCACCGATCGCTGCGCGATCGCCTCCCCCACAGGGGGAGGTTCCTGGTTATGGGGATAGAGCAGCGTCGATCCCCGGCGCTCAGCGAAAAGACCCAAACCAATCCAAACACTTGCAACTTTCTCACCGTGCTGGATCAGACGCGCTCAAACCCGCCGTACACTCAAACAGTCCCGTCGCAGGGAGAGGGCGCAAGGATCCGGCCCGAAGCGTGCGACGCGGATGCGATCGAGCGGGACCGCCGGAGCTGCGTGAGCAGGACCGGGCCAGGTTTGAATGAGGATGGGGGACGTAAACCCATCCATCGGGAGCTTGCCCAATAGGCTCCCGCCCGTCCGAGGGTCCGCTCCGGCGCCTTCTGTCTGCACGCGATGGCTAGCGAAGCTCACAGCCCGGTCACGGGGAAGGCGGATGCCGAAGGGGGTGAAGGGCGGAAAAGGCCCGCGCGCCCCGGCCTGAGGTCAAACGATCGCGCGGGGCGTTCCAGCTTCGTCGAAACGGTATTCAAATCACAACATCCGGGCGAGGCCCGGACGCCCCGCGCCCTCTCCACAAACTCTGCGCATTCGCGCGAGAGGCTGCGAGGCCGTGCTCCCAGATCCTCCCCCTGAAGGGGGAGGTGGCCCGGAGGGCCGGAGGGGGAAGTTCCAGATGAAGTCAGTGCGCCAGCAAAGCCAGAAATCCCCTCCCCCTCAGTCGGCTTCGCCGACAGCTCCCCCTTCAGGGGGAGCGTCTTGGCTTCTCACCCGCCGCCGATGAACGTCACGATCTCGATGCGATCCCCATCGGCCAGCGCCGTATCGGCGTACAGCGAGCGCGGGGCGATCTCGAGGTTGCGTTCGACGGCCACCTTGCGCGCGTCAAGGCCCAGGGCGGCCACCAGGTCCGCGATGCTGGCGACGCCGTCGAATTGGCGGTCTTCGCCGTTCAGTAGAAGTCTCATCTCACCTCCGAAGCGAGCCCTGCTTGTGACGCGGCGGAACCGGCTATACAAGACCTCCGGAATCGACGGCGGAGCCGAATGGTCAAACCGATCCATGTGCTGAGCGGGCCCAATCTCAACCTGTTGGGAACGCGGGAGCCCGAGATCTACGGCAAGGACACCCTGGATGACGTGCGCGTGCGCTGCGAGGCGCGGGCCGCGGCCAGGGGGCTTTCCGTCGTGTTCCGGCAGAGCAATCACGAAGGCGTGCTGATCGACTGGGTGCAGGAAGCCCGCACCGAGGCCAGCGCGCTCGTGATCAATCCGGCGGGTTATGGACATACCTCCATCGCCCTCCTCGACGCCCTGAAGACCTTGAATATCCCGGTCATCGAGTGTCACCTGTCGAACCCTGCGGCGCGGGAGGAGTTCCGCCGCCACACCTTCGTTTCGCTCGCGGCGACCGGCCTGGTCTCCGGCTTCGGCGCTGCGAGTTATGAACTGGCCATCGAGGCCGCCGCCGGACTGATCAGCGTCGACTGACGTCCGCGCCCCGGCCCCAACTGATAAGGTAAGCTTCAATGTCTAATCCGAAGGCCCCCGCCGAGACGGCCGAAACCCCGTCGATCGACGCCCGCCTGGTCCGCAAGCTGGCCGACATCCTGAAGGACACCGGCCTGACCGAGATCGAGGTCGAGCACGGCGGCCTGAAGATCCGCGTCGCCCGTGAACTGACCGTCGCTCCGACCACCTACGTCGCCGCTCCGGCCCCGGTGGCCGCGCCGGTCGCCGCCCCGGCTCCGGCCGCCGCCCCGGTCGCCGAAGCCGCCGCTCCGGCCCCGGCCGCCGTTCGCGGCGACGCCGTGAAGTCGCCGATGGTGGGCACCGCCTACCTCTCGCCGCAGCCCGGCGCCGACGCCTTCATCAAGGTGGGCGACACCGTCTCGGCCGGCCAGACCCTGCTGATCGTCGAAGCCATGAAGACCATGAACCCGATCTCCGCCCCGAAGGCCGGCAAGATCGTCGAGATCCTGGTCGCCGACGCCCAGCCCGTCGAGTTCGGCGAGCCGCTCGTCGTCATCGAGTAATCGCCATGTTCGACAAGATCCTCATCGCGAACCGGGGCGAGATCGCGCTCCGGGTTCACCGCGCCTGCAAGGAAATGGGCATCGCCACCGTGGCGGTCCATTCCGAGGCCGACCGCAACTCGATGTGGGTGCGCCTGGCCGACGAGAGCGTGTGCATCGGCCCCGCCCCGGCGGCCAAGAGCTACCTCAACATCCCGTCGATCATCGCCGCCGCCGAGATCACCGGCGCCCAGGGCATCCACCCGGGCTACGGCTTCCTGTCGGAGAACGCCCGCTTCGCCGAGATCGTCGGCGCGCACGGCTTCACCTTCATCGGCCCCAAGCCGGAACACATCCGGATGATGGGCGACAAGATCACCGCCAAGCAGGCCGTGAAGGACGCCGGCATCCCGGTCGTCCCGGGCTCGGACGGCGGCGTCTCGACCGAGGAAGAGGCCTTCGCGGCCGCTGACAAGATCGGCTTCCCGGTGCTGATCAAGGCCGCCGCCGGCGGCGGCGGTCGCGGCATGAAGGTCGCCCAGACCCGTGAAGACCTCGCCGAGGCGGTCGCGACCGCCCGCGCCGAGGCCCGCGCCGCCTTCGGCGACGACACGGTCTACATGGAGCGCTACCTCCAGAAGCCGCGCCACATCGAGCTTCAGGTCATCGCCGACAGCCACGGCAACGTGGTGCACCTGGGCGAACGCGACTGCTCGCTGCAGCGCCGCCACCAGAAGGTGCTGGAAGAAGCCCCCTCGCCCGCCCTGTCGGCCGAGGGTCGCGCCAAGATCGGCAAGGTCGTGGTCGACGCGGTCAAGGCCATCGGCTATCTCGGCGTCGGCACCATCGAGTTCCTGTGGGAGAACGACGAGTTCTTCTTCATCGAGATGAACACCCGCCTGCAGGTGGAGCACCCGGTCACCGAAGCCATCACCGGCATCGACCTGGTGCGCGAACAGATCCGCATCGCCGCGGGCCTGCCGCTGTCATTCACCCAGGAAGACGTCGTGTTCGAGGGCCACGCCATCGAATGCCGCATCAACGCCGAGAACGCCCGCACCTTCACGCCCTCGCCGGGCACGGTGACGGACTTCCACGCGCCGGGCGGCCTGGGCGTGCGCCTGGATTCGGCGATCTACACCGGTTACGCGATCCCGCCGTACTACGACAGCCTGATCGGCAAGCTGATCGTCCACGGCCGCGACCGCGCCGAGTGCATCGCGCGCCTCAAGCGCTGCCTGGGCGAAATGGTCGTCGGCGGCGTCGAGACCACGATCCCGCTGTTCCAGGACCTCCTGGTTCAGCCCGACATCCTGGCCGGCGACTACGACATCCACTGGCTGGAACGCTGGATCAAGTCGCAGGGCTAAGGCCTTATCTTGGTCGGCCCCGGAGCGATCCGGGGCCGATCGGGACGATCGGAACCCACTGACGCGCATGGACGACGCCTTCGGCCTCGACGATCTCGTCGCCTGCTACGAACGCGGCGTCTTCCCCATGGCCGACGCGCGCCATGACGAACGCCTCTTCCTCATCGATCCGCAATGGCGCGGCGTGTTGCCGCTCGACGCCATGCACATCCCCCGCCGTCTGGCGCGCACCGTGCGCAGCGAACCCTTCGAGGTCCGCGTCGACACCGCCTTCGACGCCGTGGTCGAAGCCTGCGCCTCGTCCCGTCCGGGACGCCTGGAGACCTGGATCAACGCCCCGATCCAGAAGATGTACGGCATGCTCTACGCCGCCGGCCGCGCTCACAGCGTCGAGTGCTGGCAAGGCGGCGACCTGGTCGGCGGGCTCTACGGCGTCTCGCTGGGCGCAGCCTTCTTTGGCGAAAGCATGTTCTCGACCGCCCGCGACGCCAGCAAGGTGGCGCTGGTGCACTTGGTCGGGCGCCTGAACGTCGGCGGCTACAAGCTGCTCGACACCCAGTTCATCACCGATCACCTGGCGCAGTTCGGCACGGTCGAGATCTCGCGCGCCGACTACAAGCGCCGGCTGGCCAAGGCCCTGCTGGCCGAGTCGGATTTCTACTTGCTGGGGCCTGCGGCGACCGGGGCCGACGTCTTGCAGGCGATCAGCCAGGCGTCATAGACCGGGTGCTCGAGCGGGTTGAGGCCCGGCGAGCTGGCGTACATCCATCCCTTGAACACCTGTCGACCGGCAGGAGCGGCGCGACCCGGCAAGGCCTTGGGCTGGGTATCGATGGTCAGGTAGGCGATCTGGTCGGGCGCCAGCTCGTCCGCGGCCGTGACCTCGCAGGCGCGCGCCGTGAAGACCAGGGTCTTGTAGCGGATAGGCTGGCCCACCGGGACCTCGAACCGCATGGTCTCGGTCGTGACCTTGTCCAGCGCCTGAATTATGGCCACGCCGTAGCGCCCGCGCTTGGCGGGCTCGGCCGGCTTGACCGGAGCGGTGGCGACCGGCTTGGCGGGAACGGGATCGGCCGCGGGCGGCGGGGCCGGCTCGGGTGGCGGCGCGCCGTTGGAGAGCGCCGGCTGCTGGACAGGCTTGGGCGTCGGGGCGACCGGCGCGGGCTGGCCCGTGGGCGGCGGCGCGGCGGCCGGAGCCTGCTGCGCTGGCCGCGCCTGCTGCGGAGCGGCCTGCAGCGCCCAGGCGGCGCCGACGGCGAACGGAACCGCGGCGACCAGGATCGCCGCGCCCTGCAGGCTGCGCCGCTTGAAGCTCATCTTATTCCGGCGACCAGGACTGATAGTCGCTGGTGGCGACGGCGCGCTCGCCGCCACGGCCGATGGCGCCCTTCGGACGCCAGGCGTGGACGGTGCCCGTCAGGTTCGGCAGGTGGTCCTTTTCCCACGCGCGACGCGGCAGCGGCGCCTGGGTCGGCGGCTCGTCGAAGGTGTAGTGCAGCCAGCCGCTCCAGTCCGGCGGAACCTTGGAGGCCTCGGCGTAGCCGTCATAGATCACCCAACGACGCTTGCGGTCGTCGTAGCTGTCCTTGTTGTCGCGCGCTTCGAAGTAGCGGTTGCCGAACTCGTCTTGACCAACGAACACGCCCCGGCGGGAAATGTGGAAACGCTGACCGATGGTCACCCCGTTCCACCACGTGAAGATCGCTTTCAGCACTGCGCGGCACCCAATCTAGCAAAGGCCTTCGCGACCGAAAAAGCGCGGCGCGAAGCGGGCGGACTATAGGTCGGCGAGCCCTCAGCGTCCAGCAGAGCCGTCACCGAAGCGCGCTTCAAGATGTTGTGGACAGCATGGGCCACAGACCCAACATCTATTGATGGTTACCGACCTCCGGTTTAGGGTTGACACCATGACGAAGCACCCGCCGCGGAATCGGCCCATGCGCTTTGAACGACTCTTCGCCGGACACGCGCCGGAATCCGACCTGCGCGAGGTCGAACGGCCCGACCGCTTCATCGAAACCCTTGCGCCTCTGGGCTGGCCCGACGCCCGCGTCGAGGCCTGGCTGGATTGGGCGCCTCCGGGCCCATCCGATCCTGAGAGCCACCTCGACGGCGCGCTGGAGCACTACGCTGCTCGCCTGAGCAAGGCCGGCCGCGAAGCGGGGCTCTTCGCGTCGGAAGCCGACGCTCGCGCCTTCGCCGGCGACCTCGTCGACAGCATGCTCGCCGGCTATGGCGCGCCCGCCGGTCCGGCGGCCGCCCTGCCCGCGCCGCTGCACGTTTCCGCCATCGAGTTTCGCGCCGCCGCCGCCGAGCACGTTGGCCTCGCCCGCGCGGATCGTCTGGCTCGGGAGGCCGCGTCCCGACTGGACGCCGCCCTGACCGCCGTCGCCGACTCGGTCTTGCGCTGCGAGGGCGACGCGCGAGCCTGCGCGGACCCCGCCCGCAACGTCGCCCTGGCCCGGGCCGCCCAGAAGGCCCGCGCGGCCGGCGCCAGCGACGCCAGCATCGCCGACGCCGTGGCCAGCGCCGGCGCGCCCGGCTTCTCCGCCTTCGCCGTCCGGCCCGCCAAGATTCCGTCCCTGCTCGCCCTGGCCGAACCGACCGACGTGGCCGCGGGTGACGAGTTCGCCGCCCTGGCCGCCCGGGCCAGCTGGGAGACCGGCGGCGTCACCCTGGCCCTGTCGCCCGCCGACGCCGATCAGCTGGCGGCCGGCGCCGCGGCCCGCGCGGCCGTCAACGCCGCGGCTTTCCTCGGCGATGACGGCTTCGACCTCGCCGGCTTCCGTCATGCCGTTCGGCTCTGGGCCGTGGCCCTCGAGCTGGACCGCCCGCAGGACGGCGCCGTGGCGTTGACCCTGGCCGGCGTCGGCGACTGGCTGCTGGCCCAGAACCTTTCGCCCGCTACCGAGGCTGGTCGTGACGCTGCGGCCGCCCTCTGGGCCGTCGCCGCTGGCGAAGCGCTGGCCGCCTCCGCCTCCGTAGCGGAGGCCCTCGGCGCCGCCGAGGCCTTCACCGTCGAGTCCGAACGCATCCTGGCCGGCCTCGCCCGACGCGCCGAAGCCGCCTCTGCATTGACGACCCCGCTGGCTGCGGAGGCGACGGCGGGGCTGCAAGCCGCCCTGGCCGCGGCCAAGGCCCACGGTCTGCGTGGCGCTGGCCTCGTCGCGGCCTTCGAGGACTCAGAGACCGCCCTGCGCCTGGGCGCGCCCCCCGGCCTGGATAGCGGCTGGAACCTGATCCTGCCCTCGGAGACCAGCGACGGCGTCGCCTTGCCCCAGCTTTCCGCCAGCGCCCAGGCCGCCCTGCGCGCCGCCGGGGCCGACCTCGACGCGGTGCGGGTGCATGCCCTGGGCGCCGGATCGCTCGAAGACGCCCCCGGCGTCGACCATCGCGCGCTGACCGCCGTCGGCTTCACCAGCCACGAGATCGGCCTGGCCGAGGCCGCATTGCGCGCCCGCGGCGACCTGCGAGCGGCCTTCGCCCCCGCCATCGTCGGCGCCGACTTCATCGGCGACGTGCTGGGCGCCTCGCGCGAGGCCCTGGCCGATCCGGCGTTCGACACCCTGGCCTTCGCCGGCTTCGCGCCGGGCGCCGTCCTCGAGGCCCAGCGCCACGCCGTCGGAACCGGCCGCCTGTTCGATAGCCTAGCGCTCGCGAGCGAGACCCAGGACCTGCTGCGCGCCTTCGAGGCGCCGGCCCAGGCCGATCGCATCGCCATCACCGCCGCCGTCGAGACCTTCGTCTGCGGCCCCTGGCCGCTGGCGCTGGTCGCGCCGTTCGACGCCCGTCCGGCCGATCTGCTGCGACTTCAGGCCTCGGCCGCCCGCGCCGGCGTCCGCGCTCTGAATCTGTCGCGCGCTCCGGCGCCGGCCGACTTCGCGCTCGACCTGCCCGAAGCCCCGGCCGAGACGCCGCGCGCCAGGCCGCCCGAGCCGATCGTCACCGAGCGCGTGGTCGAGAAGGTGGTCGAGCGCCAGCGCGAGCGCCGCAAGCTGCCCGACCGCCGCAAGGGCTATATCCAGAAGGCGGCCGTCGGCGGCCACAAGGTCTATCTGCACACCGGCGAGTACGAGGACGGCGAGGTCGGCGAGATCTTCATCGACATGCACAAGGAAGGCGCCGCCTTCCGGTCGTTGATGAACAACTTCGCCATCGCGATCTCGATCGGCCTGCAATACGGCGTGCCGCTGGACGAGTTCGTCGACGCCTACGTATTCACCAAGTTCGAGCCGGCAGGTCCCGTCACGGGCAACGACTCGATCAAGTCGGCGACCTCGATCCTCGACTACATCTTCCGCGAACTGGGCGTTTCGTACCTGGGCCGTGACGACCTGGCCAACGGCGACCCGCAGGAGTTCAACGCCGACGGCCTGGGGCGCGGCAAGAACGCCGACGTCGAGGACGAGGCCGAGGAGCCCGCGCCGCTGCCGGCGTCGAAGTTCATCTCCAAGGGCTTCTCGCGCGGCGCGACACCCGACAACCTGGTGTTCGCCGCCTTCGGGCGCCGCAAGGACGACGCGGCCAAGGCCGGCGCGCCCGCCGACCAGGCCGACATCTGCCCGGCCTGCGGCGACGTGGCCCTGAGCCGCAAGGGCGGCCTGGTGGTCTGCGAAAGCTGCAACGGCCAGGCCGAACGGCCCTCGCCGCGCGGCTGAGTTTCCGGCGCGGGACTTGCTGTGATCGCGGTGAGTCCCGTATCCCGCCCTTTCCATCGCCAAGGACGCGTGCCGAAATGAAACCGCTGGCCCTCCTCGCCGCCGCCGCGCTGTCGACCCTGGCCCTGGCTGGTCCCGCCCTGGCGCAGAACGCCGGCCAGATCGCCGGCGTCCGCCGCGGCGCCGACTGCCCGCGCTGCAACCTGTTCCAGGCCGACCTTTCGGGCCTGACCCTTCGGGCCAAGAACCTGTCCGGCGCCCGCCTGCGCCAGGCCGACCTGTCGCTGGCGGTGATGGGCCGCACGCGGTTCACCGGCGGCGACCTGCGCGACATCAACGCCTATGGCGGCGTCTTCGGCGGAGCCAGCTTCGCCAAGGCCGACCTGACCAACGCGACCTTCGTCGGCGCCTATCTGGAGGGCGCGAGCTTCGCCGGCGCCAACCTTTCCGGCGTCAACTTCTCGGGGGCCGAGCTGGACCGCGCGAGCGGCCTCACCCAGGCCCAGCTGAACCGGGCCTGCGGCGATCCCTCGACGACCCTGCCGCGCGGCCTGTCGATCCCCCGCTGCCGCTGATCCGAAGCCTCAGCGCACCGGCAGCATCAGGTGCGCGTAGGGCGTGTCCGGGAACATGACGTAAGGCTTCGAGGTGTCCGGCCGCGCGCCGCCCGGATAGCCGGCCAGCATGCCCGGCGCGCCGACGACCATCACGTGCGGCCCCGTCTTGACCCAGTCGTGGCCGTCCATCGGCTTGGTGGCGTACGGATCCAGGTTGCTGGGGTCCGAGCCGCCCATCAGCATGTAGATGAAGCCCGGCTTGCCTTCCGGCGGCGGCTTGCGGCCGAACATGGCCATGGCCCATTCCATGGCGTTGGCGTCGGCGCACATCGGATCGACGCCCGGCGTGGTCGGGATGTCGGGCATGCAGGTGTAGCCGTTGGTCCCGTCGCGCAGGTGGCGCATCGAGCCGTCGGCGGCGAAGGTCATGATCGCCGCGCCCTTGGCCAGCGCGGGCGGCGCGGCCGACATGGCGCTGTCGATGGCTTTCTGGTCCGCCATGGTCGGCGGGGAAGCGGCGTATGCGCCCGTCGCGGCCGACAGGCAGAGGCACATTGCGAACGCGGTCCTGAACATCGGGAACCCTCCCTGGGCGCACCCCCGACAGCGTCACCATAGCACGAAAAAGCCCTCCGAGCCGAACGGCCGGAGGGCTTTGTCTTTTCAGGCGCTTGTCGCCGGATCCTTAGACCTTGATCGGGGGAGCCGTGCGGATGTGCAGCTCCTTGAGCTGCTTGTCGAGCACGTTGGCCGGCGCGTTCATCAAGAGGTCCTGGCCCTGCTGGTTCAGCGGGAAGGCGATGACCTCGCGGATGGCGACCTGCTCGGCCAGCAGCATGACGATGCGGTCGATGCCGGGGGCCAGACCGCCGTGCGGCGGGGCGCCGAAGCGGAAGGCGTTCAGCATGCCGCCGAACTGCTCCTCGACCACTTCGGGGCCGTAGCCGGCGATTTCGAAGGCTTTCAGCATGATCTCGGGCTTGTGGTTCCGGATCGCGCCCGAGCACAGCTCGTAGCCGTTGCAGACGATGTCGTACTGGTAGGCGCGGATGGTCAGCGGGTCCTGGCCTTCCAGGGCCTCCAGACCGCCCTGCGGCATCGAGAACGGGTTGTGCGAGAAGTCGACGCGCTTTTCGTCCTCGTTCCACTCGAACATCGGGAAGTCGACGATCCAGCAGAACTTGAACTGCTCTTCGGCGACCAGCTTCAGCTCCGTGCCGACGCGGGTGCGGGCCAGGCCCGCGAACTTGGCGAACACGGCCGGATCGCCGGCCACGAAGAAGGCGGCGTCGCCGGCGCCCAGGCCCAGGCTTTCCATCAGGGCTTGCGTCGGCTCGCCCAGGTTCTTGGCGATCGGGCCGCCCCAGCCGCCCTGGTCTTCCGACCAGAACACGTAGCCGAGGCCCGGCTGGCCTTCGCCCTGGGCCCAGCTGTTCATGCGGTCGCAGAAGGCGCGCGAACCGCCGGTCGGGGCCGGGATGGCCCAGATGGCGTTCTTGGCGTCGGCGCCGAGGATCTTGGCAAAGAGGCCAAAACCGCCGTCACGGAAGTGCTCGGAGACGTCGGCCATCTTGATCGGGTTGCGCAGGTCGGGCTTGTCGCTGCCGTACCAGGCCATCGACTGGGCGTAGGTCAGGCGCTCGAAGCCCTTATGCTCGAAGGCCTGGCCAAAGTCGTTGGTGAAGGTGTGGGTCTCGCTGATCGGCGAGACCGGCTTGCCGTTCGAGAACTCCTCGAAGACGCCATGCATGACCGGCTCGATGGCCGCGAACACGTCTTCTTGCGTCACGAAGCTCATCTCGACGTCGAGCTGGTAGAACTCGAGCGAGCGGTCGGCGCGCAGGTCTTCGTCGCGGAAGCACGGGGCGATCTGGAAGTAGCGGTCGAAGCCCGAGACCATCAGCAGCTGCTTGAACTGCTGGGGCGCCTGCGGCAGCGCGTAGAACTTCTCCGGGTGCAGGCGCGAGGGCACCAGGAAGTCGCGCGCGCCTTCCGGCGACGACGCCGTCAGGATCGGCGTCTGGAACTCGTTGAAGCCCTGCGCGAACATGCGGTTGCGGATCGACTGGATCACGCGCGAGCGCAGCACGATGTTCTTGTGCAGGGTCTCGCGGCGCAGGTCGAGATAGCGGTGCTTGAGGCGGATCTCTTCCGGATAGTCCGGCTCGCCGAAGACCGGCAGCGGCAGCTCGTCGGCGGTCGACAGCACTTCCACGTCGGTGACGCGGATCTCGATCTCGCCGGTCGGCAGGTTGGCGTTCACCACGGCGGCGTCACGGGCGATGACCACGCCGTCGACGCGGATCACGCTCTCGGCGCGCAGACGCTCGACGATGGCGAAGCCGGGGGTTTCGGGGTGCAGGACCAGCTGGGTCAGGCCGTAGTGGTCGCGCAGGTCGATGAAGACCAGGCCGCCGTGGTCGCGCTTGCGGTGGATCCAGCCCGACAGACGCACATTGGCGTTGGTGTCGCTGGCCCGAAGAGCGCCGCAGTTATGGGTGCGATAGGCGTGCATCGTGGTCATGAAAGGCTTCGAAACGCGTTGATTTGCAAGGCGCGGAAAGGCGCATGCGGGGGCGTTTATGTCAAGGATTCTGAGGGGCGCGGCAGGATTGGACCGGTTGAGGTTCGGGGACCCTCCCCTTGTGGGGCGCGGCGATCGCGCAGCGATCGGTGGGGGGCGTTGGGCGTTGCGGCAGATGAGACCGCCCCCCTCCCAGATGCTCCCCCTGAAGGGGGAGCTGTCGCGAAGCGACTGAGGGGGAAGGGATTGCTGACGTTGGGGATGTGCTGACCTCATCAGGAACTTCCCCCTCCGGCCCTTCGGGCCACCTCCCCCTTCAGGGGGAGGATCTTGGTCGGCGAACCTCCCCCTTTGGGGGAGGCGGCCGAAGGCCGGTGGGGGGACGGTTTCAGCTTTCGGTGGGGTGGGTGAGTTCGTCATCACTCCCCCCACCGATCGCTGCGCGATCGCCTCCCCCGCAGGGGGAGGTTCCTTGAGGCACGGCTTCGCGGTCTCCCGCGTTTGCGCGCGTTAGGTCGGGGAGGCGCGGAGCGGCCGGGCGGAGCCCGGGGACCGTGGGTTTGTTTAGCGTTTCGGCTTCGTCGACCGCTCCGCCGCGTCGTTATTCCGAAGGGCCG
>NZ_QDKO01000042.1:147913-173499 GCF_003094615.1 Caulobacter radicis | reverse complement strand
GAGCGTCCCGGCGCGATCAAAAAGACGCGCCCAATGACCCGCGCCCCGATGCTGGTCCGGGGCTCAGCGGCGCCGACGCTCGATAGCTGGGAAGAGTTCTGAGTCAGGCCCGCATTGGAGCGAGCGCATGACCGCTAATGAATCCGCATTGCTGATGGGCGACTATTCGCCGGCCAGCGCGCCCGACCTGCCCGACCCCAACGACCCGCGGCGCGGCTGGACCGTGGGCGGCGGCAAGGCCTGGAACACCGTCCTGAATGGTCCTGGCCAGGCCGAGGCCCAGCGCATCCGCAGCCAGCGATGGAACGACACCCGCTACCTCCACTCTGGAATGAGAGGGAGCCCCTCCCACTTCTAGACAATGAGCCAAGGCCGAGATCCAGCGAACGAAGTATTCTTTCACTCTGACCGAGAACGCCTCGCCAGCGGAGTTCAGCCCGAGGCTTCCAACGATGCGCACCCTGCTTCCGGAACGGAAATAGGCGGTTAGGGCGCTAGAGTTTGCTGGGCGGTGAAGACGTTTTGCGAAATTGCTGGGGCGTGAGGCCCGTCTCCGCCTTGAAAGCCCTATTGAAGGGGCCGATCGAGCCAAACCCGCAATCGTAAGCGATCGTGAGAATGGGAAGGTGAGCGTAGGCGCAATCTGCCAATTGCCGTTTGGCCTCCTCGACGCGGAAGTAGTTGGCCATATGGTTGAAGTTGCGAAAGCCTAGGGAGCCCGTGACGCACTGGGTGACTTTGTATTCGGGCGCGCCCAGGCGACGGGCCACGTCCGCGACCTTAAGGCTCTGCCGGGTGTAGAGGGCCTCTTGCGCCATGAGTTTCCGAAGAGGCGCCGCCAAGCCGTGTGCGTCCGCCGTTTTTTCGCGTCGCCGGTCCATGCAGGGCGCCGGGAAGGGATGACGATGGCGATACCAGATGGCGAACGCCATCCCCAGCAAAGCGCACGCTGCGCATGCGGACTTGATCGCCATTTTCCATGGGGCCATCGCCCCGCCGCTCGGCGCGCCGTCCACCCAGAGGACGGCGATGGCCAGCAACGCGACATAGCCGGCCGAAAAGACCATGCGAAAGCGTCGCTCGCCCTGGCGCATATGCGCGTTCAGGCCCCTTAGGGGGTCGATGGCGGCCAGTAGGAGGAGGGCGGAACTGACCAGCTCGCCCAAGTTCTCCACCATGCGAGGCAAAGTGTCGGCGCTGCCGCCGGACAGGCGCAGAACGGCTCCGGACGCCACCAGGACCAACACTAGCACCAGGGGCCACGCCGCCCGCCGGGGCTTGTCGGATTGGAAGAGCGCGCGAACCAACAGCCACGACCACCCGCAAGTCGCGTCGCCAGCAATGGCGACGAGGTCTGAGACGAGACCGAACTGGCGCCCGATGATTTGGGTCAGGCAAAACGCCCCCACCGCCCCGGCGAAGAGCCCGCCATACAGATAGATATCGTCTGCGCCGCCGCCGAGGCGTGGCGTCGTGACCAAGCCTTCAGCGCTCATCGAACTGCTTTTCCCCCGACCGAACCCTCACAATCAGGCTCCCAAATCCCTAGCCGATTTCCAAATCGGCGAGATCGTCTTCGCGAAATCCCGCACGCCATGGCCGTCAGCAACACGCTAGGAGCAAAAGGGACGTGACGACAACAGAACTTGCAAACCCATCGGTCACGGCTTCGCCGGATGAAACCCTTCTACGGCGGGCAGGCGTGGCGTGGTTCCTGGTGGCGGCGGCGGGGCAGGGCGCCTTCATCTGGATGATCATCGCCCACTATGGCCGTAAGACCGTGACCGGCGATCTGGCCGGATGGAACGAGAAGCCGATCATCAGGGGCTACGTTTCCGGCGATCACCTGGGCAACCTCATGTTTGCGGTCCATGTGCTGCTGGCTGCGGTTGTGACGCTGGGGGGGCTTCTTCAGCTCCTTCCGACGATCCGCCGGCGGGCGTCCGCGCTGCATCGCTGGAATGGAAGGCTGTTCTTCGTCATCGCTTGCGCGATGGCCGTAGGCGGCCTCTGGCTGACCTGGGTTCGGGGCACGTATCTCTCGCCCATCTCCGCCGTGTCGGTTTCCATCAATGGCGTGCTTATCCTGGTCTTCGCCGCCATGGCGTGGCGATTGGCGGTCGCGCGGAAACTCGAGGCCCACCGTCGCTGGGCGATGCGCGCCTTCCTCGTGGTCAACGGCGTCTGGTTCCTGCGTGTGGCGATCATGGCCTGGGTGATTGTGTCCGGCGGAGGCATTGGCATGAACCGCAAGCTATCGGGCCCCGCGGATATCCTGCTTCAATTTGGTTCCTATCTGATCCCATTGGCGGTGCTTGAGGTCTATTTTCACGCCCAATGCAGCGCCAAGTCCGTGGTCAAACATCGCGCTGCGACTCTGCTGATCGCGATGACGGTCGTCACCGCGGGAGGCGTGGCCGGCGCCGTCGCCTTCATGTGGGGGCCTTACATGACGTGACCGAGATCGTACTGCCGGCTGGACTAAGCATTCGGGGAGCGGCATCATCGGCGGCGGCGAAACTGGGGGCGGCGAGTAGCCCGAGGAATGTGAGCGGGAGCGGCGACGACGTGGAAGCCACGTTCGCCTCTTCTCAGCCCTGGCCCCTGAACCTGGCGGAGACCAAATCGGCGGCGCCGCTCTCGAGCCTCCGTCAGGGCCGCTGCAGCGGCGCTTCCATACGATGAGCGGCTCGTCGGTTCCTCCGTCGTCTCGGTCTTATTTTATATATGCATGACGTTTCGGATATGATTGGCGTGAGTTTCTCCGCTAGGCTGTAGAGCGCAGCGTTGGGGGCTTCCGAAACTGCCTTGCCGTCCCGGCTGAGGCTCGGAGCACTCGGTTGTCCATGTGTTTTCGGCTTTGCCGGCTCGCCCGCCGGGGGCCGAGATCGACAGCGCTATCAAAACTGGAGGTCGCGCCTTGAAATCCTTTTTTGGCCCTGTCACCCGCCGCAGCATCTTGGCCGCGCCGGCCGGCTTGGCGATAGCGCCGTCCGCGTCGGCTTCCGCCTCTCCCGCTCCCCTGGCCGCCGATCTCTGGTATCGCAGGCCGGCCGCGACCTGGAACGAGGCCCTCCCGATCGGCAATGGACAGATCGGGGCGATGGTGTTTGGTAGGGTGGGCCAGGAGCGCCTGCAACTCAACGAGAGCACCCTTTGGGCCGGGGCGCCCTACGACCCGGTCAACCCACAGGCTCGCGCGGCCCTGCCGCGCGTGCGAACCCTTTTGGCCGAAGGGCGCTTCGACGAGGCCTATAAGTTGGCTGAAGCGCACATGATGGCCACGCCGTTGTGGCAGATGTCCTACGGATCGCTTGGCGACCTTCTCTTGACGTTCGCCGGCGCGAGCGCGCCGGGCGACTATGTTCGTCAACTCGATCTTGCGTCCGCGACGGCGAGCATACGGTACGGCGATCACCGCCGTGAGGTCTTCGCCTCGGCGTCCGACAAGGTGATTGTACTGCGGCTGGAGTCGACAGGCGATAGCCTCGATTTCACCCTCAACCATCGGGCGCCGCGCAAGGTCGACTACCCCTCGCCAGACTACGCGGGTCCGGCGACAGAAACCCGCGCTTCGTCCAAGGTCGATTGGCTTGAACGCGAGGCGGTCGGGCAGCCGGGTCCCGACGTCGCCGCCTCGGTGCTTGGACCCGCGGCGATCATCTTTACAGGCCGCAACGAGCCGGGACCCGGAGTGCCCGCAGGCTTGTCCTATGCCCTGGGCGTTCAGGCCGTTGTGGATGGCGGCGAGGTGGAGACCTCCGCGTCTGGCCTAAGAGTGCGCAACGCCCGTTCGGTCAGCCTGTTGATCGCCGCGGCCACCAGCTACGTGAACTACCGCGACGTCAGCGGCGATCCCGTCGCCGTGGTCAGGACGCGCCTGGCCTCCGCGGCCCGTAAATCCTATGCCGCGTTGCGGCGCGACCATGTGGCCAGCCACCGGGTGCTGTTCGACGGCTTTGGCCTCGACCTTGGCCATACAGGCTCTGCCGATCTGGCCACCGATGAACGCATAGCGCGGGCCGAATCTTCGGACGATCCGGCGCTGGCCGCGCTCTATGTCAGATACGCCCGCTATCTCCTTATCGCCTCGTCGCGGCCAGGCGGCCAGCCGGCCAATCTTCAGGGCATCTGGAACGAGGGCGTCAATCCGCCCTGGGGCAGCAAGTATACCATCAACATCAATACCGAGATGAACTACTGGCCCGCCGATCCGGTTGGCCTGGGCGATTGTGTCGAGCCGCTCCTGCGGATGGTCGAAGAGCTCTCGGTCACCGGCGCGCGCACCGCGGCGGTCATGTACGGCGCACGGGGTTGGGTGGCGCATCACAATACCGATCTGTGGCGCGCCAGCGCGCCGATAGACGGGCCGTTCGCGGGCCTGTGGCCGTGTGGCGGCGCCTGGTTGTGCAACACCCTGTGGACCCACTGGGACTATGGCCGTGATCCTGCCGTTCTCGAGCGGCTCTATCCTTTGCTCAAGGGCGCCAGCGAATTCTTCCTGGATACGCTGGTCGAAGATCCCGGCGGGCGAGGCCTGGTCACCTCGCCGTCGATTTCACCTGAGAACAACCACCCATTCGGCTCGGCGGTTTGCGCGGGACCGGCCATGGACCGGCAGATCGTGCGTGATCTCTTTTCGCACACGGCTACGGCCGCCGGTCTGCTGGGCCGGGACGCCGGCCTCGTCGACAGGCTTGGGGCTGTCCGCGCGCGGCTGGCGCCCGATCGCATCGGCCGTTCCGGCCAGTTGCAGGAGTGGCTCGAGGACTGGGACGACGCCGCACCCGATCAGCATCACCGTCACGTGTCGCATCTGTACGCGGTCTATCCAAGCGACCAGATCAACGTGCGCGACACGCCGGAACTGATCGCGGCGGCCAAGGTCACGCTGGCCAAGAGGGGCGATCTGACGACCGGTTGGGGCACGGCCTGGCGCGCGTGCCTTTGGGCGCGCATGGGCGAGGGCGATCATGCCCATCGCATCCTCAAAGGACTGCTCGGTCCTCGGCGCACCTATCCGAACCTGTTCGACGCCCACCCGCCGTTCCAGATCGACGGCAACTTCGGCGGGGCCGCGGCCATCCTGGAAATGCTTGTCCAGTCGTGGGGCGGAGAGCTTCGCTTGTTGCCCAGCTTGCCAGCCGCCTGGCCGAATGGGGCGATCACAGGCATGCGCGCAAGGGCGGGCCTGACCCTGGATATGGCCTGGGAAAAGGGCAGGTTGCGATCTTTGGTTTTGCGCGGTCGGCCAGGACAGGCTGTTCGACTTCGACTGAACGAGGCGATGCTCGATGTGCGCCTGCAGCGGACGGGCCTCTATCGCTGGAAAGGTATCGCGTGAGCTGGGGCTGGAACGCGGCGGAGGGTAGATTGATTTGTTCCTGCGCCCGGCCTAGGGGAGCCATGGGCCGGGCCAAAGCGTCGTCACGCTAGAGGTGGCCTTTCGGGTTAGGAACGTCTGCGGGCTAGCCGAAAATGACCGAAACGCTCCAATGCGCGGGGGAGCGGAGGTGAGGCAGGCTCATCGGGGCAAGTGCGAAGCCGTGTCGGCAACCGCCAGGCGACAAGGGAGCGCACACGGGGGCGTGGTGCTTTGGCGTTGTGCTTTTCCCAGCCGGCGGATTGCCGGCTCTGACACCCCATTAACGGCGGAGCTCGCCGCCGGACGCCTGAGGCGTCGTCATCCTGGTCGGGCATGAGCCGTCAACCGACCGAACCATCGCATAGGCCGGCACATGGCGCGCGACTGGCCCCGCGGGCGACGCGCAGCGTATGATCAAAATCCCTGTCCTTACCTCGATTGCGCCTCGAAACCCGGAGACCGCCGTCAGTTCCAGCGTGCCTGGCCCGGTTTTGACGATGCGCCCGCCGCCGGTGATCGGGATGTCGATCCGCGCATCGACTGGCGCGTCGAGCATCAGCGTCGCCTCGTTTTGGATCGGACCGCGCCCCAGCCCACCGGCATGGGCTTTGATACTGCCGCCTTGGATCGTGAGGCCGCCGGTGAAGTCGTTTGTCCCCGCCAGAACCAGCGTGCCGTCGCCAAGCTTGTTGAGGCCGCCCGGGCCGTGGATGTCGTTGCTGAACACGTCGTTGGCGGCGATCGGCCCTTCTGCCGAATTCATGCGGACGCTGACGTCGCCACGAAAGGCGCCATAACCGCCGAACGCGGCGAAGAGGTCCAGGCGAGCATAGCCCGAGCCGTCATCCAGCGGATGGCCCGACGCAATCTCGGTCGTCGCCAGAACTTCGCGCCGCTGCTCGGCGTCGAGATAGGGAAAGCGGGTGGCGAGCAGAATCTCGGCGCCGGGCGGCGCCACGGCGGGCCGATCGGTGGCGGCGACTGGCGTCATGCCGTAGGTCAACCAGGCACGATACGCAGCGCGGTCGCGCACGACCTCGGCATATGACGCGGGCGGTCCGCCTTGACAGCTGAGGTCCCCCTGCCCGCATCCCCGCGCCAACTCGGCGCGCAGAACGATAGCCGCCTCCGTCAAGCTGCGGGATTGCGCCACGCCCAATGACCTTGGCTGCTCGATCATGAGCCGCACGAGCGCTGACGTGGCGAGGATGCGTCCTGCGACGACGTCGAGCGGATAATGGACGCCGAGGACGACTCTCTCGTCGCCATACTCTGCCGCCCGCGCCAGAATCTGCTGGGCGCGCTCGGGGAAGATCATCGCGAGCAGTAGCGATTGGGCATAGGCATCCGTCGTATGTCCGCTCGGATAGGCAGGTGATCCCAATGAATAGTTCGCTCCCAGACGAGGATCGCGCCGGATCAACGGGCTCACTTGCCAGGGGCGGGGATTGTTCTCCAGCACCACCCCGTCCGGCGCGGCGGCGTAGGCCCGGCCATAGGCGTTGGTGATCGCGAAATGGCGCTTGGCCGCTTCGCTCTGGCCGCCGATCGTGCTTCCACCGATGACCCCGATCGCGTTCAGGACATCGCCCGCCTGGGTTTGCGGATCTTGCCGCGCCTCGTCCAAGATCAATGCGCCGCGAGGCCCCAGGCCCCCATAGCCTACCGGGTGAAATGCGTCATAGACGGCGCGCGACACGCGCTCGGGATCCGCCTGGCGATGAATTCGGATGGCTTGGGCGAGATTTTCCCGAAACGTAGCGGCCGGAAGCGTGTCGATGGCCGCGATATGGGTCTGCGGAGCGGGTTCCTGCGCGGCCGTGGTGGTGGTCGCCAGACATCCGGCGACCACCACGGCCCACTTGAAGGCGCGGCTCAAAGCTTGATCGGCGCGCTGAGCGGCAGCGTCCTTCCGTTGGCGCGAGTTTCGCCAGCGACCTTGGCGCCGTTGGCGGGCAGGCTGTCCGCTGCGCGCGAGGACCGCGCAAGATTGTCTCCAGACAAGACACTGGTCGGCCGCTCGTTGACGGCGTAGCTCAGATTGTCGTCTTGCGAGCCTGCGAGTCTGGTTCCTCCTGCCATCCCGGCCGCCGGGAAGGGCACGTTGGACACCGGGGCGAGGGCTGCCGTCATACACTGGAACATCATGGTCCTTCCGTTGAGTGGCGCGCGTCGTGGTGCCGAAGAGGGGCGCTTCGCCTCCAGACGGCCTAGAAGGTCGTCAATTGGACGCCGAGCCACAGGGTGCGGCCGTTGTTACGAATCTGATGGGCCGGGCCGAAGTCGGTGATCCCGTAACGATCGGTGATGTCCTGATCGAGCAGATTGCGGGCCTCGACGAGAAGCCGCATGTTGTCGTTGATCTGGTAGCTGGCCTGAAGGTCCAGCAAGGCGCCGTAGGAGATGCGTCTGTCGTCGATCGGATTGTAGCTGAGAGACGGCGCCGATGACTGTATTTGCAGGAACAGGTTCGCGGCCGCAGGCCCCTTGTTGTACGATAGCGACGTGTTGAAGAAGTGGCGCGGAGCGCCGTCGACCAGACGCGTATCGGTTGGCGCGACGCCGCCGCCGCCGTTGATCGCCGTGAACCGATAGACGAGGTAGTCGTACGAGATATTCAGGCCCAGCGTGCCAAGGCGTTCTGGCACATAGGGCAGGACAGGAGCGGACCAGACCGCTTCGAGGCCGCGCACGCGCCCATAGACCGACTTGCCGTTCACCTCGGTGACATTGCTCGTATAGGTGACGATCTCGCGCACGCCGTCGGAGCCCATGGTCTGGGTGCTGCTCGTCGCGGGTATGTGGCTCAGGTCCTTGGCGAAAGCACCCAGAGAAACATAGGCGTTGCGACCGTAGTAGTATTCCGCCGAGGCGTCGAAATTGGTCGAGCGGATCGGCATGAGATATGGGTCGCTGTAGCTCATCGATCGGGTGACCGGCACCTCATAACTCGTCATCAATCGGCGCGAGGCGCTTTTGATTACCGGCCGCTCGATCGTCTGCGTGAAGGCCGCGCGCAGCTTCAGGCTCGATGTGACATCGAACGAGCCATACGCACTGGGCAGAACATGCCAGTAGTTCTGTTCATAGTGCGCCAGTCTGTACTGACCGATCCTGTCGGGCTCATACTGGTCCAGATCGCGATGGGTGTGGGCCGCTCGCAGGCCGACCGAGGCGCGGGCCCGACCAAGTCCGTAGGATAGAATGCCGTAACCAACGCCGATCTGCTCGGCGCCGTTGAAGTTCTGACCGTAACCGTCGGCCGGGTCTGCGGCATAGAGACGGTTGGCGTCGGGCGAGGGTGCGCCGCGGGCCTTGAGCAGTGTCAGGAAGGCGGCTTTGTTCCAACTTGTGGGTGAGAACAGATCGACGCTGGAAGCGCTGCTCACCTCCGACAGCGCGATGGGGTGGGCCGCGCCAATAACCCGGGCGTATCCGCGCTGGAGGTTGCTACGGTCAAGCGTCTTGAACTGGGCGCCCAGTTTCCAGCCCAGGCCGCGGTCTCCCTGGCTGATGTTGTGGCTATAGTCGGCGCGGACGAAGTAGTTTTGGTCGCGCATGAGAGGATCGCTGACCGTCACCTTGCGGGTCAGGCGGTAGTTGGCGGGGTTGGCGGTCGTCGGGCTTGAACCCGGCGTGAACGACAGGCTGTCGTCGCCGAAGGCGTAGCCCAGCGGCGTCGCCAAGGTTGTGGACCCCAAGGCGAAGCCGCTGTTCGCCAGCGAAGCGGCGGTGATCTGATTGAACGTGACCCCGGCGCGGAACGACACCGCGTCCTTGGCGCCAAGGTCGTAGTCTGCGCCGACCTGGACGATGTGGGCGCGCAGGTTTCGGCTGCCCTGGTTGAAGCCGTAGTTGACGGCCGCAGAGCCGAATTTTCCGCTGTGCTCGGAGGGCGCGACGACCGATGGCGCGGCCACCGAGGCCGCTGCGGTGCGCAGGTCGGTAGAGAAGTTGTGGCTGAAGTAGAAGTATTCGGCAAACGTCGACAGCCGGTCGAATGGCCTGGCATCGAGCCGCGCCATCGCGGACACTCGCTGGGCTGCGCTATAGGTCTGGCCCTTGGTCAGGGCCCCATTGGGGACGCTGATCCCGTCGATCTGCCTGAAACCGGCCAGCGATACCGCGTCCGAGCGCGAGCCGAGCCTGTCCAGACTGGCGCCGACGACCAGGCCGAAACGGCCATCCTTGTCGAGCCCGCCCTGCCACCGTCCCGCCAGGCGGATCGGCTGCCGGGTGTCCATCAGGCCGTCACTGCGTGAGTTGGCGCCGACGAAGCCTCGAAGGTCGAGGACATGCTGGCCATGGTTGTCCAGGCCGCTGATCGTGGTCAGGGCGACGTGGGCGGAGTTTGAGCTTTCGTCCAGATCCGGTGTGACCGTCGAGGTGACCGTCACGTTCTTGATGAAATTTGCCGGCAGCAACTCGGTCGACGGCGCGCGCGAACCGTCGACATAGGTGGTGAGTAGCACGCCGTCGATCGACTGCGAGGCGGCGGTGTGGCCCAGGCCCCGGATCTGCACGTAGCGGTTTTCGCCGCTCTGGGTTTCGTTGCGTCGCACGCCGGGCAAGCGGGCGAGGACATCTGAGACGTTCAGATTGGGCAGGCGTTGGATTTCCAGGGCCGTGATGGTGTTAACGACCGTGTCGCTCTCTCGCTTCATCGACGCGGCGCGGGGACCGGCGGTGACGATGACGTCCTCAAGCGCGGTCGCCGCGTCGCTGTCGGTGTGACGCATGGCTTGGCTTTGGCGCAGCATCACGGTGCGTCCGTCGTCGGCGGCGACGATCAGGCCGGTGCCGACGATCAATCGATCCAGCGCGACTCGCGGCTCCATGACGCCGGTGACGGCTGGAGACCGGATCCCAGCGATGGCTTGGCTGGGGAAGAAAATCTGCACGCCCGCCTGCCGTGCGAACGTCGTTAGCGCGGCGGCGGTTGTCTGTGCCGGAATGTTGAATGGGCGTTCGGCCGCAACCGCTAGGCTCGGCGCGGCCATGGCGGTGGACGAGGCAAAGAGCGCCACGACAAGCGGCGTGGGCGTGAATAGTCCACGGATCATGATCGAGGGTCCCCCGGGGCTGGACGCCGGCGGCGCCCCCACGCTCAAAGGACGGAAAATCGCGCCGCCGCCGCCAAGTCGGCGCTCAATTTGTTTTTCGGGTCAGCAGAATATTGGCGTCGGTCGCTACGACATCGATGTCGAGGGTCGTGTGGATCGCCGTCAGGAACGTTGCCGGGTCCTTGGTGGTGAAGCGCCCGCCGACGCGAATTCCGCCCAACTGCGGGTCGACAATCAGGATCTTGCGAACGAGGTAGCGATTGTACTCTTCAATGGCCGTGGAAAGCGGCTCGTCGATGAATAGGATTTCGCCGTCGCGCCATGCCAGGGCCGTCGCCACCGCCTCCGCCGACGCCGTGCGGGTCAGCGGCTGATCGTTTCCTCCGGTATAGAGAATGCTGCGCGGCGCCGCAGTCTGCGCGATGCCGGCCGCTCGCGTCGATACGACACCGCCGCGCAAAACCATCAGGTCTAGCGCCTTGCCTTTCAGCCGCGCATTGTATTGCCCTGGCAGAAGGCGGACCTCGCCATTCCCGCCGAACAGGTGAAATTCCGGGGCACCCTCTGTCAGCACAAGGGCGATCTCGCCTTGCTCGAGCCAAACTCTCACACGGACTTTGTTGGCTTGCCAAGAGACGACGCTGTCGGTGTTCAGTAGAACCGTGCCAACGCCCGCTAGGTTTACACTCCGGGTTTGGCCAACCGACGTGCGCGAGCGCTCACGCGCATTTACCCGCTCAGTCACCATGACGCCCCCGCCGAGGGCGAGCGTTCCAAGCATCATGGCGGCGATGGCGGAGCGCCGTGACAGCGCTCTGGGGCCAACTTGAACTGGCGGCGTGTGACCGATCTTGGTGGCGGCGTCCGCGGCGGTTGTCACCCTTAAGAAAGCCAAGGCATGGCGAGGTTCTGCATCTCGCCAGCGAGCGAACTCATCCAGATCCGCCGTGCCAAGGTCCAGGCGCGCCAGCCACTCGGCTGCCTGTTGCAGCAAGTAGTCATCGCCCCGATCGCGGGATGAAAGGCGTTCTCTGGTCAATCCTCGGCTCGTCTTCGTCGATGCTCCCGTCAAGACGGTTGGGAGCGGAACTACCACCATAACTGAAACGCGGCGCGCCGATTTACCGGGCGAGTCGCATTGGCGCTTTGACGGTCGACTGAGCCGGCTGCTTGGTGTCCTCCGCCGCGTTCGGAGCTAAGGTTCGCGCCAGAAGATAGTGCGCCCGCGCCAGTCTCTTCTCCAGGGTCGAAAGGCTGACGCCCAATTGGCGGGCGATATCTCTTGGCGACTTCTCCTCGAAACGCTGCAGCACGAAGACCACCCGGCAACGTTCGGGGAGTATTTGTATCGCCGCCTTCAATCGCGCCATCTGCTCTTGACCCGACAAAATACGGAAGGCGTCTGGCGCCTCGTCGGCGATGTCGAAGCCGTCAACCAGCGCTAGCTGTTCGAAGCGCAGGATGCGAAGGCGACGAAGGTGCTCGATCGATAGGTTGCGCATCGTCCGGAGCAGATAGGCGTGCGGCTTCTCGATCGTCGCCCATCCCTCCATGGATAGCACCTTTGCGAACGCCTCCTGCACGAGATCGCGGGCGGCGTCGGGGTCGTCAACGAGGCGGCGCGCTGAAGCGAGCAGCAAGGGTTCGAGCGGCAGGACCTGCGCCATGAACCATCGATCGATCGGGCGAAGGTGCGACACGGCAGCCACCGTTCTTACGGGATTGGAGGTCGCTAGAGGCGGCTCGTGTCGATCGCGCGACGGTTTCTCGACGAATTCGTTGCGTGTGCTTGGGAAGGCAAGCGACCAAGGACCCTATGGATCGTCGTAAATCTACTCGGTTCATGCACTGGATGAGCAGCACCAAGGATGCTGACGCACCATACATCTTGAGTGCGTTCATTGGCTGGGCCACGACCGTGATCGTGTCGTTCTCACGCGGCTATGTCCGATGCTCAATCGGTGTCCTTCCGGATACGCTGGCCGAAGATCCGGCGAGCGAGGCTTGGTCACTTCGCTGTCGACTTCAGAAAACAGCAGGCCGTTCGGGTCGGCGGTTTGCGCAGGACCGCTTGACTTGCGCCTCCAGCGGACGGGCCTCCACCGCTGGAGAGGCCTCTCGGCGAAGCGCGCGGTCGGAGACGATGATTTGTCGCGCTGGCGAGCGCACATATTGAAAACGGCAGGACGCTGGAGCATCGCTCAGCGCCCCGAACAGAGTTCGGATGCCAATATCGGTCTCTGCAAGTATGGGGGCAAGCATGGCCATTTGGGCCCTCCCTTCCGGAGCCTGGACCCCGGGCGTTGAGCGGGGGCTCGCACAGGCGCGAGCAATGCCATCACGGATGCGACGATCCAAGAACCAGCGAGGTCCAAAAGGCGCTCGTGTCGGGAGTAGGCGCGGGCACGGCGTGAATGAAATATTGACAAGCGATTTTGCAATGAGCTATCTCAAATTCTGAGATATCAATTACGATAACAGATCGTGAAGGAGCGATGAGTTCCTCATCCGCTTCTGTCTGCGTGCTCCGGCCGACCGCGGTCGTCGCGCCGGGTTGACGTGGAATCTGCCGTCGCCTCCCCAATCTCGCGTGCGGCCGAGCACGCGCTGGCGCAGGGGGATTTAAACGGCGCCGCCGTCACGAGGGTCCCATCGCCGATGGGCCGAGGAGGCAGAGGCGCCACGCTCGAGTTCCCAAACGCGGGCGCTTCCCGTTGCGCTGCCCAAGGCGCCCAGCGCGCCTTGCGAGGCCGATCCCTATCAACGCAAGGCGAACCGTCGCGCGAGCACGGAATCTCAAGTTTTAAGGAGCGACGATGGTTTCTTTCACTCGCACAATGGCCGTTCTCATCGCGTCGGGCTTGTTGTCCGGCGAGGCTCTGGCGCAGAGCTACAAGCCGGACGTGCGACGTCCGCCCCTCATATTCCATGTTTCGCCCAATGGAGACGACGGCGGGACGGGCGCTGCATCTCGTCCGTTTCGAACGCTGGAACGGGCTCAGATGGCGACGCGCCAGGCCCCGCGCGACGGAGAGATCGTCGTGGAGCTGGCGGAGGGAACCTGGCGTATCGAGAAGCCGCTGACCTTCACCGCCGCCGACGGCGGACGCAATCGTATCCCGGTGACTTGGCGCGCCGCCCCCGGGGCTCATCCCGTGGTTTCGGGCGCCATCCAGGTCACCGGCTGGAAGCGCAGTCCAGACAATACCGACATCTGGGTCGCCGACGTGCCCAAAGGGCTCGACACCCGCCAGCTCTGGGTCAATGAACGTCTGGCGACGCGGGCGATCCGCAAACTTGACTATGATCAGGTCACCGTCACGCCCGACGGGCTGACTTTCAAGGATCCGGCGCTCTCCGCCCTGGCTGGGCTCCCAGGACAAAATCGCATCGAGATCGAAGCCTCGGGATGGTGGACCTACCGTTTCGCCACGGTGGATCAGATTTCGACCAGCAGCATCAAGATGCAGCAGCCGGGCTGGCGCAACAACCTTATCGGCTTTGACACCATCTCACGGTCGTTCGCCGGCAAGGAAGCCAAGCTGTTCATTTCGAACGCGCTCGCCTTCCTCGACGAGCCGGGCGAATGGTACCTGGATCCCCTGAAGGGCAAGCTCTACTACCGCCCTCGCCACGGCGAGGAAATGGCTGCAGCTCGCGTCGAGTTGCCGCGCGTGGGCGTGCTGGTCAGCATCGCGGGCTCACCCGAGCGGCCCGTCGCCGATCTTGTGTTCAAGGGTCTGACCTTCGCCTATTCGAGCTGGATGGGTCCGTCCTCGCCGATCGGCTACGCCGATCAACAGACCGGCGCCTACATGGCCGAGGAAATCCCGAACTATCCCGAAAATCCGACCGAGACCTGCTCCTTTGGCTGCCCCGCGTTCGAGGCCGTCAGAAGCCGCTGGTCGTTCATGCCGGCGGCCGTCCAGGTCGCGGCCGCGACCCGCGTGACCTTCTCGGGCAACCGCTTCCTGCATCTGGGATCAAACGCCTTGGGCATCGGCAACGACGCCGGCGCCAACATCTCCGGTGTCGGCTTGGGGGCCCAGTCGATCGACGTGACGCGCAATGTGTTCCGCGACCTTGGGGCGGCCGCGATCGCCGTAGGCGGGATCCGCGCCGAAGCGCATCACCCGCCCTCGCCCACCCATGCCAATCGCCTCGTCACGATCAGCGACAATCGTATCGAGGATTTCGGCCAGAGCTATCAAGGCTCCGCGGGCGTGCTGGCGACCTATGTCGATCGCGTGAGCATCGTTCACAACGACGTATCGGGCGGCCCCTATGACGGGATCGACGTCGGGTGGGGCTGGGGTATGTGGGACGAAGGCGGGGTCGCGCGCTACCATCGCTTCGGCACCTACGACGCCGACGACCAGAAGCCCTATGACCAGCCCACCATCCTAAGGGGCGCGGTCGTGGCCTGGAACAAGGTTCATGATGTCAAACGCGTATTCCGCGACGGGGGCGCGATCTACCACCTTTCCGCCGATCCCGGCGCCTTGATCGCCTGGAACCACGTCTATGACATCAACAAGCAGATTGGTCTCTATCTCGACGAAGGCAGCCGCTATGTGACCGTGCGAGAGAACGTCGTCGACGGCGCCGGCTCATGGCTCAACGCGAACACGGTGAACGAGCGGCCCTTCGAACGCATCACAATCGACAACCTCGCGATCGGCAACTGGCATCGGGGCGGCGAGCTTTGGGGACAATGGACGGATTTCCAGAACAACCGGGTCGAGAACGATCATGCCGTTGTCGGTGATTGGCCAGAGGAAGCCAAGAAGGTCATCCAAAAGGCCGGCGTGAGACCGGAAGGCGCTGAAGAAAGCCGATGATCGCGGTATCCTTGTGCGTTTTGGCCCGGGGTCGAACTGGCTATCCGTCGTTATGCGCAAGACGCGCAAGGAAGACGCCGGCCGCGATCGCACACCCTCCCTTGGATGGGCGAGCTTGCCTGTCGCGCACTCTTGGCGGCGCCTTGATCGCCGCATCCAAACTGGGCCGACGTTGGCGCAGATTGACTGTCGGGCTTGCTAGACCTTCCGATCCAGCCCTTCCGCGACGCCCTGCGTGTTCTGGAAGCGGAGAGCGTCCTGGAGTTCATCCCCGCGCGGGGATTGAGTTTCTGACGGTCGACCACGAGTTGGCCCGTTCGACCTATCAGTTTTTAGGCGATAGCCGCCGGTTGCGCAGGTCGCCTGGCGCGAACGGGCCTTGTTGAGCAGGCGTATCGGGCGGGCAGGGGGGGCACCCTTGCATGCAGCCTTTCAAGCAGGAAATGTCGACTGCATCGTCAGGCTAAAACCTGGGGCCGCGGGGGCAAGCAGCAGATCTTCAGTTTGGGTAGTGGCTTCATCAGGCGCGCTACGCCGCGATCAAGATCGAGCCGACCCGTCGACGTCCGCGCAACGACGTACGATCGCGCGTTCCTGTCGCAATCCGTGGTCCCGCCATCTCAGGCTTGGAGCTGCGGACGTGGCGACGACGACAAACCTTCACCGCGGCGTGCGCGATCTCACACAGGGACCGGTGGGAGCGACGCTGTTTTCATTCGCCCTGCCAACCCTCGCCTCCTCCGTGCTGCAGTCGCTTGGCGGATCGGTCAATTCGATCTGGGTCGGCCGTTTTCTGGGCGAAGAAGCCTTGGCCGCGACCATCAACGGCAACATGGTGTCGTTCCTGATGATGGCTCTGGCGTTTGGCGCCGGCATGTCGGCCACAATCCTTGTGGGACGGGCGGTCGGCGCCGGTGACCTTGGCCAAGCGCGTCGGATCATGGGCACGGGGTTTGGGGCCTTCGCGGCCATTTCCATCGCCGTGGCGGTCTTAGGGTGGATGGCGACGCCGACCATCCTGCGCGTTCTGGGGACGCCCGCGGGCGCTGAACCGCTGGCGGAAGTCTATCTGCGCTTTACCTTCATCGGCGCGCCTGGAGCCTTGCTGGCGAGCCTGCTCCTGATGGGCTTGCGAGGTTGTGGCGACTCCATCTCGCCCATGTGGTTCACGATCGCGACAGTGGCCGTCGACGTCGTCCTCAATCCGCTTCTCATCCTGGGTCTTGGTCCACTGCCCAGGCTAGGTGTGGGTGGCGCGGCCCTGGCCTTGGCCCTGGCCAACTATGTGACCCTTCTGGCGATCTGCGCCTGGATTTATTGGCGCGATCTGGCCATTCGCCTGCGGGGGCGCGAAATAGGCTGCCTTCTGCCCGACCCACGCCTGCTTTGGGATATCTTCTGCAAGGGTTTGCCGATGGGGCTGCAGATGATCGTCATGACGGTTGCCGCCATGACCATACTTCGCCTGGTAAATCGCGAGGGGGTCGCGACAGCCGCCGCTTACGGCGTGGCCCAGCAACTGTGGGGCTACCTGCAGTTGCCGGCGATGGCGGTTTCGGCTGGAGTCAGTACGCTTTCGGCCCAGGCGATCGGGGCTCGCGACTGGCCTCGGGTGAAGGAAATCGTTCGCCACGGCGTTGTGGCCAGCCTGATTCTAACGCTTGGCTGCGTTGTCACGCTTCACACCATCGGCGGACAATTGATCGGCCTCTTTGTTGGCCAGGCCAGCCCGATCATTCCGCTGGCCAAGCACATCATCTGGATGACCTCAATCGGGTTCTGCTTTTTCGCCATGAGCTCCACCCTGTTCGCCAGCCTGCGCGCGGACGGCGTGGTCGTCCGTCCGCTGCTGATCTCCTGCCTTGCTCTCTTCGGCGTCCGGCTGGGCTGCGCCTACAGCGGCTACCCGATAATTGGCGCCAACGCCCTCTGGCTGAGCCTGACGGCAGGACAGTTTGCGACTTGGCTCATGGCGGCCGGGCTATACAAGCTAGAGGCGCAGCGGCGACATATTCGCCGACGTGAGGAAGAACAGGTCGAAAAGCATTTGGCCCTTCAGGTCGAGGACGGCGTGACGGCCTGACGTCTCCGACCGTCCGCGGGCGCACCTCACGTCGCGCGGCTCTGGAGTCGCCGTTGCGCAGGCTGCGCGCCGGGTCGGCGCCGTAGCAGGTCGTGGTTGCGGCGATGGTCGTCATCCCCGGATCGCCGAATACTACCGATATCTCGCCGTCCCGGACCGTCAGGGGCCCCGTCGCGCCACGGGCGTGCTGGTCGGACCTCGTGGTCCGCCCGGCTTCGGCGTCAAGTCGTACCATTCAACGCCGCCGGCCGCTTGAGACGGGCTCGGGATCCATGGGTCGAAATGCCCGTCCTTGGTCAGGATCTGCGGTGTGACGCTTGCTGAAATGGCCTCGATCTCGGCTTGCGGCGCCACGGCGGCGACCGCGACAGACCCCTCAAGATCAAGACTGAGGGTTTGGGCAGGTTCCAGAAGGGCGAGTTGGTCGCATTGGTCTGGCCGCGCTCGATCACCAGAGAGCCTCCCTCCGAAGCATGGGCGCATTTGCACTGTGAGGCAAAAAGCCGGGCTCGCCCGAACAACCGTCGACCGCGGGGAGCCCTAGATTACGGGCCAAGTGAAAAGCGCGGCAACGACGTCCCGACGTCAATCCCGAAGACCTGCGCAAGGAAACCCACATGAGCGCCATCAGCCCGCAACGTCAGACCGAAAGCGCCCCTTCGAGCCAGAGCGAGGACTACCTTCTCCAGAGTGAGGCCGATCTGACGCGCGCAGTGTCCTACGCCATCGACAGGAGCGGCAAACTCGGGGCGGGCGAAGCGTTGGCGATGGTGCACGAAACCGGCGGCATCAACATCACCGTCACCAATGGCGCGGTCGAAAAGGCCATCCGCGACGGCGGGCAGACGCTGCGGATCACGATCTATGAGAACGGCCGCACCGGGACCGCGTCGACCGAGGCACTGAGCACTGACGCGATCGACCGGGCGGTGGAACAGGCCCTGTCCATGGCGCGCCAGCTCGAGCCGGACGAGGATGCTGGTCTGGCCGACCGCGCCGACCTGGCCTGGGACACGCCGGCCGTGCCCATGTTCGCGCCATCGAACCATAGCGCCGCGGACCTGGTGGCGGCCGCTCTGGAACTGGAGGCCGGCGCCCTTCAAACGGCGAACAAGGACCGTGTGCGCGTGACCGACGCCGGCGCCGCAAGCCAGGACCAGCGCTTCGCGATGGCCACCAGCCAGGGCTTCTGCCGGACGGGGAGCGCGTCAATCCAGCAGCGCTGGTGCCAGACCATCGCCGAGCGCGGCGGCGAGATGAAGCAAAGCAGCTGGATGTCGGTGGACCGACGGCTGGAGGGCCTTGAATCCAGCGCTTCGGTTGGACGTCGCGCCGCAGAGCGAGCCCTGGAGAGCCTCGGGGCCAGTGAACTGAGCACACGCAAGGCGCCCGTCCTGGTCGACGCTACGGTCGCCTCCAGCCTTGTCCGCGAGATGTGCGGCCAGCTCATGGGCTCGGCGCAGTTTCGCCGCATGACCTTCCTGCCCGACGCCCTGGGCCAAGCCATCTGCGCCGAGCACCTCTCGGTGGTCGAGGACCCTTTCGAGCCTTTCGGCCTGGCCAGCACGACCTTCGACAACGAGGGCGTTGCGGGTGCGCGGCGCGACATCGTTCGACAAGGCTTGGTCGCGGGTCTCTTCCTCGACACGCGCATGGCGCGCAAGCTGTCCATGGTCTCAACCGGGAACGCTGGCGGCAACCGTAACCTAACCCTCGCGAGCACACGGACTGAGCCTGGCGATCATCTGGGGGCGATGCTGCGCAAGCTCGGGACGGGCCTTTGGCTGACACGCTTCATGGGCGGCGGCGTCAATCCTGTCACTGGGGCCTATTCGCGCGCCGCGGCGGGATTCTGGGTCGAAAACGGCGTGGTGACCGGCCCGGTCCAGGGCTTCACCGTCGCTGGAAATCTGCAGGAGATGCTGAAGTCGATCAGCGCCGTGGGGGCGGACGTCCACCGCGAAGGCGCAGTGCGCACCGGTTCGATCCTCCTGCCCGACATGCAGATCGCCGGCCGGTGATCGACCGATCATGAAAGTGAACACAATGCCTTTGACCGCAACCGATCGCCTGGCTCGCGCCGAGAATTCCCTGCTCGCGGCCAACGCCCTTAGCCTCTCCAAGGTCGAGCAAGGTCTTGGCGACCTCTGGGGCCGCGGCGTGGACTATGCCGACCTCTATTTCGAAGTGACGACCCGCGACAGCTGGGTGCTCGAGCGTGGAAAAGTCGCCCGCGCGGCCTTCAACATCTCGCAAGGCGTAGGCGCCCGCTCGGTGAGCGGCGAGAATTCGGCCTTCGCCTATTCCAGTGATATCAGCGCCAAGGCCATCGACGCGGTGACGCGGGCGGCTCGCGGCATGCAACTGCACGGCCAGGACGCAGCCGTCGATGGCGGGCGCGACGTTTCGGTCCAGGCGATTTCCTCCGACGCGGCCGCCTATTCCACCCTCGAGGCGGCCGGCGGCTTCGACACGGTTCGCAAGGTGGCGCTCCTTCGCCGCCTGGACGAGCTGGCGCGGTCCGTCGACCCCAGGATCATCGAGGTCAGCGCCGGTCTTTCCGTCGAGGACACCACCATTCTCACTGCGGCGACGGACTCCACCCTGGCCGGCGACGTGCGTCCCTTGGTGCGCCTGGATCTCACCGTGCTGGCCGAGAGCAACAATCGTCGCTCGTCCGGGTCGGGCAACGCCGGCGGACGCTTCACGCTCGAAGAGTTCGACGACGAGCGTCTGCTCAAGATGGTGAGAAAGGCCACGTCGGTGGCCCTGACCAACCTCGAGGCCAAACCCGCGCCAGCTGGCGAGATGACCGTCGTCCTCGGCCCGGGCTTCCCGGGCGTGCTGCTGCACGAAGCGGTGGGCCACGGCCTCGAAGGCGACTTCCACCGCAAGCGCACCTCGGTCTTCAACGGCCTGATGGGCGAGCGCATCGCCGCCCCCGGCGTCAACGTCTATGACGACGCCACAGTGGCCCAGGCTCGCGGCTCTCTCAACGTCGACGACGAGGGCGTCGCGGGCCAGCGCACCCTGCTGATCGAGGACGGCAAGCTCGTCGGCCTGATGCAGGACAAGATCAGTGCTCGGCTCATGAACGACAGGATGACGGGCAACGGCCGTCGGCAGTCGTATGCCCACCTGCCGATGACCCGCATGACCAATACCTTCCTCGAAGCAGGCGACCACGATCCCGAAGAAATCATCGCCTCGGTGAAGAGCGGCATCTATGCGGTCGACTTCAGCGGCGGCACAGTGGACATCACCTCGGGCCAGTTCAACTTCTCGGCCGATCACGCCTACCTGATCGAGGACGGCAAGATCACAGCCCCGGTCGAGGGCGCTACCCTGATCGGCGTGGGCAACGAGACGCTCAAGAAGATTTCTATGATCGGCAACGACCTGGGCCTGGGCAACGGCGTTTGCGGCAAGGACGGTCAGATGGTGCCGGTGTGCGTGGGCCAGCCGACCATCCGCATCGATGAGGTCGTGGTCGGAGGCGCCGAGCAATGAGCATCAGGCGCCAACGCACGCCGCCGCCCGCGCGGCATAGTAAGGTCCTGATCATCGGGTCGGGGCCCGCGGGCTACACTGCGGCGATCTACGCTGCGCGCAGCGCGCTTTCGCCGTTTCTCGTCCAAGGTCCCCAGCCCGGCGGCCAGCTGACCATCACCACCGATGTCGAGAACTGGCCAGGCGACAAGAGCGTCCAGGGGCCGGAGCTCATGGCGCGCATGGGGAGGCACGCCGCCCATGTCGGCGCCGAGCTGATCAGTGACTTCATCGTCGAGGTCGATCTTTCCCAGCGGCCGTTCGTGGCGCGCGGCGAGATGGGGACCCGCTACACCGGCGACACCTTGGTGATCGCTACGGGGGCCAACGCCCGATGGCTGGGTCTGGAGAGCGAAGTCGCCTATCGCGGACAAGGCGTTTCGGCCTGCGCCACCTGTGACGGATTCTTCTTCCGCGATCGGGTGGTGGCGGTGGTCGGCGGCGGAAACACCGCCGTAGAGGAGGCGCTGCACCTGGCCCATTTCGCCAGGCACGTCTACCTGATCCATCGTCGCGACACGCTGCGGGCCGACAAGACCAATCAGGCGCGCCTTCTGGCCCACGCCAAGGTCACGCCCATCTGGAACGCGGAAGTCATAGAGGTGCTCGGCGACGGGCGGGCCGTGACCGGCGTTGCGCTCGGCGACACCAAGTCCGGGGCGCGCAGCAGCCTCGACATCGACGGCCTCTTCGTCGCCATTGGCCATGATCCGGCCACCGAGCTCTTCAAGGGGCAGCTGGCGATGGATCAGGACGGCTACATCGTCGTCACGCCCGGATCGACCCGTACCAGTGTCCCGGGCGTGTTCGCAGCCGGCGACGTGCAGGATCGTCATTTCCGCCAGGCTGTCGTCTCGGCGGGCATGGGGTGCATGGCGGCGCTGGAAGCCGAACGCTTTCTGATCGACGCGGAAACGCTGGAAGTCCTCACTGGCGAAGTCGCTGTCTAGTCCCGGAGCGCCCCGCACGTCGCGGCCCGCATAGGAATGTTCATGAGCAACACCCTTCTCGATCCCTTCACGCTGCCATGCTTCACGGCGCTGACGCCGCAAGCCATCGATGCGGCCCTCACCGAAGGCCTGACGCGGTACGAGGCTGTCGTGGCCGACCTCGTCAAGGCGCGGGCGAGCTCTTTCGACGCCCTATGGATTCCGCTCGAACGTGTCGAGGCCCAGCTCGACGCCCTGTGGTCGGCGGTCAGTCACCTCAACGCCATGCATAGCGATCCGTCGCTCCGCGAGGCTTACGCCGCCGGCGAAGCGCGCCTGGTGAACGCGACGACGAAGGTGCGCCAGAACGTCGAACTGTTCGGCCTGCTCAAGACGCTTCACGCGGGCGACGACATGGCTCGGCGTCCGCAAGCCGACCGCGCCGCCGTAAAGTCCTTGGTGCGCGAGTTCGAACTGGCCGGCGTTGGCCTTCCAGAGGAACGCCGCACCCGGTTCGCGGCCCTGACGGCCGAGGCGTCCCAGCTCTCGATCGACTTCAGCAACGCCTTGCTCGACGCCACCGACGCCTGGTCCGAACACGTCACCCAGGCTGAAGACCTGGCCGGCGTACCCGCCGCATCCCTAGCGATGTTCGCCGGCGCGGCCAAGGAGAAGGGCTTGGAGGGGTGGCTGGTCACCCTGCAGTATCCGAGCGTCTCGGCGGTGCTGACCTTCTGCGAGAACCGGGCTCTGCGCGAGCGGGTCTACAGCGCCTTCGGCACTCGCGCCTCCGACCAGGGGCCGCATGCCGGCCAGTTCGACAACAGTGGCCGGATCGCGCGGATCCTGGAGATCCGCAAGGAGCTCGCGGCGTTGCTGGGCTTCGAGAACGCCGCCAGTTGGTCGCTAGCCACCAAGATGGCGTCAGACCCGCAGGAGGTGCTCGACTTCCTGCGCGATCTTGGGCTCCGCGCCAGGCCAGCGGCCGAGCAGGATCGTCGTGAGATGGAGGCCTTTGCCGCGGAGGTCCTTGGCCTATCCGATCTTCAACCCTGGGACAACGGCTTCGTCTCCGAGCGCATGCGCGTGGCGCGCTTCGCAGTCGAGGAGCAGACGGTCCGCGCCTACTTCCCGGTCGAGCAGGTGCTAGGCGGCTGGCGCGCCCTGCTTGGCGATCTCTACGGACTTTCGCTCGTCGAGAGGACGGGCGTCGATCTGTGGTCGCCCGATGCGGCCTACTATGACGTCACCGATGACCAGGGTCGCCTGCTGGCCGGCCTTTACACCGACCTGCACGCGCGCCCCGGCAAGCGGGGCGGCGCCTGGATGGCTCCGGCTCGGCCGCGCTTGAATGACGACACCGGCTCCAGGCTACCGGTCGCCTATCTGGTCTGCAACTTCGCCGCCAAGCAGCGTGATCAGCCAACGCTGCTGTCGCACGGCGACATCATCACCCTGCTGCACGAGACCGGGCATTGCCTGCACCACCTGTTCACACAGGTGGACAGGCCCAATATCGCCGGCGTTATGGGTTTCGAGTGGGATGCGGTCGAACTGCCCAGCCAGGTGATGGAGGATTTCGCCTGGGAGCACCGGTTGCTCCAGCGCATGTCGCGTCACGTGGAAAGCGGCGAGCCGCTGCCGGACAGTCTTTTCCAGAAGATGCTCAAGGCGCGCTCCTTCCAGGCCGGGCTGGCGCTGGTCCGGCAGCTTGAATTCTCTCTCTTCGACATGCTTCTGCACCAGGGGCAGGAAGGCGATGATCCGATGGCGGTCCTGGAGCTGGCGCGTAAGGAAGTGGCGGTCAGCACCCCGCCCGCGTGGCATCGGTTCCCCCACGGGTTCTCGCATATTTTCGCCGGAGGCTATGCAGCGGGCTACTACAGCTATCTGTGGGCCGAGGTGCTGGCCGCGGATGGTTTCCAGAAGTTCGTGGAGGCGGGCCTGACGGATCGTGCGACCGCCGAGCTCTTCCGGCGTGAAGTGCTGGCCCACGGAGCGAGCCGGCCGGCGGCCGACAGTTTCCGCGCGTTCCGCGGGCGTGATCCTGATCCCGCGGCGCTTCTGACGCGCCGCGGACTGGCCGCCTGATCCCGGAAGCGGCGTCTCCTTAGAGATCCGTGCGACGCTGTCGCACGGATCTTTTTGTGGTTTGAGGGCCGCTCGCTCGTTTTCAAACCAAGCCTCGGCGTGAAGACGCCGGCGGCTGGGGAATTCAACGCCTAGCCTCTAGGCCAGTTTGGGCGCGCGCCGCGACATGCAAGATCAGCAGCTCTCCGATCCGACAGCCCGTCGTGACGCCCATACCGAACGGCCGGCCGAAAGCCGCGGACGCGTGCTTGGGCTTGATGTCCGTTTCGGCCTTTGCCTGCTGGGACGCTATGCCAAGCACGACCCCGTCGCCGCCATCGCGTTGATGGGGTTCCTCGTTGGTTCCACCTTTGTCACAACCTACGTCTTCATGCGCTCGACCATCTATATGGCCGACCTAACGAATGCCTTGGTGGCCAAGAATGGCGGCGTCGTCCTCGGGCTTGTCTGGATGATCCTCGCCCTGACCCTGGGCAATCTGGCGATAAGCGTCGTTGTAACTTGGGCGGGCCTGGCGTTGCGGATGCGGTTTCGGACATTCCTGTCGCCGCGGCTGGTCGACCGCTGGCTGAGCGATAACCGGTTCTTCCACCTCGAACGCCAGGCGCCGCTCGACTACCCAGAGCAGCGGATTCAGGAAGACATCTTCCTGTTCGCCGAGCGGTTCCTGACCGTGGGCCCGTACTTCATCGGCGCGGTCTTCTCGATCTTCCTGTATTCGGGACAGCTTTGGCGGTTGTCGCCGACGACGGACCTACCGGCCTTGGGGATCCACCATCCCATCCCGGGCCTGCTCGTCTATTTCGCCTTCGCCTTCGGGATCGGGGTGACGGTGCTCACGCACATGGTCGGCTCCAGTCTCACCCGCGTCGAAGTGGTGCGCCAGCACCTGGAGGCGCAGTTCCGGGCGGAGATGGCCGCCGTTCGCCTTAACGCCGAAGCGATCGCCTTCAATCGGGCCGGAGCGATCGAGCGCCAGCGCTTGGCGGCGACCTTCGATCTGATCCGGATCAACTGGCGCGCTTTCACCTGGTCGCAGATGAAGATCGGCTTCATCACCGGCATTCCGGAACTGGTCATGGTCGTCGCACCCACGCTCTTGCTGGCTCCTTTCGTGCTCAGCGGCGAGCGCCAGTTTGGCGACATCGCCGTGGTAGCGGTCGCCATCGGGCAGGTGCGGATGGGGGTGGGCGTCATAGCCACCTACTATGGCGAACTGGCGATCCTGCGCTCGTCGGCAGCCCGTCTTCGCCTGCTTCAGGAAAAGCTCGACCAGGAGATCCGGTCGGACCTGGACGTCATGGAGGAAGCGCGGGCGGACGTGCGCACCCAGGGCCTGCGCATCGCCTTTCCCGACGGGCATGTCATGAACGAGGTGGGGGAGCTGACCATCGCCAGGGGCGACCGCCTGCTGATCCAGGGGCGTTCGGGGGCTGGAAAGAGCACGCTTCTTCGGGCCATCGCCGGCTTGTGGCCGTTCGGAGGCGGCCAGGTGCGCCTGCCCAAGGACGCCAAGATCGCCTTCCTGCCCCAGCGGCCCTACATGCCTGACGCCACCCTGGCGGGCCTCATGGCCTATCCCGACCCGCCCGACGCCCATGCTGACGCGGCCTACATCGATCTGCTGGGACAGCTTGGCCTGGAGCGCCTGACCGATCGCCTGCA
>NZ_QDKO01000042.1:0-147813 GCF_003094615.1 Caulobacter radicis | reverse complement strand
CACCCTGGCGGGCCTCATGGCCTATCCCGACCCGCCCGACGCCCATGCTGACGCGGCCTACATCGATCTGCTGGGACAGCTTGGCCTGGAGCGCCTGACCGATCGCCTGCACGAGTTCGCGCCGTGGTCACGCACCCTTTCGCCTGGCGAACAGCAGCGCATCGCCGCGGCCCGCGCCATCCTGGCCGCACCCGACTTCCTGTTCGTCGACGAGGCCACCAGCGCGCTCGACCCGGAGCTCGAGGCCAGCCTCTACGGCCTGCTGGCCGAACACCTGCCCGGCGCGGCCCTGATCTCGGTGGCCCACCGCCCCGCCGTGGCCCGCTTCCACGACACCGCCATCCGGCTCGAAGACGGCCGCACCCGCCGCATCAAACTCGATCCCGCCCAGGCCTGATCGAGCCAGAGAAACCTACCGCCCGCAAAGCCAGCCGCTGAATGATCGAACTCGACACCATCGACCGCCGGATCCTCGCGATCATGCAGGAAGACTGCACCGTGCCCATCGCCGAACTCGCCCAGCGCGTGGGGCTTTCGCAGACGCCGTGCTGGAAGCGGCTAAAGCGTCTCCAAGACAGTCGGGTGATCACCCGTAGGGTGGCGCTGGTCGATCGAGATGCGCTCGACTTGTCGCTGGTCGTCTTCGTGTCGGTCAAGACGGGCCGGCACGACGATGCGTGGCTGGAGGCCTTCGGCAAGGGCGCGGCAAGCTTGCCCGAGGTCGTCGAGTTTTATCGGCTGAGCGGCGAGACTGACTATCTCCTCAAGGTCGTCGTCAAGGACATTGCCGCCTACGACCGCTTCTACAAGCGTCTGATCTCCACGGCGCCGCTGACCGACGTCTCGTCGAGTTTCGCCATGGAGCAGATCAAGTTCACGACATCGCTTCCGATCCATGCGGTCTAGCGCTGCGCCGACCGCGGCCGACAAGGTCGATCTAGGGGCGGCGCCGGATCCCTGAAGCGTTGAAGGCCGCCGAGGCGGTGCGTCTCGCGCCCCAGCGGTCGAAGAGCTGCCTTGGGCCGGTCCGGCGCCGAAGCTGAGCACGGGGGCGCCAGTGCGCCCAAGCGATCGATCTGGCGGCCGTGCGCACAAAAATCGCGGCCGCCGTTGCGGTGGCGGCCGCCGCCGCCCGTTTTCTTTTCCAGGGGGGTGGCCTTGAGGCGCCTCCGGCGCAGGGCTCCCCGCGCTCACCGGCCAGATGCGAGGCGCTCGCTCCGATGCGAAACCCAACCCCGTCCCAAGAGCCCCTTGGTTCAATGGAGCGTGAAGCGTCGAACAACGGGCGCGCGTCCAGCACGCTCGGGCGCGACATTGCGCACCTTGGCTGGATGCTGAGCCGCTACCTGAAGGTCGATCCGGTCGTGGGACCGCTCCTGCTGCTGCTTCAACTTGCCGCCGGAGCGGTGATCGTCGTCAGCCAACTCCAGGTTCAGAGGAATCTGGCCGTCATCGCTAACGCCTTGGCGGCCAAGACGGGCGCGGCGATCCCGGGGCCGATGTCGATCATCATGGGACTTATACTGACGATTGCCGGGCTCGGGATTGTGACGGTGTTCGTCCAATATGCCCTGCGCATGCGCTTTCGGCGCGTGATCACCGGCGGCATGCTCGATCGCTGGATCGGCGAGAACCGCTTCCTGCACCTGGAGCAGCGCGGCGGCGCGGACTATCCCGAGCAGCGCATCCAGGAAGACGTCTTCCAGACGATCGACCGCACCATGATGCGCGGGCCCGAAGTGATCATGGGCTTGTTCACCGTCTTCATCTACACGGGTCAGTTGTGGAAGGTCTCGCCGCCGCTGACCATTCCGGCGCTGGGGATCCATCAGCCGATCCATGGCTACCTGGTCTATGTCGCCTTCGGTCTGGCGATCAGCATGACCTTCTTGACCCATTGGGTCGGGGTCAGGTTGACCCGAGCGGAAATCGATCGGCAGACCCTCGAGGCGCGTTACCGCCAGCAGTTGGCGGCCATCCGTCTCAATGGTGAAACCGTTGCCTTTACCCGCGCGGCGGGGATCGAGCGGACCCGCCTGGCCGAGACCTTCGACATCATTCGCCGCAACTGGCGCGCCTACACCAACGCCCGGCTGGCCATCGGGGTGGTCACAGGGGTGCCGACGTCCCTATTGCTGATCGCGCCGACCCTGCTCTGCGCACCTTTCATCCTCAATGGGACGATGAAGATCGGAGACGTCACCCTTGTGGCCGCGTCGCTCTCGGGCACCTATGTCGGCGCGGGCATCTTGATGGCCAACTATGCCGAACTGGCGCTGCTGCGATCGGCCGTGGCGCGCCTTCGGGTTTTCCACGAGCGCCTGAACCAGGAGAATCGGTCGGAGCTGGATGTTGCGCAGGAGGCGCGGGTGGACGTGCGCACGCAGGGCTTGCGCATCGCATTCCCCGACGGCCACCTGATGAACGAGGTGGGCGACCTGACCATCGCCAAGGGCGACCGCCTGCTGATCCAGGGGCGCTCGGGGGCGGGCAAGAGCACGCTTCTTCGGGCCATCGCCGGCCTGTGGCCGTTCGGGGGCGGCCAGGTGCGCCTGCCTAAGGACGCCAAGATCGCCTTCCTGCCCCAGCGGCCCTACATGCCCGACGGCACCCTGGCGGGCCTCATGGCCTATCCCGACCCGCCCGACGCCCATGCTGACGCGGCCTACATCGATCTGCTGGGACAGCTTGGCCTGGAGCGCCTGACCGATCGCCTGCACGAGTTCGCGCCGTGGTCACGCACCCTTTCGCCTGGCGAACAGCAGCGCATCGCCGCGGCCCGCGCCATCCTGGCCGCACCCGACTTCCTGTTCGTCGACGAGGCCACCAGCGCGCTCGACCCGGAGCTCGAGGCCAGCCTCTACGGCCTGCTGGCCGAACACCTGCCCGGCGCGGCCCTGATCTCGGTGGCCCACCGCCCCACCGTGGCCCGCTTCCACGACACCGCCATCCGGCTCGAAGACGGCCGCACACGCCGCATCAAGCTCGATCCCGCCGACGGCCTCGCCGGCGCTTGAGAAAGGAAAAGGACCAAGATGTCCCTGTTGAAAGACGTCACGACCGCCGAGTTCGAGGCCGAGGTCCTCGCGTCGAACATCCCCGTCCTGATCGACTTCCACGCGGTCTGGTGCGGCCCGTGCAAGGCCTCGGTCCCCGCGCTCGAGGACGCCGCCCGGGAGTTCGAGGGCGAGATCGCCTTCGTGAAGGTCGATATCGACCAGGAGCCGACGATCGCCGAGCGCTACAACGTGCAGGGCGTGCCCACCTTCATCGTCATTAAGGATGGCGAAGCGGTGGAACGCTTCAGCGGGCTGGTCTCGCGTGGCAAGCTCGCCTCGGTGCTGGAGCCGTTCGCCGAGGGCGGCCAATGACGCGCTTTGCAGCCTATGGCGACGAGGCCACCAAGCAGGCCCTGATCGCCGACATCGCCGCCAAGGGTCCGGTTTATTCGGGCTGGCTCACCAACGCCGCTTTCGAGGGCGACTTGTCGCCGATCTCCCAAACCTACGGACTGCATCCGGCCTTCGTGCGCCTCATGCCCGCCCTGGGCGGCTTTGGCGCGACGGACGCGTCGTTGCCCTTCTATGGGTCTGTTCTCGAAAGTCTGCCTGTTGGCGCCGACACAGGCGCCCTGGCGCGGCGCTTTCTGCTGCTGGCCTGGACCGACCCTGCCCATGGTGTCGCCCAGCGTCTGCCGTTGGGGTCCGTTCTCGCGGCCGGCGAGGCGATCATCGACCTTGTCCGCGCTTCGGTGACGGCCCGCGTCGACAAGAAGACTTGGCGTGCGGCGCGCGCCGCCTTGGCCAAAGCTCGGGCTTGCGAGCAGGCGCCGGAAGCCGCGGTCGACCTGGTTCTTTCCCTGGCCTGGGACCTGGAGGAGGCGCCAGGCGCGGCCCAGGACGCCATGCTGGTCTGGAGCTCCCAGGTCATGACGGATGCGGCGGCGGCCGGTCCTGACACGATGACCGAGGAAGAGAACCAGGCCCTTTTCACAGCCATGCGGACTCACCACGAGGCGGCCGCGGCCGCCGTGCCGGACCTGAAGCCCGGGAATGCCGAGGCCTACGAGCGTTTCCAAGCCGAGATGGGCAGGCTGTGGGACGGGGATCCCGCGGGCAAGGCGTTGAAGGCGCGTTCCGATGCGCGCGGAGTTCGGATCAACGCCAAGGTCGCCGCCTGGCGCGAGGCCATGCAGGCGCAGTTGCTCGAGCTGGCCAAGGCGGCGTCTCTTGCCGCTGCGTGACGCGAGCCAAGGATCGGCCCGGCCTGTCGCCCGGCCGATCAGGCGATCCATGCCCGCGATCCCAGCCTTGATCACGTCCATCTTCATGTCCGCGCCGCTTGGCGGGGAGAGCCAAGGCGAGGGGTGGTCCGCCGTCGGGGTGCAACGCGATGTCGCCAAGATCCACCAGCTGCGGTGCGGGCCTTTCACCTGTACGCTCGGCGGCGGCAACGGCGAGGCCGGCGCCTTCAACACCCATCTCGTCTTCATGCGGGCGGGCAACCTCACCATCGGCCAGTGGGGACACCGCCGCACCTTGTCCGCCGGCGACATCTTCGTGGGCTGCGCCTGGCTGCCAATGACGTTCGATGCGGTCGACGAGATTGAGTTGATGGTCGTAGAACTACCGGCATGGTGGGCCATGCAGCGGTTTCTGGACCGCTTCCTGATCCTCCCGGATCTGTATGTCGGCCGCGATTTTTTCGCTGCAGAGATTATCGCCCAACTCGCCCGGACGGTTTTCGAGCTGGAGGACGGCGATGACGCGGGAGCGGCGCGTGGCCTGGAAATGATCGCCGATCTTATGCGATCGGCCTTGGCGGCCTGCGTGGATCCCGACAAGGCAATGCTGCGCGCCTCGGGGCGCATGGGGGCGATCCTTGGATTTATCGCGCGCAACCTCGACCAGCCGGGGCTGTCGGCGACGGACGCGGCCAAGAGCCTGAAGTGCTCGGTTCGCACGATCTACAAGACCTGCGCGACCTATGGCACCAGTTTCAGCGCTTTTTTGACCGAGGTTAGGTTGGTGACCGCCCAGCACCGTCTCATGCGCACCGACGAGCGCGTCTCCCAGATCGCCTATGGCGTCGGCTTCTCCAGTCTGTCGCACTTCTCGCGGCTGTTCCGCGCTCGGTTCGGCGTACAGGCCAAGTCACTTCGTCGCATCCGATCCCGGGTCCTGCACTGACCGGCGCGCTTGCTTGCCCAGCTGGCTCCGTGCTGACGCGCAGAAGGCGTGACGAGATGACAAGCCTGCTGCACAGTCGCGAACGCGCGTGAGACACGAACGGAAATGGCGTCTTCCAGACCGGCGATGACAATGAGGCGGTCACCCGCGAGAGGGTGGCTGTTGGGCGCCGCCCTTGGCCTCCTGTCTTCGGCGGCGGCCGCTCAAGCGGCGGCCCAGCCGTCTGCTTTCCTTTCGGCGCAGACGCTGCAAGATTTCGACATCGCCGCAGGGCCGCTGGATAGGGCGATAGTCGTCTTTTCACAACAAGCGGGCGTCCAGCTCGTGGTGGACGCGCGAACCGGTCGAGAGATCGTCGCCAAGCCGGTTCGTGGCCGCATGACGCAGGGTGAGGCGCTTGCCCAGCTCCTGAACGGCACCGGCGTCATCTGGCGCGACCTGGGCAATGGGACCATCACCCTGGAACGCGCCACCGCGCCGGTGCGCGTGATCGGCGCGGTGCAGGTGGAGGGGCGCCTCGAGGCCGAGCCTTTCGGTCCCGGCGCTGGCGACAACGGCAGCTCTGATCGCACGGCCACCGAGGGCACCGAGAGCCTGGCGACACGCTGGGTCACTACGATCTCGCGTGGGCAGCCAACCGCAGTCTGGGATGCTCCCCAAGCGGTAAGCGTGCTGACACGTGAGCGGCTGGACCAGCAAGGCGTGAGCGACCTGGCCGGGGCTCTGTCGGCGATCCCGGGCGTCACCGTGGTGGTGGGTACGGCGGGCCGCATTAGCGCTCAGTCGCGCGGCTTCGATGTCAAGGCCATCAAGATCGACGGCGGTGCGGCAGGTTCCTACCCCGAGCTCGTCGACTTCGACCCGTTCGGCGGCGTCAACCTGGCCGCCTATGACAGTGTCCAGGTGCTGCGAGGCTCAGACGGCCTGCAGGTGGGCGCAAACGATCCTGGCGGCGTCATCAATCTTGTTCGAAAGCGGCCCCTCGATCAGCCGCAATTTTCCGCTCTTGCCGAATGGGGATCTTGGACCAATCGCCATGTCCAGGTCGATGCGACCGGCCCCCTGGCGGCACAAGGCCGTGCGCGCGCACGTCTGGTGGCCGACTATCAGAAGCGCGACTTTTTCTACGAGACCGCTCGACGCGCCAACGCCCTGATCTACGGCGTGGCGGAGGTCGATGTCGATAGCGACACCCTGTTTCGGGCAGGCGCCTCGTACGTGCGTCGGATCGGTCACGGCGAAAACCGATATGGCCTTCCGCGTGCGTCTGACGGGGCCGACCTGGCCCTGCCGCGCGGCTTGAACCTGGCTCCGGCCTGGAGCGTCAGCGACCTCATGCAAAGCGAAGTATTCGGCGCGGTCGAGCATCGCCTTGGCCGCGGCTGGCGACTTGCGGCCAACTACGACTATGTCCGCAAGAACGCTCCAGTGCTGATGTCGAGCGTGGAAACGATCGTGGTTCCCGGGGCCCCGGCTCTCGGCGTCCAGGTCGCCGCGTATCAAATCAACCTGCCGCTCACGCAGAACACCGCCGATCTCACGCTCCTCGGGGACGTTTCCGCTTTTGGGCGCAAAGGTACGATCATCTTTGGGGTGGACGCCAGCGACTCGCGCACCAAGGGCCAGAGCAAGGTCCAGCTGCTTCAGCAGACTTTCGAGATCGCGGACTTCGAGCCCGCCGAACTTGGCGCCAGCGCCCCCGCCTTCGACAGCCCAACCGTCGTGGAAACCTCGATCCGCCGTTTTCAGCGCGCAATGTTCGTCAGGGCCGAGTTCGCAATCCGCGAGCGGCTGACCCTGGCTGCGGGGACGAGGTTGACGTCCTACACCTACCGGAGCGTCAGCCGTAGCGCGCCGGCCGGTGGCCCTGAGGCGGTGGTCCGTATAGCGCGCGCCTACCGCGCGGTTCCTACGCCCGGCGTCAGCCTGACCTACGCCTTGGCCGATGATCTCAACCTGCATGTCAGCTACGCTGAGATATTCGGAAGCAACGTCGAATATGGGGCCGTATCGGGGCAAGCGATCAAGCCCAGTTCTGGCAGAACCCTAGAAGCCGGGTTCAAAGGCGCCCTATGGGACGGTAAGGCCAATTTCGCCCTGACCGCCTACGACACGCGCCAAATCCATGTGGCCGTCGCCGATCCAAGCCTGGTCAACGACGTGATCCCAGGCTGCTGCTACATAGGCGACGGCGCGCGCACTAGCCGTGGTGTGGATCTTGAGTTTTCTGGCCAGATCGCCCCGGCCTGGCAGGTTCAGGCCAGCTATGGGTACAACGACAACGCTCTGGGGGCGGCGTACCGACGTGACACCCTGGGCGAGGGACCTCTCTCCTCGCAACAGCCGAAACATTCGGCGAAACTGTGGGCGACGTTCAGCCCGCTAAAGGCGAAGCTGCGAGGATGGGACCTGAGCGGGGGGCTGCGTTTCGAATCCGCGCGCGGCGCTAGAGGACTGGTCTGCGCTGTCGTTCACGTCGATCTCGGCCCGTGTCCGGGCTTACTGCAGCCTGTCACGACGCGACAGGCGAGCCATGCCGTTGTCGACCTGCGCGTCGCCTACCGGATCACAGAAAAGCTGGAGGTTTCCGTGCTGACGACGAACCTGGCTGACAAACGCTACTACGTCACCGCAGGCCAGACGACCCAAGCCAACTTTTATGGCGAACCACGCGCCCTGTTGATCTCATTGCGAGCAAGATATTGAGACTTCGAAACATGTCCTCGCACGGAGCGAATGCCCATGGCGCGAAGATGGTGCGCGCCGGTCAAGGGCGATGCGATCACAGGCGGGGCGGTCTGGCCGTTCGCGGAGGGCGACAGCTTGGGTGGAGAGGCTCTGTGAGGTGCGACGATCGCCGGCGCAGCGGCGCGAGGATGTTGGTGATCAGGACCTGGTGGCTCGGCCCGTGCGTGGCTTGGACCCCATGGCCGGCCGCGGCTGCGGTCCTCGGCGCTCCGCCCAGCGACCTGAGCATCACCGCCATGTTCGCCGCGGCCGATCCGGTGGTGAAGATCGTGATGATCCTCTTGCTCGCCGCCTCCTTGACGGCCTGGACCATCTTCATCGCCAAGCTGGCGCAGATCGCCTCGGCGCGAAAACGTCTCGACGCGGACCTGAACATCCTGGAGGCGGCGGTCACGCTCGGTGCGGTCGATCAGGTGCGTCATCCCAGCGTCGTGATGATGATCGAATTGGCGCGCAGCGAAATGGATCGCGCGCCCGACCTTGGTGCGCCCGGCGCGGTGGACAGCTTGAAATCGCGCTACGCCACGCGGCTGCTAAGCGTGACCTCCGGTTCGGTGCAGGCGATGGCCGCGGGCCTCAGCATGCTGGCCATCATTGGCTCGACGGGACCGTTCGTAGGCTTGGCCGGCACGGTGTGGGGGATCATGAACAGCTTCATCGGCATCGCCAAATCGCATACCACCAGTCTCGCCGTCGTCGCCCCAGGCATCGCCGAGGCGCTCCTGGCCACGGCGATGGGCCTGACGGCCGCGATCCCGGCGGTGCTGTTCTACAATGTCCTCGCCCGCGCCCTGGCCGGCTATCGGCGCCAGGTCGTCGAGGCCAGCGGTCTGGCCAGTTGCTTGTTGAGCCTGGAGCTCGACACCCGGCTGGCCGCTGGCGCGCATGAGGGGGGCGGTCTTCCGGGGAGGGTTTGACGGCGATCCTGGGAGCATAGGCCATGGGAGCTCAGCTCGACGAAGACGACGAATTCGCCGATGTCAGCGACATCAACGTCACGCCGTTCATCGACGTGATGCTGGTGCTGTTGATCATCTTTATGGTCGCCGCCCCGTTGGCGACTGTCGATGTGCCCGTAGAACTTCCCTCCAGTTCCGGCGCCGAGCCGGCGCCTCAGGCCGAGCCGGTCTATGTCACCTTGCAAAAGGACCTGTCGATCTCGGTGGGAGAGGCCAGCGTGTCGGAGGAGGATCTGGCGACCGCATTGGACAGGGCGACGAAGAACGACACCAAGGTTCGCATCCTGGTCCGCGCGGACCGGACGGTGTCCTATGGCGACCTGATGAGGCTCATGGGCCTCATCGGCCGATCGGGGTACTTGAAGGTCGCTCTGGTGGGGGTGGGCGAAGGCGGCGGCGTGCGGCCGGTCCGGTAGGCCTGGGCCGACGCCTAGGCGACGATTGTCTTTAGCGGAGAATGACCGTCGATCCGATCCGCGAAACCCTGGCCACGCCCGCGCGGTCGAGCGAATTGAGCCAGCCGTCGACGTTGTCGAGGTCGATGACCGCATTGAGGCGCCTTTGGCTATCGTCCGCTTTCAGGAGGATGATCCGGCCCCCGTAGTAGCGGTTGATCTGCCGGACGGCGTCGGAGAGCGACGCGTCGGCGATCACCAGACGTCCATCGATCCAGAGAAGCTGGTCTGCCGCGTTGACCGACCGGATGGCGGGCAGGACGCCAGGGCCGAAGTTGGCGGCCTGGTTCGGACGGACCCGCAGCGGCGCGGCCTGTCGGTCTCCCGTGACCTGGACTTCGCCTTGCGCCACGACCACCTCGCCCCCAGCGCCGGCTTTGCGCACGCCAAAAGCCGTGCCGATGTCGCGGATGACCCTGTCGCCGACCGTCACGGAAAATGACCGCTTGGCGCCGTCGCGCGCGACGTCGAAATAGGCCGAACCTCGCACCAGGTCCACCGATCGGCGGTTGGCGTTGAACCTGACGTCCACGGCGCTGCGCGCGCCGATCACCATGGTCGAGCCATCGGCCAGGGCCACCGTGCGTCGTTCGCCCGCGCGGGTCACGTAGTCATGGTTGAAGTGCGTCAGGGCCTGCTGGCCGACGGCGACAAAAGCCAAGAAGCCCGCGGCGATCGCGGCATATCGAAACGCCCGCCGGCGAGGGGGCGAAGCCTGCTCCGCAAGCGCGTCGAAACCATGACCCAGCAGAAGCCAGTCGCGGCGGGCCTTGGCGAGCGCCGCGGCGTGTTCGGGGCTCTGGTCGCGCCAACGCCTGAACGTGGCGACCTCGTCGCTCGTCGTTTCACCGCTCGTCAACCGCACGACCCAATGGGTCGCTTGCTCGGCAAGGGCGTCCACCGGGCCGTGGTCGTTGCTGGCTTCAGGCGCTTGGGGAGGCTGCATGCACTATAAACGGTTGGGTTGACGCGAATTCGCAATTCAGCGCGGCGTTTATAGCGACTCCAGCCGTGCGCGGCAGTAGAGCGCGGCCTTGACAACGTACTTTTCCACCAGGCTCTTGCTGACCTTGAGCTCGGTGGCGATCTCGCCATGGCTCATGCCTAAAAGCCGGCTCATGAAGAGCACGTCCCGGCAGTGCTTGGGCAGTTCCTCCAATGCCGCCTCGACAACCCGCATTTGGTCCTTGGCCAGCACGGATTCCTCCGGCGTAGGCTGGTAGTCCTCGAACAGGGCGACAGCGCCTTCCAGCAGTTCGTTGCGACGCCCTTCCTTGCGCTGGTGGTCGGTCGCGAGGTTCTTGGCGATGTGGAAAAGATATAGGCGCGCCTGGTTCCGATCGGGCAGCGGCGCGGTGATGCGCCTAAGCCGAAGGAATGTTTCCTGGGTCAGGTCGGCGGCAAGGTGGGGATCGCGCACCTTGCGCCGAAGCATCCGTTCGAGATCGCCACGCACGTCGGTAAAAACCGCGTGCAGGTCCTCCTGGGTCAATGCCGTGCTCAACGTCGAACCCTCCTCGCCGACCGGTCGATCCGGTCGCGCGGCTTCTCACGTGATGGCTGGTCGCACGCCCGCATCATGAGCGCCGAAGAACGAAATTAATGGGCGCGATCAGCTCGATCGTCTCCCCGGCCATGTCCGAGGGGGGCGCCGGCAGGGGTGAGGCTCTTTTGACGAGAGCCTGGGCCTCATTATCCAGAATGGCGTAGCCGCGGCTCTGCAGGATGCGCGCGGCAAGCACCCGCCCCCCGCGATCCAGCGTGAGCCGGACCATGACGGTGTCCTGCAGCTTGTCGAAGCGGGCTTTGGCCGGATAGCGCGTGACAGAGGCCAGCTTAGCGATGACCTCGCCCTCCCAGATCGAGGCCGCGGCGCTGGGCGTGTTGGGCGCGATATCGATCACCGCCGTCGCCCCGCGCGCTTGCGCCGCCGGGACATTGGGCGTCGTGTCGATCGCGATCCGGGCGTCATCGACGCTTGATGCGACCGTCGGAGCCTTCAGATCGAGCGGTGCGCGCGTCGCCAAGGTGGTCTGCGCGGCCATGGCCGCATGGCCGTCGGAGGAACCGCCAGGCCGGTTGCCGAGGCTGGCCTTCCGCGTCTCGCCTGGTTGCGGCCAGGAGGGCAGCATGACCACGTCGAAAGTCTTGGCGCCAGTGCCCGGCGCTGGGCCGCTCTCGCCGAGCGACTGGTAGGCCGCCGCCGCAATCAAGGCCAGATGGGCAAGGCCCACGACCCCGAGGGCAAGCGCCCAGGGCGCCTTTGGTTCTCTAGGCTGTCGGCCGCCGTCGTCGGCCATCAGCCGTTCCCAAGTCGCGCCGCGATCCTTGAGTGCGGCCATGCGTCGCTGAAAGAGCAGGGTGCGGTGCTCGCCGGGGGGGCGCGACGCCAGCCAGGAAGTACGGCCGCGCGGCGGCGGGCCAAATCTCGCTCCTGCTTTCGCCGACGGACGGATCGTCGCCTCCCGAGGTCCGGAAATCGAGTCTGTCCGCCTCCCTATTGCAGTAGCAGACACCAGGACCATGACACTTTCTTGGCAGGGTCGCAATGCAGGCAAACTGCCGCAGTTGATCGCTTTGGAAGACTTCGCTCAGTAGAAGCCTCTTGTTAGGAAGAATCTCATTCCTTTCATGTCGGGTTAAAAAGAATATAATTCCGAAAGCGTTGCCGAGCCGCTCGCCCTATTGATCAGTATCTTGCTTAGGTTGCATTTCGTTGGTCCTGCAAGTGATCTTCTTGCTGAGCGCCGGTCCCTTGGTCGAGCGGGCGCCTGCTCATATTAGTGTCGCTCATGAGCGGCCCGCAGGCGCCCCGCCGCGCGGATGGCGACGAGGATACGATCAAGCCTCGTACAGATCGGCCACGAGGCGGTTGAGGAGACGTACGCCAAAGCCGGATGCGCCCTCCGGCACGGTCGGGTCTATCGAGGGGCTGCGCCAGGCCGTCGAGGCGATGTCGATATGGGCCCAAGGCACACCCGCCACGAACCGCTGCAGGAAGAGCGCCGCGGTGATCGACCCGCCGCCCTTGCCGCCGATGTTCTTCATGTCGGCGATCATGCTGTCGATCTGCTTATCGTAAGCTGCGGGCAGGGGCTGGCGCCAGAGGAGTTCGCGTTCGTCGACTCCCGCGCTCAGCAGAGCTCCGGACAGGGTGTCATCGTTGCTGAAAAGGCCGGCGTAGTCGGACCCCAAGGCCACGACGATGGCGCCGGTCAAGGTGGCCAAATCGATCATCGCGCGTGGCTTGAAGTGATCCTGACAGTACCAGAGGGCGTCGGCGAGCACGAGGCGACCCTCGGCGTCCGTGTTGATAACCTCGATCGTCTGGCCGGACATGGAGGTGACGACGTCGCCAGGTCGCACCGCTCGGCCATCGGGCATGTTCTCGACCAAGCCCAGAACGGCGACGGCGTTGACCTTGGCCTTGCGTCCGGCGAGCGCGTGCATCAGCCCGGCCACTGCGGCCGCGCCGCCCATGTCCCACTTCATGTCCTCCATACCAGGGGCCGGCTTGATGGAGAGGCCGCCGCTGTCGAAGCAGACGCCCTTGCCCACGAAGGCGACGGGACTGTCCAAGGCCGCCGCCCCATTCCAGCGCATCACCACCAAGTGGCTCTCCCGCGCACTGCCCTGCCCAACGCAAAGCAAACTTCCCATTCCGAGGGCGGCCATCTCGGTCTCGCCAAGGACCTCCACCTCCAGACCCAGCCGCTCTAGGTCCCTCACCCGACCCGCGAACTCGCCGGGAAAGAGAACGTTGGGCGGTTCGGAGACCAGATCACGGCTGAACTCGATGGCGTCCGCTAGCGCCGAGAGTTCCATGTAGGCGACCCGCGCCGCCGTGACGTCGTTGGCCACCACCTTCACGAGGGTGACGGAGGGCTTTTTTTCGTCTTCCAGCTTGGTGCGATACTTGGCGAACCGGTAGGCGGCGAGCCGAGCGCCGAACGCGGCGCTGGCGGCCATGGCTGGATCGCTGTCCAAGGCCAGGACAAGCTCGCCGATCCCGCTATCCTTGACGCCATTGTAGGCCGTTGCGGCGGCGACCTCGATCGCTCCAGAGTCCAACCCGGCGGCGTCGCCGACACCGACCAGCACCACGCGAGCGGCTTTCAGGTCGCCGGGCGGCAGGACCGACAGGACCTGTCCCTTGTCGCCAGTGAAACGATCGGCGGCGATCGCGCGCGTCAATGCGCCCCCCGAAACAGCGTCTAGTCTTTGGGCGTGCTCGGAGCGTTCGCGCTTGGAGAAGACCAGGGCGGCGATAGCGCCTTCAGACTCGATCAGGGCGTCTGGTGTGATGAACTCGACGTGCATGCCTGCTCCTGGGGGCGGTTGGTCTGGAGAAAGTCGCCGCCAGCCGGTGGCGAGTTCGCGGGACGCGGCTGGCGGCGAGGCGGCGCAGCGACACCTCAACTGGCGGGGAGGGTCATGCGCATCGCATCGCCCATGTCTGGCGGCGCGATTTGCGCCGCCTTCACAAGAATTGGCGGGAGATCGCAAGAGCTCGCGCGGAAGGTTGCACCCACCGGCAAGTTATCGTGCAGCCAGTCGCCAACCTGCAGCGAAGGGCGCGCAGCCGGCTCATCGAGCGCTATCAGGTTCGCGCGAGACGTAGTGCTCGACACTGACCCGCGTGACGCCGGACAAGTTCTCCAGCCGCCGCGCGACGTCCCGGGCCGCCGAGGCCCTGATCCCGCCGATCCGGATGCGATGGACCATTGACGGTCCAAGGCGTGCGAGGTTGGCGCCATGCAATGTCGCGCCTTCCCGATCAATAGTGTCGATCACCGTCTTCAGGCTGCGAAGACCATCGTCGCTGACGATGGTCAGGAGATGGGTCAGTTGGGCTCCGGGGATCAGGAGCTCGAGGTTGTCTTCGGTCGCGGTCATGGCCAGGCCCTCGCTAGGATTGACGAAAGGGCGCGGTCTGGTCCCGTTTCGTTGCCGATCATCGGCCGCATCGTCCCTGCGGGGACCACCACCTTGCCCGGGTAGGCAGGTTGGCGTTGGGTCAGGCCCAACTCTTGATGCCGAGGCACGTCTAGGGCCGACAAACGCGCACGGCAAGCCTTGCGAAAATAAACTGCTCGGCGCGGGCTTGGCGTTGTGGGAGCGCCGGTCCCCACCCGTTTTGTCTCAGGATGGGCGTCACCGGCCGAGAGGCCGGAACGCGCCGAAAGCCCTTTGCGCCGCCGTGCCTAAGCGCGCCCGGCGATGGTTATCTGGAGCAGGCGATGGTCGATTTTCCCGAGGTCGGGGAGGCCCGATTCCAGGCCGAGGTCCTGGGGGCGCAGATCCCCGTGATCGTGGAATTCACCAATGACGGGTGCGGCCTTTGCCGCGTCATGGAGCCGGCCCTGGCGTCGGTGGCCCAAGAATACGATGGCGAGGTCCGTGTCGTGAAAGTCGACACCGATCGCTCGCCGGACCTTGCGGAGCGGTACAATGTTCGCAGCGTTCCCCAGCTCTTCATGTTCGTTGGCGGCGAACTGAAGGCTAGGCTCCTGGGGATGCAGACGCGCGGCGCGATGGCTCAGATGATCGAAGCCAACCTTGGGGATGCGGCGTGAGCGGAACGGGCGCGTTCAACGGCGACCCGAGGCTGAAGGCCCAGGCGCTGGCAGACCTCAAGGCGGGCGGGCACCCCGGCTGGAACATCGAAGCCACCACCGATGAGCGCGAGGCTCTGGCGCAAAACTATGGACTGACCGCCAGCTTCCTGAGCCTGGTGATCATGCCGCGGGACGCCGGGCCGCGCGAGGCGGCCATCAGCCAGGCCCTGTCGGCCGTCGAGCCCGGAGCCGACGCGGACGGCATCGTGCGCGACTGGCTGCTCAGCGTCTGGAGCCACCCTGGCTATGGTCCCGCCTCGCGCCTTCGCCAGACGCCGGCCTTCGCGCCGGCGCAGGCCATCGCCGAAGCGATCCGACAGGGCGGTTCTGCGCCGCCGACGGCGAAAACCTGGCGCGAGCTGCGCAAGGCCTTGCTCGCTGCGGGCCCGTTGGGTTCCGACCAGGCCGGGTACGCGGCTGTCATGGCTTCCATGGCCTGGGATCCAACCACAGCGCCGACTCTGGGCGGCGACGTCTGGGTCGCCTGGGAGCGCGCCGTCAACAATGAGCGCGGCGTCGCCCACGGCTGGCCGCTGGCGCGCCAGGACGAACTCTTCGAAGCGCTGCGTCACTGCATGGCGCAGACCTGGAAGGCGTTGGGCGCGCCGCCAACCGACGCCTCTCCCGCGGACCTCGCCGCCCACGAGGCCCATGTCCAAGCTCGAACCCAAGCCTGCATGGAAGAAAAGGGCCTGGTCGAAGACCAGAAGGCGTTGTTCGCCTTCTTCGAGGATGAGATGCGGCCGCTGCTGGCGGACCGCGGCCCGGCGGCCTTCAAGACCATCCTGGACGCCTGCGCGCGGGGTGGACGGAGCGCTGGCCCCTAGCATCCGCACTCAAGCTTGCCGTCTGGTCGGACCCCAGCTGGCCGGACGGCAGGAGCGCCGCGCGAACCCCATCGCGCGGCGTTTTTTTCGGCCGCTTTCCGCCTCGCGGCGGCGGACGGCACGCCAGATTTCGTCGCCAGAAGGCGCAGTGGACGTGGTGTCCACAGATCCCCTGGCGCCGTTGCGGGATTTGATGGACCCACCCGTTTTCTCTTTTGAACGCGACGAAGGGGGTGTCGCGACAGAGGGGAATACAACGATGAAAAAGTCTGTCTCCATTCGCTCCTACCTGGCCACCACGGCACTGTGTGGAGCGCTCGTCTTTGCGGCTTCGGCCGCGTCCGCGCAGCAGCGCAACTATGCCATTCCGGCCGGCGACCTGAAGACCGCCCTGACCGCCTATGAGGCCGCCAGCGGCCGCCACGTTCGCGTCGATGGCGACCTAGCCGGGGCCACGACCCAGGGTGTCCAGGGGGCCCTGTCGCCCCGGCAGGCGCTGGACCGGTTGCTGGAAGGCTCTTCGGCGATGGCGTGCGCCGACGGCGCGGTGATCGTCAGCCGCACGGCCGGCTGCCCGGCCAAGGAGTCCACGGTCAGCGAGGTCGTGGTGACCTCGACGGCGGTCTCTCACCTTTCCGACCGCAACCGCACCGGCACGCGCATCGACGCCGATCCGATGACGGTGCCGCTTTCGGTCAGCACGATCAGCGAAGCCCTGATCGAGCGCCAACAGGCCATCACCCTGGCTGACGCCGCCGCCAATGTCGTCGGCGTCAACAGCGGCATCGAGGGGTCGTTCTCGATGCGCGGCTTCAGCGCCAACATCATGCGCAACGGCACCCTGGGGGCGGATGGTCGCTCCAACAACCTGCCGATCGTGGCGATTTCGCGCGTGGAGGTCGTCAAGGGCCCCGAAGCCATCATCGCCGGCGTTAACGCGGGCTACGGCGGCGTTGTCAACGTGATCACCAAGACGCCGCCCAACCGGCCGACCGGTCAGGTCACCGCCAGCGTCGGCAGCCGCGGCTACTATGATGTCGGCATGGACATCGGCGGTCCGCTCAACGCCGACAACACGATCCGGGCCCGGCTGGTCGCGTCGACGCAGAACTCCGATCACAACGCGGCAGGCTATGTCGGCAGCGGCTCCAACTACATCGCCCCGTCGGTGACATTCAAGGTCCCGCGCCTGGGCACCGAGGTCACCGCGCAGTACGAATACCAGAAGCTGCGAACCGCGCCGGAGCTCTTGGTGATCGGACGTCCCGGCGACACCAAGCTGAGCGGTGATCTTCCGATCGTGGCCTACGGACCAAAGAACGGTCACCGTGACATCGAGGCCAAGACCACGACCATCGCCGTCGAGCAACCGATCAACGCCGACTGGAACTTCGCCATCCGATACACCAAGGATCTGCAGCATCGGAACAACACGGTCCCGACGCCGTTCGCGCTGTACGCCCTGGTCCCTTATCCAGAAGCTCTCGTGCTCGGCGTCTATGGGACGACCGACGCCACGGTTGAGTCGCTCAAGTACGAGCTGAAGGGCAAGTTCGCGACCGGGCCCATTTCCCACAGCCTGCTGCTGGCCTATGACGACATCCAGAACGAGGCTTTGATCTCCCAGCGACCAGCCGCGCTCTACAGCACCAACATGCAGACCGGCGTCACCCGGGATCGAACGGCGGACCTGGGGCCGATCTTCGGCTTTCCCGGAACCGGCGTGTCGGGCGGCGCCAGGCCAAAGGAGAGCGGCGTCCTGCTCATGGACCAGCTGACCTGGGGCAAGCTAGTCGTCCTGGCCGGCGTCCGCCGCATGAAGTACGACTTCGCCCAACTGAACGCGCCGCCGGTCGAGCCGTTCGAGAAGACGCTGCCCTCGCTGGGCGTGGTCTATCGCTTGACGCCGGAGCTCTCGCTCTACGGAAACGCCTCCAAGGGCTTCAAGCCGAACCAAGGGCAGTTCGTGGTCGGCGGCGGGGCGGTCGCGCCGGAGGAGGCGCAGCAGTTCGAGCTGGGCGCCAAGGCGCTGCTGCTCAACAAGCGGATCGCCGCCACGGCCGCCCTGTTCCAGATCGAACAGAAGAACGTCGCCAATCCCGATCCTGACAATCCTTGGCCGTTGGTCATCTGCCAGGGCGCCAGCCAGGTTTGCTACGTCAGCATTCCCGGCGTGACGTCAAAAGGGGTGGAGTTCGAGGTTTCGGGCCAGGTTCTGCCGCGCCTCGAACTGCGCACGACCTACACCTACACGGACAAGAAGGTCGATCCGCGATATCAGGCGAACACGCCCTATGCCCATCACCAGTTCACCCTCTGGGCGACCTACAACTTCGGTAACGATGGGTTGGGCTGGTGGGCCGGCGGCGGCGTGCAGGCTCGCAGCAAGCAGATCGGCCGAAGCGCGGTGGGCGACCTAGCCAATCCCGGCCAGGCTCGCATCGATCTGAGCCTTGGCTACGACGCGATGAAATGGTCGGCGCTGCTGGGGGTCAAGAACGTCGCCGACAAGCGCCTCTACGACATCAACTCCGGGCCGGCCGGCCAGGGAAACGTCCTGCAGCCGCGCGAGGTCATGGCGACCCTACGCTACCGTTTCCGCTAGACGGGAAAGGGCGGCGCCGTCGCGAGGCGGCGCTGGACCCACGAGCTCGAACGGCGAGGCCACCCGCGGTGGCCTCGCCGTTTTGCGTTCCCGGAACAAGCGCCGCGCCGCCGATGCTCGGTTAGGCGGCGCGGGGGGAGGGGGCGAGGAGCTCGCGCAAGGCTGCGGTCTTGGGGGAAGAGGCTTGGCGTTGGACTGGGATGTTTCCGGGGGGATATCACGACGCCGTCCAGGTCAAGGCCTTGGCCAGTCGCTAGGATCAATTCGGCGTTTCGCACGCCGCGCACGGGTTGCTTCAAGAAGAAGGCGCCCTGGAGCGCCGCAAAAAAGCAGCCCGGTGACGTTGTCACCGGGCTGAGGCGGGGGAGGAAGAAAATTTCAAGCGGGGGAGGCTAGAATGAAGCGCGAACTCCGAAAGTATACCGAGAGCCAGTGTCCTGTATGTTCTTCACTCTCTCCTGCAATACGGAGTAGTCGTAGATGTACTCGTTCGTAAGGTTCACGCCCTGAACATACACCTGGATCGCCGGCGTAACATCGTAGGAGGCGCTGAAGTCCAGTTGCCCATAGGCGCGGCGATTTTCAGGCTGCCCATAGTCGCTAAAACAGGTCCGCAGGAACGCCGAGCGCCAGTTGTAGGACATGCGCGCCTGTACGCCGTACTTCTGGTAGAACACGCTGCCATTGGCCGAATGGGGCGACAGCCCGTTGTAGCCGCAGCTGTTGTTGGTCGATGTGGCGCGCTTGGCGTTGCTGCTGACGTAGGTGTAATTGCCCGCCACGCCGAAGCCGCCGAGGAAGCCGGAGGCCCATTGATCGGCAGAAAGCTGCCCGCCGACCTCCAGCCCCGTAACCGATCCGGTCGCGCCGTTGCGTGTGCGGGTGTCCTGGAAGGTGAACTGACCGATCGGAACGGGCAGCGTCTGGGCCTCAAGGAAGTCCGAGAACTTCTTGTGGAAGCCGGTGACGCTCACATAGCTGACGTCCGAGAGATACCACTCGTAGGACAGGTCATAGTTGGCGGACTTGAATGGACGCAGGCCCGGGTTGCCGCCGCTGGACACTGCGGCGGTGATACGCCCCGTATAGCTGTTGTCGACGCCAAGATCGGTCAGGGTCGGGCGCGTAACCGTCTGCGACGCTGCTGCGCGAAGCAGCATGTTGTCGGTCAGATCGTAGCGAAAGTTAGCCGATGGCAGAAGGTTCTTGTAGTGATTGCGGACGCTGACGGCGGCTGGGTTGGCGAACGTGAAGTTCAGATTGTCGTCGCCGGGATTGACCGAAATCGCCAGGATCGCCTGTCCGAATCCTTTCGACAGGACGGCCGTATCGGCGAAGCGTAAGCCGACGTTGCCCGACCAGCGCGAGCCGCCAAGGCCAATGTTGAGATAGGCGGCGAGCACCTCCTCCTCCACGTCGAGCAGCTGGCCGGGGCGATCGCGTAAGCCGAACGGGCCGCCAGGCAGGGCCAATTGCGTCGCCGCCACCGCCGCCTGCTGGGCTGCAGTGCGGCCCTGCCGCGCGGCGGCGAGGATCGCCGGCTGCGACAGATAGGCGATGATCGCCTTCGGATCGTAGGTGAGGAAATTGACCGGGGCCTTGTCGCTGCCCGATGCGTTGGGCAGCCAATCGCTCATCGTATAGGCCGATAACAGCGCGGTCGGGATGGGGATGTCATAGCCGCAGTATGTGCAGACCGTGTCCGAATTGTCGGCGTTGCTGCGGACCTTGTGGCGTTGGTTGTAGGCGACGCCGAATAGAACGGACCTGAAGACACCGTCGTCCGGGTTGCGATACTCTCCGTCGAGGTGAAACTCCGATCCGCGATCGCGAACCTTGCCCTCGCCTATGGACGTGTAGTGCGCCCGCATCAGGGCGGGGTTGGTGATGGGGCCGAGATTCGTAAGGATCGGCATGTCGGCGCCAGCACCCAGATCCCATCGTGGCGAGGTCTGCGCCAGCGAACCGACGACGACGAAGGCGTTGGGGGTGCGGTTTTTGGCCTCGGTGGTCGAAACGTCGAGCTTCAGGTCGAGAGCGTCGGTGACGCTCCATTTCAGATTTGCACCGACTTGGTAGCTGTTGGTGAAGCGATTGGCATAGGAAGCGTAGTTGTCGTTCTGAGACAGGGTTACGCGCTGATCGGCGAGCGACGGATCAGTCAGTGCAGGGTTGGCGGCCAGGAACTGCGAACCGGGCCGATTGAAGCCGACCACAGTATTGTTGCTATTGGTCGTCAGGCCGATAAAGCGCGGCGTGTAAAAGGCGCCGAAGGTGCGGCCTGTATTGTTGACGTTGAATTTCGAATAGAGGCCGTCGACAGTCAACAGCAACCTTTCGCTGAGCGCGGCCTGCACGGTTGAGGCGACGTTGAGGCGCTCGCGGTTCTCCAGATACCGGTTGAAGGTGGAATCGCGCGGCGTGAAGATGTTGCTGGGGCTGTTGATCAGGCTCGACGGACCCAGGCCGGTCGAAGTCGCGGAGCCGTTGATGAGCCCTTGCGCGCCCGGCAACCAACCGTGAATGATGAACTGATCGCTCTGGCTGTAGCGGTTGGTGTATGACGCCGACACCACCGCCCCGAAGGTTTTGTCCTGATTGGTGAAGGATGCGACGCCCGCGAGGTCGGGGCTCGCCTTGCTACGAAGCGTGTCATACATGCCGCCCGCCGATAGTGTCAGATGCGCTCCCGACTTGCCGTCCAGTGGCTTGGCGGTGATGATGTTCACGGTCGCGCCGATGCCGCCTTCCTGCAGCTGCGGCACCGAGCTTTTGAAGATATCCGTACGCTGGATCATGTTCGGCGACAGCACGTCGAACGAGAATTCGCGGCCCGGATTGTCGGTTGCCATGACGCGACCATTGACCAGCACGGTGTTGAACTGCGGGCCAAGGCCGCGGACCGTGATGAACTGACCCTCGCCGCCGTTCCGGTCGATTGCCACCCCGGTCACGCGCTGGAGTGAATCTGCGATATTGACGTCGGGGAACTTGCCCACGTCTTCCGCCGACACGGCGTCGACGATCTGCGAAGCGTTGCGCTTGATCGTTGCGGACGACCGCAGACTGGCGCGGATGCCAGTAACGATAACCTCCTCGACCGTGCTTTCGGTCGCCGCCGGATCAGCCTGCGCCTGCGCCTGCGCATGGGTCGAAAGCGCGCCGATTGCGACAGCACACAACCAGTAGACCTTCTTCATGGATCCCTCCCTTTTTCGGCTTCGGATTAGTCCCGAAGTTCGGAGTTCTGCTACCTCAATACCGGCATCTGGTCAATCAAAAACGGCATGTGATATTTCAATAGGCGATTTTGAGCTTTCTTATTGACCCGTTTCCATGTTTGTAGGAAGTCGAGAGGCTCAAAAGTCGATCAGTTGGCTTGTCGAGTCGTCACGGCTTGAAAATTGATATCTCAGGTGGGAGGCATCATGGCGGGTGCAAAAATCGCCGATTTCCGCGTGTCGCGGTTCCAGTTTCGGCGGGACCGCCGCGTCGGCGATTCGCAGGTGAGTGCGTCCCAGGCGAACCTGGTCGCCCTGGAGCTTATCGACGACGCTGGGCGCACGGGGCTTGGTTTCATGCAGATCCTGTTCCAGCCGCTGATGTCCGAATCCGGGATCGAGGCGGCGTTCCGGCAGGAGGCGTTTCCGATGCTCGACGGACGCGAGCCCGCGTCCCTGGCGCTTCAGGTGACGCGGCCGCGCGGTGGCAATGTGCGCCGCATGCTGCTGCCGTTCGAGGAAGCGATCCAGCACGCCGTCTGGGACCTGTTCGCGCAGGCCATGGACCTGCCTCTATGGCGGCTGCTTGGCGACAAGCGCGAGACCGTGCCGACCTATGCTAGCGGACTGGACTATCACCTCAGCGACCACGACTTCAGCGAGCTGTTCGGCCGCGCCGCTGAACAGGGCTATCGCGGCTACAAGATCAAGGTCGGCCATCCGGAGGTGGAGCGAGACCTGCATCGGCTCGACCTGCTAAAGAAGGCGACCGGTGACGATGGCCGCCCGGTTATGATCGACGCGAACGAGGCGTGGACCGCCGCCGAGACCCGCGCTGCGCTTGAACTGTTCGCCCGCGCCGGCCATCGCATCTACTGGATCGAGGATCCCATTCCGCGCGACGATTTCGACGGACTGCGCCGACTGCGGCTGGCCTGCCCCGATACCCGCGTCAACAGCGGCGAGTATCTGGACCTGACGGGCAAGCGCAAACTCCTCGAGGCCGAGGCGTGCGACATGCTGAACGTCCACGGCCAGGTCAGCGACGTGATGCGCGCGGGCTGGCTGGCCGGCGAGCGCAATGTCGAGGTGACGTTCGGCAACAGCATGCTGGAGATCGGCGTCAACATGGCGCTGGCGCTGCCGGGCGTGCGCTGGCTGGAGTACAGCTTCCAGAATTTCGAGCACCTCGTGGAAGAGCCCTATGTCATCCGTGACGGATTGATCCGCGGGCATGATCGCCCCGGCCACGGTTTGCGGCTGAGCGAGACGGCGCGTCGCGAGCACCGCGCCGCCGAGCCGCTCACCGAGGCGACGCTACCGCCCGCGCCCCGATGGGAGCGTCCGGCATGAGCGCTGGTCTGACCCCGCCGGTGGAGGAGCCCGCCGCCATCCTCGCGGCCGCGCAGACCGCCGAGGCCGATGCTACGCACTGGGTGACGGGCCGCGCCAAATGGGTGCTGCTCGTCTCGCTTGGCATGGTGTTCTTCACGCTGCTGACGCTCTACGCCTCGGCGCTGGGGGTGCTTCTGCCGAACCAGATCCAAAACCTGGATCCCGCCCACAAGGCCCAGACGCTTGGCGTCATCTACGCCATCACCTCGGTCTTCAGTACGCTGACGACACCGATCGCGGGCGCGCTGTCGGATCGCACGCGCGGTCGTTTCGGTCGGCGCACGCCATGGATCGTGGTGGGGGGAACGATCGGCGGGATCGCCATCATCCTGACCCCTTACGGGCCGGGCCTCATCGGCATCACCGCGATCTGGCTGGTCTCGGTCGTGACGCTCAATTCGATGCAGCCGGCGATCACGACCTTGGTCGCCGATCGCTTCTCGCCGGCCGAACGTGGCTTGGCCTCGGGCGTGGTCGGGGGCGCGATGACCGCTGGCGTCTCCTTCGGCACGTTCTTCGCCGGCACGCTGGCCGATCGCATCCCGCTCGCCTACGGCATCGTCGGCGGCGCGATCATCGTCGCCTGCCTGGCTTTCGTCGCCATCAATCCAGAACCCCGCGTGGCCCTGGCCCCGGCGCCGCCCTTCCGCCTCGGCGCCTTCCTGAAGGGCTTCTGGATCTCGCCGCGCGAACACCCCGACTTCGCCTGGGCGTTCTTCGGCCGCTTCGCGATCTATATGGGGTATCAGGCGATCCTGACCTACCTGCTCTACATCCTGCAGGACCATATCGGGCTTAGCCAGTCGCGCGCCAATGCGATGATCGCGACCATGTCGATCATCACCTTCGTCGCGCTGGTGATCTCTGGCCTCGGCTCAGGCGTGCTGTCCGATTGGGTCAAACGACGCAAGCCTTTGGTTTTCCTCTCCAGCCTCATCATGGCGCTGGCGGTGACGATGCCGCTGCTGGCGCCGACGACCGGCGGCATGTTGGCCTATGCGGTGCTGATTGGCCTGGGCTATGGCGCGTTCATGTCGGTGGACCTGGCGCTGATGACGCAGGTTCTGCCCAAGCCGAAGCTGGGTGAGCCGGACGCGACCGGCAAGGACCTTGGCATCCTGACAACCGCCGTCAACGTCCCGCAGATCCTCAGCCCGGTAATGGCGGCGACGTTGCTGTCGGTCACCGGAAACAACTACCCCGCGCTGTTTGTCGTGTCGGGCCTGTTCGTGCTGGTAGGGTCGTTCTTGGTCCTGCCGATCCGGTCGGTGCGTTGAGCATGACGGTCATCGACGCGCACCTACACTTCTGGTCGCTGGCGACGCCTGGTCACGAATGGCCGACGGCGGAAACGCCTGCGCTGCACCGTGATTTCGGACCCGGGGATTTGCGTGCGGCGACCGCCCCGGCCGCGCTGGCGGGCGCGGTGCTGGTCCAGTCCCAGCCCACCGATGCGGACACCGACTGGATGCTGGCGCTGGCCGCGCGCGAACCGCTGGTGCTGGGCGTGGTCGGTTGGGTCGACCTGACCGCGGCCGATGCGCCCGGGCGGATCGCCCACCTCGCAGCGCAGCCGAAGATGCGCGCCCTTCGCCCCATGCTCCAGGCGATCGAGGATAGCGAATGGCTGCTGGGGGACGCGGTCGCTCCGGCGATCGCGGCGATGGCCGCGCATGGCCTTCGGCTCGATGCGCTGGCGCAGCCACGCCACTTGCCGATGCTGGCCCGCTTCGTCGATCGCTGGCCGGACCTGCCCGTGGTGATCGATCACGCCGCCAAACCCGACGCCGCCAGCGGCGTGCTCGATCCTTGGCGTGACGACATCGCCGCGCTCGCCGCCCGCGGCGTCTATTGCAAGCTGTCGGGCCTGCGCACTGAACAGGCTCCGGGTCAGTCCGCCGATGACCTCGCATCCTATGTCGATCATCTGACGACCTGTTTCGGCGCGCGGCTGATGTGGGGCAGCGACTGGCCGGTGCTGACCCGGTTCGGAGCGACTTACGCCGAGTGGCTGGCGGATGCGAAGCGGCTGGCCGGCCTGTCGGGCGCGGCCAGCGAGCGACTGTTCGCGGGCTGCGCGCGTGAATTCTATGCCCAGTCCCTATCCGACGCCCTTGCCGGAGAGTTGCCATGAAGAGCTATCTTGCCCTGTCGTCGGCGGCGATCGTTCTGTTGATCGCGGCGAGCGCCGCGGCGCGGCAGTTGCCGCCGCTGCCGGCCATCCCCGCCATGCCGTCCGCGGAAGCGCCGGACTCGCACAAGGCCTTCAGCGCCATATCGCTGCCGACAGCGCCTGCGGCCACGCCGGTCGTCATCCATGTCTCGCCGCAAGGCGCGGACACGGGCGACGGATCGTCCGCCCATCCCTTCCACTCGATCGAGCGCGCGCAACAGGCTGTCCGAAGGCTCAATGGGTCGCACGACGTCACCGTTTCGCTGGCGGACGGCGTCTATCGGCTGACGACCCCGCTGCGATTCACGGCGGCCGATGGCGGCCAAGGCGGGCATATTGTCCGCTGGCAGGCGGCGGACGGGGCGCGACCGATCGTGTCAGGGGGCATGGCGGTGACCGGCTGGGCGCTGTCCGACCAGGCCCGCGGCCTCTGGGTCGCCAATGTGCCGCGTGGTCTCGACGCCCGTCACCTATGGGTCGGCGATCAAATGGCCCAGCGAGCGCAGGTCGAGGCGCCGCGCTCGGCCTTCGCTTTCACCGCCACCGGCATGACCATTGTCGATCCCGCGTGGCGCTTCCTCGCCGACCTGCCGGATGCGTCGCGGATCGAGGTGGAGAACACCGGCTTCTTCACCGATCGCCGCGCGATGGTGGAGCGGATGGAAGGCGACACGATCCGGATGCAGCAGCCGGGTTGGCGCAACAACCTGATCGGCTACGACACCCTGGCCCGCACGCTGGCGGGCGAGAAGGGGCGGCTGTTCTTCATCAACTCGCTCGCCTTCCTCCGTGAACCGGGCCAGTGGTTCGTCGATCCTGCGGCTGGAAAGCTCTACTACAAGCCTCGGGCCGGCGAGGATATGGCGCGCACCGAGGCTGTCCTGCCGAGATTGGAAACGCTGGCGTCGATCTCGGGCAGCTATGACCGGCCGGTCACCGACCTGCAGTTTTCCGGCATCGCCTTCCGTCACAGCAGCTGGCTGGGACCGTCGAGCGCGGAAGGCTATGCCAGCCAGCAGAGCGGCGCCTATCTGGCCGGCTGGATTCCCGGCTTTCCCGAGGATCCAATCCGCGATTGTAGCTGGGGATGCTGGGCGTTCGAGACGATGCGCAACCGCTGGCGCCAGCAGCCGGCGGCCGTGCAGGTGTCCGCCGCCGTGCGTGTAACCTTCGACCGTGTCGATTTCTCCCACCTGGGACAGATCGCCTTGGGCGTTGGCAACAATCCGGAGGCCCACGACAGCGGCGTCGGCTATGGCGCCGCAGGCGTGGAAGTGCGGCGCAGCACGTTCACGGATCTGGCCGGCGGGGCGATCATGGTGGGCGGCATCACGCCCGACGCGCACCACCCACCTCGGCCCGAAATGGGCGTGCGCAACGTGGTGATCGCCAACAACCGGATCGAGAACGTCTCCCAGGACTACAAGGAACAGGCAGCGATCCTCGTCACCTACGCCGCCGGTACGATCGTCACGCACAACGATGTGTCGCGTGCTCCCTATGACGGGATCGACATCGGCTGGGGCTGGGGCGTCAACGATCCGGGCGGAAGCGGCGCCTACCGCACCCGAACGCGCGGCTACTACGACCAGCCCGGCAATATCGTCTACGACACGCCCACGATCCTGCGCGACACCGTGGTGACCGGCAATCGCGTTCACCGGGTCAAGACGTGGTTCGCCGATGGCGGCGCGATCTATCATCTGTCGGCCGATCCGGGCGCGCTGATCGCGGACAACTACATCTACGACGTGCCCGGTGCGATCGGCCTCTATCTCGACGAAGGGTCGCGCTACCTAACGGTCCGCGGCAACGTCGTGGATGGGGCTGGCATCTGGCTGAACGCCAACACCATGGGCGGCTATCTTCCCCATCGTACGACCACAGACAATCTCGCGATCGGCAACTGGTACAACAGTGGTCGCCTGCTTGGCGCCTGGGACGACTACATGAACAACCGGTCGGTCGACAACGTGCTGGTGAGGGGCGACGCCTGGCCTAGGGCAGCGCGTAAAGTAATCGATCAGGCAGGCGTTGAGCCGTCAAAGCCGGAGTGAGTCGCTAGTGAAATATCAATTATCTCCTCCCGGTGGAAATGGGCGGCGCAAGTCGATAACGATAGACGTTATGACCAAGCCCAACCGTTCCGCCCGCACCCGCTCCGCCAACGCCGTCGTCGTCGAGCCAGCAGACTCCGGACGCCGCCTAGGCGACCTGGCCTATCGCCGCATTTTGGAAGGCTTGTTCGACCGACGCGTTCCCGCCGGGTCGTTCATTTCGCAGAGCGAGCTGGCCGGCCTGCTGGACTTGCCGATCCAGCCGCTGCGCGATGCGCTGCGCGTGTTGGAAACCGAAGGCATCCTCAAGATCCATGCGCGATCGGGCATCGAGTTCCTGAAAGCCGACCTGGAGTTGGCGCGCTCCACCTATCAGTTCCGCTCGATCATCGAGCGGTCGGCTGCGCGCGCTTACGCAGAGACAGCCGACAGCGCCGACATCGCGGCGCTGATCGAGGCCCACCGCGAGCTCTTGGAGCGCGTGAACGAGGAGGGAGCGAGCGAGGGCGTCAAGGTCCAGATGGAGAGGCTGGAGCAGGAGTTCCATGGCAGCATGATCGCCGCCCTGCGCAATCCGATGATCGAGACGACGGCCCGGCGGCTCAAGAACTACGTGGCTCTGATCCGGCTCGACCTGACGGCGACGGCTCCCAGGGTGGTCCGCACCATACGTGAACACCTCGACGTGTTGGAGGCCTGCCAGGACCGCGACCCCGTCGCGGCGGAAGCCGCACTGGCGCTCCACTTCCAGGCCGCGCTCCAGCGGATACTCGGCATGGTCTGAGCACTCAAGCCGCCAGCGGACCCGCCGTCCGCGTTTGTAACGACCGGAGACTATGATGAAGCCGACCCGTCCTTGCCGGGCTATCGGGCGAAGGAGCGCGCCATGACGCGCCGGTTCGTCCGCACGATCGATCTCGACGGCGACCCCGCCGCGATCGCCGCCTATGAAAAGGCGCACAGTCCAGGCAGCACGCCGCCCGCCGTCCTCGCCTCGCAGCGCCGCCACGGCGTCGCCGAGCTGGCGATTTATCGCGTCGGCAATCGGCTGATGATGGTGATGGACGTTACCGACACCTTCGATCCCGAGGGGCTTGACCGGGAAGCGCAGTCCGATCCGGCTCTGATCGAGTGGCATCGGCACATGAAGGCGCTCCAACGGCCGCTCCCAGGCCACGACGGCTGGGCGGAGATGCCCTGCATCTTTCGCCAGAGCGACCATCCATGGGAATAGGGGAGAAGAAGAGCATGAGGCTTGAAGGCAAGACCGCGATCGTCACCGCCGCGGCGCAAGGCATCGGCCGCGCGACGGCCGAACGATTTCGCGATGAGGGCGCACGCGTCTGGGCGCTGGATCGAGATGCGGCCGCGCTAGAGACGGTCGACGGCGTCGAGCGCATCGCCATCGATCTGCGCGACGTCGCGGCGATCGCCGCCTTGCCGGATCGGATCGGCGCGGCGGACGTGCTGGCCAATGTCGCCGGCTTCGTCCATGCCGGCACCGTACTGCAATGCGAGGAGCCCGACTGGGCGCTGTCCTTCGATCTCAGTGTCCACGCCTGCTACCGCATGATCCGGGCCTTCTTGCCGGGGATGCTGGAAAAGGGCGGCGGCTCGATCATCAACATGAGCTCGATCTGCTCAAGCGTGAAGGCGGTGCCGGGCCGGTTCGCCTACGGCGCAAGCAAGGCGGCGGTGATCGGCCTGACCAAGAGCGTGGCGATGGACTACGTAGGCCAAGGGGTGCGCTGCAATGCGGTCTGCCCCGGAACGATCGAGACACCTTCTTTGCGTGAGCGGGTCATCGCCCAGGCGGCGGCGCAGGGTATTTCGGTCGATGAGGCGCATGCCGCTTTCGTGTCGCGCCAGCCGATGGGGCGCCTCGGCCGCGCCGAGGAAATCGCCTCGCTGTTTCTCTATCTGGCGAGCGACGAGGCCGCCTTCATCACCGGCGCCGTCCAGGTCATCGACGGCGGTTGGGTCAACTAGGAGTTAGACCATGAAATTGCTTCGCTACGGCGAGCCGGGGCGTGAGCGTCCCGGCCTTCTCGACGCCGACGGACGTATCCGGGCGCTGCCTGAGGCGATGGGCGATCTGGGCGGCGAGCGGCTGACGGCGAACGGCCTGGCCGCAATCGCCGCCCTGGATCCTGCAACGCTGCCGTTGGTGGAGGGGCAACCTCGGCTGGGCTCGTGCATCGCGCGCCCCGGCAAGTTCGTCTGCATCGGCCTCAACTATCGCGACCATGCGGCCGAGAGCAACCTGCCCATCCCGGAGGAGCCGGTGGTGTTCGGCAAGTGGACCAGCGCGGTCGTCGGTCCCAATGACGATGTTGAAATACCCCGCGGGTCGCAAAAGACCGACTGGGAGGTCGAACTGGGCGTGGTTATCGGCGCGCGCGGCCGGTATCTGGCGCGCGAGGACGCGTTGGCCCACGTCGCCGGCTACTGCGTGGTCCATGACGTCAGTGAGCGGGAATTCCAGACCGAGCGCGGCGGAACATGGGACAAGGGCAAGGGTTGCGACACCTTCGGCCCGATCGGCCCCTGGCTGGTCACCGCCGATGAAGTGGGTGATCCGCAGGCGCTGGGACTTTGGCTGGAGGTGGACGGCCATCGCTATCAGGACGGCAACACCGCCGACATGATCTTCGCCGTCGACGAACTGGTTTCCTATTGCAGCCAGTTCATGACCCTGGAGCCGGGCGACATCATCTCCACCGGCACGCCCAAAGGTGTCGGCCTCGGTCAGAAGCCGCCCGTCTATCTGCGCGCTGGCCAGACCGTGCGACTGGGCATCGAAAAGCTGGGCGAGCAGCAGCAGAGGTTCGTCCCGGCGACCTGAGCGGACGGCGATACGCCCGGCCGACATTCAGCCGGTCGGGCGTATCGCCGTCATCCTTCCAGCAGGATGGAGCGGTCGATCTGGGCGATGCTGTTCACCCCGGTCAGGGCCATGGCGACACGCATTTCCTTTTCGATCAACGCGATCAGCGTGGCCACCCCCGTCTCCCCATCGGTCGCCAGCGCATAGAGCCAGGCGCGGCCGAGCAGTACGCCATCTGCCCCGAGCGCCAGCATGCGCACCACGTCGAGCCCCGTTCGCACTCCAGAGTCGGCCAGCACGGCGACGCGTTCTCCCACCGCATCGGCGATCGCCGGAAGGGCTTTGGCGGTAGAGGACGCACCGTCGAGCTGGCGCCCGCCATGGTTCGATACGACGATGGCGTCTGCGCCCGCATCGACTGCGGCGCGGGCGTCGTCGGGATCAAGAACGCCCTTGATGATCAGCGGTCCGTCCCAGGCAGCGCGAAGCCATCCGATATCGGCCCACGCGATCGACGGATCAAAATTGGCGCCCAGCCACCCCATGTAGTCGCTCATACCTGAGGCTTGTCCCAGCACGGGCGCCAAATTGCCCAGTTGGTGCGGGCGGCCCCGCAGACCTACGTCCCACGCCCATCCCGGGCGCCCGATTGCCTGGGCTAGGCGGCGCAGCGGCGCATGCGGCCCCGCCATCCCGGCATGGGCGTCGCGATAGCGCGATCCGGGCACGGGCATGTCGACGGTGAAAACCAGTGCTTCCGCCCCCTGTGTTTTCGCCGTCGCTATCAGGTCGGCCATGAAGGCGCGGTCGCGGATGACATAGAGCTGGAACCACAACGGCCCCGAAGTGGCCGCCCGCACTTCCTGCAGCGAACAGAGCCCGACGGTGGACAGTGTAAAAGGTAGCCCTGCTGCCGTTGCCGCCCGCGCCGCCTGCAGCTCGCCACGCCGACGGAACATGCCGCCGATTCCGATTGGTCCTAGCGCCAAGGGCAATGGCCGCCTTGCGCCGAGCAGGTTCGCCGACAGGTCGATATCCGCCACGTCGCGCAGCACGCGCTGGCGCAGGCCGATCCGCTGAAGATCATCGACATTGGCGCGCAGCGTCATTTCCGCGCCGGCGCCGCCATCAGCATATTCAAACAGGAAGCGTGGCAAGCGCGACCGCGCGGTTCGTCGGAAATCAAGCGGAGACGAAACGATCGCCAAGGGCTGCCCTCCACAAATTCGCGCCGTTAGGCGCTCGACAACACGCCGCCAACAGTGCGAAATGTGCTGATGAGATATCAGTTATCTGTCTCAGGTGGAATTTTTAAGCGCAAGAGATATCTTGTGTGAAGGCAAAAGAGATGGGGTGAGGCATGGACGCGAGCGCTGAACGACTGCAGGGCTCTTCGTCGAGGCTGCGGCTGCCGCGCCTCGGCTTGGGCGCATCGGTGATTGGGGGGCTGTTTCGGCGCATTGACGATGGCACGGCTCAGGCGGCGATCAAGGCCGCGCTTGATGGCGGCGTCATCTATGTCGACACAGCGCCTCACTATGGCCGAGGTCTAAGCGAGCGCCGGGTCGGCGACACATTGCGCGGCCGCCCGGATGTACTTGTCTCCACCAAGGTGGGCCGGCTCATGATGCCCGACGAAGGCGTTATAGACGATCGTGAGCGTGATGGTTTCTTTTCCGCCATGCCCTTTTCGCCGCACTACGATTACACCGGCGATGGCGTTCTGCGCTCGTTCGAAGCTAGCCTTCATCGGTTGGGCCTGGCCCGCATCGGCCTGCTGCTGGTCCACGATATCGGCAAGATGGTCCACGGAGACCGGCATGAACACTACTGGAACCAACTGACCCGCGGCGGCGGGTTTGCGGCGCTCGAAAGGTTGCGCGACGAAGGGGCGATCGACGGCTTCGGCTTGGGCGTGAACGAGATCGCGGTATGCCATGATGCGATTCAAGCCGCGCCGCTGGATGCGATCCTGCTCGCCGGCCGCTACACGCTGCTGGAACAGACACCGCTCGACAGGTTGTTTCCAGCCTGTATTTCAGCCGGCGTGACAGTGATCGCCGGCGGCCCGTATAACAGCGGCATCCTGGCCAGTGGTACGCGGCGTGGCGCAGCGCATTACAATTATGGCGAGGCGCCCGACGGCGTCGTTGGCCGCGTGCGCCGGATGGAAGAGCTGGCCGACGCGCACGGCGTACCGCTGGCTGCGGCGGCGCTGCAGTTCCCTCTTGCCCATCCCGCTGTCGCCTGCGTCTTGCCCGGACTGGGCGACGCCAATCAAGCTCGCCAGACGCTCGACTGGTTCGATCTGGCCATACCGGCCGAGTTCTGGACCGAGATGCGCGACGAAGGTTTGCTGCGGGGGGACGCCCCGCTGCCATTTCATTGACCTCAGGATCGACGCCTCATGACCGACATGCCTTCGCTGTGCGTCACTCGCCGCCTGCCCGACCCGGTGGAACAGCACCTCGCCGCAGCCTGGCGCACCACGCTCAGCGCCGATGATCGACCGCTCGGGGCGGAGGGACTGGCGCGCGCCATGGCGGATTACGACGCGCTGATGCCGACGATCACCGACAGTATCGATGCGGCCCTGCTGGCCGCTCCCGGTCGCCGCGTGCGGATCATAGCGAACTACGGCGCGGGCGTTGACCATATCGATCTCGATGCGGCGCGCGCCGCAGGCGTCGTCGTTACCAACACGCCCGACGTGCTGACCGAAGCGACAGCGGAAATCGCCATCCTGCTGATGCTGATGGCCAGCCGCCGCGCTAGCGAGGGTGAACGCGAGCTACGCGCCGGGGCCTGGAGCGGCTGGCGCCCGTCGCACCTCATCGGACAGGGATTGGCGGGGCGGACGTTGGGACTGGTGGGCTTTGGCCGAATTGCCCAGGCGACCGCCGCCAAGGCGCGGGGGCTGGGACTGCGGGTCCGTTACGCCAGTCGAACGCCCGCGTCCCCCGACGTGGAGGCGGCGCTGGGCGCTAGCCGCGCGGCTTCGCCTCAAGCGTTGGCCGCCGAATGCGACATCCTCTCTCTGCACGTGCCTGGCGGTGACGACACCCACCATCTGGTCGATGCGGCGTTGCTGGCGGCGATGAAGCCGCATGCGGTCGTGGTGAACACCGCGCGCGGATCGGTGATCGACGAAGCGGCCCTGGCCGGAGCGCTGACTGTGGGGAGGATCGCGGCCGTCGGCCTTGATGTTTATGAGCACGAACCGGCGGTGCATCCGCAACTGCTGGCCCATCCGCGCGCGGTGCTGTTGCCGCATCTCGGCAGCGCCACGATTGAGGCCCGCTCGGCGATGGGGATGCGCGCCGCCGCCAATCTCGAGGCCTTCTTCCGAGGAGAGGAGCCTGCGGACCGTGTCGCCTGAAGAACCCATTGCCGCGCTGATCGCGGACCGACTCGCGCGGCGTCGGCACGCCAAGCCCTTGGTGCTGGGGCTTTGCGCGGCGCAAGGCAGCGGCAAGTCCACAATCGCCGCACGACTTTCCGGGCGCTTCCCGCGCAGTGCTGTGCTGTCGCTGGACGATATCTACCTCACGCAGTCTGAGCGACGCCGGCTGGCGCGCGAGGTGCATCCTCTTTTTGAGACTCGCGGCGTGCCCGGCACCCACGATGTCGGGCTGGGCGTTGAAACGATCGCGGCGTTGTCGGCTGGCGAGCCCGCATTGCTACCGCGCTTCGACAAGGCGGTCGACGACCGCGCCCCAATGGCGGTGTGGCCGCGCGCGCCGCGCGACAGCGAACTGCTGATCTTCGAAGGCTGGTGCGTAGGGGCGGCGCCGCAGGATGTGGAGGCGCTGGCCGCACCCGTCAATCTACTGGAAGCCAACGAGGATCCGGATGGCGTATGGCGCTGCTATGTCAATGCCGCGCTTGGCGGCGCCTATCGTGCTCTGTTTGAGAAGATTGACGCGCTGACGCTGATGATACCGCCGAATTGGCCGACAGTCCTGCGCTGGCGCACTGAGCAAGAAGAAGCGCTGCAGCACAAAGCCGGCGGATTGGGCGGCGCCATGGACGGGCCGCGTCTTGCTCGCTTCGTCAGCCACTATGAACGGCTGACCCGCCATATCTGGTCTGAAATGCCCGCTCGCGCGGATCTGTCCGTTCGGCTTGATGCATCGCGCAGCTTAGATGTCAGTCTATGAGACATCCCTTTCGACGGCGCGCACGTCCTGCGAAAAACGAGGCGTTTAGTAAATGGGGGCAAGCGCTTGTCGTCATGCCAGCAGGTTCGCCACGGGCGCCTGATGTTTGGTGGACGCGACGTCGCTACGCAAGGATGAGCCGAGTTCCTCCCTGGCGTTAGCCGCTACGTGGCTGCGTAGTTTGGGGGGGCTTTGGCGCACTTTGAACCGGTTCAGCCCGGCTTCACGACGCCACCGCCGCCCGAAACAGCCAGCGTAAACTCTGAAAGTGACGACTTCAGTTGTCGTCCCGACAATGACGCGCGCATAGTCAACCGTCTTGAAAAGGCCGACTGAGAGGCAGGGCTCGGCGTCGGCCTCTCGAGGCTGTCGCTCGGCATCAAGGCGCGCGGCGGCGCTCCACGACCTCCAACGCGCAGGTCAGCGCGGACCCGGTACGACCGTCAACCCCTGACGGATCACCTGCCCCTGGAGGCCCGTGCCGAGCAACATGGCCTGCAGCGCCTGGGACGGCGTAAAGCTGCCGCTTACCGACCGGGACCGCAGACCGTTGACGGCAAACGACCGCGAGATAGGGCAGTGGGTCGCGTCGGACAGGGCGTTCAGCGCATCCTCAAGAGGCATGGCGGCGATGCGGATTTCGATGGAATCGTTCTGGCAGTTGTATCGCGGCGTGGCAGCGGCGTGTGACGTCGCCCGCGTCACTGAAAAGCCCTGTCTTATGGCGCGCGCGCTCATGCCCTGGTTCTCAACCAAGGCTTTGAGCGCCTCCATCGGGGTGTAGACGCCTCGAACGGCGTTGCTGGTGAGGCCTCGGCTGTGGGTTGTTCCAGAAATCGGACAGTGCGTCTGACGAGACAGATCGCGAAGCGCAGCCTCCATGGGTTGCGCACGAATGTCGATGTCGAGAGATTCATTGACGCACGGCTGTGAGGTCGATTGCGCGAGGGCCGGCATCTGCCAAGCGCTCCCGGCTGAAGCTCCAAAAACCACTATCAGGACAGCCAGGAAACGCATTGCAGAAATCCTTGATGAACATACTGGCGTCTATCGCCATCGGCGCGCCTCCTCCTCGCATCGGACCTGCAACCAAACTTGGAGCGTAGTCTGGTGGAAAATCGATTCATTGAGGAAAAGTGTAGAACGATATTCCGATTTCTTAATTTGATATATCAGTATCGCGTTTGAAGACGTGAAAGTTTTGCAAGGATTGCTTTGCCGCTGGGGCAGGACATTTTTTAGGAGGCTGCAAAGGCTTAACGCCGCCGCGCTCACCGATTGCGTCGCGGACTCGCGCGCCGCGCGGGCGTCGGCAGTACAGGACACCAGCCAACTGGACGGTCAGCGCCGCGCGGATTGGTCAGTCCGCGCCAGGCTATTGGCACGTCGGATGTCTGCTTTCGGAGCGGTTTCTATTTCCCGCTCACGACCCAATGCGGACTCTGATCTGCTAGGCCGCTGCGGGCCGTCCGTTTTGCCTTATGATCTTCGCGAACACCCATCGACTCACGTCTGCAGGGGGTGGAGTAGCATGTCGTTTGACGAAACTAGCTGGATAGTACGGGCGCCGGGTGATTTCGAGCGGTTTGAAGCGTCCCTCAACGGGGCGGCCTACGGTCCACATCGGCACGACACATACGCCATCGCCATAACCGTCGCGGGGGTGCAGAGCTTCTCCTACCGCGGATCACGGCGTCATTCGGTGCCCGGTCAGATCGTCGTTCTCCATCCGGATGAGCTTCATGACGGTCACGCCGGGGACGGGCGACACTTCCGGTACCGGAGCGCCAGCGTTGCACCATCCGCGCTTCAGCAGGCTCTCGGCGGACGCGCCCTTCCGTTCCTTGCCGAGGGCGTATCTGACGACGCGCGGCTGCACGCGGCCGCCACGGCCCTTATTGGTGATCTCAACCAAGACCTCTGTGGCCTGGAGTATGATCAGGCCATGCTCGACCTCGCGGAGGCGCTGTCAGAGCTTGGGAGTGAACAGACGTATCACCGGCGCGTGGATTTCCAGGCGGTGGCGCTGGCGCGCGCATTCATAGACGCCCACCCGGACAGCAATGTCCGACTTGATGATCTCGAACGCGTCAGCGGGCAGGATCGTTGGCAGCTCTCGCGCGGATTCCGAGCGCTGCTGGGCGTCAGCCCATATCGCTATCTGATCTTCCGCCGCCTCGACACAGCGCGAGCCATGATGAACGGCAGGACCCCGCTTGCAGAAATCGCCGCTGCCAGCGGATTTTCTGACCAGAGCCACCTGACGCGACACTTTCGGAGCGCCTACGGCCTGACGCCGGCGCAATGGCAACGGCTCAATCGTCCTAGACCGGTATGAGGCGCGCCCTCAGTCTCCATAAGATGAAGAACAAGATCAGCCTCACGCAGAAACTCGCCATGGTCTTGGACCATTGGGCGCCGCGAACGGTCGCGACGCTCAACGACTATGACATCATGATCGTCAAATTCCTGGGCCAGTACGCTTGGCACACGCACGCTGACACGACGAACTTTTCTTTGTTCTACAGGGTGAACTTGAAATAGAGCTGCGGGCATCACGCTTGGGCCCGGAGACCTTTTCGTCGTCCCGAGGGGCGAGGAACACCGCCCGCACGCGAGACGCGAAGTGGAGCTTTTGCTCATCGAACCTTCTGGCGCGCCAACAGCGGCGAGCCCGAAACCGCCGCCCTGCGTCAGTGGGAGTGAACGCACACGATCGTTCTATAACTGGACCGCGACCCGCTTCAGTCTGCGGGTATGAACCTCAGAACCATTTACAGCACATCACCGGCGCGCGGCTGGCTTCCATGGGCGCTTCTCACTCCCGTCATCTGCATCGCCCTCGCGATCGCCACCGAGATTCCGTCCGCGCTTTTTCTTGATCGGTTCGGCTTTGTGGATGCACAAGGCGATTTCGTCGGCGCCCAAGGCCTCACGGCGATGCTGTTTGTATCCTTCATCACCTGGCTGCTCGCCGTTGCCGCATGGATAGCCGTCGTCGAGCGGCGGAACGCCGGCACAATCGGTCTTACGAGAGACGGTGCGGCGCAAGGATTCTATGGCGGCCTGGTTGTTGGTGTAGTCATGCCGTCGGCAATGATAGCCTGTATCTGGTTGGCCGGCGCCTACGAACCTGGCGCACTGTTTCCGGCCGCTCAGTTCTCTGGCGCAATCATCGCAATGGCTGGCCTCTTCGTAGGTTTCCTCGTTCAAGCCAGCATCGAAGAAATCATTTTCCGTGGATGGCTCACCTCAGTCATCACACGCCGCACGAACCTCATCGTTGCCGTCCTGTTATCGTCGCTTACCTTTACGCTGATGCATTTCTCCCGGGGTCAGCCCTGGCTCGTCACCGGCAATACTCTGCTTTTCGCTCTCTTCGCGAGCGCGTGGTCAATCTCATCCAACAACATTTGGGGTGTGATGGGGTGGCACGTGGGATGGAACTGGATAATAGCCACCGGCTTCGACGTGCCGGTCACCGGCCTAGACGCGGGCGTGCCCGCGCTCATCGTCTCGCTGGCCCCAGCCGGAACGGACTTTCTCACCGGTGGCGCGGATGGCCCGGAGGGAAGCATCTTCTGCACGCTGTTCTTTGTCTGCGGCATCATCTTCTTTATGTGGCGCATCGCACGAAAACGCAGAGACGTCGGACCGGATCACAACAAACCTGCGGGCGCGCAGATTTGACGATGCGGCCACCCTTCTCGGAAGTTGGCGGCCGCGCTCGTCAGCGCCTGCAGTCTAGAGAAAAATCTTCGATGGAAGTGGCGCCACTACGTCAATGCGGTGCTCGCCTCAGCTGTCGTGTGGCTCGCTCGAAGCGCTGGCTTGACGCCTTCGGGCTGGCTTACTCCCGTGATGGCGGGCCAAACAGGAGGGCGGGCTGCTTAGAAGAGGCGCGCAGGACGCGGTGCCATGGGCGCTGCGCAACTGGCGCGTTCAGTCTGCGGTCTCGTCACCGTCGGCGATCATCGCTTTTACAAGATCGAGAAGAAGTCGCCGGATCGAACCCCGTCGGATTTGCGGAAAATGCTCAGCCAGTTCCACACCTTCCGATGAGGCCATAAAGTCCATGACCATCCTCGCCGATTGGGTTTGGCGTTCACCATCCTCACGGCTCCCCGCCGGATCAACCAAGCCGTCGAAGAAGAACGCCACCGGCACACCCAGCGCCCTTGCGATCGCATACAGCTTTGAGGCGCTTATGCGATTGGCGCCGCGCTCGTACTTTTGGATCTGCTGAAAGGTCAAACCTAGCCTGTCGCCCAATTTCTCCTGGGTGATTCCGAGCGCTTTTCGGCGCACACGCACGCGCGTTCCGACAAAAATGTCGATAGGATCGGGGCCGCGGGTTTCAGCTTTGACGTTCATGAAAGCCTCCAGGCTACGCAGTCTGACGGGCCGGCGCGGCGAAGGGACCACTTTCCACCTGGAACTGCCCAACCAGCCTGGAGAGTTCATGCGCTTCGGTGCTGAGGCTGGTCGCGGCGGCGGTGGCCTCCTCCACCATGGCGGCATTCTGCTGGGTCATCTGGTCCATGTGATTGACGGCCACATTGACCTCGGCGAGGCCCGTGGCCTGCTCATGAGACGACGAGGCGATTTCCGAGATGAGGCTGTCGATTTCGGTGACCTTGGCGACGATGCCGGTCAAGGCCGCCCCAGTCTCGTCCACCAGCTTGACGCCGCGTTCGACCTGGGCGGTCGATCTGCCGATCAAGATCTTGATCTCTTTGGCGGCTTCGGCGGAGCGTTGCGCCAAAGCGCGGACCTCGGATGCGACCACGGCGAAACCCCTGCCAGCCTCATTGGCCCGAGCCGCCTCGACTCCGGCATTGAGGGCCAGAAGATTGGTCTGAAAGGCGATCTCGTCGATTACCGCGATGATCTGGGTGATCTGTCGTGACGAGCCCTCGATCTCGTCCATCGCCGACATGGCCTCGCGGACCACCTGGCTGGACCTGTGAGCTTCATTGCGCGCTTGTGAGGCCGCGCTGAAGGCCTGCTTGGCGCTTTCAGCGCTGCGTTTCACGGTGGCTGTGATCTGGCTCAGGGCCGCGGCGGTTTGCTCGAGGCTAGCGGCCTGCTGCTCGGTGCGGCGAGCAAGGTCATGCGACGCGGTGGAGATTTCGCGGGCCCCGCCATTGACCTGCCCGGTCGAGGCAAGGATCGATGATATCGTGTCCTCGAGCGTGTCGCAGGTGGCGTTGAAGTCGGCGCGCACCTTCTCGTACGCGGCCTCGACAGGCCCTTGGATACGATAGGCCAGATTGTTGCGCGCCAGTTGGTCGAGCCCTGCGGCGATCTTGTCAACGGCCTCCACCCTTCCGGTTATGTCGGTGGCGAACTTGACGATCTTAAGGATGCGTCCGCTCTGATCGAAGATCGGGTTATATGAGGCTTGGATCCAAACGTCTCTGCCGTTCTTGCCTCGACGTTTGAACTCTGCGGCGATGAACTCGCCGACGTTGAGCCTGCGCCAAAAGTCCTCGTAACTTGGTGAGCGGCCATAGTCAGGCTCCACGAACATCCGATGGTGCTTGCCCTGGATTTCCGAAAGCTCATAGCCGAGCGTCCTGAGGAAGTTGTCATTGGCGGTGAGGACTTCTCCGTCCGGCGTGAACTCAATGACGGCCTGGGCCCGGGAGATGGCGTTGAGCTTGCCTTCGAAATCGATGTTCCTCAACTTTTCAGCCGTGATGACGGTCGCCACCTTTACGACCTTGCTCACTACGCCTCGCGCGTTGCGAACCGGATTGTAGGACGCCTGGATCCAAACCTCAGTGCCCCCCTTGCCGATGCGAAGATACTCTTGTGCGTCAAATTCACCTCGACCGAGCTTGGTCCAGAACGCAGCGTAGTCGACGGTCTTGGCGAAGGCTGGGTCAACGAAAAGGCTGTGGTGCCGCCCCCTAATCTCGCTGAGACTGTATCCTAGCGCGGCGCAGAAATTGCGGTTTGCCGCCAGGATCGTCCCCTGTGGGTCAAACTCGATAATAGCAAGTGAGCGATCGAGGGCCTCCAAGGTAGCCCGTTCGCCTGAAGCGCCGCGCAATTGGAATGTCATGGTCTTCCCTCCTCCATCGCATCACGCAAGTGATCGGCATGGTCGACAAGCTGGGCCAATAGCGTGGCCACGAGAGCGGGCAGATCTTGCTGCTGGGTGTCCTGCGCCATGGCCTGGCGCCCGTACTCAAGCTGGAGGGCCCGGGCGAAGGCGTCTGGCCGCTCGCCCATGAGGATTGAAGCCAGAACCATGGTCAGGCTCTCCAGGGCGCTCAGATCATGATCAACCATGGCGCAGCGGCAGGGGGGCGGGGCGCCTCGCCCCCCGCCGCGGCGGGGGGGCAGAAGAGGGGGCAGGCCGAGTATCGGGTTCATCTTCAGGCCGCCTGTCGCGTGGTGGGCAGGAGCGCGCCCACCACCAGGCGACTGAGCATTCGACCGTCCAGGGGGATGATCGCATCGACGAAAAGGTCATCCGTTCGCGCGCCCAAGGGCGGGGGAGCCTGCAACAAGCTCGCCTCGACCATGAAGGTTTCCTGGACCGCGTCGACAACAAGTCCGGCCATCCTATTGTCGTGCTGAACGACAACGATCACATGTCTGGACGCGGGATCGGTTCGACCAAGGCCAAGGCGTTCTCGCAGGTCCAGGACCGGCATCACCGCGCCGCGCAGGTTGATGACCCCGTGAACATAGCCTGGTGTCTGTGGGATGGCGGTGGCTGGCGTCCACCCACGGATCTCGCGAACCACGCGAATATCGATGCAGAACTCCTGGCCGCCGATCTCAAAGGAGATCAGCTCCAGCTGGCCTTCAGGAGCAAGCTGGGTCATCAAAAATCCTCCCATTGCGTGTCAATCGCTTGAGCCGAGGGCGAACCGGGGCGCGCCGCAAAAGCGGCCAGCCTGGTGCGGGCTTGAGCGACAGGATTATGGGCCGGCGCATGCCGCCCTGGTTGGGCCAGCTGAGGGCGAGCGACGGGGCGGACGCCGTCGCTGGTGCGGAACTGGGCCACCAACCGGGCCAGTTCTCCTGCTTCGCTCTTGAGATTGCTGGCCGCGGCGGTCGCTTGCTCGACCATGGCGGCGTTTTGCTGCGTGACCTGGTCCATCTGATTGACGGCGACATTCACCTGGTTGAGCCCGGTGGACTGTTCCTGAGACGACTGAGCAATCTCGGAAATCAGGGCGTCGATCTGGCCGACCTTGTCGACGATGCCGGTCAGGGCGCGACGTGTATCGCCCACGAGCTTGACCCCCCGCTCAACCTGGGAGGAGGAGTTGGCGATCAGGGTCTTGATCTCCTTGGCCGCCTCGGCCGAGCGCTGAGCCAGGGCCCGCACCTCCTGGGCGACGACCGCAAAGCCCTTGCCGGCGTCACCGGCTCTCGCCGCCTCCACGCCCGCGTTCAGCGCCAGCAGGTTGGTTTGGAAGGCGATTTCATCAATCACCCCGATGATATTGGTGATCTGGCCCGAGCTCTGTTCGATCTCGGTCATGGCCGAGACCGCCTCCTGCATGACCGCCCCGGAGTTCTGCGCATCGATCTTGGCGCCGGCTGCAGAGTTTGAGGCTTGTCTGGCGCCCTCGGCGCTGCGCTTGACCGTCGCGGTGATCTGGTCGAGCGCGGCGGCGGTCTCCTCAAGGCTGGCGGCCTGCTGCTCTGTGCGGCGCGACAAGTCGTCGGAAGCGGCGGCGATTTCGTCCGATCCGCCGCTGATGCTGGTTGTGGCGTTGGTGATCGCGCTCATCGCCTCGCGCAGGCTGTCGATCGCCGAATTGAAATCAGCCTTGATCTGGGCATATTGGCCGTCGAACTGAGCGTCGATCCTCGCCGTCAGATCGCCCTTGGCCAATCGGCCTAGGCTTGCGGCCAAGGTGGTGACCACCATGGCCTGCTCGGCTTCGGCTCGGCGGCGCTCGGCCTCGCCCCGCCCGCGTTCGCTCTCAGCTTCGGCGCGCAAGCCGTCGGCCTGTTTCGCCATTTCCCGCGCCTCAAGGCCATTGTCCTTGAACACCTGCACGGCTTTGGCCATCCGGCCGACCTCATCACCGCGCGCTTGGCCATCGACGGCGACGTCCAGATCGCCGGAGGCCAGCTGCTTCATGCGTTCAGCCAGAGCGTTGAGTGGCTTGGTAATGCCCTGGCTCGAAATCAAGAGCCCGACTGCGAGCATCAGACCGGTCGCCGCCAAAGCTCCGCCCATCATTATCAAGGTGTCGTGATCGTTCATTTTCGACAGTTGCTTCGTCCGAACCTGGACATCGCGCATCAGCTCGGTGCGCAGGGCCAGTCCATCGGCGATGAAGTCGCCGATGGACTGATCGGCGACGATGGCTCCATTCCTGGCCTCATCGGTTTCGTCCTTACGGGCGTGGTCCATCGCGGCGTTGCTAAGGCCTCTCAGCCGCTCAAACTTGGCTTGAAGGGCGCGGATTTTTTCCGCCTTTTCGGGCACGAGCCTTAAGGCGCTGGCCAGGAGCCTCTCCGCATCGGCCTCGGCCTTGCGCTGCATGACGACGCCGGTCTGGGCCGCAGGGCTGCCGGTCGGCTGGGCGACGGCGATATAAGTTCCGTATCCCATGCTAACGACAGCGCGGTTGGCCATCGCCATGTCGAACGCGGCGCCATTCTGCCGCTCGATCATTTGGGTGTATTCTCTGTCGAGATTTTTCAGCCGTGTCGATGCATAGATCGCGATTCCGCCCGCAACGAGCGCCATGGCGACGATCATGCAAATGATCTTCGTTCCGATCTTGGTGTTTTCCAGAATTCTCATAGCGACACCTAGTGGTAGGGCGAAGTACTTGCTGGCGGGAGATTTTAGATCCCGTTGCAAATCGCCATGTTGAGCAGAAATGCGAAATTGTTGTCTGGAGGCGTTGGTGAAAGTCTCGTCGGTGTATTTCTGGCGAAAGGTCACGCGTCGTGGGGCAAAGGGCGCTGACACGCCCCGTTTTCTTTCAACGAGATCGAAGAAGCCTGATCTTCGAAGGCGGGATTTGGTTGAGGCGCCGAGGCGGGCCGCCATTGCCGGCTGCTAGGGGGCATGGCTGGCCTCCGCCTGGTCCAGCCCGCCGATGATGAGGGCAAGGCCGGCGGTCCGAGATTGGGTCGGGGGCGCGGCGGGGGGCGCCTCCGAACACCGGCTCAGCGCCGCGGCTATGGCGCGAACCACATTCGCCCAAGGATCAACGTCTTCATCGCGGATCTGGCCAGAAAGGATGGCGCCCATGTCTGCGTGACTGACGAGGCCCTTTTCATGCAGCGCGCCACAGATCGACATTGTCACGGCGGCATGAAGCTTGATGATGTCGACATTCGAAAGAGCGATGCCCGCCAGGTCGGGCTCGGAGTGCGGCGGGTCGAACATCAGGCCAGCCTCCCACGATCCTGGCCGCCGACGGGCGTATCGGCGTGCGTTGTGGACCGTGGCCGTACGACGGGTGGTTGCGGGGGGCAGCCGATCTCAATGTGGCCAAGCCCATGACCCGTTCGGACCATTCCAGCTGTCATTGAGCGTGCAGGTATCATTGCCCTATCTCGACCCAGATCGTAGGCCCTAGGGTCGCGCCACGCCCTGGTTAATAACGGTTAAGGCGCGTGTAAAATTTCGCGTGCGGCAATTAATCTTCGCAATTTGTCACTCTGATAAATCTATAGTGGTGCTTGATATTTCAATTTAGGGTGTTTTTTTGTAGAAATAGAACTATGAGTAGAGCCGGCCGGGCTGGGCCGGGCGCGAGGCTATTGTAAGGGGAGGCTTAGCTGGATCGGCTCAAGATTGCAGGCCGCTTCCGCTGCGGGTTTGGCTCGGCGTTTCGCCAAACGCCTTGCGATATTGCTTGCTGAAGCGTGCGTAGTTGCTGAAGCCCGTAGATTGAGCGATCTGCAAAAGCGAAAGTGGGCTGCCGCCGGAGATCATCTTTCGAGCTTGCTGCAGCCGTAGGCCCCGCAGATGCGCGATCGGACTTTCTCCTCGATGTTCTGAGAAGCCGTACTGTAGCTTTCTGACGCTAACACCGCAGGCGTTGGCGACATCCTCAACCGTCAGAGCGGATGCGTCGGGCGCTTGGTTCATGAGCAGCACCGCCCGCGCCACATAGGCGGGAGGCGCAGCGTTGCGATGACGCTCCAGGGCGAGCTTATAGTTGTTGGGAACATGGTCGAGCAGCAGGCTGATGACACCGGTAGAGATCGCTTCGGCCGTGTCGTTGGCATGAAACAAGGTCGCGGCGCCCGAGGCGTCCAAGATCGCATCGAGCATTTGCGCCATGCCCATGATCTCGGGCGTGTCCGCCCGGAACCGGGCTTCGAAGGTGATGGGGCTATGCAGCGCGCCATCCAAGCGTTTGGATAGGTATTTAGCCATGGCGCTACGGCTTACCGTAAGGCCTATGCCCAATCGCTCCTTGTCGATTCGGATCCCTTTGACAGACGGAATCTCGGCTGTCACGCCGAATGTTTCGTCACACGTCAGAGTTACATTGCAATCATAGATATCGACTTCGCCCTGTCCTGGAAAGTAGAAAATCTGGCTGTCAGCCTTTGATGGCAGCTCTATATTTATAGGGCCGAGCGTATGGCTTCTCCAGAGGTGAATATGAGGGAGGTAAATGTGCGTGATGGTCAGATCGATAATGCCATCAGCTTGGTGAGACGTGATCTTCGCGGCCGTGTGCCGCCCCCCCATCAACGCTTCGGCGCTCGCAGAATCGCAGATGTGTTGACCGATCGCGTAGATCTTGAACTGTGTTGGCGGCTTTGGTTTGCCCGGCATGGCTTGGCCTCGTGTGCGTATGGACTTTATCGATCCTTGGGCGAGAGCAGCGCGTGCCGAGGCGCGCGACGACCCATGACAATCATCCGCGCCGCCCCGACCTGGTCTGGAGCCAAGCTGGGAGTTCGTCCTTGGTCACATAGCGATCCGACGCGAAGTAGCGCCTTAGAAGATCTGGCGGGTTCTGCGCGGGATCGGTCAGCCAACCGGTGTGCCAGGTCATGAACCACACCCAGTCCGCGGCGGGACCCAGCAAATCGGGATCCGGGACTGGGCCGTTCTCATGCAGACAGATGGGCACGCTATCGCCGACGATCGCCTTCACCGCCGCGAAGATGGAGCTCAAGGGGCCATGGTCGCTGGCGTAAAGGTCGGCGCCCGCGATGTCGACCAGGGCCCGCCCGGGATACCAGGCGGCATCGACATTCTGCCCGGCCCAACCAAGCACCCAAATGAGGTTGTCCAGATGGTGAGTCTCGCAGAAGCGTTGGTGCATCAACGCCCACAGCGCCTTGAACCGCTCGGCGCCATGCTTGCCCCACCAAAACCAATCGCCGCTAAATTCGTGCAGCGGCCGCCAGAGCACAGGCACGTTGGCGTCTCGCAGTTGTACGAGCAGCCTTGCGACTTCATCGATGTCGCGCATCATCACCCCGTGCTGCGGCGTGCCCGGCCTCAATGCCGCCTCGAGATCAAAGTCCTTCTTGGCGTTATCGTATCCAGGGCCGAGATCGGGCGCGCCCCAGTGCCAGCAGACCGAGACCACTCCGCCGGCCCGCGACCAAGCGATAGCGCGTGCATTGACCGCGCTGTTGTCCCGTGGGTCTAGGTAGTCAAAACCCAGGAGCGCCGGCTGGCGGCCCGTCGTGCGCTCGAGATAGGCCAGCTCGTGACCGCCGCCGTCATGGCGAAAATTCTGTTCTTGTTGGCCGGTGAGCGTCTGGCGCCCGTAAAGGCTCCAAAGATATCTGTAGAGTCGTTGAGCAGCTTGGCTGGCTTTGGGGTGGGAAAGCATTGGCAGGCCTGCGGCCAATGCCGGTCGGCTCGTCAATGCCAAGCCTGTCCCGCCAAGAAGATCGCGCCGGGTCAGCATGGGTTCACCTCAGTATCAATCCTTGTCTACAGCGCCCCGGCACCGGCGCTTGCGCACCTAATCTGCGGTGAGCTGAGATCATCGACGCGTATCCAGCGCCGACCCGAGCGGCTGTGAAGGCTGGGAGTGTGGCCAACAACACGACCTTGGCGCAGTCCTCGCGGTCTTGGACAAGGAGGCCTTTGAAAGGGCGTCGCGCCCGGAGGGCTGGCCAGGCTCTCGCCTTGTTCTCCAGCTTCGTCCGCAATCACAGCGACGCTGCGGCGGTGACATGGCCCATATGCGAAACAGGTGCTGTTGTTTTCCTCTAACTTCAGTCGTGGTCGCTCCTTTGCCAATCTATTGGATGGTCAGCCGGCTCAACCCGACGCCGGAGCGGATTGGGCTCTGGATGTCCGATCAGCAGGCCGTAGAGATATTTCACCGCGCATCCGCCGCGCCTGTGCAAGGCGTACGCGGCGGGAACGGCTCACTCTGCAGTCTGGGGCAAAAAATTAAGCGGTCCGGAGCAAGCGGCCTCGCTTGCGCACGTCGCGGACGTCAGGTTTTACGGGCCAGCGGATTTAGCGCACTGTCTTGAGGTATGACGCTGCCGATCCCACAGGTCGCAGGCCCGTGTTTGAATCATGTGCTGCCGCCTGAAAGGCTGGCGCCGTATCGCCTCCCCTTGTGATCGCTCGGCGCAGCCCATGACGCTGGCGCCTCCCCTGCCATCGGCAGCCTCATTGCGCGTTTCCTCCACCTATGGCGGCAATAAGATATTAAGTGCTGCTTAAAAGTGGAAAATTGTTTTATCTGAAATATCTGATGATGATTTTGATTGATCTTAAGTCGCGGGGTTGGCTAGCCTGCGCTTAGCCGAACTCGACTTCGGTGCGAATTGGGAGGGGAACATGGCGAAGCGACATTGGCTGTGCGCTGTGGCGGCGAGCGCGATCGCTACTCAAGCTGGCGCGCAAGCGACACAAGCTGACGCGTCCACGGCGTCTACGATTGGGGGGCAACAGAACAGCGCAGTTCCTGCCCCGCTATCTCCGGTCGGGGCCGCTGTTTCAGCGGCGGATGAGGCGACGAATGACTCCACCGTCCAAGCCATCATAGTCACGGGCTATCGCAGGAGCCTCACCAGCGCTGCAAACCTGAAGCGGAACTCCAACCAGATCCAAGATTCGATTGTCGCGGAGGATGTGGGCAAGCTTCCCGACACCAACATCGCCGAAACGCTCCAACGTGTCCCAGGCGTGCAACTAACCCGCAACGCGCGGGGGGAGGGCAATGCCTTTTCCATCCACGGGCTATCGCAGAACCAGACCTTGCTAAACGGCCGAGGCATTTTCCAAACCGGGAACCGCAATGCCGCGTTGCTCGATATCTCGGCCGATATTCTGTCGGGCATCGACATCTACAAGACCGGGATCTCAAGCCAGATTGAGGGCGGCCTAGGCGGCTTGGTCAACATCAAGACGGCGCATCCTTTCGACCACAAGGTTGGCAGTACGCTTCTCAGTGCGTCAGGCAACTATAGCGTGATCCGCAATCGCGTCTTGCCGCGCTTGGTCGCTTCTACCAGCGGTCGCTGGGACACGTCGATCGGTGAGGTCGGCGTCCTTCTATCGTCGACCTACGAGCAAATCTACAGTGGGGCGTTTGACGTCAATACCAACACATATTCAAGCCGCACCAACATTTACGACCGCGATGGCGATGGAGTGTTCTCGACAACCGCCGCAGGCGGTGATCCAGGCGACGCCATCATGACGCCCGGCCAGGTGCAGGCTCGTTACGTGTGGGGAGAGCGCACTCGCTTTAGTACGAACTTCGCAGCGCAATGGCAGCCGTCGAACGATCTGCTCGTGACGTTTGATACGTTGTATTTCTATTCGAACGGCCGTGGCCTGACGCGTGGGCTGGCGGCGCAAATCGGGTCGGCGAGCGGTGCAACGCCGCCGTTCACCTTTGCAAATAGCGGCAAAGTTGCGTCGGGGGCGACATATACAGGCGTGCCGATTGTTTCAACGAGCACCGCCACCACCAATCCCTACCGCACGCTTCAGACAGGCCTGAACGCTGTATGGACCAGCGGCAACTGGACGGTGACGCCGGACATATCATACACTAGCAGCGTTGGGCCGTTCTACTCGCACACCTCTACATTTTCGACATCCGCGCCCAGTGTGACGGTCGATCTGGGCACCTCAACCCCCAATCTGACGGTCGCCGGCGTCAACCTGCTCGACCCAGGCAAATACAACTACGTCAGTTTCCTCGATTCCAAATCGATCGCCCGTGGGTGGGAGAAAGCGGCCAAGATTGACGTTCGGTATGACATGCCGGGCGGTCCGGTCACCGCGTTGCTTGCCGGCGTCCGGTACACCAATCACCGAATGTCAGCTGACAGTTTCGGGATCACCTATAGCGCGGCTGCCGCCCCCATCGGGCAGTCCAACGCCACTGTGCTTTCGCCGACGCCGGAATCGTTGTTTGGATCCGTTAGCTCCTGGCTCGCTACAGGGGCCGGCTATGTCACTGATCTTGGTGCTGCGCGCCGGCTCATTGGTCGCCCAACCGCTGATCCGGCCTATGACCCTCTCAGGCGCTTCGAGGTCACGGAAGATGTCGTGGCGGGCTATGGCGAGGCCCAGTTCCAGTTCGATCTCGGGCCTGTGCCGATCGATGGCAATCTGGGGCTGCGCGCGCTGCATACGATCTCCAGGCCGACAAGCTTCCAACGGGTGTCGGGCGCGCTGACGCCAGTGAGCGCGCGGACGGAGTACACCAATCTGTTGCCTAGCATTAACGTGCGCGCCAAGTTCACCCCCGACCTGTTCCTTAGACTGGCTGCGTCCAAGGCTCTGTATCGGCCCGATTACAGTTCGCTCAACCCGGTCGTTGGCATAACCCCCAATCTCCAGACAGGGTCGGCCGGCAACCCGGAACTGCGACCGATCACAGCAAACCAGTATGATCTGTCGCTGGAATACTATTTTGGCAAATCGAACCTGCTGGCCGCCAGTCTGTATCGCAAGGATGTCGACGGCTTCATCCAGACGTTCTCACTACCCGAAACTATCCAAGGCGTCGTCTATCAGATCAGTAGACCGCGTAACGGTGGAAGTGGACGCATTCAGGGCTTCGAGCTCAATTACCAGCAATTTTTCGACTTTTTGCCAGGGTTGTTGGACGGCCTCGGTGTCCAGGCGAACTTCACCTATGTCGACAGCGCCATCAACGTCGCCGGCCTGACTGGCACGCGCCCGGCGCAGGCAATCTCGAAAGCGTCGTACAATCTAGCTGCGATCTATGAGCGAGATCCGGTGTCGATCCGCCTGTCCTACAATCGCCGGTCCCGTTACGTCGACATCACATCGGCGGACGCCGCAGGCAACATTCTCTGGGTGGCGCCGCTCAACTCGCTCGACCTGTCCTCGACGTTCGCGTTGACTGATCGGATCGGGTTGAAGTTCGACGCGGTCAACCTGACCGGTGCGGTCCGGCGCGAATACTATGCAACGAGAGCGATGCCGCAGATCGCGAACCGGTTCGATCGCAGTTTCGAGGCGGGCATCCGGGTGAAGTTTTGACCGGCTCACATAACGGTACAACTTTGGGGGAGCAGGCGCGGCCATGAAGGTTCTAAAGGGCCTGTTCCTGATCGCCACCCTAGCCATCGCCGTTCCAGCAAAAGCTGAGCCGCGGCTGGATGCACCGGTCACGGGATGGCATTCGCTGCTGGAGGAGACAGAAGGGCCGGCGGCCTCGACCAGCGAGGCTCCAGTCGATACCGACCCGCGTTGGGCTTCGATCGACATTCCACACAACTGGCAAGGCTATGCCTTCGATCGTCAGGTGGTGAAGGGCAGCCGTCACGGCACCGCCTGGTATCGGACCACGCTGTCGCTGCCCGACCGGCCGCGAAGCGACGAACGGCTGTTCCTGAGGTTCGAGGGCGCTAACGCTTACGCCACGGTTTGGATGAACGGCGTGCCCGTCGGTCGCCACGCAGGCGGTCTGACGAGCTTCCAGGTCGATGTCACCGGCGCCGTGCGCCAGGGCAGCAATCGGGTGGTGGTTCGCATCGACTTGCCGGCGGGCATCACCGACCTTCCTTGGGTGAACGGCGGCGATCAGCCAGTCAATGGCTTCTCAGAGGGATCGCAGCCGTTTGGCATCTTCCGGCCGGTTCATCTGGTCCGGACCGCCGCGTTGCGCATTCGGCCGTTCGGGATCTATGCCTGGGCGAACCCTGGACAGGTAGACGCGGCGCACGCCGATCTGACCGCTCGCACCGAGATCGACAATCTGTCCCGTCAACCGCGCTCGTTCGTAGTTCTAACCCAGATGATTGACGGCGCCGGCGAAGTCGTTGGCGAAAGCCGCACTACACATCGCCTAGCGCCGGGCGCAACGGTGACGGTCGATCGCGCGCTGTCGCGGATCATCAAGCCTCGACTATGGCATCCCGATCAGCCGCATCTCTACACGCTGCGGACCCGGCTCATGGAGGGGGGGGCGATCGTCGATGAGGCGTCGACGCCCTACGGCATTCGCACCGTCGCGATCCAGGCGTCCTCTGACGGTAGTCGGCGGCTGTTGATCAACGGCGCTCCATACTTCCTTCGGGGTACGTCGGAATACGAGCATTTGCTTGGCGCTTCGCATGCGTTCTTGCCGCAGCAGGTGGACGCGAGGGTTGCTCAGGTCAAGCAGGCGGGCTTTAACGCGTTCCGCGACGCGCACTATCCGCACAACCTGCGCTATCAGGAGAGGATCGCGCGCGATGGGCTGATGTGGTGGCCACAGTTCAGTTCGCACATCTGGTTCGACAATTCGGCCTTCCGCTCCAATTTCAAGACGCTGGTGGCGGACTGGGTGCGCGAGAGGCGCAACAATCCGGCCCTGTTCCTGTGGGGGGTGCAGAACGAAAGCGTTCTGCCCGCCGATTTCGCCCGCGAGGTGTCGGATGTCATTCGCGCGATCGATCCCACTGCATCGGTGCAGCGGTTGATCGTCACGTGCAACGGCGGTGAGGGGACGGACTGGAATGTGCCGCAGAATTGGTCGGGCACCTATGGCGGTGATCCGGAACGCTTTGCTGCGGAGTTGGAAAGCCAGGGACTTGTGGGCGAGTACGGAGCATGGCGGGTGAAGGGCTATCATGCCGACACGCCATTCAATCCTGCCACCTATACCGAGAGCCGGTCCGATGCTCTGCTCGGATTGAAGGCGCGACTGGCTGACACGGTGGCTGACCGGGCAGTGGGCAGCTTTCATTGGCTGCTGGGGACGCATGAAAACCCCGGCCGCGCGATGCGCGCAGACGGCACACAGATTTGGGAGGGCTTGTCTCGGCTCGACCATATCGGTCCGCTCAACAACAAGGGCCTCTTTACCCTGTGGGGCGAGCCGCTCGATGGCTACTACCTGTACCGGGCGTTGCAAGTTCCGGCGAAGAAGGCGCCGATGGTCTATCTGGTGTCGCATAGCTGGCCGGATCGCTGGGACGGGCCGGGTATCCGGTCGGGTATTGAGGCCTATTCCAACTGCGATGCGGTGCAGCTCTTCAACGACGTTGGCGGGCAGGCGCCTCTGGGAGCTGGCACCCGCGTCGGCGCGGGGCTTTTTCGCTGGAACGAGGTTCTTGTCCGCTACGATACGCTGACGGCGCGGTGTCTCGTGGGCGGTGTGATACGGGCCACCGATCGAATCGCGCTCAACAACCTCCCGCCCGCGCCCGATGCTGCCCAATTGGTGCGCGATCAAGCACCGATCACCCGAGGCGATTTGGGCCGGGTATATCTGTATCGCGTGGCCGCGGGCGGCGCAGGGCACGTCGATGCGCGTGGGCTGCGCTGGGAGGGCGACCGGCTGTGGCGCGACGGCGGGCGTTGGGGCTATCGTAGCTGGGCGCAAGACTTTGCGGGGCTTGACCCCCGACTCGCCAGTCGGGGGAGCACGACAGACCCCATCGAGGGAACTGACGACCAAACCCTGTTTCGCGGCTTTCGCTACGGTCGTGAACGGCTGCGTTATATCTTCGCTGCACCGCCAGGCCGCTATCGTGTCGATCTCTTCTTCGTCGAGCCATGGTACGGTCGGGCTGGAGTCGACGCCACCGGCTGGCGTGTGTTCGACGTGGCGGTGAACGATCGCACCGTAATCCGCGACCTCGACATTTTCCGCGAGGCTGGCTTCAACCGTGCATTGCGCCGCACCATCGACGTTGACAGCGTCAATGGCCGGATCGAGATCGGCTTCCCGCGCACCGCTGCGGGCCAGGCCATCATTGCGGGTATTGCGATCTCGAGCGACCGCCCGGTCCCGATCCTGGCCGATGCCTCGGAAACCGGTGCAGGCAGCGATCTCATCATGCCGGCTGGCGGCGGCGTACGCGCCTATCTCGCGCCGGGTGATCCTGTCTACGGCGAGGCGCCAGGACGGTGGACGGGACTGCCTCAGCCGCTGCTGGATAGCGATGCGCTTCAGCCCGCGCGCCCGGTCGGCGCCGGTACGACACAAGTCCGATTGCGCGAAGCGGTCAACCTATGGTTGGCTCTGCGTCAGGACGAAGTCGTTCCAGACGGGTGGAGCGATGCGGCGTTGTCCGCGGGGATTGCTACTGTGGAAGGCGACCACACCCGCATCCAACCCGTCCGCTTCGTCCGGCGTACCGTATCTGCTGGCGCGGCGGTGGAGATTCCTGCCGGCGCCCCGTTGCTGGCGCATCGCGATCTGCCAAGCAATGTCCTGTCAGGACAGTTCCGCTTGGGACAGGGCACGGTCGCAGTAGAAGCCGAAACCGCCACCTTCGAAGGGGGGCGGATTGATCGCCGATCGGCCGGATATGAGGGCGCCGGCTACGTCGCCCTCGATCCACGCGGATCTTTGATTTGGCCACTGTCTACGGGCATCCAAGGCCCTTTGGCGGTCGAACTTCGTTACGCCCTGCCGGGGACGGATGTAGGCTCTGCACAATTTGTCGTACGCGACGGGAGCGGCATCGTCGTCGCGAGCCACACGGTGGTCCTGAAACCAAGCGCTGGATGGTCCACCGTATCGATCCAGACTGCAACGGCGATCAACGCTGGCCGCTACATCGTCACCCTTACATGGCAGGGAAAAGGGACGCTGGGTATCGACCGCATGTCTCAGCCTTGATCCATGGTTGGCCGACAGTCGACGGGAAGTGGCGTTCTGCGGCCGGCGCTTTGCGCTAGGGATGGTGGGTGACGTTCGCGACCTTGGCGTCGTCAGCGCGCCTTGGCGACGTGATCATCTTCACGTGCGACGAGCTCCTAGCCGGCCCCAGACTTTGCTGGAGTTTTCCCCCTCGGAGGGGGCCGGCTATTCACGGCGCCGAACGTCAGGGGCGGTTGCCGAACTCGCCAATCTGCTTGGTCAAAGTCGTTTGAAGGGGCTTTGAACGTCTCGCCCGGCTGGAGCGTCAAGGACGGGCGGACGGGCGGACGGGCGGACGGGGGGCGTTCAAGCGAAGCTTACTGTCGGCGCTGGTGGGGCCGAAAGGCGCTGGATCGACGGCCTCAAGCGCGATCCGGTGTCCTTTGCACGCACAGGCAAACGATGCTGCGCAGGCCGTCAGGTCACCGTTCGTCGCTTGCGCTAGATCGCGGTGGCCGACTGATCGCTGGAAGGCGATGGCCGGCCAAAGCGGCGCGCGGCCGAGCACCTCGCGAGGGGCTGCTACACCGCTCGCGCCCGTGACCGACGACCCGCCGCCTTGCATTCGGGGAAGGACCGCCGATGGCTCGCGCCATTTCAGACGATGATCTGCGAACGATCGCGAGGATCGAAGGCCGCCCAAAGATGATGACGCGGACCATCGCGGCGGCCTTGGGCGTGAGCGTCACCACCGCCTGGCGCCTCATCGCCCGCTTCAGGGCGGAGGGTATGATCCGTAACGTGGCCGCCATCCGGCGCGACGAGAGGGGCGGGTCGGTGGAATGCGTGGCCTATCTCGACGTGATCACGACCCGCCGCGCCGAGATCGATGCGTTCGAGGCAGCACTGGCCGTCGATCCTTTGGTTTGGTCGGCCGTTCGGATCACGGGCCCTCGTGACTATCGCATCCAGGCCTTCGTGCCGGACTTGGTGAGCGCGCGCGTCTGGTATCACGCGCTGCTAAGCCGTCCCGGCGTGGTCAATGGCGAGCTCGTCATCGCACGCACCATCCTGGAGCGCCATTGTTTCGCGGCCGCGATCCTTGGCCAAGAGGATCGCCATCCCCGACGCGACGGAGAAGGTGAGGGCGGGCGGCAGGCGCGGACCTGCGCCGATCACCCCCGCGAACGCGAGCAGGTTTGATCATAGCCTGCCTGGGATCGAAGAGGCGGGTTTTGACGAGGTCATCCTGGGCGCCAGCGCACCGGTGATGATGATCTCGCCAGGCGATTGATAGCTGCGGCTTTTGTCGACTGCTCGCGCCGGCTCATCGTCGATGTCACGCCTGACGGCGAGGAGAAGGTGCCGGTAAGGTCGTCAATCTCGATCGCGCCACCGGCGTCGGCGCGGCCTACGTCATCCAGGCCGCGTCTCAGCTGTTCCTCTTTCAGAATGGCGCGGCGCGGGGATGGTTGATCGGCCGTCAAACGTCCTGATCGGGAGCGCCGTAGGCGCTCTCGCCCCAAGCCTGGCTCGGCTGATTCTGGGCGTCGCGTTCGGCGCGGTGCTGACCGCATCGCTCGCTCTTTTCGTCCTGGGCTGGCTGGTCAGGCCGTTGATCCCGCGGCGGAGGGCTCCGCCCGGCGATGCGGAGGTGGCCGACGCCTAGCGCCAGACCCGTCAGCCCGACTGGCGACGGGCCTGGCGATAGGCGCTGGCGGTGACGCCAAAACGTTCTTTGAACTGACGCGAGAAGTGCGACAGGCTGACGAACCCGACGGCGTAGGCGACCTGTGAAATCGGGTCCGAGCCGCGCAACAGCTGATGCTGCGCGGTCAGCAGCCTGACGTCCATCAGCATGGCGTTGAAGGTCGTGCCGCCGTCCGAGCAGGTCTTGTAGATCGTCCGTGGCGAGCACTTCAGCTCGGCCGCCGCATCGTGCGCCGACAGCCCGGGCTGGTCTATTTTTGCGATCATGAATTGGAGGATCCGCCCCATGCGGCCCACGACGCGCGGCATTGGCCTGCTAAGGTCGACATGAGCCGCCAGGCCCGATCTTAGAAGGCCAGCCAGCATCTCAAGGCCTGGTGTGGCCTCTTGCGTCGAGGCCAGGTCGAAGACGGCGCGCGCCATGGTCTGGATCACTGGCGCGGCGAAGAAGTCATGATCCACGAAGAGGTCAGGGCTGACCAGGGTGGCGTCGAGGAAGCGACGGATCGCCCACCAGGCGGGCAGTTCGCAGATCAATGCTTCGAGGTGTTCGTCCACCTTCAGGGCCAGGGGCAGCCATCCGCAGGAGACATAGACGTCCCCCGCCGAGAGGCTGCGCGCGCGTCCCCATTGCAGGACGTCGATGCCGCCACGGACGACGAAGATCACATGGACGCTCAGGCTGCCGCCATCTCCCATGCCGCCGCCGCGCAGGGCGACCTCGAATGGGCCGCAGGCGACCTCGTGCCAGAAGGACAGGCCTCGCTCGGCGTGGGCGATGCGCCAGCCATCGCCAACCACCTCTCCAACCGCGCGATGGCGGTTGGAGAACACGGCTGCAATGCTTGCTTTGAGGCCTGCCATCGTCGCGGCGACTTAAACGGGTTTCGCTAAGCGGCCACGGCTTGGGCCGCGGCCTCGGCGCAGGCGATGAACCCGCGGCGAACTTCCGCCCGCCAGGCGGCGATGATCGCATTGGCCGCGGCCTGATGCGCCTGCTGCCGGCGATAGAGCGTCGCGGTCGCCGGATCGCCGCTCCACAAGGTCTCCATGATCGCCTTGTACTGGGCGTATTGCTCCGGATCGCCCTGGCGGACCTCGCCGATCTCGGCCATCGCCTTTTGCGACAACTCGCCGAGCTTGGCGCCATGGGCCTGGGCGTCCGCCTCGGTCCAGGTCTGCGAGGTATGGGCCGCCTGAAAGACCGGGCCCATCCAGGCGCTGAACACGTCGGCCCCTATGGCTGGCGTCGTCTCGATATCCCAGGCCATCGAAAGGATTGGGTCGGCGATCTCGGGGTCGAGACCTGTTTCGTCCATCTTGGCCGACAAGGCGGCGCGGGCCTGGCGCCAGCGCTTGGGTTCGATCGGCTTTGAGCGGCTCTCACGCACAAGATCGATGATCGTCTCGGCCGCCGCCTCGAGGGAGGTGCCGCGCAGCGGAATGGAAAGGCCGTAGGTCGGGTGATCCCAGGCCCAGAGGAACCACGCACGAACGATGCCGGGCTCATCGGCCCCGACGGGGACGGCCTCGAGGGCCGCCTGGTAGAAGACGCCCGAGTCGGCCTCCTGATCGTAGGTCCCAAGGGGCGGCAACAGATAGCCTATCGCCGGGTGGAGGCCCTGGCCGGCGGCGAGATCGCCAGGCTTGCCGTCGAGCACCGCCGGCGTCAGCCACGCCGTATAGACCGGACCCTTGTCGGCGACGTCAGCGATCAGGGCATGTTTGCGGGCGGCGTCGCCTCCGAAGGCGCCTTGGCCGCTCATTGGGCCTCTCCGGCGAAGCGTTCGAAGATGGCCGCCAGCTTGCCGCGCGTCATTCCGCCCGAGACGCGTTCTTTGGCCTGGCCGCCTTGCATCATGATGAAGGTCGGAACGCCGAGGATGCCGTAGGTCTCGGCGATCTTGGGTTCGGCGTCGATGTCGACCTTCACGATCTTGATCTCGCCCTGGTACTCGCGGGCGATGTCCTCCAGCGCCGGCATCATCGCCTTGCAGGGACCGCACCAAGTGGCGTGGAAGTCCACGAACACGGGCAGGTCGGACTTCAGGACGAGGGTTTCGAACTCGTCGGTCTTCACGTCGTCTATCTGGGTCATGGAGATTCTCCTTGCTAGGCGCCGGCGGGGCGCGCGGCTGGGGTGGTGAGGGCTTTGCCGCCGTCGAGGGTCAGGACGGTGTCGTGGAAGCGTTCGACGGCCGGTCGGTGGGCGACCGACACAAGGGCGGCGTTCGGGAGGCGCTCGGCCAGCAGGCTGTAGAGGCGCGCCTCCGACTGGGTGTCGAGCGCGCTCGTCGCCTCGTCGACGAACAGGTAGTCGGGGTTTGCTAGGATCGCGCGAGCGGCGGCGATGCGTTGCTGCTCGCCTGGCGACAGGATCCGGCTCCAGGGTCGGTGCTCGTGCAGGCGACAGACCAGCCGGGCCAGTCCCAGGCGCTCCAGCAAGGCGGCGTAGTCGGCGTCGCCATGAGCGTCGGACGTCCGAGGATAGGACATTAGGCTCGCCAGCGTGCCGTTGGGCATGTAGCCGCGCTGCGGCAGGAAGGCGATGGCGGCGTCGCGCGGAAGCGTCACCGAGCCGCCGCCAAAGGGCCATAAGCCAGCGATGCTCCGCAGCAAGGTGCTCTTGCCCGCGCCAGAGGGACCCTTGACCAGCAGACGCTCGCCTGGGGAGATTATGAGGTCTCCGATCGTGTTCATGACCTCGCCGTCAGGGAAGGCGATGGCCAGATCGCACACCTGGATGCCGACGCCTGCGTCCTCCAGGACGGCGATGTCGCTGCGCATGTCGGCGGCGAGCAATTCGTCGAGCAGACGCAGACGGGCGACCGAGGAGCGCAGAAGCGCCAGTTCAGCATATTGCCGGATCAGGATGCCTACGCCGCTGTAGACTTGGCTGAACGAGGCGGCCACCAGGGCGATGTCGCCGATTTGCATCTGTCCGCTGATCACGAAAGGCGCGCAAAGCAGCGTTGGGCCGATCAGCATGATCGTCTCGGGCAGGCCGCCGACGATGGTGATCTTTAGGTTGGCGAAAGTGTAGAAGCGCCAGTTCTTTCGGATCAGGTTGAAGGTGTCGGCCAGGCGCTCGCCTTCAATCTTCGCGCCCCGGGCGAAGGCGATCGACTCCCCGTTCTCGCGCACGGCCGCCATTTCCTGACGGAACTGCGCTTCGAGGCGCTGGCGGACCACTTCGGCGCGCGTCAGGCTGCGGCCGAAGACGTGAGTGACGAAGGTCCAGAGGATCGCAAAGCCGAAGGCGACATAGACCAGGAAGCCCGGGATCGGGTGGTGCAGGCCGATAGCGTCGAGCACGATCGGCGGCGACAGCTTCCAGAGCTGGGCCGTGTAGAGGAAGATGCCGAACGAGGAGAAGATCAGGATTGGCGCGATCGTCGTGAGGCGCTCGATGAACTGATAGACATCCTCTTGGATCCGCTGTTCGGGATAGTCGAGCCGGGCGCGGCGCTCTAGGTGGTAGAAGCGGTTGGCGGCGATCCACCGGCCGACGAGGTTTTCGGTCAGCACGCGGCGGAAGCGGATCCGCAGGGTGTAGCGCGTCCAGGCCACGACCGTCCCGACGACGGCGAGTATCGCGCCGGCCATGATGATCTTGGTGAGCAGACCGCTGATCACCGACCCATCCCTGGCGGCCAGGGCGTTGGTGATAGCAGCCAGATTGATCTGCATCTGCAGGAACAGCACGCTGGTGACCGCCCCCGAGCACAGTTCTGCGGCGAACAGCAGCGGCGCGACGAGCGGGTCCGCCTTAACGTAGCGCTTGATCAGGGCCGCGCCGTGCTTGATGTCGGGCCATAGCGCCTTGGCGCTGCTTTCCGGTGGCTGTTCGCGTTCGGCGGCGTCGGCGGCGGACGGGTCTGTGAGGAGGTCTGGGGCGTTCATGACGGGCGGGCGCTCAAGGCTGGCGGCGGACGATGAATCTGGGCCCTGGGCCGGTCGATCAGGCCGAGGCGGTCAGAAAGGCCCGGTCGATCGCTTCCAGAAGAAGGGCCGAACCGGGCCGGACAGCGGATTTTCTGGGAAAGGCGCTGGTCTCGACGCCGCCGTGCCGGAGGCGTCGAGACCAAACCGTGTCATTGGAATTTGTAGCGAAGGGTCGCGTAAGCCTCGCGAGGCTGGATGACCGTGGCGATCCCGATGTAGCCTGAGCTGGTGTCATAGAGCCGCGCGTTGGTCGCGTTCTTGACGCCGAAGATCATCGACCACTTCGTGGCGTCATAGCCGGCGGTCAGATCAAGGCGCGCATTGCCCGGGTTGTCGGCGTAGAGGGGCCCCGCATCATTGCGCTTGCTGCGAAGTTGCAGGTTGCCCGAGACCCACCAGCCAAGGCCGTTTTGGCCGAAGGTGTAGCTGGCCCAGACGTTGCCCGTGTGCGGCGCGTAGGTGATCCCCAGCTGATCGGGCGAGTCCGCTTGCTTTTTGAGGTAGCTATAGTTGGCCCGAACCTGCAGGTTGGACGTCACTTCCCCCGACAGTTCGATCTCAAAACCGTCCGAGGTCACGCCCGATGCGCTGATATAGCATACCGAACCGCCGGCGCAGACCGGGTCGGGATTGGCCGGATCGGCGACAGCGACATTCTTCTGCTCGATATGGAAAACCGAGGCGGTAGCCGCCACGCGCCGGTCGAAGAACTGCGCCTTGACGCCTCCCTCGACCTGCTGGGCGTTCTCGGGGGCCACTGGCGATCCACCGATGCCGTAGAGGCCGAGATTGGGTTCGAAGCCCTTGGAAGCGCTCACATAGAGCGACAGGTCCGGCTTGGCGCGATAGACGATGCCTAGGGTAGGCAGGGACTCGTTGAAGGTGCCCAGCGAAGGACGGTTCTGGATGTTCGGCGAGTAGTTGACCTTGCGCCAGCCGCCCAAAACGACCCACTTGTTCCAAGTCATCTGGTCAAGGGCCAGATAGCCGGTTTCCTTCGGCGACAAGCCGCCGGTGAAACGCGCCGTCGGCAGACCGCCAAAGATCAGTCCCAGGGTCGCCGTCCGGTCGGTGATCTCGCCGGTATCGAGGTTGATCGTTCGAGCGTCCGTGTATTGCACGCCTTGGGCGATGTCGGTCTTGATGTTGTCATAGGCGAGCAGAAGGCTGTGCTCGATGGGACCGGTGCTGAACTTGCCCTTGAGTTCCAGCTTCAGGGCGTCGACTTTCGCCTGAGCATCGGATTTTGACCCGAAGGACACGAGATTGGGCCAGGCGAAGCCATAGGGCGTGCCTACGCCGGTCAGCCCCGCCGTCGTGTTTCGATCCTGTTCGTTGTGCGTGTAGCGCAGAGCGCCGCTCCAGTTGTCGGTGAAGCGCTGCTCGATCGACAGGTTGGCGTTGCGGTTCTTGACGGACTGACCGTCGCTTGCCGGACCCAGGCGACGGATCGGCAGGTCGTCGACCAGCTTGCTGTCGACGGTGTAGACGAACAGCTGAGGCGGCTTGCGGAGATCCTGATATTCGTACTGAGCCGTAATCTCCGTGCCCCACTTGCGGATTTTCCAGGTCAAAGAGGGCGAGACATAGTCTGAGGAGGCGCCGCGATAGCCGGCCTTGTTGGTGTCGCTGTCCTGGGTGGAGGCCACCAGGCGAGCGAGGATGGTCTTGTCCTCGTCCAGCGCGCCGCCGACATCCATGCCGATGTCGTAGTAGCCGCGGCTGCCGGCCGTCGCGGTGAACTCCGCCGACCGCGCGACCATCGGGGTCTTGGTGATCACGTTGACCACGCCGCCATAGCGCGAGGCGACGCCGGCGATGATCGCTTCGGGTCCCTTGACGACTTCGACGCGCGAGATGGCCACAATCGGCAGGTCGTTGGTCTGACCGTCGGCCGAAAGCGTGCCGTTGCGCATGGCGCCAGCGGAGAAGCCCCGAATGGAGAACTCGCCCTTGCCGTTGCCGCTCACGCCAGCGACGTTTGAAACCGCATCGTCCAGCGTCAGGGCCTGCTGGCGCGCGATCAGTTCTTGACTGACGGTGCTAACCGACATCGGCAGCGTCATCGGATCGGCGTCGATGCGAGTGCCGGTCCGATTGCGATCGGCCAAGTGCGATACGGGCGCGACAACGACCGGGGCGACGGTGGCGACGCTGTTGTCGCTCCCTGCGCCTGGGCACTGCGCTGATTTGTCGATGACGACGAAGCCGCCGGCGACGGAACAGGATTGCAGGTTGGTTCCGCTCAGGATGCGCGCGAGCGCCTGGTCGGCAGCCATCGCGCCCCGGGCGCCGCGGCTCTTGCGGCCGGAGAGATCGACACCGCCGACGCCGACCGTCTGTCCGGTCGCTGCTTCATAGGCTTTGAGCGCGCCGCGAAGATCGCCGGCCGCGATCTCGAACTTGCGGTCCTGAGCATGGGCCGCCGTTGCAAGCAACAGCAACGCGCCGCTCACCGCCGCTGTGGACAGTCCAGACTGATTGAAGAGAGACATTTTCTTCATTTTTTCCCCCACTGACGCTGCACCCTCCTGCCGCGCCGTGTGATGTCCTCGACCGCCCGGCGGACGATCATCTGTGTCTCCGCCAGATGGCGGCCCGGTTTGTTGCGGCCATCGCGCTCGAGGAATGCTCGGTGTGCGGCCGATCCGCACGAGAGCCCCGCGACCTGTCATCAGTCTGTCGTCAAACCCGTGGCGCGGCATTTCCTGCCGCAACGCCGGATTTTGCCCAGGCGTGCAGCGGCCCTATCCCTTCCGCAGGTTTAGTTGGGCGCCAAATCGCGCCATGAGGGTCGATGCTCACCCCTGCCAAGGCGGCGAAGGGACGCGAACTTCGCCGGCTATGGCAGCGGGAAGATCAGGCGAAAGCACGCGCCTCGATCATTGGTCGTGGCCAGCGTCACCTCGCCGCCATGGAGCTGCATGATCCGGCGGACCAGATCCAGGCCCAGGCCCACGCCCTGACCATCTTGGGTGAGGCGGTGAAAAGGCTCGAATACCCGGGCATGGTCGGGTCCGGCGATGCCAGGGCCCTGGTCGGCCACCTCGATCCAGCCATAAGACAGGACGCGGATCGTGATCGATCCGGTTCGGCCGCCATAGCTGATCGCGTTCTGGATGAGGTTGGTCAGAGCGCGCTCGATCGCCAGTTGGTCGCCACGGACGACAAGGCTGGAAACCTCCGGCTCGAAGTCGACCTGGTAGCCGGCGGCGAAAGCCATGGGGGCCAGATCGAGCACGACGCGCTCGGCCAAGCCGACCAGATCGATGTCCGTATAGGAAACCGGACGCTGCTCCAGCCGCTGCAGGTCAAGCAACTGGTCGGCCAGGGCGGTCAGGCGTGCAGCGTCCTCGAGCAGCCGGTTGCGCTCGGGTCCCGGGGGGAGCGCCGACAGCCGGGTGGTCAGAATGGCGATCGGCGTCCTCAGCTCGTGAGCCGCATCGGCCAGGAAGCGCTTCTGACTTTCATAGCCCTTGTCCAGCCGATCGAGCGTGTCATTGATCGTCCGCACGAACGGGAGGATTTCCACAGGAACGCCTTCCTCACCCAGGCGCGTCCCGCTGCGATCGACGTCGATCTGCTTGGCCTCGTCGGCCGCTCTGTCCAGTCCGCGCAGCGCGCGGCGCACGGTCAAGGGCGTAATGATAGCCAGCATCAGGGCGATGGCCGCGCCGATCAGCGATGCGGTGACCAGGGCGGGCCATCCCATCACGCTGGCGACCTGCAAAACCGTCGCGCGGCCGCGGCCGCTGGTCACCAACTGGATGGGGCCAGCCTCGGTGTCGATCCACTGCACCACGGCCAGCGCCGGGGCCGGCCGGGTGCTGAATGGCGCCAGGCGCGCGGAGTTGATGATGTCGAGCAAGGGCAGGGACGCGGCGAGCTCGGATGGCGGCGAACCTTGGGACAGGCGGCTTCCGTCCCGGTCGCGAACGATGAACCAGAATCCGGGTACGTCCGAAGAGAGCCGCTTCAGTTCGCGGGTCGGCGAAAGATAGAGCTGACCAGAGGGAGAGCGCTTCACCGATCTGGCCACCGCGTCGGCCGAACTGCGCTCATAGGCGACGTCGACAATGGATCCGGAGAACCACAGCCACGCGCCCGCCGCGGCGTTGCCCACGAAGAAAAGCAGCAAGATCACAAACTGCGCCACCGCCAGTCGGCTGATCAGCCAGCCTCGCAGCGACCGGGGGCGCAAAACGCTCATGTGTCCTCCCGCAGGAGATAGCCAACGCCGCGCACGACATTGACCGCCAGACCGCTTCCGGCCGTCGACAGCTTCCGGCGAAGGCGTGACACCTGCAGATCCAGGGCGTTGGGCTGGACCTCGTCGTCCATGGAGAACACCGCCTCCATCAGCGAGGTGCGCGGGACCATGCGGCCGAAGCTTCGCAGCAGGGCTTCTAGCACCAGGATCTCGCGTCGTGTCAGGTCCAGCGAGACGCCGTCCACCTGTGCGTCGCGCTGAACCAGGTCGAACGTCAGCCGCCCGGCGGTGACGAGGTCGCTCTGGACGTCGGCGCCCCGCCGGGCGAGAGCGCGCAATCTTGCGAGCAATTCCTCGAAGGCGAACGGCTTGGTGAGGTAGTCGTCCGACCCGATGTTCAGCCCCTCGACGCGGTCGGCGATATCGCCGCGGGCCGTGAGGACGATCACAGGCACGGAGTTTTTCTTCGCGCGGAGTTTCGAAACCAGGCTCAGTCCGTCGCCGTCCGGAAGCTGACGATCAAGGACAATGGCGTCGAAGGTGGAGGAGGTCGCCATCGCCTCGGCCTCATAGAGATTGGCCGCGTGATCGAAAAGAATGCGGTGCCGATGCAAGGCGTCGCCGAGCGCGGAGACCATCTCCGGTTCGTCTTCAACCAGCAGGACCCTCATGGCCTTGACTCTCCCGCGGACGCGATGGGGACGTCCCCACGGCCGAATTGCTCTTCTTGGCGGCCGGACCAGCCGCTCGTCCAGCGCTTGGCGCGGGCTGGACCCTGCCTCGCCTGGCGCATCTGAACGACGGCTCCGCAGCTTGCAAGTCCAGGCCCGGTTCGCGGCGCAGGGGCTTCATCATGCCTAACAGTTGATCATCAAAGGCCCAGGTTGGGAACGTGTCGCCTGCGAGATCCGTACGGTCGTCGCCGGCCCCCACGCCCTTCTTCTTGACCTTGGCGGCGCAGGCGGACACTACTCGCCAGTCGAGGATGCGCCCTCCCGCGTCCATCGCACGCAGTCAGATCAGGTTTGCGTCGGCGGTATTCTGTCGGCGCGCCGGGCTGCGCCGCCATCCTCGAGCCCAGATTCGCCATGACCTCTCTCGACGCCACGGATCGCCGTATCCTGACCATCCTCCAGGTGGACGCCACCCTCACCGTCGCCGACCTCGCCGACCGCATCGGCCTTTCACAAACGCCCTGCTGGAAGCGCGTCAAGCGCCTGCAAGATGAGGGCGTGATCACCGCGAGGGTCGACCTGCTGGATCGCGAGCGCCTCGACCTAGCCCTCGTCGTCTTCGTCTCGGTGAAGACCAACCAGCATGAAGGTCAATGGTTGGAGGCTTTTCGCAAAGCGAGCGCCCTTCCGGAGGTCGTCGAGTTCTACCGGATGAGCGGCGAGATCGACTATCTGCTCAAGGTCCTGGTGCGCGACATCGCCGCCTACGACCGCTTCTATAAGCGCCTGATCGCGACCGCGCCGCTGTGCGACGTTTCGTCGAGCTTCGCCATGGAGCAGATCAAGTTCATGACTGCTCTGCCAATTCACAGCATCTAATACGCTTATTCCGCCTATGGAGAGAATGTCATTCTCCAAAATCTGCCTTGGGAAGTGAAAACAAGAATATCGCTCTCACCGTAGCGCCCTACGCTCCGCGCCAAATCCTGGAGGAGCCCATGATCAAGCGCCTGTTCATCGACCACCCCGCCGCGGTGAATGAATCTTACCTCGAGCACATGGGCGTCGCCGCCTCGTTCGGCGCCGCCATGCTGCTGGGCGCTCTCGGCTGTTTTGTTCATGCCGTCGTTCCGGGGCTTTGCGTCAAGACGGGCAGCGGGGTGGTGACGGATCTGCATCGCCGCATGGTGACGCACCGCGCCAAGAACGCGCCGTCGATCGAGCAGGGAGGCGCCAGTGTTTGATCGTCTCCCGCCCGCCAAGACGGACTCGCTCATGGCGCTTGGCCAACTGATGCAGGCCGATCCGCGCGTCGACAAGATCGACCTGGGTGTAGGCACCTATCGCGACGAAAACGGCGCGATCCCGATCATGGCGGCCGTCAAGAGCGCCGAGCGGCTGCTCATCGACGAACAGATCTCCAAGGGCTATGTCGGACCCGCGGGGGACTTTGAATTCGCGCTTCGCTTCCAGGAGGCGGTGTTCCCTGGCCTCGAACGCGAGGCGGGCGCGCGTCTTGCGCGAGTTCAAACCCCAGGTGGGACCGGCGCCCTGCGCCTTGCGTTGCAACTCGTCGCCCAGGCCAATCCTGGCGCCCGGGTCTGGGTCGGCGCGCCCACCTGGCCGGCGCACCTGCCACTGATCGCCGCCGCTGGCCTTGTCGCCAAGACGTTCCAGCATCTGGACGCGGAGGGACGGATCAACACGGCGGCCCTGCACGAGGCGCTCGCGCAGGCCTTGCCTGGCGACATCCTTCTACTGCACGGCTGTTGCCACAATCCGACGGGCGTGGATCTGCCGCTCGACGCTTGGCGCGGCATGGCGGACACCTGCATGCGCAGGGGGATCATACCGCTCGTGGACCTGGCCTATCCGGGCCTCGGCGAAGGCGTGGCCCAGGACGTGGCCGGCGTACGCGCCGCGCTTGCCCTGTGCGAGTACGCCCTCGTCGCCGTCTCAGGATCCAAGTCCTTCGGCCTTTATCGCGACCGCTTGGGAATGCTCATGCTGTTGAGCGCCTCGCCAACGATCGCTTTCAACACCGCCCGCACGGCCGCCGGTCAAGCCCGTCTTCTATGGTCCAATCCGCCCGACCATGGGGCGGCGGTTGTGCGGATCATCCTCGCCTCGCATGACCTCTCGGCCCAATGGATCGCCGAACTTCGCGCCATGCGCGATCGCGTCAATGCTGTTCGCGCGCGGTTGGCCGGCCTGTCGCTGCAACGGCTGGACCTGCGCTCGCTGCCTGCCCAACGTGGGATGTTCGCGATGCTGCCGATATCCAGCGAGGAGGTGCGGCGGCTGCGGGAGCTTCACGCCGTCTATCTCGACGACTCCGGGCGCATCAATGTCGCGGGCCTGAACGGTTCGAATTTCGAGCGGTTCGCCGCCGCGCTGGCCGATATCGACACTCTGGTCGTTCCGGCCTGACTCCTAGTCCTGCCGCCCCGTCGGGAGCGGCGGGCGTTCATCCCGCGCAGCGGCGCTGGCCGCTTGGCGGCTCAGCGATCTCTCAAAAGGCCAAACGATGCCTCTCCAGACCACCGACCTCATCCCGCGCGCGGTTCTCTTCGGCAACCCCGAACGCGGCGGTTGCCAGATCAGCCCATGCGGCCGTTGGCTGGCCTTCGCCGCCCCACACCAAGGGGTGATGAACATTTGGGTGACCGACTGGGACGCAGACAGCGCAAAGGCCCTGGCCAGCGCCCGCCCCCTCACCAACGATCGCCATCGCGGGGTCTACAGCTTTTCGTGGGCCTATGACGGCGTGCACCTGCTCTACCTGCAGGACAAGGACGGCGATGAGAATGAGCACCTCTACGCCGCGCCCGTCGCGGGCGGGCCCGTTCGCGACCTCACCCCGTTCGAGGACGCCCGGGCGAGCATCACCGCCCAAAGCCGCCGTCTGCGCGACAGCGTCCTGGTGAGCATCAACAATCGTGATCCACGTTTCTCCGATCTCTATCGCCTCGACCTCGGCTCAGGCGAGCTGACCCTCGTGCGCGAGAACCCCGGCTTCTTCGGCTTCGTGGTCGACGAGGATTACGGCGTACGCCTGGCCCTGGCGCCGCAGCCTGACGGCAGCATCGATATTCTTGTTCCAGAGGCGGAAAGCTGGAAGGTATGGCGCAAGATCGCGGAAGGCGACGCGCCCAACACCTGGCCCCAGGCCCTGAGCACCGACGGCCGGACCCTCTACATGCTCGACAGCCGCGGGCGCGACACCGCCGCGCTGGTTCAGTACGACATCGAAGGGGACGCCGACCAGGGCGTTCTGATCGCGGGGCATCCGACCGCCGACATCACCGGGGTGTGGACCGACATCGTCACCCATGAGCCCCTGGCCTGGACAGCCACCTACGAGCGGCGGGAGATCCACGTCCTCGACGAGCGCATTGTCGGGGATGTCGAATTCCTCGACAGGCGTGGGCTAGGCCAGTGGGGCGTCGCCAGCCGAACAGACGATGACAGCGTCTGGATCATCGGCGCCTCGACCGATGTGAGTCCGACGACCTACTACAGCTATGTCCGCGCGACGAAGACGCTGGCCAAACTCTATGACGTTCGGCCCGCACTGGCCGGTGCGCCGCTCGCGCGGATGCAGTCCACGACGATCCCGAGCCGGGACGGGCTGAACATGGTCAGCTACCTGACCTTGCCCGTGCACGCTGACGCCCCGACCGCTTCGCTTTCAAGTACTGAACCCTTGCCGCTGGTGCTGCTCGTCCATGGCGGCCCGCACGCCCGGGACAGCTGGGGCTACGATCCGCAACACCAATGGCTGGCCAACCGTGGCTATGCGGTGCTGAGCGTCAACTATCGGGCCTCGACCGGCTTTGGAAAGGCCTTCCTCCAGGCCGGGGACGGCGAGTGGGGGCGAAAGATGGACGAGGATCTGATCGACGCCGTCGAATGGGCGATCGCCCGCGGCGTGGCTGATCCCAACCGCATCTGCGTCATGGGGGCCAGCTACGGCGGCTATGCGACCCTCTGGGCGATGAGCGCCCATCCTGAACGGTTCGCCTGCGGCGTGGACATTGTGGGGCCGTCCAACCTCGAAACCCTGGCGGCTTCCATTCCACCCTATTGGGAGTCGGCCAAGTCCCAACTCTTCAGGATGATCGGCAACGCCGACACCGAGGAAGGGCGCATGCTCATGAAGGCCCGCTCGCCCGTCCACAAGGCTGGCAAGATCCGCAGGCCGCTTCTGATCGGTCAAGGCGCCAATGATCCGCGGGTGAAGCAAGCCGAGAGCGACCAGATGGTCGCGGCGATGAAGGCCAACGGCGTGCCGGTGACCTATGTGCTTTTCCCCGACGAGGGACACGGCTTCCAGCGTCCAGCGAACAATATCCAGTTCAACGCCCTGACCGAAGCCTTTCTCGAGAAGTACCTGGGCGGCCGCAGGGAGCCGGTGGGGGCCGGCGAGGTCGATGGCAACACCGCGGTCCTCGTCGAGGACGCACTGAACTGATTGCACTTCAGGCGCCGCCGGCAGGCGGCGCATCCCGATCAGCCCGCCGATCCCTCATAGATCGGCGGGCGGCCACCCGAAGCGGCCCCGTTGTACTTGACCACCCGAGAGGCGAAGAATGGGACAGCCTCGTGGAAGATTGCGCGCCAGTCCCGATCCGGGGGCTCGTCCAGCGAACGCCAGAACACGCTGAAGGCATGGCCAAGGTCGTCCTTGGTCGGATGCGTTCACCTGTCCGGCAGAGCCGAAGGCACACCGCAAAGAAACGCCACGGCGCTGGGTCGGCGCCGATGACCTTCACGCCGATCGGCATGAGCGGCGAAGCCAGCATGAGCCCGCTTTCTTCCCGCAACTCGCGAGCCGCGGCGACCCCTGGTGATCCACTGTCTTGGATGGCCCCCTTGACCAGCTGCTTGCCGGCCAGAGCGTGGATAACGCCGAACCTCTCTGCATCGGCCTTTCGTCAGAAAGACTTTGGGGCAGGCTCTCTGGATCATGGCCAGCTCTCCAGCGACTGGGCCGGCCGGTGGAGGGCTGGCTGAAGCCTCGACCGGCCAAGACGGCTGGGCCCTCCTGGTTCGAGCTTGCACTATAGGTCAAGCAATCGGATGAGCGTCAGGCTGAGGAGCATCAGCGCGGCGAGCGACAGGACCACCGCGCCGGCGGCCCGGCCGCCGGCGCGGCTTACGGCCTTGAGATCGGTCTGTAGGCCAAGGGCCGCCATCGAGACGACTGTAAGCGCGCTCGAAACAGCACCGAACACCGGCAGGGCCGGGCCCGGGATCAGGTTCAAGCTCCTTGCGGCGATCATCAGCAGGAAGCCGACGATGAACCAGGGCAGCAGCTTGCCAAGCCCCGGGGCGGTGGCCGATCGGGCTTGGCTGGGGAAGAGGAGCGAGAGGAGGAGGATCACTGGCCCGAGCATCAGCACGCGCACGAGCTTGACGAGCGTCCCGGCCTGGATGGCCTTGGCGCCGAAGGGAGCCGCCGCAGCCAGGACCTGTGGCACGGCGTAGACCGTCAGGCCCGCGAAAATTCCATATCGCGTTGGGTTCATCGCCAGAAGGACGCCAAGAAGCGGCAGGGCCAGAACGACAACAACGCCGAGCACGGCGGTGAAAGAGATCGAGGTCGCCACCTCGTCGCCATCGGCGTCGATGACCGGCGCCACGGCGGCGATGGCGGAGTTGCCGCAGATGGCGTTGCCGCAAGCCACCAGCAGCGCCATTCGGGGATTGAGCCCCATGAGGCGCGCCAGACCAAAGCCGACCGCGATCGCCATGGCGACCAGGGCAAAGACGCCCGCGATCATTGGCGGGCCGAGCGAAGACAGGGTCGAGGCGCTTACTGAGGCGCCCAGCAGCACGACCGCGATTTCCAGCAGCATCTTGGCCGAGAAGCTGACCCCCGTCATGAACCGCGCGTCGGGCGTCCAGGCTGTACGAACGCCTGCGCCCAGGAGTATCGCCAGGACAAGGGGTTCGAGCCAGACGCCGCCAGTAAGATCGCGTTGCAGGCTGGCCAGGCCTACGGCCGCCAAGGCGACGAACAGCGACAGCAGCAGCCCGGGTCGGATTTCCCGGGCGGCCTTGGGGGGCATCCAGAAATGGTCTGAAGACGGGCGCAGGATCAGGCGGTTCATGGCGGCCTGATGCGTTGACGCTGGCCATTCGTCCAACGGATTATATGTCTTAATATGATCCGATTTGGAGAATGATCGTGACGCTCGAACGCCTGCGCATCTTCGTCGCCGTGGCCGAGCGGCAGCATGTCACGGCCGCGGCTCGGGACCTCAACCTGACCCAGTCGGCTGTTTCGAACGCAGTAGCTGCCCTGGAAGCCGAACACGGCATCCGCCTGTTCGATCGGGTGGGGCGAAGCGTAGAGCTCAACGAGATGGGGCGAGTCTTCCTGCCCGAAGCGCGTGCGGTGCTGTCCAGGGCCGCCGCCGCCGAAGCCGTCCTGGCCGACATGGGCGCCCTGCGGCGAGGACGCGTAAGCGTGTTCGCCAGCCAGACCATCGCCGGCTATTGGCTTCCGCCGAGGCTGGTGCGGTTCCACCGAGACCATCCCAATGTCGATCTTCAGGTTCAGATCGGCAACACCCAGGTGGCCGCCCAGGCGGTTCTCGACGGCGTCGCCGAGATCGGTCTTGTAGAAGGCGCGGTCGAGGAGGCGGCCCTGCTCCAAGCCCGGGTTGGCACGGACCGGCTCGCCGTCATGGTCGCCCCCGACCATCCCTGGGCCGGCCGCCGACGGCTTAGCGCCAGCGACCTTGTCTCGTCTCCGTGGGTGCTTCGCGAGCCTGGGTCTGGAACCCGGTCGACCTTGGAGGAGGCGCTCGGTGAGGCCGGCGTCGAACCAGGCGACCTTCAGGTCGCCATGAGCCTGCCGTCAAACGAGGCGGTTCTGGGCGCCGCCGAGGCCGGCGGAGGCGCCACCGCGCTTTCCGAAAGCGTCGCGCGCGCGGCCCTCGCCGCAGGTCGACTGGTCGTCGCGCCGTTCGTGCTGCGCGAGCGTCCATTCCGGCTTCTTCGCCATGCCGACCGTTACCGGAGTCGGGCTGGAGAGGCTTTCGCGCGCTCCGTGTCTATTCCGCTCTGATGGCCGCGGTGGCGAGGCGCCTTCGTTCAGAGGTCGAGAGCGCCAATCGCGACCCGACATTGACTACAATCTCTGCCTTCGGCGCACGCAGTCGGCCCGCCATCTCGATCATTCTTGCGGCGCGGATCTCGTCGCCGTCATTTCTCAGGTTGGCTCCGGAAGCTGGGGCGCTGGACCCAAGTCTAGCCGAAGACGATCTGATCGCTTCGAGACGAGCCAGGCTGAGATGATGGCTCGCAACGCGCCGATCGCCGACCGCAAGACGAGGCGCCTCTCGCTAAGGCAAATGCAAATCGTATCGGACTGAAAGCTTCGCGAAAGGCTGGCTTCGCAAAGGGGGACACCGCCATGGAGTCGCCTAGCTATGACGCCTTGCTCTTTCTCTGCCGCCAATCGCCAAGTTTGTTGGCTAAGCGCGGCGTTTTTGACCGTCTGCGCCTCGAGCACGGGGTTCGCACAAACCCTGGCCGAACCGCTCGCCCAGGAACCAACGGTCGTTAGCCAGCTCGCTGTCCCGCCGCCCGCCGACAACGACCAAGCTCAGGAAGCCTCGGCCACGCCGGCCGATCCGTGGGAAGGCTTCAATCGCCGGACCTTCAAGCTCAATCGCGGCCTTGATCGATATGTGTTCGGTCCAATCGGACGAGGCTACATGAAGATCACGTCCAAGGGCGTGCGCAACCGGGTCTCCTCTGTCGTCACCAATCTGGGTGAGCCAGGCACTGCGATCAATGATTTGGCCCAGGGGCGCCCCCGCGCGGCCGGCGTGACCACCTCGCGCTTCCTGATCAACTCCACGGTCGGAGGTTTGGGGTTGTTCGACGTAGGGGCCAAATTGGGCCTTGAGGGCCACCGATCCGACTTCGGCCAGACCCTGGGCCGCTATGGCGCCGAGTCCGGCCGCTATGTCGTCCTGCCGCTGTTGGGCCCCACCACCCTGCGCGACGGCGCAGGACGTCTCGTCGACACCATGGCCGACCCGGTCGCCATGGCCACCGCCGGCGCCTCCAACTTTGGAATGATCCGCGGCGGCGTCACGAGCGTAGATGCCCGCGCCAACGCGGACGGCTTCATTCGCGCGCTCGACGATGCAGCCGACCCTTACGCGATGATGCGCTCGGCCTATCTGCAAAACCGCGCCGACGTCGTGCGTCAAGCCAAGGGCGGCGTGCAGGTTCTGCCCGACTTTGATGCGGCGAGGATCGAACCTTGAGCGCGCCATCGACCATATCGCGACGCATCCTGCCCTGGCTCCTCCTGCTGCCGAGCGCCTATCCCCAACCCGTACTGGCGGCCGCCCGCGACGCGAGCGCCGAAGCCTTCGTGCGCACGAGCGCCAACCGTCTGCTCGGCGTCCTGAGCGACAAGACCGCCACCGCAGCTCAAAAGAACGCTGCGTTCCACAAGGCGATCGATGATTTGGCCGACGTACCGCGTGTCACCTATTTCGTCCTGGGCAAATACGCTCGCACGATTACGCCCGATCAAAAGCGGCGTTTCGCTCTGGCCTTCCGCTCCTATGTTGAGCGGGTCTACAGGGACCGCCTGAGCGACTATGGCGGCGAGCGTGTGTCGGTGGTCGGCTCGGTCGCGCGCAAGCCTGGCGACGTCGTCGTCGCCACCGAGATCAGCGGCGGCCAGCTAGATCGACCAGTGCCAGTATCCTGGCGCATCATCCAATCGCCCGGAGGCTGGCGCGTAGTCGATGTTCAGTTTCGCGGCGTCTGGCTGGCCATCACCCAGCAACAAGATTTTGTCTCGGCGATCGACAACGCCGGCGGCGATATCGAGGTGTTGATCGACCGCCTGCGCAGCGATGCGCCGCCACGCCGATGAAGCCGATGGGCCAAGCCACGGCGGAAACGGCCGTGGGCGTCATCGTACTCGTCCTGGCGGCGGGCTTTCTGACCTACTCGCTGAGCGTGGGCGGCGTCCACATGAAGGGCGGCGACTACGAGATCAGCGCCAAGTTCGGCGAGGCCGGCTCCCTGGCCCCGGGCGCGGCGGTCAGCGTCGCCGGCGTCAAGGTCGGAACGGTTTCGCAGATCACGCTGGATCCCAACACCTATCTGGCCGTCGCCAAGCTCTCCATCGACCCGACGGTCAAGCTGCCAGCCGACTCCACGGCCAAGATCACCAGCGACGGCATCCTGGGCGGCGCGCACGTCTCGATCGCCCCCGGCGCCTCGCTTGAGGACATAAAGGCCGGCGGCCAGATCGAGAACACGCAAGGCGCGGTCGACCTGTTTGGCCTGATCGGCTCGGTAATCCGTCCGCAAGACGGCGGCGACGCTGCTGCGGCTCCCGCGCCCCCTGCCGCGGCTGCGCGGCGAGCCGAGCGTTACTAGATGACTGCGGCTGGGGCGGCTCGGAAGGTCGCCGCTACTCCGATCCAGATGCTGGGGCGCTCGACCCTGGCGGCCGTCCGCATGGTCGGCGGCGTCGGCGTCTTCGCCGTGCGTGGAACCGCCGCCGCCCTGAGCCCGCCGTGGTTCCTGGGCCAGCTGTGGCGCCAGATCGTGGCGATCGGCTTCTTCTCGCTGCCGGTGGTGGGCCTGACGGCCATCTTCACCGGCGCGGCCCTTGCTTTGAATATCTTCACCGGCGGCGGGCGCTTCAACGCCGAGCAGGTGATGCCGCAGATCGTCGCGCTGGGGATCACGCGGGAACTTGGTCCCGTGCTGGCCGCCCTGATGCTGGCCGGCCGGGCCTCGGCCGCCATCGCCGCCGAAATCGGGGCCATGCGCGCGACCGAGCAGATCGACGCCATGCGCACCCTGTCGACCGATCCCTTCCGCTACCTGGTCGGCCCGCGCCTGATGGCCGGGGTGCTGATGCTGCCGCTGCTGACCGCCGTGGCCGACACCATCGGCGTCGCCGGCGGCTGGCTGGTCGCCACCCGCGTGCTGGACTTTAGCTCGGCCGTCTACATCCGCAACACCATCGATTTTCTGCAGGGCTGGGACATCCTGTCGGGCCTGATCAAGGCGGCGGTGTTCGGCTTCATCGTGGCGCTGATGGGCTGCTATCACGGCTACAACGCCAAGGGGGGCGCGCGCGGCGTCGGCCGGGCGACGACCCACGCGGTGGTCTCCTCGGCCATCCTGATCTTCGCCTCGGACTACCTCCTGACAACCCTCTTCACCCAAATCGCCCCATGACCGAAGCGATCCCGAAACTCGCCTGGAAAGGCGTCACCAAGCGCTTCGAGGGCCACACGGTCCTGGACGGCCTGGACCTGTCGGTCGCGCCGGGCAAGTCGCTGGTGATCATCGGCGGCTCGGGCCAGGGCAAGTCGGTGACCATCAAGACCGCCCTGGGCCTGATGCGTCCCGAAGCCGGCAAGATCGAGCTGGACGGCAACAACGTCGTCGGCCTGTGGGAAGGCGCGCGCCGCAATCTGTTCTCACGCATCGGCGTGCTGTTCCAGGGCGCGGCCCTGTTCGACAGCCTGACCGTCTGGGAGAATGTCGCCTTCCGCCTGATCAACGCCGACCGTGTGCCTCGCAAGGAGGCCAAGGAGCGCGCCATCGAGGCCCTGGAACTGGTGCGCCTGGCCCCGGCCGTCGCCGACCGCTTCCCGTCCGAGCTGTCGGGCGGCATGCAGAAGCGCGCGGGCCTCGCCCGCGCCGTCGTCGCCCAGCCGGAGATCCTGTTCTTCGACGAGCCGACCACGGGCCTTGATCCCATCACGGCGGCGGCGATCAACGAGCTGATCTCCGACCTAGTGCGTCGACTGGGCTCGACCGCCGTGTCGATCACCCACGACCTGGCCTCGGCCCAGACGATCGGCGACGAGATCGCTATGCTCCACGAGGGACGGGTCCGCTGGCGTGGATCGGCCCAGGATCTTGGCAAGGCCGACGATCCAGGGGTTCGCCGCTTCGTGGACGCTGCCCGTCTTTGCCCTGTCGACCTTCATGCCCGGGAGATCGTTTGATGCTGCGCGCCTTGCTTGGCCTGCCCCCACGACGCTGGGGCCGATCCTTGCTCTGGATGCTGTTTCCCTCGGTCGCCTTGGTCGTGGCCTTGGGTTTTGTCATCGCCGAACTTCTCGGGCGAAATGAAGAGACCGTCGCGCTTCCCGTTTTCGCCCGCCTGAACCCCATGCGTATGGTGATGGAAGCCAGCGAGCGCCTGCCGATGATCCTGATCTTCATCGCCTTGATGATGGTCGCCATCTACACCACCCTCCACGTTGGTCTTCGCCCTCTGCGTCGACTTTCGCTTCTGGCCGCGGACATCGGCCCGGCGACCATCCACGCCCGTTTGCCCGTGGCAAGCGCACCGCGTGAGGTCGCCCCATTGGTTGAGGCGTTCAACGCCACGATTGATCGCCTTGAGGCCGGCTGGCGTGCGCAGCGCGATTTTTCCGCCAACGCCGCGCACGAACTACGAACGCCCTTGGCCATTCTGCGCGCCCAAGTCGAGAGCCTGCTGGAACCGGACGAGCGTCGCGCCGCCAGTGAGGAGTTCGAGCGACTCGGTCGCCTTGTGGCTCAGCTCCTGGCGCTGGGCGAGGCCGAAAGCGGTGTTATGGCCCAGACGCGCTCGTTCGATCTTGTGGCCTTGGCGCGCGATGTAACCATGGACATGGCGGGCTTCGTGCTCTCCGGCGGTCGAATTGTGGGCTTCGACAGCGTGGTCGAGCACCTGATCATCGAGGGCCAACCCGATCTTGTCGAAACCGCGCTTCGCAATCTCCTGGAGAACGCCGTGCGCCACACGCCGATCGGCGTTGAGATCCTGGTGACCATCGACGCCGATGGCCTGGTATGCGTCTCAGACGATGGGCCCGGCGTTCCGCCCGAGGCCAGGGCCCGATTGTTCGAGCGCTTCTGCCGGGGAGACCCGCAAGGCGCAGGCGCGGGTCTTGGCTTGTCGATCGTGCGCCAGATCATGGAGCGACACGGCGGCAGCGTGCGTCTCGTACCCTTCCCGCGTGGCGCTTGCTTCGAGCTCGACTTTCGCCAAAGGATCTGAGGCTCGTCAGTCGTGCAGCGCCACGTCGCCTCTCAGCCGCACGAGCATGTAGCCCAAACCGCGGAGGGCTCGAATGGTGACGTCTGCGCGGAGGTCAGCCATCTTGCGACGCACCCGATGGACATGCATCTGGATGGAGTTGTCGGTGTAGTCCTGATCGAGGCTGTGCAGGCTCTCGCCAAGCTGGGTCTTGGTGACCACCCGCTCGGGATGACGCAGGCACCGCTCCAGCACGATGCTCTCTCCCCTCGACAGGGCCACGCGGGCGTCCCCGACGCTGATTTCATTGGCGCTCTTGTCATAGCTAAGCTCGCCATAGCGCATGATGCCGGCGGCCGTGAGGGCGGGCCGGCGTCCCAAGGCCCGCAAACGTGCGACCAGTTCCTCGATCGCGAAGGGTTTGACCAGATAGTCGTCTGCGCCCTGCTCAAGACCCTGGACACGTTGGTCGACCGAACCCAGGGCCGTCAGCATCAACACCGGAGTGCGCAAGCCTGCGCTCCTGGCCCTGGCCAGGAGATCAAGGCCGCTGCCCTGCCCAAGGAGGATGTCGAGCACCACCGCCTCGTAGGGCGCGCTGCGCCAAGCGTGCCAGCCATCTTCGACGGTTTCGAAGAGGTCGATGGCGAAGCCGGCTTTCACCAGCGACCGCATGGTCGCCTGGCCGAGCCGAACATTGTCCTCGATCAGCAGGGCGCGCATGCAGGTCAGAAACGATAGAAGAGAGCCAGGGCGAATTGGCCCTGATCGGCCGAGCCTTCGCGGGCGACTATGGGGCTGTCGGCGGCGCTGTCAACGAGGCGACGGTAGCTGGTATGCGCCATAACGTTCCAGCGATCGTTTATGCGATAGCCCAGGCTCGCACCGACGGCGACATTCTCGATGCCCTTGTCGGCAAGGTAGGGAGAAAGGCCGCTGGCCAGCGCGCCAGACCTCGAGACGCCGTAGTAGGTCTGCATGTACTTTCGATCGGCCCAGGTACCCGAAAGGCTCGCCCCCGCGGTCCAGCGATCGTTGAGCGGACGATTATAGTCGAGTCCGAATTCGGCCATCACGCCCTCGTGCACCTTGCCGGTGTCGGTGAGAACCTCGCCACCGATTTTAAGCTCGCCACCGGCCAGTTCAAAGCGCTTGCGCACGAAGACACCCGCATTGATGGCGCTGTCGATCTCGCCCAGCCGACGCACAGTCAAGTTCTTGATGTCGTCGTTGCGCCCGCGCTCGAACGCCAGGACCGGCCCCGCCTCAAACCATCCGCCCGGCAGCACGTTGGCCCGAAGCGCACGTCCCTCGAGGCTGACATAGAAGTCCCCCCGCCCGTAGCGAAATCCGACGAAGGGCAAAGGCACGACTTCGTAGTCCTTGGCCCCCTTGTACTCGGGCCGGTAGACACCGACCGCACCGAGCGCCAAGTGCAGGCCATCTTGGTCCTTGTCCTGGGCATGGGCGATGCCGCCACCGGCGATCAGGCTTGCGAAGCAGGCGATGAGGGGGAGGGATTTCATTTCAAGCAAGTCCGACAGCACCGCATCGTCGCGGCGCTCGGGCTATGAGGGGCCAAGCTGTCGCGAACCTTTCAGAACCCGCATCAGCCAAGCCTCGTATCAGAGTAGGGCGACCAGCCGAGGTCTATCCTCACATGACCTCTACAGGCTGGTCGCAGGTCCCTCGCCAAAGCGGGTCGTAGAACGCCGCGGGTTTTTCCGGGCGACGTCGGAGCATCTTGATCTGGAAGCCGGCAAGACACCTGACCGTTCCGGTTCATCGCTCCTGCGGCGGATAGCCAGCAGCGCTGGTCGGCGGCGCTTCTTGGGCGGACAGAAGCGCACCTGTGTCAGGATCGTAGGAGAAAACCTCTTCGATCAGGCCGGTCCTCACGACCAGGCGGCCGTGCTCCAAGTCATCCCTCACCTGAATCTCGACAGGCTCGGCGTCGTCGCAAGCCACCACCGCGCCAGACTGGAAACCGGCCGCTACGGGGCGGATAAGGCAGGATGGACCCTCGACGGCGGCAATGCTCAGCCAGCCTTCCGACGTGATCCGCAGGCTGTAGACCCCGCGCCCAAGTCGGTCGATGGTGGTGAAGGTCTCGCCTCTCCCGAATCTCGCGCCCGGCGCCTTCAGGCCCTGGAAGCCAACCGCGTTGTGGGTCAGCAGGCCGGTCCGGTCCAGGTAGTAGTGGCCGATCTGGGTGCCCGCCGCGTCCGGCCAGCGCATGTGCATGTGGATGTGGGCAGGCGCGTCAGTGTGACCGTGCGGATAGTTGGTGTCGAAGCCCATGATCATGATCACGCCCAGGCCTTCGCGCTTGACCTTGGCGCCCAGGCCCAGGCGGCGAACGACCTCACGCTGGGCGAAGGTCAGGTTGTCGGCCGCGCGACGTTCCAGGAAGTCGGCGGAGGCGTTGGCATATTCGCCGGCCCGACGTGCGCGGTCGTCGTGCTCGAAGCGCAGCACCATGCCGGGCTCGACGACGAAGGTATGGACGTCGCCGGCATCGACGGTGTCGCCGACGAGGGGCGGCAGATGCACGATCAGGCGCTCGCCCTTCTGGGTGAAGGCGACGTCGCCGGTTTGGACCACGACGCGGCGGACCTTCCCGGTGGGCGCCTTGAACGTCAGGTCCAGGGTGCGCCGCCGGGGAACCTTCAGGTCGACGAGGGTCTCTCGGGCGTTGTCGCGGGCGTATCCGGGGTCTTGGACGCTGACGCAGGCGGGGCAGCTGGCCGGATCGAAGATCGCGGCGGGGCCAGATGAGGCCGTGGCCTTCACGAACTTCAGAACGACGCGCGCGTCGTCGCCCGCCGCCCTGGCGGCGGGGCAGAGGGCGGTCGATGAGAGTGCGAGGGCGCAGGCGAACGCGCGCGCGGCGGATAGGGTCTTTCCGGCCATGACGATTTCCAGATCGAAGTGTGAGCAATACGCGCCGCCGCCCGGGGGCGGCGACGCTGGAGCTGGCTAGAAGCGGGGCTTCCAGGACAGGCCGACCCAGACGGTCGCACCGACCGGGAAGTAGTTGTTGACCAGCGACCTGTTCGGTCCCTGGCGCACCACGAACGGCGCCTTGGTCACATTCTGCACCTGGACGATGGCGTCCAGGCTGTCGGAGACTTGGTAGCGGAGCTGCAGGTCCAGCTGCTGGCGCGGCTCCTGGTAGAGGTCACGCTCGGGGGTGTCCTGATCGGCCGACTGCAGGGCGCGGCCGATGCGGTTGTACGACACCCGGGCCTCGAACGGCCCGCGACCATAGAAGGCCGTCAGGTTGACGATATAGTCCGGCTGCTGGATCAGGCCGCTGGTCTCGCGCATGGCGGGGCCGCCATTGGCGATGCTGGCCGCGCTGGTGGGCAGCTTGAAGGATCCGTCCAGCCAAGTGGCGTTGGCGTTGACGCCCAGACCACGCAGGGCGTCGGGCAGGAAGTCGAAATGATCCTGCGCGTAGCCGATCTCCAGCCCCTTGACCTGACCGCCCGCGGCGTTGAGCGCGGTCCGTTGCACCACATTGGCGTAGTTGACGCCCAGATAGGTCGTCGCCGGGCCGGCTTGGCTGGCGGTGAAGATCTCGTTCTTCAGCGTCTTGCGGAAGCCGGCGACCGAAAACAGGCCGCCGCCCGGCAGGTACCACTCGTAGGAAAGGTCGTAGTTGACCGCCTCGCGCGGCTTCAGGTCGGGATTGCCGGTGTTGATCGTCAGGACGCCGTCCGTGCCGATGCCGTAGGTCGTGCGCGCGGCGTACTGGCTGTAGTCGGGACGGCCGATGGTCTTGCTGACCGCGCCGGTCAGGCGCATCGCGTCGGTCAGGGTGAAGGTGGCCAGGATCGACGGCAGGGTGAAGCCGTAGTCGCTCTCTCGCCGCAGCGGCGTGTAGGTCGTCGATCCCGCGGTGGTCGGAACCTGGTAGGTGTCGACGGTCAGGTCGGTGGTGTCGCGGCGCAGGCCCGCCAGGATGAACAATCGGTCCGTGCGGTACTGGCCCTGCAGGTAGACGCCGGTGGTCTCTTCCAGATCGCTGAAGTCGTCGGCGAAGTTGTTGGCGCGCTGGTCGGTCGCCAGGAACAGCGACGGGTTGGCGGCGACATAGGCCGAGACGCGATCGGGATTGACCACCAGATAGGGAACTTGCGGCATCTCGCGACTGGCGTAGCGTCCCGGATAGATGAAGTTGGCCAGCCCGCCGATCTGGGCCTGGGCGGCGGCGTTGGCCGAGGTCAGTTCCGAATAGCGCTGGTCGAAGCTCAGGTCGGTGCGGGTGAGGTTGATCCCCGCCCGCGCGCCGAAGCCACGGTCGTCCGGTGTGGCGCGATAGGCCAGCTCGGCCTTGCCGAACAGGACATCGGTGTCGGAATCCCTTCGCACGTCGCGCACATAGAGCAGTTGGTAGGCGTTCGGGTCCGCCCCCAAGGTGGCGTTGTTGTGCACGCCCCGCGGCCGGCCATCGGCCATGACATAGCTGTAGCCGAAGCTCGGTATCCGGGTGGTCGTCACTCGCCCGGGCAGGACGTTGGCCGCCCACTTCTGGAAGATGCGATGCTCTCTGTAGGTGGCGTTGGACGACGATCCGACCAGGTGCAGCACAAGATCCGAGGTGAGGTCGAAGTCGCCTTTCAGCGTGAAGAGCCTGGTCTTGCGCTCCTGAGGCTGCAGCACGATGCCCTGCTGCAGTTCACCCGTCTCGAAGCTGCCCGAGGTCGCCGTCAGCCTGCTGAGCGCGCCGCCGGGGATCGTGAGCATCTCGGCCCGCAGTTCGCGGTCCTTGTCGTTGTAGAGGCCGGCGAAGGCCGAGACCGTGGCGCGGTCGCTGATGCGGTACTCCAGCTTGCCGTTGATGCTGGCGCGGGTGCGTTTGTTGTCGAACCGGAAGTCCTGCATGCGGATCGGCACGATGGCCCCGGTCGCCGACAGGCTCCGGAACGGCGTCTGGGCGCCGGATGCGGTGTAGTAGGTATAGCCCGTGCCGGCGGTGTCGCCGGGCAGCTCGCTATAGGCCGAGGACGAAAGGTTCTGGTACTCGGCCGAGACGACCAGGCCAAACTGGTCATCGGCCCCGAAGACGGTCGATCCGGTCGCGTCGATGCGGAACGAAGGCTTGCGCTTGGCCACGAAGTCGCCGGCGGTCGAGTTCGAGCCCACCGAGGCGTTCATCGCCAGGAAGCGGTTCGAGCGCTGGCCGAAGGCGCTGCGCGAAACCAGGTTGAGCTGGCCGCCGAGCGCGTGCGGGTCGTAGGCGGCGGTCACCGTCTTGATCGCCTCGATGCGCGAAACCAGCGACGAGGGCAGCTGTTCGAGCCGCGCGCCGCGCACGGTGAACTCGCTGCTGGCCAGCGGCGCGCCGTCGACGGTGATCAGGTTGTAGCGCGGGTCCAGACCCCGGATCGTCACGCGCTGGTAGATGTCACGGTTCTTGGTGGCGTCCAGGCCGCCGACGGTGGAGAGGCCGACGATGCGGCGCGCCGATTCCACGACGTTCAGGTCGGGCAGGCGGCCGATGTCGTCCTGGCTGATCGAGTCGATTACGACCTCCGACTTGCGCTTGGCCGTGATCGCGGCGCGTTCCGACGCGCGAAAGCCCGTGACGACGATCGCTTCCAGCGCATCGCCGCTGGTCGCAGGCTCCGCGGCTGCCTGACGCGCCAGGACGGGCGTGGCGACCATCGCGGCGAGCATCGCACTGGTCGCGAGCAACAGGTGGCGGACGGTGGAACAAGACATCGAATTTCCCCAAACGGCCGGTGATCCGGCTTCGAGGATTTATATATATCATTATGTATGATATTACTTTGACATCATGAAATTGGGGCTTGTCTCTGTATGGCCAACAGCGGACATCAGAGGCTCCAAGTGTTCCTGGAAGCCTGCGTCATGCCGTCCAACCGCGCCGATCCCGCGCCCGCCGTCCAGCGCTATAAGGCGGTCCGCACCGAGACCGTCACGGCGCGAGAGCGCCAGTTGCTGACGGCGATCCGCAATGCGGGCGACATTTCCCGCTCGGAGCTGATCAAGACCACGGGTCTGACCGGGGTGGCCGTGTTTCGCGGCACGGAGGACCTGGCCGCGCGGGGCCTGATCACCATCGGCGCGACGGTATCGCAAGGACGCGGGCAGCCCAGCGCGACCGTCAGCCTCAATCCCCGAGCGATGGTGTCCGTCGGCCTGTCGATCATGACCGACTACGCCGAAGCGGTGATCCTGGATTTCACGGGGCGCGTGCTGCACGTCCGCGACCTGACGATCGTCGGTATGCCGCGCGCCGCGATCCTGGATAGTCTGGACAACTTCCTCGACCAGAGCCTGGAGGCCGCCCGCCTGCGCCGGGACGCTGTTCTCGGGGTCGGGGTTGCGATCGCCGGCTTCTTCATCGGCCACGGCGCCAAGGTCAATCCGGCCCACGAACTGGACGACTGGGCGCTGATCGATCTCCAGGCCTTGCTGGAAGATCGGCTCGGCCTGCCGGTCATGGTCGAGAACATCGCCAAAGCGGCGGCGGTCGGCGAGAGCCTGCTCGGTGTCGGGCGTCGGGTCGGCAGTTTCGGGTACTTGAATTTCGCCGGTGGCATGGGTTCGGGCCTGGTGATCGACGGCGAACTGGCGCGTGGCTGGCAGGGCAACGCCGGAGAGATCGGCGGCCTGATGGAGGCGCTGGGGCTGCCCCATCCCAAACTGGACACTCTGCGCGAGACCTTGCGCCTGCATGGAGTTGAAACCACCGGCATTACCGACCTCGTCACACGCTATGACGACGACTGGCCGGGCGTCCAAGCCTGGATCGAGGCTTTCACACCGTCCTTCAACGCCATTGCGGCGGCTTTCCGCTATGTCGCCGACTGCGAGATGATCGTCATCGGCGGCCGGGCGCCGCCGGCCCTGGCGCAGCGGATCGCCGCGACGATCCGCTGGCCCGAAGCGACCTTGCCGGTGCGGCGGGACGCGCCATTGCCCGCGCCCAGGGTCGTCGTTGCGGAGGCTCCGTCGGAGTCGACGGCCATCGGCGCGGCGACCCTGCCGCTGCGGGCCGGCTATTTCCTTTAGGGGTCAACCCAGACCGGCGCTCCGGGACGGCGTCAGCGCGCGTTCACCCTGGCCAACAACCACGGTCAGCAGGCCGATGACCAGGGCGCCGGCTATGGGCGCGCTGGCCATGGTCGCAAAGAGCGGCCCCATCGCCATGATCTGGTCGCGATAGTCGACCTCGGCGAGGACACGGCCCATCCCGATGGCGGCGACGGCGAGGCCGAGCTTGGAGCAGCAGGTATAGAGGCCAAAGGCCGCCGTTCCCCGAATCCGCGCGGTGGGCGAAGCGGCCCGTCCAGCCAGCAGCGACCACAGCGTCATCGCCACGCCGCCGGAGCCGATACCGTACAGCGCGCAGGCGGCCGCCGCCCAAGCGAGACTATCAGGCGTCAGGAAGAACAACAGCCCCGCGCCCGTCACCACGATCGCCAGAGCAGCCCGCAACATTTCGGTCAGGCCCATGCGTTGGGCCAGGCGCGCCCAGACGAATTGGCTTAGCAGCGAACCCAGCGTCGCTGCGGACATCATGAGGCTGGCGGCGGCGACCTGGCGGATCGCGAAGGCGGCGATGTACGGCTCTAGACGACCGAACATCGAAGCAGACACCGCCAACGTGAAGGCGATCGCCAGGAGCGCGGCCAGAGACGGGACGGGCTTGAGACGCGACGACGGTCGATCCTTCCGCCATTGCCCGCCGCGCACCTTGATGTCTGGCCGCCGGCGCACGAACGCTCGCAGGCCGACGGCCGTGATGATCGCCAGCAGACCCATGACCACGCAAAGAAGCGCGAAGCGATGGGACTGGGCGAGGGCGGACTGTCCGACCATCATCGGTGCGAAGGCCAAGGCCAGCGACAGTTTAGCGCCGCCGCCCGCCACGTAGCGCGCCGAAGCCAGACGCGCGCGACCGCCGTCGTCTTGCGTCGCGAAGGTCATCAAGGCGTTCTGCGGGTTATCGTAGAAGGGATAGGCCAGCCGGAAGGCCACCAGGCTGGCGAGGGCGAAACCGAGCCGCAGACCGGCCGGCATCTGCCCGGTCATCGCGAACACCACCAGCATCAGCGCGCTGATCCAGGCGCCCGTCAGTTGAAGGCGCGCAGCGCCGGTGCTGTCGCGCACAAGGCGCCGCAGCGACCATCCGACGGCGAGGTCCATCAGTGCATTCAGTCCCAGGGAAAGGCCCAGAATCACGCCCGTATAGGCGGGCGCCAGGCCCGCAGCCTCGGTCAGGAAGAAAGCGAAAAGGAACTCGCTGGCGTGCCAGATCAGGCTTTTGGCGCCATGGGCCGCACCATAGATGAGTTGGAAAGCGTTGTGGGGGGCGACCCTGAAACGCGGGATCATCGACTTGTCCTGAACGCGCTCCAAGGACACATAAGGACCGTTCGTGACACTTCTCCGATGAGCTCGCCGTCGCACTCACTCCTCGACACCGGCGGTTTGAAATTTGCCGGGAACAGCGGCGCCCCCGTACCATCGGCGTCATTGAAGGGCGGCGCCGATGTCGCGCCGGCTTGTCCATGGCGTGTCGCCAGATGGCCGAGTTTCGACGCCATCCGCTCTATGCCTGGGCGCTCATCCTAGCATCGACTTCGCGCGCGGGCAGGGCGAGCGGCTGGCCTCGATCGGTGACTGAGCGGCCAGGCGTCGCCGCGATCCGCGCGGCGAGTACTTGGCCTGTCGGACTTTCCGGCCCGGCCATGCAGTGATCGCCGCCATGAATCGCGCCTTGCAAGATCGTCAGCGCGGCCTCGCGCGGCCTTCTGCCGAAGTCCGGGGGTAGTCGGGGCGATGCTGTTTCTGCTTGGCCCCGACGCCGATACGGGCGGCAAGGGCAAAGAACCTCGCACGGCGCCTTGAAACGCCACTGGCCATGGTCGCCGAGCAGATCGAGAGACTTAGAGCCTTCCACAAGGCCATCGCGCTGCGCGCGATGACTTTCCTTGTTTTCCTTTCCCCTGAAAGGAGGGTGGGCGGCGCGCCCTTCTAGGCCCGCCTTGGTCGGCGGCAAGCCGGCCGGAGGCCGGCTCCTCCACTTCGTTTCGGCCCTTTGGGTGCCGCCGCCCGCCAGCGGGCCTCTTCGGCCGCTCCTCGCCGCCCACCCCCCTTTCCGGCGAAAGGATGCGGGGTTTGGGGCGGGGAAGGAGCCCGCTCATGCGCCCCACCGGTCAACGCTCCAAGAGCAGGCGCCAGACGCTCGCCGCAAAAGCCGCGCCCTCCTCGGCCATCGCCTCATCCACCCGGCGAACCGAAGCCAGTCTCTATGACGAGGTCACCGCCAAGATCATCGACCAGTTGGAGGCTGGACGCCTGCCCTGGGTCCAGCCGTGGGGGCGTGACGGCGGCGCGGCCCTCAGTCTGCCGCGCAACGGCGTCACCGGGCGGCGCTATTCGGGGGTCAATATCCTGCTTCTGTGGGGCGCGGTCATCGAGCACGGCTATCCCTCGCAGGGGTGGCTGACCTTCCGCCAAGCCCTCGCGGCCGGGGGCTGCGTGCGGCGGGGCGAGCGCGGAACCACCGTCGTCTATGCCGACCGCTTCACGCCCAAGGCCGAACAGGAACGCGCCGCGCGCGAGGGCGACGAGCCCGGCAAGGTCGCCTTCCTCAAGCGCTTCACCGTCTTCAATCTTGCCCAGTGCGAGGGCCTGGAGCGCGTCGATCCCGAGCCCGCGCCGCTGCCCGAGCGCCAAGCCGTCCCCCATGCCGAGGCGCTGATCGCCGCCACCGGCGCGGATTTCCGCGTCGGCGGGCCGCGCGCCTTCTATGACCCTTTGTTCGACTATGTGCAGGTCCCGCCGCAGCCGGCCTTCGCCGACCAGATCAACTACTACCGCACCGCCTTCCACGAACTGTCCCACTGGACGGGCCACGGCTCGCGCCTGGACCGCGACCAGTCGGGCCATCGCGGCGGCAAGGCCTATGCGCGCGAGGAACTGGTCGCCGAAATGGGCGCGGCCTTCGTTTGCGCCAGCCTGGGCATCGTCCCGACCGTGCGCCATGCCGACTATATCGGCTCGTGGCTGGAGGTCCTGCGCGAGGACAACCGCGCGATCTTCCGCGCCGCCTCGCAAGCCTCCAAGGCCGCCGACCTGCTGCTGACCTTCCAGACCTCGCCGCCGCCCGAGCCCGGCGCGGACGTCCTGGCCGCGCGGCATGCCGCCGCTGAGCAGCCGACGAGCATGGCCGCCTGATCTCGCCCTTCCGCGCGCCGGGGCCATGGCCCCGGCGCCGGTCGAACGCGCCAAGCCCGGCGCATCCCCGACCCCGTCCGCCGCCTGGACAGCATCACCGACGGGGTCGGTTCCACCCCTGAAAGACAGGAGCGACCCTGATGAAACTCGCTTTCGCCGACCCCCGCAACATGACCATCTCGCGGCTCAACATGCACCATGGCCAGCCCGAGCCCGACACCGCCGACATCGGCCCGTCGATCCGCCAGCGCGGCGTTCTCTTGACCCTGCTGGTGCTGGAGACGGTCAAGGACGGCGCGGTGGTGCCCGGCCATTTCGAGATCGTGGCCGGCGCCCGGCGCTGGTATGCGGCCATGGCCGCCATCGCCGCCGGGATCGATATCGATCCGCTGCCCATCGCCATCCTGGCGCCGGGCGACGACGCCGCCGCCATCGAGGCCTCGCTGATCGAGAACCTCGGACGTCTGCCGCCCGACGAGGTCTCGTGCTGGGAGACCTTCGCCAAGCTGATCAAGGCCGGGCGCAGCCCCGAGCAGATCGCCGCCACCTTCCACATGACCGACGCGGTGGTCAGGCGCACCCTGGCGCTGGGCAACCTCTTGCCGCGCGTCCGGGGCCTCTATCGGCGCGAGGCCATCGACGTGGCCACGGTCCGCTCGCTGACGCTGGCGACCAAGGGCCAGCAGAAGGAGTGGCTGGCCATGCTCGACGATCCCGAGCGTCGCGCCCCGACCGGCGCGCAGCTCAAGACCTGGCTGTTTGGCGGCGCCTCCATCCCGGCCAAGCACGCCTTGTTCAGCCTCGACGACTACCCCGGTCAGATCATCGCCGACCTGTTCGGCGAGGACAGCTATTTCACCGATCCCAACCTCTTCTGGACCTGCCAGAACCAGGCCATCGCCGCCAAGCGCGAGGCCCTTCTGGCGCAGGGCTGGGGCGCGGTGGAGGTGCTGGAGACCGGCCAGCCCTTCTATTCGTGGAAGCATGAGCAGGTCTCCAAGGCCAAGGGCGGCAAGGTCTTCCTGGAGGTCAGTTCGCGCGGCGAGGTGAGCGTCCATGAGGGCTTCCTGACCGCCAAGGAGGCCCGGCGCGCCCACGCCGCCGCCGCCAAGGCGGCGCGCGGCGAGGAAGGCGAGGCCGCGCCGACCAGCGACCGGGCCGAGGTCACCAGCGCCCAGCAGAGCTATATCGACCTGCACCGGCACGCCGCCGTGCGCGCGGTGCTGACCGATCATCCGGGCGTGGCCTTGCGCCTGCTCATCGCCCACGCGCTGGCGGGCTCGCCCCTGTGGCGCGTCGAACCCGATCCCCGCCGCGCGGGCGCCGAAGCGGTGTCGGCCAGCCTGGAGGCGGCTCCGGCCGAGGCGGCCTTTCGGGCCAAGCGGGCGGCGGCCGCCGCGCTGCTGGGCCTGGAGGCGAGCGGCGATCTGGCCGGACAGCGACGCGAAGGCGGGGCGGCGGCGATCTTCGCCAAGCTCCTGTCCCTGTCCGACGCCGACGTCCTGGCGATCGCCGCCGTGGTCATCGGCGAAACCCTGGCCGCCGGGAGCGCGGAGGTCGAGGCGGCGGGGCTTTTCCTGAAGGTCGACATGGGCGCGTTCTGGAGCCCCGATCAGGCGTTCTTCGACCTGATCCGCGACCGCGAGGCCGTCAACGCCATGCTCAAGGAGGTCGGCGGCAAGAAGGTCGCGGACGGCAATGTCAGCGAGAAGGTCAAGACCCAGAAGGCCATTCTGCGCGACTTCCTGGAGGGGACGGGCGACCGGCCGAAGGTCGCCAAATGGACCCCCAAATGGCTGACCTTCCCGGCCCAGGCCTATACCCGCCGGGCGTTCGCCACGGCCCGGAAGAGCAAGGCGGTCGCGCCCCTTCTGCGTCGGGTGCGCGCCCTTGGCGAGCCTGTCGTCGCCCCCGGCGTGGCCCTGGCGGCCGACCCGAACCTGGCCATCGTCGCGGCCGAATGAAGGGCGGGGCGGGTCATGGCCCGCCCCGATCCGCAAGCCTTTCGCCTTGTCCCCCGCGTCTTCGGACGCGGGGGTTTTTTGTGCGGGGCAGGGCAGGGCGGGCGGCGGCCCCCGCGCCTGGCGGCGCGAGGGCGGGGCCGGTCAGTCCTCGCAGGTCCCAGATCAGGGCGAAGACGTCGTCGTCGTCCTGGTCGGCGGTTTGGCCCAGTTTGGCCTTGTAGGCGCGGGCCGATGTCGGGGCGGATCAGGCTTGGGCCGACATGTTGCTGGCCGGAGATCTGGCCGATGTCGAGCCATCCCGCGCCGATCTCGACCCCCGAAAGCCACGACCCGGAAAAGACCGGGCTAGCTGGGCGAGGCCTCGTCGCGGGCGGGCGATCTCGATGTCGCCGGCCGCCGCCGAGCGTGACGGCGCCGGCCCTTGAAGGCGCTGGGTTTCCGTGCGGGCGACGTGGCCGAGGGGGCGGCCTGAACGGGGGTCCTCGTCGTGATCCGTCGAGGACGAACCCCAGACGATGGCTTGAACCCTATGGGCGCTCCGTCCGGCCTTGAACCGTCGCGTCGAACTTTTTTCCCCGCCGCGCCGAAGGCGGCGCGGCTCCTCGCGCCCGCTTCGCTTCAAAAAAGCCCGCCGCTCGGGTCCTGCGCTGCGCTGCGGCCCTCGGGCCCGAGGCCCTTCGGGTCAAGGCCGGCCGCAGCGCCCATGACGGGGCGCCTGTCGCCGGGGATCGGCCCCGACGAACCAAGACAAGGACCCCCGCCATGACCGCCACCCTCGGCCACGTCACCCGCACGGAAACCGGCGCCTTCAAGGGCCAGCTCCGCACCCTCAATGTCCGCGCCGACATCGAGATCCTGCCCATCCGCGACAAGGCCTCGCCCAGCTATCCCGACTTCCGGGTGGTGGCTTCCGGGGTCGAGATCGGCGCGGGATGGCTCAACATCGGCCAGACCTCCGGCCAGCAATATGTCGGCCTGAACCTGGCTCACCCCGACATCGGCCCGCGCGCTTACAAGGTCAAACTGGGCCGCGCCGCCGGCCAGGACGACGACGACGTCTTCGCCCTGATCTGGAACCCCGAGGACTGACCGGTCCCGCCCCCGCGCCGCCAGGCGCGGGGGCCACCACCCGCAACATGGTCCGGGAAGGCGAAGGGGGGAACGTTTTTCGCGGGGGCGTTTGCGTACGTTCCGGCCGCTCGACACGCGCGGTTTTCTCGCCCGAGCGCGGCCAAATCCACGGTTCTCCGCCGCCGCGCGCCCACCAGAAGGGAGCACGGCGATGATGGACGAAGACGACGCGATCAACCGGGCCGCCCGCGCGCGCAAGGGCAGTCCGTTCCTCAACACCGCCCAGGCGGCCCACTATATCGGGCTGGCCGAGCGTACGCTGGAGACCATGCGTGGCCAGGGCCTGGGGCCGGCCTTCCGGCGCCACGGGCGGTTCATCCGTTACCACATCGACGACCTGGACGCCTGGTCGCGGCGTAACGGCTCGCCCCGCGAGGCCGGCCGCGAGGACCGTCATGTCTAGCCGCCTGCTCACCCCGCGCGGCCAGATCCTGGTCGCCGTGACGGCGGGGGCGATGGTCGCCCTGGCCGCGCCGCTGATGTTCGATCCGGCCCCGCGTCTCGTCTGGAACGCCAGCGCCAGCACCCCTGTGGGCCTGTGGCGGATCCGGCCCGGCGCGCCGGTCGAGGTCGGCGATCACGTGCTGGCCGAGCCGCCCCCCGCCGCGCGTAGTCTGGCCGCCCAGCGCGGTTATCTCCCGGCCAACGTCCCGATGATCAAGGCGGTGGGCGCGGTCTCCGGCGACAAGGTCTGCGCGCGCGGAGCCTGGATCGAGGTCAACGACAAACCCGTCGCGCTGCGCCGCCCCGCCGACCGGCGCGGGCGCAGACTGCCCTGGTGGAGGGGGTGCGAGCGGCTGTCGGACGGTGATGTCCTGCTGCTCAATCCCACGACGGAATCGTTCGACGGGCGCTATTTCGGACCGCTTTCGAAAGGCGCGATCATCGGCCGGGCGACCCCGCTGTGGCTGCCCTGATCGTCGTGGCCGTGATGGTCGCCGCGCCGGCGGCCACGCCCCCGCGCATCGAGCGATGGCGTCCGCAGATCGCCGAGGCGGCCCGGCGTTTCGACGTTCCCCAGGCCTGGATCGTGGCGGTGATGGCCGCCGAAAGCGGTGGGCGAACCCACCTCGGCGGCGTTCCGATCACCTCGCGCGCGGGCGCCATGGGCCTCATGCAACTGATGCCCGGGACCTATCGCGACCTGGCCAAGGCCCATGGCCTGGGTCCCGATCCCCACGATCCGCGCGACAACATCCTGGCGGGCGCGGCCTATCTTTCGGCCATGCGCGCGCGCTTCGGCTATCCGGGCCTTTTCGCCGCCTATAACGCCGGACCCGCCCGCTACGCGGCCCACCTGGAGACCGGCCAGCCCCTCCCGGCCGAGACCCGCCGCTACATCGAAACCCTGGCCCAGACCCCCGGCGAGGCGGCCTTGCCGCCCGCCGTGCTGTCGGGGGCGCGCCTGTTCTTTCCGCTGCAAGGTCGCCTCGCGCCCGTCGACCCAAGCCTCGCGCCCGCGCCTTCGGCGGGGCTGCTGGTCCCCCGTTCGGCGCAGGGGAGGGAGACGCCGTGATGGCGTTGCGCGGGTGCAGGGAGGGGAGGGGGAGAAAGCGCGGGTAAGGCAAGATGAAGCAACGGCGCCATCCCTGCGGTCTGGTCGCCTCAAGTCCTTGTCTGCACATCGCTTTCTAGGGTGGTCGCATGGCGCCATGCCGGCGGGCCTGGCGCCATGTTGGCTCTAAGGCTCTGAAAAGAAGAGACAATTTGTGGCGCCAATTTCGACGGCCGGCGCGATCGGCCATAGGAAGGGCCGGAGAGACGCCATGGCCGGAAAAGACGATTTCGAGCCGCGCCTGGGCAAGCCCCGGGCGCTGGGCTCCAAGCAGGGCAAGAGCTATCTGTCGCGGGTGTTGCGCTCGGCCGTGCTGGCCAGCGGCGGGGCCTTCGGCAAGGCGCCGCGCAAGGCCGGGTTCACCGGCGCGCGGATCGGCAAGGGCGCTGGCGTCGCCCAGGTGCTGGCCGCCCGCGACCGCTTCGCCGCCTACCGAGCCCGGCGGGTGATCGTGAAGTTCTCGATCCCCCGCCTGACCGGCAAGGGCCTGGCCGCGGCTCGGGCCCACATCCGCTATGTGCAGCGCGACGGCGTCACGCGCGAGGGCGCGCCCGGCCAACTCTACGATGCACGCGCCGACAAGGCCGACGGCCGCGCCTTCATCGACCGCGCCGAGGTTGGAGGAGATACGCGGCAGTTCCGGTTCATCGTCTCGCCCGAGGACGGCGCGCAGTACGAGGATCTCAAACCCATGATCCGCCGGCTGATGGCGCGTATGGAGGCCGACCTCGACACAAAGCTCGACTGGGTGGCCGTCGATCACCACAACACCGGCCGTCCTCACACCCACATCATCGTGCGCGGGCGCGACGACCAGGGCCGCGAGCACGTTATCGCCAAGGACTACCTGACCCAGGGCCTGCGCGAGCGCGCCGCTGAGCTGGTGTCGCTGGACCTGGGACCGCGCGCCGACCACGAGATCGAAGGGCGGCTGCGGCGCGAGGTCGACCAGGAGCGTCTGACGAGCCTGGATCGCGGCCTCCTGCGTGATGTCGACGCCGACGGCTTGGTCTCGCCGCGCCATGTCGATCGCCTGCTCTATTCGCTGCGGGCCGGGCGCCTGCAGACCCTCGCGCGCCTGGGCCTGGCCAAGGAGCACGCGCCGACCCGCTGGCGCCTGGCCGACGGCCTGGAAGACACCCTGCGCCGCATGGGCGAGCGCGGCGACATCCAGAAGACGCTCTATCGCGCCCTGGAGACAGGTGGTCTGGCGCACGCGCAGAGCGACCAGGTCATCTACCAGCCGACGGCGCCGGACGCGCGCCCGCTGGTCGGCCGCCTGGTCGCGCGCGGCCTGTCGGACGAGCTGAAGGATCGCCACTATCTCGTCGTCGACGGCCTCGACGGTCGAGCTCACTATGTCGAGATCGGCCCGAGCCTGGCGGTCGAGCCGATCCCGCAAGGCGCGGTGGTGGCGATCGCGCCGCGTCCGGTCGAGCCCCGGGCGGCCGATCACACGGTGGCCAGGATCGCCGCCGCCAACGACGGGCGCTACAGCCTCGATCTGCACCTGGCCTCCGATCCGACGGCCTCGGCCGCCTTCGCCGATACCCATGTCCGAAGGCTGGAGGCCCTGCGCCGGGGACGGGTCGGGGTCGAGCGCCAGGACGACGGGACCTGGATCATCGCCGCCGATCATGTCGAGCGCGCCGGCGCCTACGAGCGCATGAAGGCTCAGAACGCCCCGGTGGTGGTGCGCACCCTGTCGACCTTGCCTCTGGACCGGCAGGTGGGCGCGCTGGGCGCCACCTGGCTTGATCGGGAACTGATCGCCGAGGCGCCCGAACCGCTGCGCGACGCGGGCTTCGGGCGCGAGGTCCGCCAGGCGTTGGCCCAGCGTCGTCAGTGGCTGATCGATCAGGGCCTGGCCCAGCAGACGCAAGGCCAGATGATCTATCGCGCCGGCCTCCTGTCCGGTCTGCAGCGGCGCGAGCTGATCGTCGCGGCCGAGGGCCTGGCCCAGGATACGGGGCTGACCTTTTCCGAGACGCGGCCGGGTCAGAGGATCGAGGGGGTCTATCGGCGCGCGGTGGAGCTGGCCAGCGGGCGCTTGGCCATGATCGAGCGCAGCCGCGACTTCACGCTGGTCCCTTGGCGTCCTGCGCTGGAAGGACAGGAAGGCCGCGCCGTGTCCGGGGTCCTGCGCGAGGCCGGCGTCAGCTGGACGATAGGACGAGGGCGTTCAGGGCCGTCGGTTTTCTAGGCCTCGAAAAACGCTCGAAATCCATCGTTGGAAGATACATTTCGCCCCAATGTATCATCTGGCGTCCTGTTCGCCGCGCCACGCCGGGCGTATCGTCCCTGCGGGGGACAGGAGCGGCGATGAACGGCCCGGCCCAACCCCGCCTTCTGGTTCCGGCCGCGCAATACCTGCGGATGTCGGACGAGCATCAGCGCTATTCGATCGCCAACCAGACGGCCGCCATCGCACGCTACGCCCAGCAGCGCGGCTTCGAGATCGTGCAGACCTACGCCGATGAAGGCCGTACGGGCTTGCGTCGGAAGGGACGCCGCGCCCTCAACGCCCTTCTCGATGACGTCCGCACAAAGGCCTTCCAGTTCAAAGCCCTGCTGATCCTCGATGTCAGCCGATGGGGGCGCTACCAGAACTACGACGAATCCGCCGCCTATGAATTCATGTGTTGGGAGGCGGGTATCGACGTGCGCTTCTGCGTCGAGCCCTTCGAGAACGATGGCTCGCCAGGCTCGTCGATCGTCAAGCACATCAAGCGCATCATGGCCGGCGAGTATGTGCGCGAGCTCTCCGATCGCCTGCGTCGCGCCAAGAAGCTTCAGGCGCAACTGGGTCATCATACCGGGTCGGCGGTGGTCTTCGGTATCCGGCGTGAGCTGATCACCCACGAGGGCAGGACGCGTCAGATCCTGCAGGCCGGCGAGCGCAAGGCCATCACCACCGACCGCATTCGCCTTGTTCTCGGCCCGGCCGATGAGATCGCTACCGTCCGGGAGATCTTTCGCTTGTTCGTGCGTCGGCGCCTGAACCACGAAGCGATTGCGCGCCGCCTGATCAAGGAACAGCGACCCCATCCTACCGCCGGCCCATGGACCGGGGCCAAGGTGCGCAGGGTCCTGGTCGATGAAATCTACACTGGCGTCGTCTTCTACGGAAAGACTTGGCAGTACCTGAGGAGCTCGCCCAAGCCCACTGCGAGATCATCCTGGATCAAGGTCCAGGAGCTTCCCCCTATCGTGCCCAAGCGTCTCTTCAACGAGGCCAAGGCGATCTTCGACGCCACGACCACGCGTCTGTCCAACGACGATATTGCCGAGCGCCTGCGGCGATGCCTGACCGAGCATGGCCGATTGACCGCCGCGATCCTGATCCGATGCCCCTACACGCCAGCGATCCACACCTTGGAACGCCGGTTCGGCGGCCTTCGCGCGGCCTATGCCTACATCGGCTACGAGCCCTCAAAGTACGCCCGAAATCGCGGGCGCGGCGGCACGCGTTGGGACGAGGCGGCCGCGCTGGCGAAACTTCAGGCCCTATATGCCGAACATGGCTTCATCAGCGGGCTGCTCCTCAACACCACGCCCGGCGTCCCAACCGCTAAGGCTTACCGTATTCATTTCGGCAGCTTGCTGACGGCTTATGTTCGCGCCGGCCTGGACACGCCGCTGGAACGTTCCGACTATGTCCGCGAGGGCGCAAAGCGGGCCGGCCGCGGTCTCCATGGGCGCGCGCCAAACGTGCGGCCACCGGGGAAGCCGTCGGTCCTGCGCAATCAGGCCGGCGCTCGGTTCACGATGGATGAGCTCATCGGCTTTCTGCGCCGCTTGCTGGAGACGCACGGCTATCTGGACGAGCGCATGATCCAACTGGACCATTCGATCCCCACCGCGACATACTTTCGCAAACGGTTCGGTACGCTCCTGGCGGCCTATGGCGCGGCCGGCTATGTGAGCACCCAGACCGACGTCCTGCGGTTGGCTGCGGCCAGGCGCGCGCCCAAGCTTGATTGCGTCTAGAGGCCCTCAGTCAGGGCGCTCGCGCGGGCGGTTCGTCATCAGTCGCGACGCGCGCGGCCTCGAAGGCCACGATGGCCTTGGTCTGTTCGTCGACCAGAGCCTGGAACGCCTCGAAGGCGTCGTAGCATAGGTCCAGTTCGCGCATCAGAAGGTTGGCGACCTCGAGCGGTTGCAGCGGCGCGCTGCCGCCAAGCAGGTAGACGGCCTTTCCTGTCGTCGGATCGCTCGCCCGTTCGATAATATTCGTGACGCCCAACACTAGGCGCGGCGGGAAACGATGATTGTAGGCGTTGCGAAAATCAGACGTCGCGGCCCTGAACGCCTTGCCGCCGATCGCCTCGACCTTTCGCTTGAAAGCTCGAAACGTCTTCCAGGGCGCCCCAAACGGCTCGATGTCATTGAGGTAGAGGGCGGTCTTGGCCGGAAAGACATCCTGCCAGCCCTTCCGTGTCATGTTGGCTTGGTGGGACAGATGCCCGGCGGCGTAGGCCAAGCGCGATTTGATCACGTAGGGCAGGCCGATCGCGGCGGTCCCGAGCACCTCGATGAATTCGTGAGCCGCCTCCATCTGTTCTTCATAGGGCAGCGGCGCGATGACCTGCGCCCAGGCCTGAAGCCGATGGACGTGATGGGTCAGCCCGTTGATGGTGTTGGCCAGTTCCCGGGCGAACTCCGATAGCATCTCGCCATAGGGCATCCATGCTCCACCAGCGTCGCTGGGGAATGAGCTCCAGCCATAGGGCATGAAGCGGCCCTTAAGCGGCGTGGCCTGCCGCGCGGTCTGGTACGCTGCGTAGAGGCGGCTTTGGAGATCGACCTGGCTTTCGAGCGGCGCAGCAGTCACCGGCCCGCCTCCCAGATCGTCCGCCATCTGGCGAACTCGCCAGGCCGGATTTGATAGCGCGCGAAATTGCCTTCGTGCAGACCTAGAAGCTCGGTCTCGGCGACCTCTACGAACTGTTCACGATCCGCCTCCGGCAGCAAGGCCCGCGCGCGCGAGCGGATGTGATCGCCGGTCTCAGGCCGGGTGATGGCGCTTCGCACCACCTCGCTGACCACCTCGCGCAGAGCGTCCCGGTATTTGAGCCTGAAGGGGTCTGGATCGCCGAGCGACTGGCGCACCGCCGCGTAGCGCGCGGCAGAGCGCTCGTAGGCCCACAGGAACACATCCTTGAGCAGGTCGACCTGATTGAGTTCGTACACCGCCAGGGTCGCCTGGGCGTAGAGATCGCCCGGGACGTCGGTGAAGGACAGGGGCGCCAGGTTGGCCTTGATCAGCGGGATGTTGGCCGCCAGGCGCGAGACGCGTTTGTTCACGTCGTCGAACGGCTGCAGGTAGGGAAGCTGCACCATCACGAAGAAGGCTTGTTCGAAGGGGTCCCTGATCGCCTCGGCGGTCGCCAACAACTGGTCGAAGCACTCGGTGATCAGCGCCGGTGTCTCCAGCGGATGGAAGGTTGAGCGCTCGATGCCGACCGCGATGTGGCGCAGCCTCCCGACCGCGGAAGGATCGGGCAGCAGGTTGTTGGCCAGCATCCCGTGCAGGTTCAGGATTGTGTAGCGGTTGAACCCGATGTCGTCGGCCGACTGGACGAGAAATTCGATCGCGTCCTTGTGGTTGAGGATCATCTGGGCTTCGCGATGCGCCCGGCCTTGCGCCTCCTGGCCAAAGTCGAGCAGCCTGCGCGTATCCAGCAGGGAGTAGGTGTTCCCTTCAAGCCGGCTGGAGTTCCAGGCCAGGTCGATGAGCAGGCGGCTGAGGATCTGTCTGGCATAGGTGCCCGCCGGCGCGGCCTCCGCGCGGTGGGCGCCGATCGCCGCCAGGCGATCGCGTTCGGCCTGGCTCAGGTAGAAGCTCTGATTGGGGCGATAGCGGTCCAGGAACGCGCGATCGTATCCGACCGGGCGGCGGGCTTCGATCGGGCCGCGGACGTAGTCGCGCCCCCGCCGGCCAGCCTCGGAGAGCGGCACGACGTCGGTGACGGGCGCCTGGCTTTGAAGGGCATCCTGGCTTGGCGCGCCATCAGGCGTCCGGTAGCGCGCGGAACGACCTTGGCCGATCATGCGCAGCCGACCGTCGTCGATGAGGCGGCGAAGCCGGTACTGCAGTGTCCGGCGGGCGGCGGAAAAGCCGAGCGCATTGGCGATGTCGCCAATGGAGAGGCCGTCGGGCGACGCCGCGACCAGCTCCAGGATCTCCTCCAGGGCGTTCTCGGGTGTGATGCGGGACATGTCGCGACCTTTGTTGCGCGCAACCGTTATCGCGCAATTATTCGGATAAATGCGCAACTAAATTTCTTAATCGCGCAAATATGAATGTTTGCGCGCAACAGGTGCGCCCATTGAGGCGACATGCCAGCGGCGCGACTATCCTCGTCTTGCGCCTCCAAGCCGTAGTCCCAGATTGGAAGGCGGACTGGCGTCGACGCAGTCGGGCCATTCGCTCAGAGCGATCTTGTAGTCGCTGAACCGGGCCTCCATCGGCTCGTCTAGCTCGAGCAGGGCCGACCTTGCGGCTCTGTAAGCCTGCAGGATCCGGCGCGCGGGGCCAGGGTCGCGCGCGGCCAGCATACGCAGGCTCCAGATCGACCAAGCGGGCATGCCGTGGAGCTTAAGAGGACCGATCGCATCGCGTTCGTTGTCGTAGTCGCCGAGCTGGGCGAAGACGCGCGCCGCTCCAAGGTCGCGGCCGGGCCACCCGGTCACGGTCGAGACGGCCTCCAGATAGGGCCGCGTCGCCGGACCCAAGGCCTCGATATCGGCCAGGCTCTGGCACGCCCGCATGCGTTGGGAGGCGTCGCGCCAGGGCGTGAAATCCAGCACGCAGCGCGCGATCAGATCCAGATCGTCACAAGCCGGCTCGGTGGCCGTCGACGGAAAATGGGTGATCGAAGGATCCAGCCTGCGCCACAATGCACGCCCCTCTGAGCGCGTGGTGGTGGACGGCCGCACGCCAATTCCGCAGGCCTTCATCATGCCGTAGAGCGCAAGGCCGGCGCCCCGCCGCCGATAGTCCGCATGGACCTCCGTCATGTGCGAACTCCATGTCATCGGATCGATCAGGCGCCGATCTTCCAACACGCTGAAGCGCTTGAAGTGGGCGCTGCCGACCGCGTGGCTGCCTATCGAGACACGGACATGGATACTGTCACGGGTCAGCCTTTCGACGTCGTCGCGACACGGATACGGCTCGCGCGCGCCCCTTAGGGCGACGTCCAACGCGCAACCGCGCCCACCAAACCTTGCGAACGCGAAAATCTCGCCACTACGCGATTGCTTGAGCCCGCTGAAGGCCTGCGGCGCGGGCGCGCCGGGTAGAATCGACATCGTGAAACCTCCACGGGCAGAAGGCTCATCGACGGCGTTTAATGAGACGTTGCCGGAACCTTCGCTACGGCCGGCGTTGGGGGAGGAGCCTCCTTTAGCCAAGCTGGTCATGAGGTCGGCGCCAAGCGCCCAGGACCCATTTGGGCCAGGCGTGCTGCATGGAACGGCGCCTTGAACGGGCTAGCCGCCCCATAGCCGTCATAAGCGATTTCTGAGCCTCGCCGGAGTCTCGCTCGACCCCGGGCCACATGTCGTGGCCGGGTGATCGGGACCCGGCGCATGACGCCCACCAAGCTCCTCATCGGCCAGATCTTCGCGGTCTTCGCGATCATGATGCTTGGCGTCTGGACCGCGACCCAGTGGGCCGCGGCGATGCTCGGCTACCAGGCCCAGTTGGGCGCGCCGTGGGCCAGGCCGCTCGGTGTGCCGCTCTATCGCCCATGGCAGCTCTTCGAGTGGTGGTTCCACTACGAGGCCTACGCCCCGTGGGTTTTCGACAAGGCCGGTTTGCTGGCCGGCGCCAGCGGCTTCCTGGGCTGCGCCTGCGCGATCGTCGGTTCTCTTTGGCGTGCGCGCCAGACCGGCCAGGTCACCACCTACGGATCCTCGCGCTGGGCCAGCCGTCGGGAGGTGACGGCCGCCGGCCTGTTCCAGGCCCAAGGGGTGTTCCTTGGACAACTTGGCGGCCGCTATCTGCGCCACGCCGGTCCCGAGCATGTCATGGCGTTCGCCCCGACCCGTTCTGGCAAGGGCGTTGGCCTGGTCGTTCCGACCCTCCTGTCGTGGACCGGCAGCGCCGTGGTCCACGACATCAAGGGTGAGAACTGGACCCTGACCGCGGGCTGGCGCTCGACCTTCTCGCACTGCCTGCTGTTCAACCCGACCGACGCGCGCTCGGCCCGCTACAATCCGCTGCTGGAGGTCCGCAAAGGACCCGACGAAGTCCGCGACGTTCAGAACATCGCCGACGTGCTCGTCGATCCAGAAGGCGCTTTGGAGCGCCGGTCGCACTGGGAAAAAACCAGCCACAGCCTGCTGGTCGGGGCCATCCTCCACGTCCTCTACGCGGAAGAAGAAAAGACCCTCGCGCGGGTCGCCACCTTCCTCTCCGATCCTCAGCGCTCGTTCGCTCACACTCTGCGGCGGATGATGGCCACCAACCACCTGGGCACGCCGGGCGCGCCCAGGGTTCACCCCGTCGTCGCGAGCGCGGCGCGCGAGGTCCTCAATAAATCAGAGAACGAACGCAGCGGGGTGCTCTCCACGGCGATGTCGTTCCTGGGGCTCTATCGCGACCCGACCGTCGCCCTGGCGACCAGCGCCTGTGACTGGCGGATCGCCGACCTCGTCGACGCGCCGGTCCCGGTGACCCTCTACCTGGTCATTCCGCCCTCCGACATCTCCCGGACCAAGCCGCTGGTGCGGCTGGTGCTCAACCAGATCGGCCGTCGCCTGACCGAAGGCGACCCGGCCAAGAGCCGCAAGCACCAACTGCTGATGATGCTCGACGAGTTCCCGGCCCTGGGGCGGCTCGACTTCTTCGAGACCGCCCTGGCGTTCATTGCCGGATACGGCATCCGCGCCTACCTGATCGCCCAGAGCCTGAACCAGATTTCCAAGGCCTATGGTGAGAACAACGCCATCCTGGACAATTGCCACGTCCGGATCGCGTTTTCTTCGAACGACGAGCGCACCGCCAAGCGCATCTCGGATGCTCTGGGGACGGCGACGGAACTGCGCGCCCAGCGCAACTATGCCGGCCATCGGCTCTCGCCCTGGCTCAGCCATGTCATGGTCAGCCGCCAGGAGACCGCCAGGCCGCTGCTGACGCCCGGCGAGGTGATGCAACTGTCGCCCGACGACGCGCTTGTCTTGGTCTCGGGCCTGGCGCCGATCCGCGCCAAGAAGCTTCGCTACTACGAGGACGACAACTTCGCGCGCCGTGTCGCCGCGCCCCCGACGCTGGGCGACGGCGGCTATGTCGACCGTCCGCCGCCCCGCGGCGACGATTGGGGCGGGCAGGTGCGTGGGCCCCACGCCGTGCTGGCCGGCGCGGTCGACACCGAGAGCCTGCTCGACGAGGAAGGCGGTCTCCAGCACCAGCGCCATCCTGGGCTCTTCGACGAACCAGCCATGCGTCCGAGCGGGGAGGGTGTCGAGCTTGGTCTGGGTCTTGGCGAAGACGACGGCGATCTCGCCGCCGACCGCTCGGCCATGGCGCGCGCCCAGGCCAACGCGCCCGTCACCCGCGCCCACGCCATGAACGAAGGGGCCGGCCGTGGCGACGACGACCTGCTCCCGTCGTTTTGAGGAGGCGGTCATGAAGCCCCGACATCACCTCTATCTCGACGACGCCCTGAGCGCCGAACTCGACCGGCTGGGAACAAGGCCCGGCAGCTCCAAGTCGGCCATCGTCGCCGACGCCTTGCGAGCCTATCTGGGCCGCCGCGCGGCCAGCGAGATTGACGACCTCTTCAAGGCCCGCCTTGACCGGATGAGCCGTCAACTGGGCCGCATCGAGCGCGACCAGAAGATCCTGCTCGAAAGCCTGGCGCTCTTCGTCCGCTACCAGCTGACGGTCACCGCGCCCCTGCCGGAGGCCGACAGGGCCGCCCAGGCCGTCGGCCGCGAACGTTTCCAGCGCTTCATCGACCAGGTGGGCCGTCAGCTCGCCAGCGGTCGGCCGACCTTCGAAAGCGCCGAGGAGGCCGCGCCATGAGCCAGGTGCGGCCGGAAACCGCCGAACGGCGGCGGGCGATGTTGCGCACGGCCATGGGGCCCGCGGTGGCCAAGGCGCTGGCCGATCCCTCCGTCATAGAGGTGATGGTCAATCCGGACGGGCGGCTGCGGGTCGATCGCCTCGGCGTCGGACGGGTCGACACAGGCGTCAATCTCGACGCGGCCGAGGTCGAGCGGATCATCCGTCTGGTCGCCAGCTACCTCCGCAGCGAGGTTCACGCCGGGGCGCCGATCGTCAGCGGAGATCTGCCGACGCAGGAGGGGGCGGCCGTCGGCGAGCGCTTCGAGGGGATGCTGCCGCCCGTATCGCCGGCCCCGTTCTTCGTCATTCGCAAGCCGGCCGGGAAGATCCTTCGGCTCGATGACTACGTCGCCGACAACTTCATGACGCCAGGTCAGGCGGAAATCCTGCGCCGGGCCATCGCCGAACGCCTGAACATCGTGATCGTCGGCGGCACGTCCAGCGGCAAGACGACCTTGGCCAACGCCCTCCTGGCCGAAGTGGCGCTGGGCGACGAGCGGGTCATCCTCTTGGAGGATACGCCCGAGCTGCAATGCGCCGCGCCCGATACGGTCAGACTGCGCACCCACCCCGGCCACGTCGCGTTGACCGACCTCGTGCGCTCGACGTTGCGACTTCGTCCTGATCGCATCGTGGTCGGCGAGGTGAGGGGCGGCGAAGCCCTCGACCTGCTCAAGGCCTGGAACACCGGCCATCCCGGCGGCCTCTCCACCATACACGCCAATTCGGCGCGATCGTCGCTCTATCGGCTCGAGCAGCTGGTGCAGGAGGCGGTCGTGGCCGTGCCGCGCCGCCTGATCGCCGACGCCGTCGATCTCGTCGTCTTCATCCGCGGTCGGGGCACCGGCCGCCGGATCGAGACCGTCGCCCGGGTCACCGGTCTCGACAGCGCCGGCGACTACATCCTCGCCGACCTCGACCCGCCTCAGCTGAAAATGCTCCGACAGGGAGAAACCTGATGACCTCCGTCGTTCAGACGCGCGTGCGCGTCAACCTGCGCTCGCTTCAATTCACCGCGCTCACCTCGATCCTGATCCTGCTGCTGTCGGCGAAGGCCCAGGCCGCAGGCTCGGGCATGCCCTGGGAGGAGCCGCTCCAACAGGTCCTGGAATCCGTGGAAGGCCCGGTCGCCAAGATCGTCGCGGTCCTGGTGATCATCACCACCGGCCTGGCCCTGGCTTTCGGCGAAACCAGCGGCGGCTTTCGCAAGCTGATCCAGATCGTCTTCGGCCTGTCGATCGCTTTCGCCGCCTCCAGCTTCTTCCTGACCTTCTTCTCGTTCGGCGGAGGCGCGTTGATCGCATGAGCGCGCCAGCCGATCCTTTCAACGGCGACGTCGAGGGCTTCGAGGTCCCGCTCCACCGCGCGCTGACCACGCCGATCCTCCTGGGCGGCGCGCCCCGGTCCATCGCCATCCTCAACGGCACGATCGCCGCGGCCCTGGGTCTTGGCCTGCAGCAGTGGATCGCGGGTCTGGTGATCTGGCTGATCGGTCATAGCCTGGCGGTGTTCGCCGCCAAGCGTGATCCCGACTTCGCCGCCGTCGTCACGCGTCACCTGCGCCAGAAGGGGTGGCTGGCATGCTGAACCTGCGCGAATACCGCGGCCGCGCCGACCGACTGGCCGACCATCTGCCCTGGGCGGCTCTGGTCGCGCCGGGCGTGGTGCTGAACAAGGATGGCGGCTTCCAGCGCACCTTAAGCTTCCGAGGACCGGACCTGGAAAGCACCACCGACGCGGGGCTGGTGTCGGTCTGCGCCCGCGCCAACAACGCCTTGCGCCGGCTCGGGTCGGGCTGGGCGCTGTTCTTCGACGCCGAGCGCATCCCGGCGCAGGGGTATCCGGACGGTGCCTTTCCCGACGCCGCCTCCTTGCTGGTCGATGAAGAACGGCGGGCCGACTTCGACGGTCAGAAGGGCGAGCATTTCGAGAGCCTCTGCCACCTGACACTCTATTTCCTGCCGCCGGCCGATCAGGTCAGCCGCGCCGAACGGGCCTTGATCGAGCGCGCGGAACCCGTCCACGGCCGTGACTGGCGCCAGGAACTGGCGGCCTTTGTCGCCACCACCGACCGCATCCTCGATCTCCTGACCGGCTTCATGCCGCAGGTCCGCGCGCTCGATGACGGCGAGACCCTGACCTACCTGCACGAGACGATCTCCACGCGCCGCCATCCCGTCGCCGTTCCCGAGATCCCGATGTATCTCGATGGCCTGCTGGTCGATACGCCGCTCACCGGCGGCATCGAGCCGCGTCTGGGCGATCAGCATCTACGTACTCTAACGGTGCTGGGTTTTCCCAATGCGACGCGCCCCGGCATCCTCGACGCCCTCAATCACCAGGCGTTCGCCTATCGCTGGACGACGCGGTTCATCTGCCTGGACAAGGCCGACGCCACCAAGGCGCTGACCCGCATCCGCCGGCAGTGGTTCAACAAGCGCAAGTCGGTCGTGCAGATCTTGCGCGAGGTGATCAGCAACGAGCCGGTCCCGCTGACCGACAGCGACGCCGACAATAAGCTCGCGGACGCCGATCTGGCGCTCCAGACCTTGGGCGGCGATCACGTCAGCTTCGGCTATTTGACCACCACCATCACCGTCTCGGACAGCGATCCCTCGTTGGCCGACGAGAAGGTCCGGCTGGTCGAGCGCATCGTCAATGGCCTGGGCTTCACCTGCATCCGCGAGCAGGTCAACGCCGTCGAGGCCTGGTTGGGCTCGCTGCCGGGTCAGGTCTACGCCAACGTTCGCCAGCCGCTGGTCCATAGCCTCAACCTGGCGCACCTGATGCCGCTCTCTTCGGTCTGGGCGGGACCGGACGCCAACCAGCATCTGGCCGGATCGCCGACGTTCCATGCCCTGACCAGCGGTGCGACGCCCTTCCGCTTCTCGACCCATGTCGATGACGTCGGCCACATGCTCCTGGTCGGCCCCACGGGCGCGGGTAAGTCGGTGGCCCTGGCCTTCCTGGCGCTCCAGTTCCGCCGCTATCCCGGCGCCCAGGTCTATTTCTTCGACAAGCGGTTCTCGGCCCGGGCCGTCACCCTGGCCATGGGCGGACAGCACTACGGCCTGGCCAGCGACGGCGGCCTGGCCTTTCAGCCTCTGCGTGACATCGATCGTCCCGGGGCGCGGGCCTGGGCCAGCGAATGGCTGGCGGGCCTCCTTGCCAACGAACGCGTTCCGGTCACCCCAGAGATCAAGGACGCGCTGTGGTCGGCGCTGATGAGCCTTTCGGGCGCGCCGCCGGCCGAGCGGACGCTGACCGGCCTTTCGATGCTGCTGCAGTCCAACGCTCTGAAGGCGGCGCTGGCGCCCTATACCCTGGATGGGCCGTTCGGCCGTCTGCTGGACGCTGCCGAGGACGGGTTGTCGATTGGTGACGTGCTGTGTTTCGAGACCGAAGCGCTGGCCTCAACCCCGTCCGTCGTCGCGCCGATCCTGACCTATCTCTTCCACCGGCTGGAAGCGCGGTTCGATGGTCGGCCGACCCTGCTCGTGCTCGACGAGGCCTGGAAGTTTCTCGACAATCCCCTTTTTGCCGCACGCATCCGCGAATGGCTCAAGGAACTGCGCAAACGCAATGTCGGCGTGGTGTTCGCCACCCAGTCGCTAGCGGACATCGAGGGCAGCACGATCGCCGCGGCGATCATCGACGGCTGCGCCCAGCGTATCTTCCTGGCCAATGACCGCGCCGCCGAGCCGCTATCGCGTAAGGTCTATCAGGGGTTCGGGCTCAACGACCGTCAGATCGAGCTGATCTCCAGGGCTGTTCCCAAGCGCCACTATTACCTGCAATCGCGGCTCGGCAATCGCCTGTTCGAGCTTGGCCTTGGTCCTGTCGCCCTGGCGCTGTGCGGGGCGTCCGATCCAGCGACACAGAGCCTGATCGACAAGATCCTGGCCGAGCACGGCGAGGATGGTTTCGCCGCGGCCTTCCTCGCAGCCCGTGGTCTCGATTGGGCCGCTTCCCTGGCGGCGACGTTCTCACCCACCCCCATCTTGAAGGACCCCACGCCATGAATCCGAGGCTCAAATTCTCGCGCTCGCCGGCCTCACGTTCGGTGCGCCTGGCGATCATCGGGCTCGCCGCCGCCTCGCTCGCCCTGGCGCCGCTGCCAGGCCTGGTCACGCCCGCCGCCGCGCAGTTCACGGTGTTCGACCCGACCAACTATGCGCAGAACCTGCTCACGGCCGCTCGGTCGCTGCAGCAGGTCAACAACCAGATTAGCTCGCTGCAGAACGAGCTGACCATGTTGCAGAACATGGCCCGGAACCTGAAGTCGCTGGACTACACGGCCCTGGCGCCGATCAAGGATGCGCTGCAGCAGGTCGACGCCCTGATGGCGCAGGCCAAGGGCATGGCCTTCACCCTGGCCTCGACCGAGGCGGTGCTCGCCGACGCCTATCCGGCTAGCCTGGATCCCAACGCCACGACCAGCCAGCTGCTCGACCGCGCCCGGACGCAAGCCAGGGCGGCGATGGACGGCTACCGCCAAACCCTGAAGGTGCAGGCCAAGGTCGTCGAGAACGTTCGCGCCGACGCCGGGCTGATCGATCAGCTCGTCCAGCGCAGCCAGGGCGCGGCGGGCGGCCTGGAGGCCCAGCAGGCCGCCAACCAACTCCAGGCTCTGGCCATCAAACAGGATCAGCAGATTCAGACTCTGATGGCCGCGCAATATCGGGCGCAGGCCTTAGAAGCGGCGCGTCAGGCCCAGGTCCTGGAGGCTGCGAAGCTAGCTGGCCGCCGGTTCATCGGCAGCGCCTCCGCCTACACCCCGCGGCCGTAGCCGCCATCAGGCGGCGATCCGCCCAGCGAAAAGGCCACACCCGTGGACCCTGCACCGGACCTCAACATAATCGACCGCTTCCTGGCTGCCTTCAGCACCTACATCGACAGCGGCTTTGGCCTGCTGGGGCCCGATGTCGGGTTCCTGACCACGACCCTGATCGCCATCGACGTCACGCTGGCGGGGCTATGGTGGGCGCTGGAGGGCGACGACAACGTCCTGGGCCGGCTGATCAAGAAGGTCCTCTATGTCGGCGCCTTCGCTTTCATCCTGGGCAACTTCAAGACGCTCAGCGAGATCGTCTTCCGATCGTTCGCGGGCCTTGGCCTGACCGCTGGAGGCGGCGGCGTGAGCGCCGAGGATCTGCTTGCGCCGGGTAAACTGGCCAGCATCGGTTTTGCCGCCGCCCATCCGCTGATCGCCAAGGCCAACGAACTGACTGGGTGGCCGGAGGTCGTCGGCAATGCCGTCACCATCGCGCTGCTCGCCCTGGCCTGGGTGCTGGTGGTCCTGGCGTTCTTCGTGATGGCCATCCAGCTCTTCGTCACGGTGCTGGAGTTCAAGTTGACCAGTCTGGCGGGCTTCGTCCTGGTCCCCTTCGCCTTCTGGAACAAGACCAGCTTTCTGGCCGAGCGGGTGCTGGGAAACGTCATTTCCAGCGGCGTGAAGGTGATGGTGCTGGCGGTGATCGTCGGTATCGGCGCGGGCTTCTTCGACGCCTTCGTCGCCACGCTCGGTCCTGATCCCGATCTCGGCGACGCCATGACCCTGGTGCTCGGCGCCCTGACGCTGGCCGGCCTTTCGATCTTCGGTCCTGGCATCGCTTCTGGCCTGGTGTCGGGCGCGCCGCAGCTGGGCGCAGGCGCAGCGGTCGGGACGGCAGCCGGCGCAGCCATGCTCGTGGGCGGCGGCGCGATGTTGGGCGCCCGCGCCTTGGGAGCGGCGGGGGCTGGCGGTCTGGCGGCGGTCCGCGCCGGCACCGCGATGGGGGCGGGGGCCAGCGCTGCCTATCAGATGCGTCAGGCCACATCAGGCGCCAGCGGCGTGGCGGGCTTGGCCTCGGGCCTCAGCGGGGTTGCGCGTGCGGCGGCCGGCGCCGCGAGCCAGCCGTTTCGAGACATGGCCGGCCGCGCCGCCAGCTCACTTTCCGACAGCGCTCAGCGCGGCCGCGCCGGCGCCTGGCGGGCCACCGGCGGTACGAGCCCAGTAGCCGGCGGCCCGTCAGCAGCCGCTTCGGGGGCCGATGCCGCCGGCCCGCAAGGGACTGCGCCGCCGGCCTGGGCGCGCCAACTGCAGTCAGCCCAGTCCGATCATGTCCGCCGTCACGCCGTGCTGCAGACCATCAAGGACGGTGATCGGCCCGGCGGCTCGGCCAACCCCGATCTCAGCAGCAAGGAGGATTGAGCCATGCGCTTCAATCGCACGCCGCAGCGCTATGGCCATACGCCCGAGCCTGAGACGCCCTACCAGAAGGCTGGCCAGCTCTGGGATGATCGCATCGGCTCGGCGCGAGTCCAGGCCAAGAATTGGCGCCTGGCCTTCTTCGGCAGCCTCGTCCTGGTGTCGATCCTGGCCGGCGGCTCCGTCTGGCAGTCGGCTCAAAGCCGTATCGAGTCCTATGTGGTCGAAGTCGATCGTCTTGGTGAAGCAAGGGCTGTTGGCCCGGCCCAGCAGGACTATCAGCCAGGCGACACCGTCGTCGCCGGCCAGCTTCGTCGCTTCATCACCAATGTCCGATCCTTGTCGACAGACCCGGTCATCGTGCGCCAGCGCTGGCTGGAGGCCTACGACCTGGCCTCTGGACGCGGCGACGCCTTCCTCGACGCGCACGCGCGCGCCAACGATCCCTTCACCCAGATCGGAGCGCGCAGTGTCTCTGTCCAGGTGACCAGCGTGGTCCGCGCCTCGCCCACATCGTTCCAGGTCAAATGGGAAGAGAGGTCGTTCGAGCGCGGAAGCCTAGCCAAGACCGAGCGTTGGACGGCGATCCTTACCCTGGTTCGGCAAAAGCCCAAGACCCGCGCCGAACTCGAACGCAATCCGCTCGGCCTGTTCGTCGACGCCATCGACTGGGCCCAGGAGGCCGAAACCCGCCCCACCACGTCGCAGGCGGAGAGCGTCGCGCCCGCCATGCTTTCCCCACCCACCGTCGAACCCGCGCAAGGAGACCTGCAGCCATGAATGTCCAGATCCCCATCCTGCTGGCCTGCGCCGGGACGCTCGCCGCCTGCGCCAATGGCAAGGTTCCACCGCCGCCCATTGCCTACGACGCCGCCGACTTCAGGCCCGCCCAGATCGCCGCCGAACCGCCAAAGCCGGTCGAGATTGTCGAGGTCCCCAAGCCGCTGCCCCTTCCGGGCCAGCTCTTGCCCGCGCCCAGCACACGCCCGCAGACCGAACCGCCGCCCGCGCGGGTCGAGGCCGCCAATCGCGCCGCGATGCGCGAGCCCAGCACGGCTGGCTATATCAACGCCGTCCAAGTCTATCCCTGGGCGGAGGGGGCGCTCTATCGCCTCTACACCGCTCCCGAGCGGGTCAGCGACGTGGCTTTGGAACCTGGCGAGCAACTGACCGCGGTCTCGGCCGGGGACACGGTGCGCTGGGTGATCGGCGACACAACCAGCGGGGAGGGGCTGTCCAAGCGAGTGCACGTGCTGATCAAACCCTTCGCCGCAGGGCTTTCCACAAACATGGTCATCACGACCGACCGCCGCGCCTATCACCTAGCGCTCGAGAGCACTGACGCCACGGCCATGGCGGCTATCTCTTGGATCTATCCGCAGGATCGGCTCATCGCCTTGCGCCGGCAAAACGCGGAGGCCGCAGCGGCTCAACCCGCCGCCGTCAATGTGGCGATCGACTCTATGCGCTTCCGGTACATGATCAGCGGCGACAGCCCCGCATGGCGGCCGGTGCGCGCCTGGGACGATGGCTCGAAGGTCTACATCGAGTTCCCCGATCGTCTCGATCAGGGCGAAGCGCCGCCGCTCTTCGTGGTCGGCCCGCTCGGCGACAGCCAGTTGGTCAATTATCGCGTCAGGGGCAACCGATACATCGTCGATAGGCTTTTCGCCGCCGCCGAACTGCGACTGGGCGAGGCGCCGCAACAGGTTGTCCGGGTCACTCGGGTTGACGGCCAGTCTCGGGGAGGATCCCGATGACTCAGAATCATGACTTGCCCGACGCGCCGCCGGAGGCGGCATCGCCATCGAAAGTGGCGGCCGACACCCTGAGTTTGCGCGCGCGGCCGCCACGCGTGGTTCGCTTTCGGCGCGGACTGATGATCGGCGCAGTGGCCGTCGGCGCGCTCGGTCTGTCGGGGTTGGCCTGGTTCGCCCTCAGCCCTCGCGCCTTTCAGATGGCCAAAGCGCTCGACGAGCCACTGGCCGCGGATCGACCGGCGTCGGCCGAAGCCGTCAGCCAACTTCCGAGCGACTACGCCCAGAGTGGCGCGGCGCCTCGGCTGGGACCGCCGCTGCCCGGCGATCTGGGACGGGCCGTGGTCGATCAGCGGCGCCGTGATGTTTTGGCTGTCGGTGGCGATGACGCCGACGTTTCATCGGCTCGACCTAACGCCGCTCAGCAAGCCGCCGAAGCCGAGCGTCAGCGAAAGGTTGGTCAAGCCCGTCAAGCTCGCGAAGCCAGCGTCATGGTGCAGGTGGCCCATCGCGCCGACGTGGCGGTTGCGCCCGGCGATTTCACCAATTCCGGCGTTGTGGCGGCGGCGCCGGTCTCATCGCCGAACACAATCCAAGACCCCAATCGTCAGGATCGGAAGACGGCGTTTATGGAGGCGGCGCCGCGCGTCGGCGACATCTATAATGCGCATCAGTTGGAGACACCGCGTTCGCCCTATCAGGTAATGGCCGGCAACGTCATAGCCGCCAGCCTGATCACGGGTCTCGATTCCGATCTGCCGGGTCTGGTGATCGCGCAGGTCACCGAGAACGTGTTCGACAGCGCCACCGGCCGCTTCCTGCTGATCCCGCAGGGCGCGCGATTGATCGGCAGCTACGACAGCGTGGTCGCCTTTGGCCAGCGCCGCGCCTTGCTGGTTTGGCAAAGGATCATCCTGCCCGATGGCGCCTCGATCCAGCTGGATAATCTGCCGGCCACGGATCCCGCGGGCTACGCCGGACTCGCCGACGAAGTGGATTTCCATACCTGGCGTCTACTCAAGGGCGTCGCTCTTTCGACCTTGCTCGGGGTCGGCACGGAGCTGAGCCTTGGTGACGGCGAGGGCGATCTGGTCCGCGCCATCCGGCAGTCGACCCAGCAAAGCGCCTCCCAAGCCGGCCAACAGATCGTCGGCAAGCAACTCGACGTCCAGCCCACCCTGCGCGTGCGGCCGGGCTGGCCGCTACGCGTCATCGTCCACAAGGACCTGATCCTGCGCCCCTGGCGGGCTTTGTAGAGGAGTTTGTCATGGCCGATCTGAAGCTGGGCAAGCTGCCCAACCGCACCCCGGTCAAGTTGACGCTGAGCATCATGCCGGACGTCGAAGACGCTCTGGGCGACTACGCGACCATCTACAACACCCGCAACAGCGTTGAGGTCAGCCCAGCCGATCTCGGCGCCTCGATGATCGAGCACTTTCTGCTGAACGATCGCGAATTCGTCGCCGCCCGGAAGACCTTGCTAGCCGAGCGCCAAGGGCTCGACCCAAGAGCGGCCAGCGCAAAGGTGCGGGATGCGAAGTCATGATCAAGCTGGTCATTGGGAATTTCAAACCCTCGCGCGGTGGCGGATGGGAGGGGGAGTTTCGAACGCTCGTCGCCAACGCCAAGGTGCGGTTCGTTCCAAACGACGATCGGGCTGGCCCGAATGCGCCCGCGTTTCGGGTCATGCTCGGAAGCTCCCGAATTGGCGACGCCTGGGAAGCTCGATGGGGCGGCGATCGTGCGCGCAGTTTCTTCCGGGTGAGCTTGGACGACCCGTTCTTGCCCGCGCCCGTCTCGGCCGCGCTGTTCCCGGATGAGGAAGGCGTCAGCGCCCAGCTCGTATGGACGCGACCGCCAAAAGAAGAGGACAACGACCAAGCACGGCGCAAGACGCAGGAGGAAGCGCGCGCCGCCACTGGCTAGCGTCGCGCGATGCCCAGTTCGCCCAGACGTTTCTCGATCGCGGTGATCGTGTTGTCGAGAACCCTCTGCGCCGCAGCGTTTTCGAGTCAGAAGTCCTTTATGGGTATGTGGTCGGCTCCGACCATCCGATCCACTCGACGGCGGCGGCGAAATCGGGCCACTTCCTAAGCGGCGAGCAGAAGAGAGCGAGTCCTTGTTTTCCATGAGCCGTTCAGAGGCGCTCGGCGCAGCGCGTCGATTGATGCGTGGTTTTGCCGGCGCGCCCGACCCTCGCCGACATGCCCAACAGTTCTACGGTGTGCTCGTGCATGCCGATGGCTGGAGCAAAACCGAGCAAGCCTTGATCGTGTCGCTCGGGGCTTGGCTGAACCAGCGCCCTAGCGTGGGGGAACTGAAGCCGCGTTGCGAAGTGACGCTTGAACAGCTGGCCGCCAATTCTCCCAGCGCCTAGATGGCAGCCGATGCAGCGGTTGACCCCGGACGAACCCGCTGCGGAGAGCGCCGATTAATGCGGTGATGCTGCCTGAAAAGGCTGTGAAATAGCCGTCCTGGTTTCCGCATCGTTCCAAGTTCGCCGATAGCGTCTCCGCGTCTACTTGCGCCCGACGGCGGCCAAACCGCCCTCGACGACGCCGGATCTCCAGGGCCAGATTGAAGCCCATTCGAACAGTCAGGGCAGGATCCGTGACATCACGATCGCCGTCCAGAATTCAGCGTCGTCCCAACCCGGATCAGTGGGGCGCCGATGAACCGATGACCCTCTTGGAGGCCGTGGCTCTGTTCTGGCCGGAAGGGCCGATCACGATTTCGAGTCTGAGGACCGAAATTCGCAACGGAAGGTTGACCCCCGGACTCGTGGCTGGGAGATTCTTCGTCACCCCTTCGCAGATCCGCGACTTGTTCAGGCCCGTGCCATGGGACGCCAAGCAAAAGGACCCCGCCTGCATTTCCGACCGGCCCGGCCGGACAAGCGGCTCGCCGCTGTCTGGGTCGTTCGAGACGGACAGAAGGAAACGAGCACTGGCTGCGGCGAGGGCGGCTTTGAGCAAGCTCAGCTCTTCCTCGCCGACTATATAGCGGGCAAGTACAAGCCTCCAGAGCAGGCTGGCGATCAGCCAAGCCGTCCCGCCGACGTGCTGGTCGCCGAGGTGATCGCTCTTTATAGCGCCGAAAAGGCTCCCACGGGTGCGGACCCCAGCGCGGTGAAGTCGCGCCTCGAAGCGCTTCTGGAGTGGTGGGGCGACAAGACCCTCGCTGACATCCGGCGGTCCAGTTGTGAGGCCTATGTCGCCCACCGCAAAACCCAGCCGATCAAGTCCTTCACGCGTAGCAAAACACCGCGTCTGGTCACGGCGCAGGGAGCGCGGCGCGAACTGGAGGACCTGTCGGCGGCTATCGGCTACTGGGACGCCGAGTATCCGTTGACCCGCCGCCCCAAGGTGACCCTGCCAGCAAAGCCGGAGCCAACGCGCGACGCCCTCACGCGCGGACAGGCCGCCCGCTTGCTGATGGCCGCGCGCGGCTACCGCTGGGAGAGCGACCGCTGGCGAAGGTTGGGCGGCTCGGCGGCGGCCAATCGTCGTCACCTGCGTCGCTTCATCCTGATGGGCGTCTACACTGGTACGCGCCCGGGAGTTCTGCCCAAGCTTCTATGGAGTGAAAGCCCTTTGCAGGCCTGGGTCGATCTGGATGCGGGCATGATCTGGCGGCGAGGCAGGAGCGAGCGTGAACATGCGACCAAGCGCCGGCCCGTCGTGCGTCTGCCTGGGCGCCTGCTGGCCCATATGCGCCGTTGGAAGGCCTCGGACGACCGCGTGGCTGTGAGTCAAGACAGCGGCGAGCACGCCGCCACCAAACGCCGAGTCAAGCCCGATCAGCGACCCGTCACGGTGCTCCATCACGGTGGCCGACCACTTGCCGGTCGCATTCGCACTGGGTTCGAAGGCGTCGTACGCGACGCCGGGCTCGATGGTGAGGTCACCCCGCACTGGATGCGACACACCTGCGTCACCTGGCTGATGGAGGCGGGGGTCAGCGTCTGGGACGCCTCAGGCTATACCGGCATGAGCCCGGCGATGATCGAAAAGCACTATGGTCATCATCGTCCTGATCATCAGGCTGCGGCGCGGCGAGCGTTGCGCTGACGTTGGATGCATCGTGGCCATTGCCTACTGGGCGCCTGCAGCGACCACTGTCCGCCGCTATGATCAGCTCGCGCCGGCCAAGCTCAACGTGCACTAGGCGAACCCGCGCCCCAGAGCAAATTGGCGGTTGTCCCCGCAGGCTTAGATGCTCATCGTCTCGTTCCAGTCGAAGCTCCGACTTTCGTGCCAAAGATAAAATTCTCTCGTCGTGCAACCTGATCTCAACGCCCTCGCGGTTTTCGCGCTCGTCGCCGAGGAGCGCAGCTTTCGCGCGGCGGCCGACCGTCTCGGCGTCACGCGCTCGGCGGTCAGCCAGACCATGAGCCGCTTGGAAGAGACGCTGGGGATCGCTCTGGTTCGACGCACGACCCGTAGCGTCAGCCTGACCGAGGAAGGTGAGCGTCTCTATAGGCAGGTCGCGCCTTCACTCGCCGAAATGCACGCGGCCGTGGAGGCGGCGGGCAGCCTCGATGAGCGACCGCGTGGGCAATTGCGCCTGGCCGTTTCCTCGATCGCCGAACGCTTTCTTTCGGGACCGTTCCTGGCCAGTTTCGCCAGCGCCCATCCCGACGTGCAACTGGACGTCAACGTGACCGACGAGGAGTTCGACATCGTCGCCGAGGGCTATGACGCCGGGGTCCGCCTGGGCGAGGTGATCGAGCAGGACATGATCGCCATCGCGGTCGCCAGCGAAGAGCGCCAGCTCGCTGTCTGCGCGCCGGCCTACCGGGACCGCTTCGGCGCGCCTGCCCATCCTCGCGACCTGGCGGCGCATCGGTGTATCGGCTGGCGGCCTACGCCGAAGTCGGCGCCCTACCGTTGGGAGTTCGCCGAGGGCGGCAAGGAGTTCAGCGTCTCGGTCGAGCCGGAGATCACCACCAACGACATGGCGTTGATGGTCAAGTTGGCGGTGGCCGGCGCCGGGATCAACTTCGGGATGGAGGAGTGCTTCCGACCCTCTATCGAGCGGGGCGAGCTGGTGCCGCTGCTCGAGGACTTCTGCCCGCGCTTCGCCGGCTTCTATCTCTACTATCCCAACCGCCGGAACATCTCGCCCAAGCTTCGGGCGTTGGTGGAGCACGTTCGGCGCTGGAAGTGATGCTCGCGAAATGCAGACGAGCCGCCTTCCTCCGCCGCGGCCGTTGCCGTCGGCTGGGAAAGCGGCCCGCTGGGCGAGCGGCGGCCCATGCAGCCGTCGCCCGTCGCTAGGATACCTTCAGAAGGTGCTCGTAGCCCATCATCCCGAAGACCCGCGCGGTTTGCGCCTCGACCACGTCGTTGACCAGCGGAGCGCCGTAGTCCGAATAGTCGATGACGGTGCGCATGGGCTTTTCGCCCTTGGGGATCGCCAGCACCCGGACGATCTCGTCGGCGACGCCCTGGACGGGCGCGTCGGCGCCGGCCAGGAGCGCGCGCAGGCCAGGCCCGATGTTGTCGAAGTCGTCCTTGAACCGCTCATAGCCCTCGACGACGTTCTGGTCGCCCGGATGGACGGCTGACTGGAAGTGGGCGGTGCCGTCCGGGAAGATGCCCGGCATGACGATCACCGTTTCGACGCCGAAGCGGTTGATCTCGTACGCGGTGACCTCGGCCAGGGCGTCCAGCGCGTACTTGCCGGTGATGTAGGGCCCCACGAACGGCGTGACGATGCGGGTGATCGTGCTGCCGACATAGAGCAGGACGCCGTCGCCCTGCTTGCGCAGCTGGGGCAGGGCGGCGCGGTTGAGCCTGTGGGCGCCCACGACATTGGTGTTGAGGCAGTCGGTCAGCTGCTCGGGCGTGAAGCCCTCGTAGACGCCGATGAAGAGGTGGGCCGCATTGTGGATGACGATGTCGAGGCGGCCATGGTCGGCGACGACCTGATCGACGGCGGCCTGGCAGGAGGCCTCGCTGTGGATGTCCAGGTCGACGACGCGGACATAGCCGCCATGGTCCTTGGCGTAGGTTTCGAGCGCCTCGCGACGGGCCCGGCTGCGCCCATTGGGATCGCGCACGCCGGCATAGACCGCGTAGCCCTGGCGGATGAGGGTTTGGGCGGTGAGCAGGCCCATGCCCGTTCCTGCGCCCGAGATGATAACCGTTTTCATCGTGTATCTCCTTGATCGCGCTCCAGAGAAAAAGGGGATCGCCAGCCTGGAGGCGTGCGCCAGCGATCCCGGCAAGCAGGGGCTTGAGGTTCGGATTGTTTGGATGTTGAGGAGGAGGCCGGGCGTTGGCCCGGCGAGGGGCGACTAGCGTTGCCGGAAGAAGATCATTCCGCCGTGGTGAAGCTCGTCTGGGGTGACGAACTCGCCATCGGCCGTGAACCCGGTGTCGTCCCAGTAGTCGATGTGGTTGGCGTCGACTTCGTATCGCCCGCGATAGGCGCTCTTCCTGGCCCCGCGCGCTTCGTCGTAGCGGCCGTTGGCGAGCAGTTCCTGGCGGATGCGGCCGTCAGCGGTGACCCACATGCCGACATAGGGGTGCTGTGCAGCTGTCTGCGGCGTCATGGCCGGCTCCTTTCTGCTGAGGTTTCAGCGCCGGGCCAGCAGCGTCGAGGCGCCGAAGATCAGCTGCTGGGCCATGGGACGGCCGATGAAGCGGTCGGGGAAGATCGGCGTCGGCGCGCTCGCCGCGTTCAGACGGGCCAGCTGGCCGTCGTCGAGGGTCACGTCCAGGGCGCCGAAGTTGTCCTGCGCCTGCTCCAGCGTGCGCGCGCCCATGATCGGCGAGACGACGGCGGGGTTGGCCAGGGTCCAGGCGATGGCCACCTGCGAGCGCGACACGCCCAGTTCCGCGGCGACCTCACCAACGACGTCGGCGATGTCTAGCGAACGCTGATTGAGGTGGCCGGTAGAGGCGATTACGCCCTTGCGGTCGGCCGCGACGTCGGAGTCGTTGTCGTCCGACAAGTCCTCGCGACGGTACTTGCCCGTCAGGATGCCGCCGCCCAGCGGGGACCACGGCATGACGCCCAGGCCCAGCTCGCGCGCCATCGGCATCAGCTCGTGCTCGACGGTGCGTTCGACCAGGCTGTACTCGATCTGCAGGGCCACCAGCGGCGCCCAGCCGCGCAGGTCGGCGATCGACTGGAGCTGCGCGACCCGCCAGGCCGGCGTGTTGCAGATGCCGACATAGAGGATCTTGCCGGCGCGAACGAGGTCGTCCAGGGCGCGCAGCACCTCCTCGGGACTGGTGGTGAAGTCCCAGGCGTGGAGGTACATCAGGTCGATGCGGTCGGTGTCGAGCTGGCGCAGGCTGGTCTCGACCGAACGGACCAGATTGTAGCGGTGGTTGCCCCCCGAATTGATGTTCGCAGGATCGCGCGCCATGGTGAACTTGGTGGCGACCACCATCCGTTCGCGCTTGTCCTTGATGAAGCCGCCCAGCATGCGTTCGGACGCGCCGTCCGTGTAGTTGACGGCGGTGTCGACGAAGTTGCCCCCGCGATCGACATAGGCGTCGAAGATCCGGCGGGCGTCGGTCTCGTCCGCGCCCCAGCCCCAGTCGGAGCCGAAGGTCATGGTTCCCAGAGACAGCGGCGATACGCGAAGCCCGGAGCGGCCGAGCAGGCGGTAGTGATCGAGAGCGGTCTTGTTGGTCATCGCGATCTCCTTTCGGGAGGTTCGGGTTGCTTGGATTTCGTGCCGCCGGAGCAGCTGTCGAAACCTAGCCATGCCGGATTGTCGCGATAAGTCGCCCATGAATTCCCAAAGTGGTTAGGAAAAATAACCAATCTACGGGCGGCAGCGCTGCCTCCTAGATCGATCCCGGCTCACTCGCCTTGACCACCTGCAGGGCGCGTCTAAGGCGCGGCGTCAGATGGTCGATCAAGCCGCGCACGGCCCGGTTCTTGGCCCGGTCGGCCGGAAACAGGATGTGGGCGGGAACGGGACCCGGCTCGCAATGGCGCAACAGGCGCACCAGCCTTCCGGCTGCGATGTGCCCGGCCACTTGGTAGGAGCGCGCCTGGATCAGCCCGCGTCCGCGCAGCGCGCCATCGATCGAGGCCATGGCGTTGTTGACGCTGAGCCGGGTTCGGACGCGAACCGAACGTGGTCGTCCGTTGCGCTCGGCCTCCCCGCCAAAGGACCAAAGTTCGGCGTCGCCCTCGCCGTTGAGGCCGATGCATTCGTGATGCTGCAGGTCGCCAAGGCCGGTCGGCTCGCCTGCGCGTGCGAGGTAGTCGGGCGAAGCACAGAGGAAGGCGCCCACTTCCCCAATCCGGACCGCGGCTAGCGACGAATCCGCCAGCGGCGCCAGGCGCACGGCCAAGTCGACGCCTTCGCCGACCAGGTTGACCTCGCGATTGAGCAGTAGAGCGCGCGCCGAGATCTGTGGGTGCTCGGCCAGGAACGTCTCCAGGATCGGCATCACCTCGAGCCGTCCGAAGAGTTCGGGGGCGGTCAGGACGATGCTGCCCCGTAGCGCCGCCGTCCGGCTGCTCGGCGCGATCTCGCCAAGCTTGGCGATCACCTCGCGCCAGATCTGAAGGTGTCGATCGCCGGCCGCCGTCAGGCTGAGCTTGCGCGTGGAGCGCAGCAGCAGCGCCTCGCCGGCGTGCTGCTCCAAAAGCGCTACGGCCCGGGTTACCGCGGCCGGCGAGCGACCGTGTCGCCGGGCGGCCGCGGCAAGCGAGCCTTCCTCCACCGCCGCCGCAAAAAGCTCTATCGCGTCCAACCGGTCCATCGTTTCAAAAGCTGCAACTCAGTCGATCAAGGCGCAAGGCTTATTGCTGATTGCGGAAGAACTACTTCTTGGCGGGTCAGCCAAGGAGCCATCATGTCCACCCCTTCTGTCCCTGCTACCCGTCGCTTCGTTCTCGGCGCGTTCGTGGCTGGATCGATGGTGGCGGGCTTGCCGGCGAAGGCCCTGGCTGCGCATCCCACACCGCAGGAACAGATGATGTCCACCGTTCACTTCAAGACGCAGCAGGTCGGCAAGGTCGAGGTCTTCTACCGAGAAGCCGGGCCGGTCGACGCGCCCGTCATCCTGCTGCTTCATGGTTTCCCGTCGGCGAGCCACATGTTCCGCGACCTGATCCCGCAGCTGGCCGATCGCTACCGCGTCATCGCTCCGGATTTTCCAGGCTTTGGACAGACCAAGGCGCCGCCGCGCGACCAGTTCACCTACAGCTTCGATAGCCTGGCTCAGGTGCTCGGCGGTTTCGTCGACGCTATCGGGCTGGACCGCTACGCCCTCTACATCTTCGACTACGGCGCGCCGGTCGGCCTGCGCGTGGCGATGAAGCATCCCGAGCGGGTCACCGCGATCATCTCCCAGAACGGTAACGCCTATCTCGATGGCTTCAGCCATGAGTGGGACGCCTGGGAGGCCTATTGGCGCGATCCCAGCGCGGCCAATCGCGAGGCCTGCCGCGCCTCGCTGTCGCCGGAGACGATCAGGGACTGGCAGTACGGTCCCGGCGCGGACAAGAGCCTGCTGTCGCCGGACGGCTACGAGCTGGACATCGCCTACATGGCCCGCCCGGGCGCGGAGGATATCCAGCTTGATCTGATCCTCGACTATCGCAGCAACCTGGCGCTCTATCCCGATTTCCAGGCCTACTTCCGCGCCCGCCGGCCGCCGCTCTTGGCCGTCTGGGGACGCCATGATCGCGCTTTCATTCCCGCCGGCGCGCAGGCCTATCGCCGCGACCTGCCCGACGCCGAAGTCCACCTTCTGGACGCCGGCCACTTCGCCTTGGAAACGCGCCACGGCGAGATCGCCGCGCACATCCGCGATTTTCTCGGCCGCCGGGTCGCCGGTTGAGCCATTCAACGACAAGCAGAGGATTTTCCATGACCCAACGTGAAGCGATCTTTCCGGCCGCCCGCCACGCCCTGTACGAGACCCACGGCTACTCGGCCGCCATCAAGTCGGACAACCTGCTCTTCGTCTCGGGCCAGGTCGGAAGCCGCGACGACGGCTCGCCAGAGCCGGATTTCGAGGCTCAGGTCCGCCTGGCCTTCGCCAATCTGGAAGCGACGTTGAGCGCGGGCGGATGCGGGTTCGATGACATCGTCGACCTCACCACCTTCCACACTGATCCTGAAAAACAGTTCGAGACGATCATGGACGTGAAACGGGAGATGTTTGCCCATGCGCCTTTTCCCAACTGGACGGCGCTCGGCGTCACCTGGCTGGCGGGCTTTGATTTCGAGATCAAGGTGATCGCCCGCATTCCCGGCTGAACGAGGTCCCCTAGAAGGGGCTACGCTCTATGAGGCGATCTTTAAGGCTTGGAGAACAGCTCACGCATCCTCATTCGTCGACCTGCGAATTTATGGGTCTAGGGTTCACATCCATGGTGGGCGGTCACTGGGCGCCCCCCAGTTACCCCCCAGAAATCGCTGAAAATACCCAGAACAAAGCGGAACGCGGGTGAATAGTAATACAATAAAAACAACGTGTTATGGCTTTATCCCGTACGTTGACATCGTAGGGGTCACAGGTTCAATCCCTGTCGCGTCCACCATCCCTTCCCCTTCCCCTTCTAGCTTAGAAGTTTGCGCCTGCATCGCGGGCGTGAGGCGTGTCGGGCTCGGGGGTCTCCAATACTCCCCCCGAATACCGCGCCTCGAGTCTTTGCCAGCGCGTGCCCGTGCGTCCGGAACGACGGCCGGCTAAGCGCCGGCCGCCGTGTCCCCGCCTAGTGCTTGACCCCCGAGCCGTCGAAGCGCTGGAGGAGGAGCTGGGTCGACGACAGGGGCTCGTCCTGGGTGCTCGCCAGTTGCTGGCGGATCGTGTTGATCAGCAGGCGCATGTCGCCGTTCATCGGCGGGTTCCCGTGATTGAGGGCCATGCCCTGCTCGAGGGTGGCGATCCCGGCCTCGAGCTCGTCGCGCGCCAGCTGGACCAGGCCCTGGGCGAACAGGCGCGGCGGCGAGGTCTCGGGCAGGTTCGCCAGCGGACGCCAGACCTGCTCGGCCGTCTGGGGGTCTCCGGACGTGTAGTGCAGGAAGCCCAGCTGGAAGCGGGCGGCCGCGAAGTCGGGATCCAGCTCCACGGCCTTGCCGATGGCCGCGATCGCGGCCTCGTAGCGCTTCATTCCAGCCAGGATCGATCCGCGCAGGAAGTGCAGCCGCGCGTCGGCGCCGTAGTCGAGCAGCAGCGCGTCCAGGCGCTCCAGGCCGCGCTGGTCGTTGTCGTCGAGCGCCTCAAGGAGGCTGTTCAGCAGGTCGGGAGGGCATGCCTCGGATGTCATGGGGCTTCCTATCGTCTGAGCCTGAAGTCCTGGGAGTTCAATAGTCGCTTCTTGAGCAGCATGAGCGCCGCCCGGTGCAGCTGGGATATTCGCCCCTTGCTCAGTCCCAGCGCCTCGGCGATCTGCTCGAAGGCCATGCCGTCGAGATAGTGCCGGGCGATGATGAACTGTTCGCGCGGGGGCAGCATCGAGATTTCGGTGCGGGCGCGCTGCTGGGTCTCGCGCCAGACCAGGCTGTCATAGGCGTTGGGGGCATGGTCGGGCTCCTCCTCGGCGACATAGAGCGAGGTGCCCTCCAGCATGAAGCCCAGCGCCAGGCCAAGGGCCGCGTCGATCAGCTCGTCCAGGACCTCGGTCGGGCTCAGGGCGTCGACGTCGGCGCTGACCATCGAGCGCGCCCGCTCGTAGCGCACGCGATGGCGAAACGAGAGCTGTTCGCGCAGCTCGCTCATCTTGGCGACGCCGTCGCGGATGCTGCCGGTCACCCGGCGCGAGGCATATCCCGCGAACGGAACGCCCCGCTCGGGATCGAAGCGGTCGATGGACTCCAGCAAACCCGCATAGGCCAGTTGCAGCAGGTCGCCGAACTCGATGTCCCCGGACCCGCGGCCCAGCGCATGCCGGCGCGCCAGACGGCGGGCGAAGGGCGTGTAGGCGGCGAACAGGGCCTCGCGCGCGGCGGTCGATCCCGTGCCGCGAAACGCCGCCCAGAGCGTCGCCTCCTCGTCCTCGGACGGCATGTCCGCGCGTCGGGCTCGCGGCCCCCCGGTCACCGAAGGCTTCTCACCGAAAGCTTCCGACCACGTTCTCGAGCACGAGCGACCAGCCGTCGATCAGCACGAACATCAAAACCTTGATCGGGAGCGACAGCGTCGAGGGCGGCACCATCAGCATGCCCAGGGCCAGCAGGATGCTGGACACCACCAGGTCGATCAGCAGGAACGGCAGCAGGATGACGAAGCCGATCTTGAAGGCGACGCGCAGCTCGTTGAGCATGAACGCCGAGGTCAGCTCCATCAGCCCGACGTCGGCGGCGCGTTCCGGCAGCGGCTTCTTGCCCATCCGGTAGACCGCGGCGATGTCCTGGTCGTGAACCTGCCGCAGCATGAACTGGCGCATGGGCTCGGCGCCGCGATCCATCGCCTGCTGGACCGAGATCGAGCCGTCCATGAAGGGCTTGAACGCCACGTCGTTCACGGTCGTCAGGGTCGGCATCATCGTGAAGGCGGTCAGGAACAGGGCCAGGCTGACCAGGACCTGGTTGGGCGGTGTCTCGGGCATGCCGAAGGCGTGGCGGATCATCGACAGCACGACGACGATCCGCACGAACGGGGTCATGCAGATCACGATCGCCGGGATCAGGGCCGCGACGGTCAGCAGCAGGGCTGTGCGCAGGACCTCCGACGTCCGGGCCTTGTCGAGCTGGACGGCCTGGCCGGCCGTCTTGGCGCGCGGCGCCGCGACCGCCGCGGCGGGCGTGGAGGACGATTGCGCCCAGGCCGCCCCGGCGGGGATCGCCAGGCTCGCGGTGAGCGTCAGGACCAGCGTCAGGATCCAGGGCAGGAACGCCAGCCGGTTCATGCCTTCGCCTCCGGCTCCGGCGTGGGGCCATGGTCGAGGGGCTTCGACAGCAGGACCACGCCGTGGGCCGTCGCGGCCACCACGAAATCGGCGTCGTCGCAGCGCATCAGACAGATGTCGGTCTGGTGGCTGAGGCGCACGGTCTCGACCAGCTTCAGGCGGCGGTCGACCGGGGAAAAGGCCCTGGCCAGCGACGGCGCGCCCGATCCCCGAAGGCGATGACGCAGGGCGTAGGCTCCGGCCACGGCCAGGGTCAGGCACAGGACCAGGGCGCCCAGCACCCGCCACAGCGACACCTCGCCGGCGCTGGCCGCCTGGCCGAGCTTCTGGGCGATCGCCGGGCCGCCGGCGGCCCACAGGAGCGCCGTAGCCGAGCCGAGCGACAGGTATCGCCCCAGCCTCATGTGGCCTTCGCGATCTCGGTGATGCGGACGCCGAAATGATCGTCGACGGCGACGATCTCTCCGCGCGCGACGACGGCCTGGTTGAGGCGCAGCTCGACGAGGTCGTTGAGCCTGGCGTCCAGTTCGAGCACCGCGCCGGGCCGCAGGCCCATCAGAGTGGCGATCGACAGGGTGACCTGGCCGAGCTTGGCTTCCAGGTCGACCTGGACGTCCTTGAAGATGGCCGCGTCCAGTCCCGCCAGGGGCGGTCCGTCGGTCCCCGGTTCCGTTTGCGCATCCGCGGGCTTGGATCGGGTTGTCATGACTCAAACACGCTCTTTTACGATGGACTTCAGGGTGAGGGCGCGTCGACCTTCATGCTCGACGAGCCGGGTCGCCGCGACGGCGCCGCTGGGGGCGGCCAGCAGGATTTCGCCGGCCAGCGGCGTGGCCAGGACGAGGACGTCGCCGGCCGCCAGATTGCGCACGTCGGCCAGCCCGGCCCGGGCCCGGCCCAGCACCACGTCCAGCCTGATCTCGGCGTCGGCCGCCGCGGTCAGTATCGGGACCAGGGGCGCGCGTCGCGGGGCGGGCGCGCCGGCCAGGGCCTTGCGCAGCGCCACGAAGGCGCAAAGCGGCACCGTCAGCGACAGCAGCTTCACGCCGTTGGCGTCGGCCAGGTCGAGGCTCTGCCGTTCGTCCCTGTCGTCGGCGTCCCTGTCGTCGGCGCCCCTGTCGTCGGCGCCCCTGTCGTCGGCGGCCTTGCCGGCGACGCCCAGCATGTCGTCAAGCGCGCCCGCCAGGTCGTCCAGCGCCCTGCCCAGGAAGGCGTCGAGGACCTTGAGGTCGGCCTCGCTCGGCTGGTCGCGGTCGAAGCTGACGTCCAGGGCCCACTCCAGCAGGCGGGTCTTGCCGCGGGCGGGGCAGTGGACGGCCACGGCGCCGCGGGAGGCGCGCCAGTCGCCGTCCTGCGGCGCGGCGCGATCGGAGACGGCCGCGACGCGCCAGCCGGAAGCGACCAGGCGGCGCCGGCCAAGCCAGCGCGCCGCCCAGGCGTCGACGGCCTCGCGCGTGCGGGCGAGGATACGGGCGTCCGACGCGGCGCCCGGGGGCGCCCAGGGGCGGGTCCTGGAACTCACCCCTGGCCCCGGACGCCGAACAGCTGCTGGATCATGTCGTTGGAGATGCTGACCACCTGCGAGGCGGCCTGGAAGCCGCGCTGGATCAGGATCAGCTCGCCGAACTCGGCCGACAGGTCGACGTTCGAGGCTTCCAGCTGCTTGGACACCAGCTTGCCGACGCCGGCCGCGCCGCTGCTGGTCACATAGGGCGCGTTGGAGCCGGCGTATTCGAACAGGCCGTCGCCGATCTGCTTGAGCTTGTCGGGGTCGCGGAAGTCGACCATGGCGACCGCGCCCAGCAGCTTGGTCTCGCCGTTGTCGTAGGTCAGCTTGATCTTGCCGTCGGCGTCCACGCCGACCTCGCTCAAGGCCCCGGAGGCCGAGCCGTCCACCGAGTCCACCCGCAGCGAGGAAACCGTGCCGGACGAGTAGGACGTGACGCCCTTGGAGAAGTCTAGCACGACCGAAAGCGGGTCGGCCCCGGTCGGTGCGTCGGTGATGGTCATGGTGGCGCTGGCCGAGTCGATGACGCCGCCGATGAACTTGATCGTGGAGGTCCCCATGGTCTTGCCGGCCTGGTTCGTCACCGTCGCCGTCCATTGGCCCGTGGCCGAGGTCACGGGCGTCAGCTTGACCTGCCAGACCTGCTTGGCGCCGGTGGAGTCATAGACGTTGATGCTGGAAACGCTGGCCTCGGTCGCGGTCGAGGAGATGTTGCCGGAGAAAACGATCTTGGTGGACGCCGCCGGCGGGTCGACGCTGTCGCCGTCGATGTCGAGCGCGGCGGGCTTGCCGTCGGCGCCGATCACGGCCAGCCGGCGCTCGGTGTCGGAAAGGGTGATGTAGCCGGTGTCGCCGACCACGAACCGGCCGGTGCGCGTATAGTAGGTCTGCGACCCCTCGAGCAGCATCAGGAAGCCGCCGCCGTCGATCGCAAGGTCGAGCTGGCCGGTCGAGGCGCGCAGCTCGCCCTGCTTGAAGTCGACCTGTGGCGCGGCGACATGGACGCCCGTGCCGCTCTGCGCATAGGCCAGGCCGCTGGCCGAGCCCAGCCAGCCGCCGCCGCTGTTGAACGAGTCGGCGAAGCTGGCCCGGGTGGTCTTGAAGCCGAGCGTGTTCATGTTGGCGACGTTGTTGCTGATGGTCTGAAGGCCTTTGGAGAAGGCGTTCATGCCGCTCAGTCCGACGTAGATGGATCCAAGCATTGGTCGGGCTCCTAACGGACCTGGGTGATGTCGGCGATCGAGATGTTGGAGACGATGACGCCCTCGGCGGTCTTGATCGTCGCCATCGGCTGGCCGCTGCTGAACGACACCGACTGGACGACGCCGGACTGGGTCGACACGCCGTTGAGGACGTCGACCGTGCGGCCCAGCAGGCTGACCGCCTGGTTGGCCGCCTGGGCCGACAGCAGGCTGGTGATCTGGTCGTTGAGCGTCTGGCTCTGCTGGAGCTGCGAGAACTGCGCCAGCTGGGAGACGAATTGGAAGTTGTCCACCGGCTTCAGCGGGTCCTGGTAGGTCAGCTGGGTCAGGATGATCTTCAGCAGGGACTGGAAATCGAGGCCGTAGGCGGCCGACGAGTTCACGGAACTAACGGCCTCGGTCGCCATCAACGTCTCCAAGGTGCAGGGGGAAGGCGGGGGGCAGGGTCTCGCCGTTCAGCGAGATCTCCGACAGGGCCAGGCCCAGTTCGCTGGCCAATTCGATGATCTTGCGGCGCAGGCGGTCCTGCGCCGACGGCGGCAGGGACAGGCCGCCGATGGCCACGCGCAGCCCGTCCGCCTGGTCGGCGATGATCAGGCTGAGGCTGGATCCTGTCGGGGCCTGGGTGTCGGGCGCGGGGGGCTCGGGCGGGGCCTGAGTGGCTTCGGCGCCTTCGCCGGGGGAGGCCGCCTGGTGGGTGAAGACCTCGACCGGGCCGTTGGCGTGGACGGTCAGCATGATCGGTCCCGGCGTCGGGGCAGGGGAGGGCCGCCCGGCTTCGGCCAGGACGATCGCGGCCAGGCCTTGAATCAGGCGGGCCGGCGGCTGCGCGGTCCCGGCCTGCGCCGTCGGAGAGGTCGCCGCGGCCAGTATGGCCTCGACCTCGCTGGCGGGAGCGACCGGATCGAGCGTGGCTTCGGGGCGGGGCCCGGCGTCGGGGACCGCGACGACCTCGGGACGGCGGCCGAACATGCCCAGGTCGGCAAAACCGCGCGGCTGGTCGTCGCCGCGCAGCAGCGCCTCGAACGCGCCCGTAGGCATGTCGGCGCGCGGCGTGGCCGGGAGCCTGGGCGGCGGCGGAGGAGGGGGGGCGGCGGCGACCTTCATCGGCCCACGGTCCTCTGCGTCGTCCGGTCGGCGACCTCGGCCAGCTGGGCCTCCTCACGGGCGCGCCGGGCCCGGCGCGTGGCCGAGCGTTCGACCTGTTCGGCCTGGCGTTCCCGCGCCTGGGCCAGGCGCAGGGCCTTCGCGCGGCCGTCGGCCAGGTCGCCGACGTCGGCAAGTCGCGTCTCCAGGACGCCCAGTTCGGCGCGCGCGGCGTCGATGGAGACGCCCCAGGCGCTGACGACTTCGAGCGCCATCGACGGCGCGGCCAGGGCGGCGGCCCAATGCTCGTGGTTCTGGGCCAGGCGTTCGTCGCCGCGATCGCGGCGGGCGCGGGCCTCTTCCAGCTCGGCGGCGGCGCGGGCGGCGGCGGCCTGCGCGACCTGGCTCTGCAGGGCGCGCACGCGGTTGATCTGGCGGAGGCGTTCGAGGTGATCGCTACGGGCCATCAGGTCCTCGCGCCGATCAGGGAGGCCAGCCGTTCCCAGGCGGCCAAGCAGGGCGTGCGCTCGTCCTCGGCCTGCCGCAGATAGTCGAGCAGGGCCGGACGCAGTTCGAGCGCCCGGTCGATGTCGGCGTTGGCTCCGCGGACATACATGCCGGTCTCGATCAGGGTGCGCGAGGACTCGTAGGTGCTGAGCGCCTCGACGGCCTTCATCGCCGCGGCGCGGGCGGCGGGCTCGGCCACGGCGCCGGCCAGGCGGCTGATGCTGCGCGGTACGTCGATCGCGGGGTAGCGGCCCTGTTCGGCCAGGTCGCGCGACAGCAGGATGTGGCCGTCGAGCAGCGACTTCATCATCTCGGCGATCGGGTCGTCGATGTCGTTGGTCTCGCTGAGCACCGTCATGATCGCGGTGATCGAGCCGCCGCCGGCCACGGCGCCGCAGCGCTCCACGATCCTGGGAAGGGCGGCGAACACGCTGGGCGTATAGGCGCGGATGGTCGGCGGCTCGCCGGCGGCCAGCCCGATCTCGCGCAGCGCCATGGCCAGGCGGGTGGCCGAGTCGATGAACAGCAGGACGTCGTGTCCCTGGGCGCGCCAGTGCTCGGCCAGGGCCAGGGCGTAGCGGCCGGCGCGAGCCCGCATGGCGGCGCTTTGATCCGAGGTCGCGGCCACCAGGGTCGAGCGCGCCCTGGCCTGGGCGGGCAGGCCGCGCCAGAACGCCTCGACCTCGCGGCCGCGCTCGCCGACCAGGCAGATGACGCAGCGATCGACGCCGACCTGCCGCGCGATCTGGGTCATCAGGGTGGTCTTGCCGACGCCGGCGGCGGCGAAGATGCCGACCCGCTGGCCTCGGGCCAGGGTCAGAAGGCCGTCGATGGCGCGCACGCCGGTCTCGAACACCCGCTTGGGCGAGGTGCGCTGCATCGGCGCGGCGACTTCGCCGTCGAGGGGCCCATGCGCGGTGGCGGCCACGGCTGCGCCGCCGTCGATGGGGCGGGCCAGCGCGTCGACCGCCCGGCCGAGGAAGGCGTCGCCGACCGGCGCGCCGTCGGATTGGGCGAGCGCCGTCACCCGCGCGCCAGAGAAGGTGGCCGCGGCCCCGTCGAACGGGGCCAGGACGATGCTGTCCTCGTTGACGCCGACCACCTCGGCCAGGCTGGCGCGGCCTTTGGCCGTGGTCTCGATCTCGCAGAGCCCGCCCATCGGCAGGTTGGGCCCGTCGGCCTCGATGTAGGTGGAACGGATCCGGCGCACGCGCCCGGTGCGGGTCACCAGGTCGACCGCCCGAACCGCATCGAGGAAGGCGTGCTGCATCATTCGGCGGCGCTCCGCGCCCCGAGATCGGCGAACAGCGTGTCCAGGCGCTCCCACTGGCGGGCGACGCCGATCTCCAGGGCGCCGAGCTTGAGACGCAGCTGGCAGTCGCCCGAGGCCAGGTCGGGAGAGGCGACCAGCTTCAGTTCGGAGCGGTCGACGCCGGCGGCCAGGCGCGCGAGGGCCTCGGGGTCGGCGAAGTCGTCGCGGGAAACCACCACCTCGATCACCGTTCCGCCGACGACCGCATCGACATGGTGGCGGATCGTCCGCTCCAGCAGGTCGCGATGGGCTTCGGGGTCGCCGATCATCTTGCGCAGGGCCTCGGCGGCCAGGGCCAGGGCCAGGCGCTCCATGTCGTCGGTCTCGACGGCGAAGCGGTTCAGGGCGGCCTCGAGGGTTTTGTCCAGTCGGGCCAGCCGGCCGGCGGCGTCGTCCTCGGCCTCCCGCAGCCCGGCCTGGCGGCCCTCGGCGCGGGCCTGCTCGACCGCTTCGGCCAGCGCCTGGTCCAGGCGTTTGATATGAGCGTCGCGATCGGCCAGCTCGGCGGCGAGGGCGGCCGCCTCGGCGCGGGCCTGGTCGGCCGCCTCGGACAGGCTCGCCAGCCGGGGATCGACCGGCGTCGCCGACCGGGGCGCGGACAGCGGGCGGACAGCCCGCGCGACCTGATCGGATTGCGAGGACTTGATGATGCTCATCGCCGCCCCCGAAGGCGAGCCAGCAGGGTGTCGACACCGTTGGCCCGCGCGGGCGTCGGCGCGGACGCGCGCGAGGGGGGCTGGACGCCGGGCGTCGGAACGCACTCGCGCAAGGCCGCCGTCGCGGTGGGGGTCATGGAAAAGGCGAGGTCGCCGCCGGCGCCCCTGGCCCGCGCCGCCAGCCAGGGCGACAGGCCCGCGGATACGGCCGGCTCGACCGCCTGTGGACGTACGCCTTGCGCGGGGGCGCCGTCATAGGCCGCGAGCAGGGCGCTGACCTCGTCGCGATGGGCCGGCGGCAGCTGGTCCAGCACGCCCAGCACGTCCTCGGGCGTGGCCTGGGCCAGCTCGGCGACCAGCTTGCGCAGGGCGCGGTCAGGCGCGGGGGCTGGCAACGGCGTCCCTTTCGTCGAGCAGGGCCTTGAGGCGACGGGCGTAGGCTTCCTTTTCGCGCGCGTTCAGGCGGCGGCCGGGGCGACGGGCCTGGAGCAGGAAGGCCACGGCCAGCAGGGCGACCAGCAGCACGCCGGCATAGACCGGCGCGACGCCGCCGAACGGGGTCTCCGATCGCGGTGGCGCGGTAGCCGGCGCGGTCGGTGGGATGGCGGGGGCGATGGCCGGCGTCGTCGGTTCGGCCGCGACCGGCGCCAGCGGCTGGTCCGACGTGGTGACGGTCACCAGGTCGCCCGCGGCCGGATCGGCGCCGATCGCCGCCTCGGCCAGGGCCTTGGCGCGTTGCTGGAGCTCAGGGCTGGCCGGGGCTTCCAGCGTGACGTCGACGCGGACCCCCGAACGCGCGCCTGGCGCGGTCTGGGCGTCCGGCACGATGGTCCTGCCGGCCAGGACCAGCACCTGGAAGCGGCCGTCGGGCAGCAGGTTGGACAGGGCGCCCCGCACGCGGGCCGTGAGGTCGGCTTCCGGGCCCGTCGACACGGCGTCGAGGCGGGCGGAGGGTTCGGGGCTGACGATCTGGCCCTCGCCGTCGAGGACGACGACGTCGGCGGCCTTGAGGTCGGAGACGGCGGCGGCGACCAGGCGCTGGACGCCGCGCACCGTGGCCGGCGACAGGACCTGGCCGGTGCGCGGGGCCAGGGTCACCGAGGCCTTGGCCGGCTGGCGGTCGCCGCGGAAGATCGTCTGCTCGGCCAGCGACAGGTGGACGCGCGCGGTCTCGATCCCGTCCAGGGTCATGATCGTGCGGGCCAGCTCGCCCTGCAGGGCCCGCTGGTAATTGATCTTCTGGGCGAACTCGGTCAGCCCCATGTCGGACTTGTTGAACAGCTCGAAGCCGACCATGCCCTTCAGCGGCAGGTCCTGGCTCATGACGTCCAGGCGCACGCTGTCGACCTGGTCCTGCGGCACCAGGATCGTGGCCCCGTGATCGGCCAGCTTGTAGGGGACCTTCTGCTTGTCGAGCTCGCCGACGATGGTGGCCGCGTCCATGTCGCGCAGGTTGGTGAACAGCACGTCATAGGGCTTGCGGAGCGCCAGCCAGTAGACGGCGAAGAAGACGGCGCACAGCACCACCACGCCGGCCGCGACGATGGCGATCTGGCGGGACGGGGAAGCGGTGCGGAACTGTTCGAGCGGCGTCATGCTAGGACGAAGTCCGGGGAAGGAAGAGAGCGGCGCGCGTCATCGCGGGTCTAGAGCTGCATTCTCGAGAGTTCCTGGTAGGCCTCCACCAGCCGCGCGCGGACCTGCAGGGCCAGCTCGAACGACAACCGGGCCTCTTCCAGCGCGTAGGTGACCTGGTGCAGCGGCACGCTGTCGTCGAGGGCGAAGGCCGTGGCCATGTCCTCGGCGGCGATCAGCTTGTCGTTGACGCCGTCGACGCCCTCGGCCAGCAGGCGGCTGAACGAGGCCTCGGGCGCGCGCGCGGCGGCGGTCGGGATCGTCGTCGGCTGGACGGCGCGGGCGAGCGCGGGATCGACCGCGGCGGCGTCCAGGGCCTGGATCGGCAGGATGCTCATCAGCGACGTCCCAGTTCCATGGCCTTGGCGTACATCTGCCGCGCCGCGCCCAGCGCGACGAGGTTGGCCTCGTAGGCCCTCGAGGTCTTCAGCAGCAGCGTCATCTCGCCGGCGTGGTCATAGCCGGGATAGGAGACGAAGCCGTCCGTGTCGGCCTGCGGATTGGCGGGCTCGTAGACCCGGCGGGGCGGGGCGTTGATCGGCTCGACACCATAGACCATCACGCCGCCGGCGGCGGCGGTCTCGCCGGACTTCAGCATGTCGGCGAAGCCCTGCCGGGGCCCCGAGACCAGGCGCATCGCCCGATAGGGCTCGCCGGTCGCCGTGCGGGCGGTGTTGGCGTTGGCCAGGTTCTCGGCGATGACCTCGAGGCGCCGCCACTCGACGTCCAGCCCGGTGCGGCTGATTTCCATCGACTGCATGGTCAGAGGCTCCCCTTGATCGACAGGGCCCGCAGCTGGGCCTGCCGGTTCAGCACCTCGATCAGCGCCGCGTAGCGCAGCTGGGTGCTGCTGGCGGTCGACATTTCGAGGTCCAGTCGGACCTGGAGGTCGTTCGAGGCCTGGATGGACGGCTCGACGGCGGCCACGGCCCGCGCGCCCTGGCCGGCGGCGGTTGCCAGGGCCTGCTCGAAGCTCACCCGCCGGGGGCGGTAGTTGGCCGTTCCGGCGTTGGCGATGTTCTCGGCGGTGACGACCGAGCGGCTGGTCAGCCCGTCCAGGGCCTTCAGTGCGACGATGCTGGAAAAGGAACTCATGGGGGGCCTTACTGGACCAGGATATCGGCGTGCAGGGCTCCGGCCGCCTTGATGGCCTGGAGGATGGCGATGGTGGAGCGCGTATCGACGTGAGCGCGGGTCAGGCCCTGCACCAGGTCGGCGACCGTGGTGTCGGGGAACTGCACGACGGCGTCCTTGGACTCGGTCACCTCGAGCTTGGTGTTGGTGACGATCAGGCTGCGGACCCCGCCGTCCTCGCCGCCGACGCCGCCATAGGCGTAGCCGTAGATCGGCTGGGAGGCCTGGTTCTCGGCGGTCACCGAGACCCGCACGTCGCCTTGCGAGATCACCACGCTGGAGATCCGCACCCCGCCGCCGGCCACCACCGTGCCCGACCGCTCGTTGATCACCACCCGGGCCTGGGCGTCGGGATTGACCCTGACGTTCTCGATCCGCGCGATCAGCCGGTAGAGGCGGGCGCGGTCGGCCTGCGCGGCGATCGACACGGCGTCGGCGTCGCGCACCGAGGCCACGCCGCCGCCGAGGGCCAGGTTGATGGCGTCGGCGACGCGCTCGGCGGTCGTGAAGTCCGGATCCTTGAGGATGAAGGTCAGCGCGCCATCCGGGCCCAGCAGGTGGGCGTCGACGGCGGCCTCGACGGTGGCGCCCCCGGGCATGACCCCCGAGGTCGGGTAGTTCTTCTGCTGGCGATTGAGGTCGGCGTCGAAGCGGTAGCCGCCGATGACCAGCTGCCCCTGGGCCAGGGCGTAGCTGCGCTGGTCGGGCCCCACGAGCGGGGTCATCAGCAGGGTGCCGCCCACCAGGCTGCGGGCGTCGCCGATCGACGAGACGGTGACGTCGATGCGGTCGCCGATATTGGCCGACGGCGGCAGGGTGGCGGTCACCATCACGGCGGCGACGTTGCGGCTCTGCACCTGGTCGGGCGACACGTTGACGCCCAGGCGTCCCAGAACGTTCTTCAGGGCCTGGCGGGTGACTTCGCTGCGCGGCGAGTCCCCCGAGCCCGACAGGCCGATCACCACGCCGTAGCCGACCAGGGCGTTGTCTCGCCAGCCCTGGAAGCGGCCGATGTCCTTGACGCGGACCTCTTCGGCGAGGGCGGGCGCGGCGACCGAGGCCAGGGCGAGGACGGCGGCGACGAGGGCGAGCGGGCGGCGCATCACAGCAGGCCCAGCCAGTTGAAGATGCGCGCGGCCGCCCCGGGCTTGCCGCTGCGGGCCACGAAGCCCGAGCCGTCATAGTCGATCATCACGTCGGCCAGGCGCGACGAGACGATGGCGTTGTCGCGCGAGATGTCGTTGCGCCGCGCGCGGCCCTTCAGGCGGATGAAGGTGCGGTCGCCGTTGATGTTGAGCACCTGCTCGCCGGCGACGTGCAGGTCGCCGTTGGGCAGGACGGCGTCGACGGTGACGCTGATCTGGGCCAGCAGCTTGCCCGAGCGGCCGGTCTGGCCCGAGCCCTCGTACTCGCCGCCCAGGTTCAGCTGGGCGCTCTTGCCGCCGGTGCTTCCGGACCGGGCGTCGCCGGACACGCGGTGGTTCTTGCGCGAGCCGGTCTGGGCGCTGTTGGTCGCGCTCGAGCTTTCGTAGATCACCACGGTGAGGGTGTCGCCGACCTGTTCGGCCTGGCGATCGGAGGCCATGGCCGACCAGTTGCTCGGCTTGTAGAGATCCGAGGCGAGCGCCGGGCCGATCGGCGTGATCGCCACGGCCAGCGCCGCGACGGCGGCGCGTGTCGCGGTCGGGACGACGCTCATTGGTCTTGCTCCACGGCGGGGACGGCGAAGATCCGGCCGCCCGCCTTGACGAAGAGCGGCTGGCCGGCGCGCGCGGGCTGCACCGCCTCGGCGGCGCGCTCGATCGTGACGGCGCCGAGGCGGGCGGTGACGCGGACGCTCTGGCCGGGGCGCACGGCGGCGAGCATGGCCGCCGGCGGCGCCGCGAGCACGTCGGTCGTCGCCAGGGCGCGATCGGCGCGCAGGGTCTTGGCCGCGCGGTCATAGCGCCAGGCCGCCCGTGGCGCGGAAACGGTTCCGCAGTCGACGTCGGCGAAGTCTTCGGCGGTAAGCACCTGATCGGGATCGATCGCCTGGAGCGGCCGCACGCACGCGACCGGCGTCGAGGCGGCAGCCGGCGGCGGGGCCGTCCGGCGCACCACGACCTTGGTGGTTTCGCCCGGACGCCACTGGGCCAGCAGGGGCATGCGCCTGCGTCCGTAGGCGCGGATCTGTTCGGGGGTCAGCGTCGCCGTCGCCCCGGGGCGCAGGGCCAGGATCGGCGTCGCGGCGGCCCGCGCGCGAAGATCGGGACGAAGGTCCGACAGGTCGGCCACGTCGCTCAGCCTGACGATCGAGTCCGTTACTTCCACCTGGCGCGGCGCGGGGGCGGGCGTACCCAGCGCCGGCGGCGTCGCCGCGGCGAGAAGGCTCCAGGCGAGGGGCACTAGCGTTTCAGGCCGTTGGCGATCGCCATCAGCTGGTCGCCGGCCTGCACGACCTGGGCGTTGGCCGCATAGGCCCGCTGGGTCAGCAGCAGCGTCACCATCTCGTCGGAGATCTGCACGTTGGAGGCTTCGACCGAGCCCTGGACCAGAAGGCCCGCGCCATCCTCGCCGGCGGCGAGCGTGGTCGCCCGGGCGCCGTCGGTCAGCTCGTAGAGGCCCTCGCCGATGGCCGAGAGGGCCGCGGAGTCGCGCACCATCGTCAGGTCGATGCGCCCGATCTCGTTGCGGGTCTCATCGTCGAAGATAGCGCTTACCCGGCCGTCCGCGCTGATCAGCAGATCCTGCGCCCCGGTCGGGACCGCGATCATCCCGCGCAGCGACATGCCGTTGGCGGCGGCGAGAAAGCCGTCCTCGCCGACCTTCAGGGCGCCCCCGCGCCAGAGCACGCTGCGGCCGGAAGGGGCCATCAGTTCGATGAAGCCGTCGCCGCGGATCGCCAGGTCCATGGACCCGCCGGTCTCGCGCAGGTCGCCTTGGGTGAAGACGCGCTCGGCGCCGCTGGAGGCCACGCCCGAAGGCTGGACGCCTTCGACCGTCGCCTGGCCCGAAGCGACCATTTCGGAGAACCGCACGGACGCGCGCTTGAACCCGGAGGTGTTCAGGTTGGCGATGTTGTTGGCGGTGACGTCGAGCGCGCCCTGCTGGGCCCGAAGCCCGGTGGCGGCGATGTAGAATGCCCCGTTCATGCTCTAGACCTGCCCAAATGTGGTGATCGCCCGGCCCATCAGATCGTCGTAGACATTGGCCAGCCTCTGGCCGCTTTCGGCGCGGCGCAGCGCCTCCATGAGGGCCACCATCTCGTCGCCGCTGCTGACGTTGGACGACTCGAGCACGCCCTGGCGCACGACCGGGTTCTCCACCTCGGCGAGGGTCTCGGTCGGCGCGGAAAACAGGCCGGCCTCGGCGCGGGCGAACTTCGAGCGATCGGGGCTGTCGACGATCGCCAGGCGCCCGACGGGCTGGTCGTCGTCGAGGATGACGCCGTCGGTCGTGATCTTCACGGAGGCGCCTTGCACGACCACGTCGCCGCCGCCCTGAAGTTGCAGGGCGTGGCCCTGGACGGTCAGCAGCCGGCCGTCCTCGGTGCGCTTGAACTGGCCCTGCCGGGTGTAGAGCACCGCGTCGTCCTTGCGGACCGCGAAGAAGCCCTCGGCGCCCAGGCTGAGGTCGTAGGGGTTTTCCGTCACCACCGGCTTGCCGGCCGAAAAGTCCGATCCGGTCAGCGTCTGCAGGCGCGCCTGCGGCCCCACCAGGGTGGCGAAATCGATGCGGCGCTTATAGCCGGGGGTGGTCAGGTTCGCGAGATTCTGGGCGGCCAGTTCGGCTCGACGCTCCGACTGCCCAAGTATGCTCGACACATAATCGATGTACTGCCCCATAGGTCATGGCTAGCAAAAGGCCTCAACCTGAGGAAGCTTCAATCGTAGATTTTATTGCGAAATTTTTCACTCAACTGTCGATTTTGCAGAAAAGCTGAAACCGTCACTCAAGGTTAATGACGTCGAATGATCGCAGGTCGATCGTATGCGGTATCTCGTTGACCGATACGATCGACAGTCGGGGCGCGGCGCGGCGGGTGAAGGTGCGCAGATGGCGGCGAACTTCGTGGCCGCACAGCAGCACGGGCGCCAGGTTCTGCTGCATCATCGCGTCGACCATGGGCACCAGCTTGCGCATGAGCTGCTCGGCCAGCCGGGGTTCGATCACCAGGCCGCTCTTGCCGTCGCTGCGGCGCACGCTCTCGGCGATCTGGGCCTCGACGCGGGGGCTGAGGCTGAGCACCGCGAGCTGCTCGTGGGCGCCGCGCAGGTCATGGCAGATGCCGTGGCTCAGCTTCTGGCGCACCAGTTCGGTCAGCTCGGCGTGGTCCTTGGTGGCGCGGGCCACGTCGACCAGGGCCTCGGCGATCAGGTCGACATTGCGGATCGAGACGCTTTCGGCCAGCAGGTTCTGAAGGATCCGCTGGATGTCCGACACGGTCATCAGGGCCGGGACCAGTTCCTCGATGAGGCCGGGCTGGCGGGTGCGGACGCCTTCCAGCATCTGAACGACCTCGGCGCGCGTCAGCAGCGACGGGGCTTCCACGCGCATCACCTCGCCCAGGTGGGTCATCAGCACCGTGACGGGGTCGACCAGGGTGTAGCCGGAGTCCTGGGCGTGGTCGCGCTGCTCGGAATCGATCCAGACGCCGGGCAGGCCGAAGGCCGGATCCCGCGTCTCCAGCCCGGTGAGGGGCGGCTTGGCCGGTCCTGTTCCGATCGCCAGGGTCTGCTGGGGATAGAGCTTGCCGTGCGCGTGGCGAGAGCCCGACAGCACGATCTCGTAGGCGTTGGGATCCAGATGCGCGCCGTCCTGGAAGAGCACGGCGGGGAACGCAAAGCCGGTGGCCTTCTCCTGCTGGCGGCGCAGGGTGGTGATCCGGTCGCTGAGCAGGGGCTTCATGGCCTGCCACTGCTGGCCCAGCTCGCGGCCGAGCAGGACCTCGACCGGCGGGGGCGCGCGATTTTCACCGGCGCCGGCCTCGTCGGCGGGCGCGTCTATGCTGGCGCCCATCAGGTCGTCGTCCTGGGGCTTCTTGCGCGTGGCGAACCAGACGGCGCCGAGCACGGCGATCAGGATCAGGATCGGCCACTTGGGCATGCCGGGCAGGGCCAGCAGGACCAGCAGGGCGCCCAGGACGATCAGCGGGATCTTGGGGATCGACGAGAGCTGGTTGAACACCTCGCCGCTCAACTGTCCGTCGGCGGATGAACGCGTGACGATGATGCCGGTGGCCACCGAGATGATCAGGGCCGGCACCTGGGTGACGATGCCGTCGCCGATCGTCAGCAGGGTGAAGGTCTTCAGGGCCTCGCCCCAGTCCATGCCCATCTGCGCCACGCCGATGAACCAGCCGGCGAAGATGTTGATCAGCAGGATGATCACGCCGGCGACGGCGTCGCCTTTGACGAATTTGCTGGCCCCGTCCATGGCGCCGTAGAAGGCCGCTTCCTTCTCCAGCTCCTTGCGGCGGCGCTTGGCCTCGTGCTGGTCGATCAGGCCCATGTTGAGGTCGGCGTCGATGCTCATCTGCTGGCCGGGCACGGAGTCGAGCACGAAGCGGGCGGCGACTTCCGAGACGCGCTGGGCGCCCGAGGTCACCACCACGTACTGGACGACGACCAGGATGAAGAACACCACCAGGCCGACGACGTAGCTGCCCTGGACGGCGAAGGAGCCGACCGCGTCGATCACCTGGCCGGCATGGCCCTGGGTCAGGATCAGCCGCGTGGCCGCGACGTTCAGCGCCAGGCGGTAGAGCGTCGCCACCAGGAGCAGCGACGGAAAGGTCGAGAACGACACCGGCTTGGCGACGTAGAAGGTCAGCAGCAGGATCGTCAGGCCGAGCGAGAAGTTGGTGATGATGAACAGGTCCAGCAGCGCCGCCGGAATGGGCGTGAACAGGATGAGCAGGATCGCCACCACCCCGCCGACCAGATAGAGGTCCTTGTTCTTGCTGATGAGACGCTGGATCATGGCACTATGGTTCCCTGGCGGGGTGTTCACGCCGGCGCTCGCGCAGCGTCATGTAGATCCTGGAGACGGGGCCGTAGTAGTCGGGCGGCACGGCCTGCCGTAGCTGGCAGCTGCGGTAGAGGGCCCGGGCGAGCGGCGGATCGGGCACGATCGGCACGCCGTAGCTGAAGGCCACCGCCTTGAGGCGCTGGGCGAACTGGTGGGCGCCCAGCGAGACGACGATCGGCGCCTCCATGCTGCCCGGGTCGTAGCGCAGCGCCACGGCGAAGTGGGTCGGGTTGGTCAGCAGCACGTCGGCCCCGCGCATGTTGCGCAGGCTCTGGCTCATCTTGACGAATTCACCGTGCAGCTGCCTGCGCCGCTGCTTGATGCGCGGCTCGCCCTCGCGGTCGCGGGACTCGCGGCGCAACTCGCGGCGGCTCATCCGCATCTGCTTGAGGAACTCGCGGCGGACCAGCCACTGATCCAGGAGGGCGAAGACCAGGGCGCCGCCGACGAAGAACATCAGCAGCCGGAAGCTGGTCCCGCCCATCGCCTGGGCCAGGCGGGCGGCGTCGGTCGCGGCGGGGCCGTCCACGGCCCAGGCGGCCTGCACGATCACGGCGACGAGCGTGGCGTAGACGCCGAACTTCAGGATCGTCTTGGCCGTCTCGATCAGGGTGCGCACCGAGAACACCCGCTTGAAGCCCTTGGCGGGGCTGAGGCGCGAGAAGTCCGGCTTCAGGGGCTGGGTGGAGAAGACCAGGCCGGTCTGCACCAACTCGAACACGCCCACGACCAGGAAGATGGTCGCGCACAGAAGCGTCAGGGGGCGGAACATCGAGGTCAGGACGCCGGCGGTGACGATCAGGATCTCGTGGCGGCTGGCCGAGACGTTCGGCGCGGCGACCAGGGCGTGCGCGGCCGCGCGCGTGAGCTGGGACCACACCGTGTCGCCGCTGATCCACAGATAGGCCAGCAGGGCGAACGAGCCGGTCAGGAAGCTGAGGTCCATGCTCCGCGCGACGCTTCCCTTTTCCCGCGCCTTCTTCAGCTTGAAGGGGGTGGGCTTCTCCGAGCGGTTCTGTTCGGTGTTCTCCATCCTAGAGCAGGCCCGGAATGGCTTCGAGCGTCACGATCGCCAGCCGCGCGAGCAGGGCGCCCACCGAACCGATCATGATCGGCAGCACCAGCAGCAGAAGCAGGGTCTTCACCTGCAGGCCCAGGATCAGGACGTTCATCTGCGGCATGGTCCGCGCCATCAGGGCGATGGCGACATCGGCGATGAACAGGGTCAGGACCGCCGTGGCGACCACGCCGAAGCTGGTCATGAACACCACCGACATGAAGGCGGTCAGCGGCCGCAGGCTCTGGGGCGCGTGGCCCGTTCCCAGGGGGATCGCCTCGACCGAGGCCCGCAGCAGGCGCAGCAGCTCGGCGTGGCCGTCCATGGCGAAGAACACCGCGCCCGCGGCGTAGGCCAGCAGCGTGCCGACCAGCGGCGTCTGCCCGCGGGTGGTGGGATCGATCAGCATCGCCAGGCCGAAGCCGGCCTGGATGTCCACGGTCCGGCCGGCCAGGTAGAGGCCGGCGAACATCACCTGGAACGCCAGGACGAAGATCGCGCCCAGCAGCAGCTCGCGCGCCGCGGTCGCCAGCAGGTCGCCGGCCCCGAAGGCGGCGGCCCATTGCTCCTGGGGCAGGGACGAGGTCAGGAGGCCGGCCAGGCCAAGGCCCAGGAACACGCGGAAGACCGGCGGGGTGCGCGTGAGGGTGAACGGCGGCGCCATGGCGAAGACAGGGCCGATCCGCAGGCTCAGGAGCAGGCTGGTCACCACCCACGAGGTCAGGGTTTCGAACGCCATGGCCTCAGACGAGCGAGGGGATCATCTGGATCAGATGGGTGGCGAAGCTGGTGATGCGGCTCATCATCCAGCCGCCCAGCGCCATCAGCACCAGCACCGAGACGATCAGCTTGGGCACGTAGCTGAGCGTGGCTTCCTGAAGCTGGGTGGCCACCTGCAGCACGCTGACGACCAGGCCGACCAGCAGGGCCGCGATCAGGACCGGGGCGGAAACCACGGCGCTGTTCCAGAACAGCAGCTTCATCAATTCCAGAGCCTGATCGGCGCTCATCGTACTCACCCGCCCGCGAGCCTGACCTCCCACAAGCGGACGTTACGAACAAGAGGCGATCGCAACGAATGGACGAGTTAGTTGGGGCCGGTCTGCAACCGAGGCTAGCGCGCGCCGGATCGCAGGTCCTGGACCGCCCTTTTCAGCAGCGCGGCCGAGTTGGGCTCGCCCTGGAGGGTCTCGACCACGCGCTCGACCACCTGCTGGAACTTGGCCTCGTTCAGAAGCTCGCTTCCGAAGCCTTCGGCCAGCACGGCCTCGATCAGCGCGCGGCTCAGCTGCCGGTCGTCGACGTCGCGCACGGCCGCCAGGGCGTAGACGCTCTCGATCGTGGCGGCGTCCCGCGTCGTGGAGCGTGTCGTCCGCGCCTTGCCCGCCGTTCCGGCCGACCGCGCCTGCAGTCGTCGGCGCAGCAGGGCCACGAGGCCGTCGATGTTGGAGATGGGATCCACGAGCGCTTGGCGTCCAGGGCGAGTGATGCCCAGCCAGCCTTAGCGGAGTTGAAGGCGGGCGCAAACCCGCCGCTCGGAACCGCGATAGCCGTGGGGCTGGCTTGCCGGGTGGGGAGGGCGCTAGGCGTTGTTGATCTGGGCCGTGGCGCGCGCGTTTTCGAGTATGCGTTGGGCGAGTTCCGGGTCGCCTTCGGCCTGCCTGCGGGAAATTTCCTCGGCGATCTCCGTGGAGCCGCGTTCCATGGCGAACGAGACGGCGTCCATGTTCTTCATGAAGGGACCGTCATAGGAGACCTTCGTGTCCATGCCGTGATCGAGCAAGGCCACCGCTGATGGCAGGCTGTTGGCGACGATCGATGAGAAAAGAGGATTTCTGACCGAGGTGGACGTATCTATCCGGGCTCCGGCGGATAGCAGTATCGCCACGATATCGGCGTGTCCGCCCAGGCAGGCGTCGCAAAGCGCCCCGCGCCCTTCCCGACTGTCGCCCTTGTTCACGTCGGCTCCGAGCGAGAGCAGCAGCCTTACGGCTTCGGCATTACCTTCCCGTGACGCGTAATGCAGCCAGGCGCCGCCCGCGAATGGCGTGAACGCGCTTACCTGGCCAGGATCTTCCGCGAACAGGTCGCGAAGAGCGGAGATATTTCTATCTCTTATCGCGGCGGAGATCTTCGGGTTGAAGCGAACCTGTTCCAAGTTGGTCTCACTTGTGTCGCTGGGTGGCAAGTTCGCCATGATAGCGCAAGATGGCCTCGACATCCGCTCGCGACCCACGCACCGCGCCAAGATCTTCAACCAAGGGCCTGAGCGCTGCCGTTGAGTGCTGACCAGCCACACGGTTTGGAGCCCATGTGAGGTTCTGAGGCCCAAACTCCGGGTGAATGCCCACTTCTCTTAGGATCGACTGACCCTCCAGCACAAGCGCGCGTTGCGACGGCTGGCCCTGCTTGAGCAGTATGTGGTGTGCGTGCGGATCGAACATGCCCTGCGGGATCGGTCCGACGGTTTCGTTCAATATGCCACGATACGCCCGGTTACCGCCCCCAAGCTCAAGGCCGCGCATCAGCGCGCCTTCCAGTTCGCCATGGCGGCCGAAGTTGCTCGACAGTCGCGCGGCCTGGCTGGCTTCGATATTGGCCAGCACGCCGGCTCGTACCGGCGAGGCCGCGCCTTGCAACGCCAGGGCCTCGGCCGTTATGGCGCGCCCACCCAGCGCCATGGCCCGCATGCCCTGCAGGCCCTTGATCCCGGCCCCACCGGGATAGAGGGAGACGCCGTAGTCGACGATCTTGTCGCCGGCGGCGTAGCTCCCGGCGGCCACGCGGTTGAGGTCGTCGCTGGCGAGGTCGGCGCCGATGGCGCGCAGCTGGCTGACCTCGGCGCCGACCGCGGACTTGACGTCGGCCACCAGGTCACGCCGGCCCGAGATATAGTCGCTGGCCCGTTGCGCGATCGGATCGGTGAGCGTGCGGATGTTGGGACCCGGCAGGCTCAGGCCGGTGGCGTCCTGCAGCATCCCGTTGGCGACGCCCAGCGGACTGGCGTTGACGCCCACGACAGCCACGGTCTTGACCGTGCTGGTCACCAGGTCGACCGCCGAGTCGGCCGCGCCGAGAGCCAGGTTGGAGTTCATGACGGCCTGCTTCTTCAGCGCCGCGCCGAAGCCGGGCATGCCGGCCCGCTCGAAGCCGTTCCCGGCGCTGTAGAGGGCGTAGCTCGGAAGCGCCGTGGCCAGGTAGACCTTGGACTGGACGTCGGATTTCACCTTGGCGGCGGCCAGGTCGAAGACGTTGTTGGCGAACGCCACCGAGCCCGAATAGCCGTCGGAGAATTGCTTGTGGAGCCTCTTGCCGACGACGATCACCTCGTCGAGGAGGGTCGGGCCGTCGCCGCCGGCGGACGCCGAAGCGGCCGGCGGACGATAGTCCAGGCTCGTGCGCACGGACTTCGCGGCGTAGTTGATCGCCCCGGTGATGCTCCCTAGCGGATCCTTCAGGAAGCGGCCGATGGCGCCCCGGGCGCGCTCCCACAGGCTGGGCGGGGCCGACGAGCCGCCACCGCTGCTTCCGCCGCCGCCGCCCACCGGCTCGCCGGGCGCGATGAAGAAGCGGATCCCGTCGAGCTCGTCGATTAAGTTGCCGTTGTCATCGCGATAGAGCCCGGGAATGCCCGTCCCGCCGCCGCTGCTGACTTGCGGAGGCGCGGGGCTGTCGTTGCTCGAGGCTTGCTCGGAAGCGGATGCGCCGCCTCCGATCCTGCCGGCGATGGCCCGGCCGATCGTGCTGCCGACCACGCTGGGCAGCAGGGCGTTGATGTTGTCGCCGAAGTCCGAGCCGTCGATCAGGCTGCGCGCCCCGGCCCCGGCGATCGCCGCGGCCGTGCCGGTCAGGGCTGGCTTGAGGAGCTTGGGCGCGGGGACCCAATTGGCCTTGCCAAGGGCCTGGCCGACCACGCCGTCGGCGCCGGCCATCACCGCGCTGACCGCCACGTCGGTCCAGCTGAACTTGTCCTGCAGGCCGGTGGCCACCGCCACGCCCTGGCTGACCACGTTGGACGCCGCGGCCTTGAGCATCTGCTCCAGGATGGTGCCCTTCGGGTCGCCGGCGACCATGGCGGTGAGGGCGGCCTTGCCGACCGCCTTCCAGCTGAACTTGTCCTGGACGCCCGTGGCCATCGCCGTCAGCTGTCCCGCGGCGCTGCCGATGGCGGCGCTGCCGGCCAGAGCGGCGGCCGTGGCCGCGCCGGCCTTCATCCCGAGCGCCGCCGAGCCGGCATGCAGGATGGGGTAGGTCACGATCGTCACCACGATGGCCACGACCGCGGCCAGGATGCTGCCGATGACCCCGCAGCCCTTGCCCTTGCGGGTCGGCGCCACCTGGTCGGGCGCGACCGAGCCCAGCGCCCGGGTCGGGTCGTAGGCCTGGAAGGTGTCGCTGCTGTGGTGGATGTTGGTGACCTGGGCCGGCAGTTGCAGCCGCGCGCCCTGGACCAGGGTGTCGGCGCCGGTCAGGCCGTTGAAGTTGGCGATCAGGTACCACAGGCTGGCGTCGCCCCAGACGCTGGCGGCGATCGACTGCAGGGTGTCGCCCTGTACGACCGTGTAGGTCGGCGCGCCCTCGGCCTCGGCCAGGGAGTTGGCGTTCAGCGGGTCGTACTGCTGGTCCATGTCGGCGTAGGAGGTCGCCGCGCCGCCCTGGAAGGCCGTGCTCTGGGCCCCCGACGAGCGCTGGGCGATCGAGGCGGCGTAGTTGGTCTTTCCGTTGGGGCCGTCGTTGCCGATGTTGGCCCGCTGGATGTTGTTGAAGCGGTAGTAGTACTCGACCGGGTTGGCCGAGGCGGCGCTGGCTTCCTTGCGCGAGATGACCTGGCCAGCGGCGTTGGTGACGTAGTTCACCGTGCGTGGACGGCCGTCCTGGATACCCACCGAGACCACGTTGCCGCTGGTGTCGTAGGTGAAGGTCGAGGTGTTGACCGCCGACTTGGTGATGTCGGGCCGGATGGTGATGGTGTTCTGCTGGGGGCCGTCCCACCAGACATAGGTGTTGACGGTGTCGCTGGTCGGCTGGGCGGTGGTCTGGCCCGACTTGATCTGGCTGGAGGTCGTGCGGCTGTGCACCACCATCCCGCCCATGTAGCCGCCGGTATAGACGCCGCCGCCGACATCGGCCCGGTAGTCGTAGGTGGTGTTGGCGGTGATGATCGCGCCGTCGGACTGCAGGGTCGAGGTCTGGGACAGGATCACCTGCGAGCCGGCGTCGTAGGTCGACTCCTCGCTGTAGGCGATCTTGCCGTCCGCGCCGTACTCGGTGTGCATGGTCAGGCGGCCCATGCTGTCGCGGACGTTGCGCACGCGAAGGGCGCCGTTGATGAAGACGGTCGAGAGATAGCCGCTGGCCGTATAGGCGTAGGTCTCGTTGTTGCCGGTCGAGACGGCCGACTTGCGCCGTCCCGCGGCGTCGTAGGTCAGGTCGACGCCCGTCTCGCCGCGGCCGATGGTGTTGCCGGCCGCGCCGCGCACCTGGGTGACCGCGCCCTGGGCGTCGAGCAGGGCGCCGCCGGTGGTCACGAAGCGGTTCATGCTGTCGTAGCGGAACCACTGTTCCCTGTTGGTCAGCGCGCTGGACACCAGGTCGCGATAGGTCGAGGCGATCAGCCGGACATTGTTGTTGGCGTCGTACTCGTAGTTGATGTCGACCGGGTTGGCGCCGTCCTCGCCGCTGTCGATGAAGCGGGTGGTGCGGCCGAGCGCGTCATAGGTCACCGACGCGTCCTGCAGGGACCGCGTCCACTGATAGGCCAGGCCCTCCTCGTCATAGCCGGTGTAGGTGACGAGGGTGGTTTCCCGGGTGCGCCGGCCGGCGGCGTCATAGCCGTAGGACTGCGTCGACTGCGATCCGCCGGCGCCGAAGTTCAGGTTGACCTCGGAGGCCAGGGCGCCGGTGTTGAAGTAAGTGTAGCGCAGGTCCTGGCCGACGCTGTTGGTCTTCTGGACCAGGCGGCCGGCCGCATCGTAGGTCAGGTTCGTGACGTGGCCGCCGAAGTCGGTCTCTCCGGCCAACCGGTCGAAATAGTCGGTCCTGGTGCTGGAGGTCAGGCCCGCGGCGTTGGTGGTCGTCTGGATCCAGCCGCCGAACACGCCCAGGCCGCTGGTGGCCAGCGAGGCGTCATAGGCATAGGCGTAGGTGGTCGCATAGCCGTTGAAGTCGATCTGCGAGACCACCCGGCCGTTCAGGTCGTAATCGGTGCGCTCGGCCAGGGCCGTGGTCCCCAGCTGCGAGTTGGCGTGGCGGATGCGCTGGCCCAGGCCGTCATAGGTGTAGCTGTCGACGAGGCTCTGGGCCGAGCCCGACAGGCCGATGAACTGCTGGCGGTTCAGGATGCTGCCGTCGGCGAAGCGGATCTCGCTGACGCCGTACTGCGTTCCCATCAGCTGGTTCGTCAGGAGAATGCGGTCGCCGATCCCGAAGGCGATGATCAGGTTGCTGCCGCTGCCGGTGAAGTAGAGGTCGGCGGCGGTGATGCCGGGGCCCAGTTGCAGCACCGAGGTGCTGACGCCCGAGCCCTGGTCGGCCCGGATCTCCACCGCGCCATAGCCGGCGTTGAAGACATAGGTGTCGCCGCCGCCCCGGCCCGCCACGTAGTGGGCCAGGCCCTGGGTGTCGAGGGTCTCGGCGGCGGCGGTGCCGTAGATGCGCCGGTTGGCCCACGAGCCGCTGGCGATCAGGTCGATCATCTGCTGGCGGTTCAGCGTCGAGCCGTCGTCGAACTCGACCAGGTCGACGCCGTAGTAGGTGCCGCTCAGGAACTGGTTGGTCACCTGCACCCGGTCGCCGTTGGGACCGGTGATGATCAGCGCGGTGTCGGCGGCGGAGAAGATCAGGTTGGCGAGCGAGAAGCCGGGGCCGAACTTCAGGACCGAACCGGCGCCGGAGGACTGCTGGATCTCAAGCGGACCGTAGCCGGCCTCATAGATGAAGGTGTCCGCCCCGCCCCGGCCGTTCACGTAGTGGGCCAGGCCATGGGTGTCGAAGGTCTGGGCCGCGGTCGAGCCGTGGAGATTGCGATTGGCGGCCGACCCCGTGACCACCAGGTCGAGAAGCTGCTGGCGGCCCAGCGTGCTGCCGTCGGCGAACTGGAGCGTTCCGACCCCGTAGTAGTCGGCGCTGGTGAACTGGTTGACCAGCCGGATCTCGTCGCCGCCGGCGGCGGTGATGGTCAGCATGCCGTTGCTGTCGGCCGAGAAGGTCAGGTTGGACGCCGAGAACCCCGCGCCCATCAGCAGCACCGAGTTGGTTCCGCCGGCCTGGTTGATCTCCAGGGCGCCGTAGCCGACGTTGTAGACGAAGGTGTCGGTTCCGCCGCGGCCGTTGGCGAAGCCGGCCAGGCCATGGGTGTCGATGATCTCGTTGCCCGACGAGCCATAGATGTTGCTGTTGGCGGCCGAGCCGCTGACCACCAGGTCGAGCATCTGCTGGCGGTTCAGGGTGGACCCGTCGGCGAACAGGATGGTCCCGACGCCGTAGTAGGTTCCGCTGCTGAACTGGTTGATGAGCTGGATCCGGTCGCCCGCCGCGCCGGCGATGGTCAGGCCGCCGTTGCTGTCGGCGGTGAACACCAGGCCGGCCAGGGTGATGCCCGCGCCTAGTTGCAGCACCGAGTTGGAGCCGTTCGACTGGTTGATCTCCAGCGCGCCATAGCCGGCGTTGTAGATGTAGGTGTCGGTTCCGCCGCCGCCGGTGATGCGGCTGTAGAAGCCCGCGCTGTCCAGCGTCTCGGAAGCGGCCGTGCCCGACAGGGTCCCGCCGCTGGGCGTGGAGGGCGTGATGGCCGCCGTGATCTGCTCGCGGCTGAGGACCGTGCCGTCGGCGAACTCGATCGAGCCGATCCCGTAGCTGGTGCTGGCGTACTGGTAGTCGACGACGATCCGGTCGCCCGCCTGGCCGGTGATGATCAGGTCGCTGCTGGTCTTGGTGAAGCGCAGGCTCGAAAGGGTGATGCCGGCGCCGAACCGCAGGACCGATGAAGTCCCGGAATATTGGGTGATGGTCAGGGCGCCGTAGCCGGCGTTGTATAGGAAGGTGTCGGCTCCGCCGTTGCCCCGGATGTAGTGGGCCTGGCCGTGGGTGTCGAAGGTGTCGGCGCCCGAGGTGCCGTACAGATAGCGATTGGCGGCCGTGCCGCTGGTCGCGATGTCGATCATCTGCTGGCGATCGAGCGTCGTGCCGTCGGCGAACTGCAGCAGGCCGACGCCGTAGTTGGAGCCGTAGAACTGGTTGCTGATCTTGACCCGGTCGCCGTTGGCGCCGGTGATGATCAGGTTGCCGCTAGAGTCGCCTGCGAACGACAGGCCGGCGATCGTGATGCCGGCGCCGAACTGCACGATGGAGTTGGAGCCGAAGATCTGGCTGATCTCCAGCGCGCCGTAGCCGGCGTTGTAGATGAAGGTGTCCTGGCCGCCGCCGCCTTGGGCGTAATAGGCCAGGCCATGGCTGTCGAAGGTGTCGGCGCCCGACGTTCCGTAGAGGCGGGGGGTGTTGGCCGTGCCGGTGGTCGCCAGGTTGACCAGCTGCTGGCGGTTCAGGGTCGTTCCGTCGGCGAACTGGACCAGCCCTATGCCCCAGCTGGATCCGCCGAACTGGTTGTCGACCTGGATGCGTTCGCCGTTGGGGCCAGTGATGATCAGGTTGCTCAGGTAGTCGCTGGAGAACACCAGGTTGCTCAGGTCCAGGCCCGCGCCCAGCTGCAGGACCGAGTCCGTTCCGTAGACCTGCTGGATCTCCAGGTCGCCGTAGCCGGCGTTGTAGACGAAGGTGTCGGCGCCGCCCTCGCCTCGGATGTAGTAGGCCTCCCCGCGGCTGTCGAAGGTGTCGGCCCCCGATGTGCCGTAGAAGGCGCGGTTGCCGGCCGAACCGGTGAACGCCAGCTGGGCGATCTGCTGGCGGTCCAGCGTGGTTCCGTCCCCGAACCTGATCAGGCCGACGCCATAGACCCGGCCGAACTGGCCGGTGACCTGGATGCGGTCGCCCTGGGCGTTGACGATGATCAGGTTGCCGCTGGAGTCGCTGGTGAGCAGCACGCTGGAGAGCGTGACGCCCGGCTCGAACTGCAGGATGCCGACCGGGGTGGTCAGGCCGGTCCAGGCGTTGATCACCACCGATCCCACGCCGGTGCGGACCAGGAAGGTGTCGGCGCCGCCGTTGCCGTTGATGATCGACGGACCGCGGATATCGAAGGTTTCCGCGCCCGTGGCGCCGTTGAAGGTCAGGGGCGTGGAGGTCGAGGCGTGGGCCAGGCTGACGAGGCGGCCCATGCCGTCATAGGTGCGGGTCTCCACTGCGCCGATCTCGTTGACGCTGGTGCGGGCGTCGCGGAACACGTCGTAGCCGGTCTGGACCACGCCGCCGTCGGCATGCCGCTCGGAGATCACCAAGGCCGCATCGTCGCCATAACCGCTGCCGGCGAGGAGTTGCCTTGTGGTTAGGGCGCCGTTGGCGTCGCGCAGGCCGACGAGGCGGCCGGAGACGTCGTAGTAGTTGGTGGTGGCGGGTGAGACGGCGTGGACGGCGCCGGTCTCGTCGGTGACGTTGACGGTGGGCAGGGCGGTGGTCAGCAGCTTGCCCAGGGTGTTGTAGGTGTAGAGGCTCTGGCCGCCGAGGGCGTCGGTCTGGGAGATGGTCTCGCCGAAGGCGTTGTAGGCCCTCTGGGTCTGGATGGCGGCGAAGACGCCGGCGCTGGTCTCGCGGAAGGGCTGGCGGGTGGCGATGGCCTGGTTGCGGGCGTCGAAGGTGGTGATGGTGGCGGTCAGGCCGGCGACGGGGGCCGCGCCGACGGCGTGGGCGCCGTTGGCGGTGGCCAGGGCCAGGGCGTCCGCCAGGCTGAGAGCCGACAGGTCCGCGCCCGAGGAGGCGAGGGTCAGGGTCTGGTTGCCGGCGGCGTCGTAGACATGGAGGCGCGCGACGCCGTCGTCGCCGAGATCGCGCCAGACCCGCCCGGCGGCGTCATAGGCGTAGGTCTGCTGGGCGCCGCCGTTGACGCCTTGCACGACCACTTCGCCGAAGGCGTTGTACTGGGTCTGGCGGGCGTCGCCGACCGTCCAGGTGGCGCCGTTGAGGCTGGCGTTGGCCTGGAAGACCGCCCGGCCGGCCAGGTCGTAGCGGACGGCCTGGGCCTCGGTGACGGAGGCGCCGCTGGACAGCAGGCGG
>NZ_QDKO01000041.1 GCF_003094615.1 Caulobacter radicis | reverse complement strand
GGCCTGGGCGGCGCGGGCGGGGCTGGCGGCCGGGCGCGAGGCCGGGGTGGCGGCCCGGGGCGCCGAGGCGGCCATGGCGGCGCCGGCGACCTTGAAGCGGCCGACCTGCACGGCCAGCTCGCCCGCTTCGCCCTTCAGCGAATGGGTGGCGGCGGTTGCTTCCTCGACCATGGCGGCGTTCTGCTGGACGACCTGGTCCATCTGGTTCACCGCGACATTGACCTGGTGCAGGCCGGTGGACTGCTCCTGGGCGCTGGCGGCGATCTCGCCGACCAGGGCGTCGATGCTGGCCACCTGGTCGACGATGGCGCGCAGGGCCTCGCCGGTCTGGCCGACCAGGGAGACGCCGGCCTCGACCTGCTGGGTCGAGGTCGAGATCAGGCCCTTGATCTCCTTGGCCGCTTCGGCCGAGCGCTGGGCGAGAGCCCGCACTTCTTGCGCGACGACCGCGAAGCCCTTGCCGGCGTCGCCGGCCCGGGCGGCTTCGACGCCGGCGTTGAGGGCCAGGAGGTTGGTCTGGAAGGCGATCTCGTCGATCACGCCGATGATGTTGCCGATCTGGCCCGAGGACTGCTCGATGCTGGCCATGGCGCCGACCGCCTGGTCGACGATGCGGCCCGAGCGCTCGGCGCCGGTGCGGGCGCCGGCCACGAGGCTCGAGACCTCCTTGGCGCCCGAGGCGGTCTTGCGGACCGTGGCGGTGATCTGGTCGAGGGCCGCGGCGGTCTCTTCCAGGCTGGCGGCCTGCTGCTCGGTGCGACGCGACAGGTCGTCGGAGGCCTGGGCGATCTCTTCCGAACCGGCGCGGATGCCGCCGGCGGCGCCGTTGATGCCGCGCATGGCCTCTTCCAGGCGGGCGGCGGCGGCGTTGAAGTCGGTCTTCAGCTGCTCGGCGTCGGGGGCGAAGGCGGCGGTGATGCGGAAGGTCAGGTCGCCGTTCGACAGGTGGCCGAGGGCCTCGGCCAGGGCCGACACGGCGACGGCGTCTTCCTGGGCCTTGCGGGCCTTGTCGGCCTCGACGCGGGCGCGCTCGGCCTCGGTCAGGCGGCGCTGCTCGACGGCCTCGTCTTCCAGGCGCAGCTTGTGGATGGCGGCGTCCTTGAAGCTCAGCACGGCCTGGGCCATCTGGCCGACCTCGTCCTTGCGGCCGACGGCGGGGACCTCGATGGTGTTGTCGCCCGAGGCCAGGCGGCGCATGGCGGCGGTCATGGCGGCGACCGAGGCGCCGATGGTGCCCGACAGCATCCAGCCCATCAGGCCGGCGATGACCAGGGCGGCGACGCCGCCGATCACCAGCGACAGGATGGCCATGTCCATGGCCTGCTTCATTTCCTTGGCGCGCAGGGCGACGCGCTCGCTGGCGGCGGCCGTCAGCTCGTCCTGGATGGCGCGGATGTCGTTGAGGCTCTTGCGGCCCATCAGCTCGCCGGCGGCGATGCGGCCCATGACCGGGTCGTTGGCCATGGCGGCCTGGGCCGGCTCGGCGATGGTCTTGCGCCACTCGCCCATCGCGCCGCGCAGGCGCTGGATGCGGGCCTTCTGTTCGGGAACCGTGGTCTTGCCCTCGAAGGCGTCGAGGGCCTTGTCGAACTGGTCGACGCTTTCCGTGTAGGTCTTGGCGAAGTCGGCGTCGCCGAGCAGGGCGTAGGCGCGCAGGGCGTTCTGCTGCTCGAGCACCAGGGTCATCATCACCTCGGCCTCGGTGGCCAGGGAGAGACTGCGCTGGTTGGAGACCGAGGCTTCCTCGATGCGCTGCAGGCTGGTGAACACCACCGCCGAGGACACCACGAAGGCGATGATCAGGGCGCTGAACGCGATCCCCAGCTTCGCCGATATCTTCAGGTCGTTGAAACGCATTTCGCCCAGGTCCCGACTTATCATTTGATGAGTGCAGGAACTGGGCGAAAAAACTTAAGCAGAAATTGTAAAACGCCGAAATAACGGCGCTATTCTACTTATTCAGATGCGACACAATACCGCATCACCCATCTGAACAGTAGACAGTTCACCTCCCAGATCACGGGTGCGCGCACCCGAATCGAGGGCGCCCTTGACCGCGGCCAGCAGGCGATCGGCGGCTTCGACTTCCTTCAGAGACCAGCGCAGGGCCATCTCGAACGACAGGATGGCGGCCAGCGGATTGGCGAGGCCCTTGCCGGCGATGTCGGGGGCCGAGCCGTGGATCGGCTCGTAAAGGCCCGGCTTGTTGGGATCGCCGATGGCGGCCGAGGGCAGCATGCCCAGCGAGCCGGTCAGCATGGCCGCCGCGTCCGACAGGATGTCGCCGAACAGGTTGTCGGTGACGATGACGTCGAACTGCTTGGGGGCGCGCACCAGCTGCATGGCGCAGTTGTCGGCCAGGATGTGCTCCAGCTCGACGTCCGGATACTCGCGAGCGTGCAGGTCGGTGATCACCTGCTTCCACAGCAGGCCCGATTCCATGACGTTCGACTTCTCGGCCGAGTGGACCTTGTTCTTGCGGCCGCGGGCCAGCTCGAAGGCCACGCGCCCGGCGCGCTCGATCTCGCTGGTGGTGTAGAGGGCGGTGTCGTAGCCCTTCTTCTGGCCGTCGGGCAGCACGTCGATGCCGCGCGGCTCGCCGAAATAGACGCCGCCGACCAGCTCGCGCACGAACATGATGTCCAGGCCCGAGACCAGCTCGGTCTTCAGGCTGGAGGCGCCGGCCAGGGCCTCGAAGCAGTAGGCCGGGCGCAGGTTGGCGTAGACGTTCATCGCCTTGCGCAGGTTCAGCAGGCCGGCTTCCGGGCGCAGGTGGCGCGGGGCGTCCGCCCACTTGGGACCGCCGACGGCGCCCATCAGCACCGCGTCGCTGGCCAGGGCGCGATCACGGACCTCGTCGGTCAGCGGCGTGCCGTGGGCGTCGTAGCTGGCGCCGCCGTAGATGGCTTCCTCGACCACCAGGCTGGGCACGAGGGCGGCCGCCACGCGGCGCACCTCCGCGCAGACTTCCGGACCGATGCCGTCGCCGGGGAGCAGGAGAAGCGTAGCCATTTCAGATCTCGCGATAGGCGGAAACGTCGAAGGAGGACATGCGGCGCTCGTATACGCCAAGCTCTGCGCAGGCCGCGCGCCACGCGGCCATATGCGGCGAAGCGCGGTGGAAGGCCAAGGCCGCTTCGTCGGTGAAGTGCTCGAAAACCCGGATCAGCCCCGGCTCGAGCGTATCCTCGGTGAGCGCGTAGTCCAGGCAGCCCGGCTCGCCGCGCGTCCCGGCCATCTGGGCGGCCAGGTGCGGACGTAGGTCGTCGAGGCGCTCGGGCGCGATGCGGATGGAACCGGCGAGGATCAGGGTCATATGGAGTTCTCCCCCTTCCCCCTCGATGGGGGAAGGGTCGGGGATGGGGGTGGAAGCCTGTCAGGATGTAGCGCGAACCGAGCCGCCGCAGTCACCCCCACCCCGGCCCTCCCCCATCAAGGGGGAGGGAGCGCGCCTCAGTTTTCCAGCCAGGGCTGGCCGATGGCGCGCTTGCTTTCGAAGACGTCGATGTCGGTGGCGTGCTGCAGGGTCTCGCCGATGGCGTCCAGGCCTTTGAGCATCTTGGCCTTGCGCACCGGATCGATCTGGAAGCTGAAGGTCTTGCCCGAGGGCGAGACCACCGTCTGGGCTTCCAGGTCGACGCTGACCATGTGGTTGCCGCCCTTGGCCTCGTCCATCAGGACGGCGACCTCGTCGGCCGCCAGCACCACGGGCAAGAGGCCGTTGTTGAAGCAGTTGTTGTTGAAGATGTCGGCGAAGCTGGTCGAGATCACGCACATGATCCCGAAGTCCATCAGGGCCCAGGGGGCGTGCTCGCGCGAGGAGCCGCAGCCGAAATTGTCGCCGGCGATCAGCACCGACGAGCCCTTGTATTCGGGGCGGTTGAGCACGAAGTCGGCGATCTCGTTCCCGGCCGGATCGAAGCGGAAGTCGAAGAACAGGCCCTTGCCCAGGCCCTCGCGCTCGACGGTCTTGAGGAACTGCTTGGGAATGATCTGGTCGGTGTCGATATTGGCCAGCGACAGCGGCGCCGCGCGGCCGTCGAGACGGGTGAAGGCTTGCATCTTCGCGCCTCTCCTCAGTTTTTCAGGATCTGGGTGATGACCCAGCGATCGGTACGGGTGGTGGGTTCGTGGGGCGCCGGCGGCGTCGTCACGGTCTTATGCTCGCACTCGGCCCGGGTCGGCAAACCCGTCTTCAGGCCGATCTCGTAGAGGCAGGTCTCGGAGCTCTCGACCTTCACCTTGACCTCTTCGGGCGTGGTGAGCGTCGGGCCGAGCCTCTCCTTGACGACGTCCTGGACCTGGGCCAGCAGCGCGTCCATGGCCTTGGCGTCGAACGTCTGGACCCGGCGCAGCACGGCCACGCCGCGCGCCTCGTCCACGCGCTCCAGCGTCAGCACGACGGGGATCTTGACGTCCTGGCCCGACGCGGACGGAAACACCTCCTGGCTGGTCACCGGCGCGCCGCCGACGAACACGGCGTTGATCGGCGCGGCCAGCTCCATCTCGGCTTCCAGAAAGCCGTGGGCGGCGTCCTCCGGCGGCATCTTCGACAGCGCCGACGTCGCCATGGCCACGTACTGGCGGTCCATGTCGCTACGGACAGCGCCCTTCAGGGCCGCGCGCATGTCGCTGACGAACCGGGACCACTCCTCGATGCGCAGCGGCTTGAGGTCGCGGTCGGCGGCATAGACCAGGCGCGGCGGCGCGTCCGTCACCGCCTGAAGCCGTGAGGTCCCGTCCGGCGGCCTGCGCTCGAGCAAGGTCCGCGTGACGCGGTAGCCCTCGCCCTGGCGCTCGATGAGGCTCTCGTAGCGCGCCGACGACGAGGTCTGGTCGTAGCCCTGCCCGCCGTCGTTCTCGAGCATGATGCGCGGCTCCTGGCTCGACTGCTCGACGGTCACCTCCACCCGCGCCGACGGGGGCAGGTTCAGCGGCGCCGAGAAGGTCGAGGCCAGCATCGCCAGGGCGACGACCGCGCTCATGACCCGTCTCCGGGCGTCAGCGTCTGGACGATGGACCAGCGCTCGGTGACGGCGATGACCTCGTACCAGGGAAAATCGGTTTCGCGCGTGGTGCGCTCGCACTCGGCCTTGGTCGCAAGGCCGGTCTTCAGGTCGACCTCGTAGCGGCAGACCATCGTGTCCTCGAACTGCAGGGCCGCACGCTCCTCGGGCTTGAGCGCCTCGGCCAGGTTGATCTCCCAGACCAGCCCATCGATGGCCGCCTGCGTCGACGCCGGGTCGGCCTCGCGCCGATAGTTCAGCACGGCGACGCCGCGCGCCTCGTCGACGCGCTCCAGGGAAAGCACGGTCCGGCCGGCGACCGCATGGCCGCCGAAGGCGAACGCCGCCGGCTCCTGGGTCTCGATCGCCTCGCCATCCTCGAACACGGCTCCGACCGGCGCGGCCAGGCGCAGTTCGCCCGCGAGGACGACATGGACGGCGTCGGCGGCCGAGGTCTGCGCCCACAGCGTCATCGGCGCGACCAGCACGTCGTCCCGCAGCCCCGCGGCCTTGCCGGCCTGCGCCAGCTGGGCGGTGATCGCCGAGGAGACGCCGCCCTGCCAGTTCTCGACGCTCTTGGGCGTGAGGTTACGGTCGGCGACGTAGCTCAGGTCGCAGGCGGACGCCGCGTCCATCGCGACGCGAACGCCGCTGGGCGCCGCATCGGTGGAAACTTCGCGGAACGCCAGCGTCCTGCGCGAGACCCGGTAGCCGTCGTCCCGCGCCCTGATGAGGTTCTCGTGGCGCGCCTGGAATCCATTGCGCTGCGTCGGCCGTCCCCGCTCGCGCCGCTCGCGGACGAAGTCGGTCGTCGTCTCCACCCGCGCCTGACGGGGCAGGACGAGCGGCAGAGCCAGCGAGGATCCCGTCAACGCCATTGGCCGGCGATCACGACAGCAGGGTTCGCACGTCGACCAGGTGACCGGCGATCGCCGCCGCCGCCGCCATGGCGGGCGAGACGAGGTGCGTGCGGCCGCCGCGGCCCTGGCGGCCCTCGAAGTTGCGGTTGCTGGTCGAGGCGCAGCGCTCGCCCGGCTCCAGGCGGTCGGGGTTCATCCCCAGGCACATCGAGCAGCCCGGCTCGCGCCAGTCGAAGCCGGCGGCCTTGAAGATGGCGTCCAGGCCTTCGGACTCGGCCTGTTCCTTGACGAGGCCCGAGCCCGGCACGACCATCGCCTTGACGTGCGGCGCCACCATGCGGCCGTGCAGGAAGGCTTCCTGCACCACGGCGGCGGCGGCGCGCATGTCCTCGATGCGGCTGTTGGTGCACGAGCCGATGAAGACGCGGTCGATCTTGGCTTCCGAGATCGGCTGGCCGGCGGTCAGGCCCATATAGTCCAGGGCCCGGTGAGCGGCGGCGCGCTTGTCGGCGGTGGCGAAGCTTTCCGGCTCGGGGACGTTGCCGGTGATCGGCACGACGTCCTCGGGGGAGGTGCCCCAGGTGACCATCGGCACGAGCGCGGCCCCGTCGATGACGACGGTGCGGTCGAAGACGGCGCCGTCGTCCGAGAAGAAGGTCTTCCAGTGGCTGACGGCCATGTCCCAGGCCGCGCCCTTCGGCGCGGCGGGCTTGCCCTGGACATAGGCGAAGGTGGTTTCGTCCGGCGCGACCAGGCCGGCCTTGGCGCCGCCCTCGATGGTCAGGTTGCAGAGGGTCATGCGGCCCTCCATCGTCAGGCCGCGCACGGCCTCGCCGGCGTATTCGATGACGTAGCCGGTGCCGCCGGCCGTGCCGATCTCGCCGATCACCGCCAGGGCGATGTCCTTGGCGGTCACGCCCGGACCCAGCTGGCCGTCGACGCGGACCAGCATGTTCTTGGCCTTCTTCTGGCGCAGGGTCTGGGTGGCCAGCACGTGCTCGACTTCCGAGGTGCCGATGCCGTGGGCCAGGGCCCCGAAGGCGCCGTGGGTCGAGGTGTGGCTGTCGCCGCAGACAATGGTCATGCCCGGCTGGGTGCGGCCCTGCTCGGGACCCACCACGTGGACGATGCCGTTGCGGATGTCGCCCATCGGGAAATACTCGATCCCGTTGTCGGCGACGTTGCGACCCAGCGTCTGGAGCTGGAGGCGCGCCTCCTCGTCCGCCACGGCGTCGACGCCGGCGGCCTGGTTCTCGGTCGGCACGTTGTGATCGGCCACGGCGAGCGTGCGGTCGGGCCGGCGCACGGGGCGACGCGCGGCGCGAAGGCCGGCGAAGGCCTGCGGCGTCGTCACCTCGTGGATCAGGTGCAGGTCGATGTAGAGGATGGCCTCGCCGTCGGTTTCGTTGACGACGTGGGCGTCCCAGATCTTGTCGTAGAGGGTCTTTGTTGCGCGGGTCATAGCGATCCGCATCTAGGCCCGATGGGCGGGCGCGTAAAGCGATGAAACGCCGAAAATCCGCTGTGTGACCGCCACGCAGCGATCGATCCTGCCCCGAGGGGACGCGGAAACAACGTCCAGGCGCACATTTCTTGCCCCGAAGCCTGTCCTGAAGGCGGGAACGCGACCGTCGCCTTGGTCCCCATCCCGGCAGGACGAGGACCATTGAACGCAACCTCTAACGACTAAGGGCGCGCCGGTCGTAGTGACCTGTCGGCGCGCCCTGGCATCGTTTGTACACTCCAGGGGCCGATGGCTCCGCCTGAAGAGGGCCGTCCACTAGAAAGGAGACGGTCTGGAAGCCCGCCGTGTCTGAACAGCGAGGGTGAAATCATCATGCCACAGAACGACGATCCGTCAAGATGCGTGCTTATGCACAAAGCTTGGCCGTTCAGCGGGCGGTGGCCTTGCCATCCTCCTCGCGGACGCGCTTGAGCAGGCCCTCCCAGGTTCCCTTGGGCGCGGGCCGCATGCTGAGCAGGATCTGGTCGCCCCGGCCGTCGCAGTTCCAGTCGGCGATCACCAGACCGGTCTTGGGCACGTAGAAGGCGCCGGCGTCGACGATGTGGTCGCCGTCGCGGTCGACATAAAGCCGGCCGCCCACCTTGTAGAAGGTCATGCCGTGGATCGCCCGGACGAGGTTCATGTTCGAGCGGCGGATCCAGGCGCCGTCGTAACCGCCGGCGAAGAAGATGCGGATCTCGTTGAGGTCGACCTCCATCCCGCGCCGGCCGTTGGGCGCCAGGAGCTCGGGCTCGTCCCTGGTCTTGGGCAGGTCGGGAAGCGTCACCGGCGCCCCGGCCGTGGCCAGAACAGCGACCGCCAGCAGGCCGGCCCCCTTCGTCATGCGCCGCATGGTCCCCTCCCCCGAAGCTCAGCCCAGGATTGCACGCGACCCTGGCGAGGAGGCAACCGCAAAAGCAAAAGGCCCCGGCGTTTCCGCCGGGGCCTTCGAACACTTCGCCGTAGCGAGCGAGCTGCTTATTCGGCGTCCTTGCGGACGTTGACGCGCTCGGCGATACGGGCCGACTTACCGCGACGGTCGCGCAGGTAGTACAGCTTGGCGCGACGGACGACGCCGCGACGCTTGACTTCGATGCTTTCGATGCTCGGCGAGAGCAGCGGGAACAGACGCTCCACGCCTTCGCCGAACGAGATCTTGCGGACCGTGAAGCTCTCGTGGACGCCCGTGCCCTGGCGGGCGATGCAGACGCCTTCGTAGGCCTGAACGCGCTCGCGCTCGCCTTCCTTGATCTTCACGTTGACGCGCAGGGTGTCGCCGGGACGGAATTCCGGGATCGCGCGGACGGCCAGCAGACGGGCCGATTCTTCTTGCTCGAGCTGAGCGATGATGTTGATCGCCATGATCATTTCTCCTTGGGCTTACCCGTTTTCGGGCCGCCTTTTGCCTGTTGATTGGCGAGATGCGCTTCCCAGAGATCTGGACGCCGCTCGCGGGTCGTTTCTTCACGCATACTGCGCCGCCACTGGTCGACCTTCTTGTGGTCGCCCGACAGCAGCACCTCGGGGATGTCGAGCCCTTCGAACGTCCGCGGTCTCGTGTACTGCGGATGCTCGAGGAGACCGTCCTCGAAGCTTTCTTCCAGCGTGCTCTCGATGTTCCCCAGCACACCCGGGGCCAGTCGAACGCACGCCTCGATCACCACCATCGCCGCCGCCTCGCCACCGGCGAGAACCGCGTCTCCGACGGAGACCTCCTCGAACCCGCGGGCGTCGAGCACCCGCTGGTCCACCCCCTCGAAGCGGCCGCACAGCACCACGATACCGGGCGCCTTGGACCATTCACGAACGCGCGCCTGGGTCAGGGGCCTGCCCCGGGCGCTCATGTACAAAAGCGGCCGCCCGCCGATGTCCACGCTGTCGAGCGCAGAGGCGATGACGTCCGCTTTGAGTACGGCTCCCGCGCCGCCACCCGCGGGGGTGTCGTCGAGGAAGCCGCGCTTATCCTTGGAAAAGGCGCGAATGTCCAGTGTTTCCAATCGCCACAGGTCGACCTCCTTCCAGGCGGTCCCGATCATCGAGACGCCGAGCGGGCCGGGAAAGGCCTCGGGGAACATGGTCATGACGGTGGCGGTGAACGGCATGGGCGCGGTTTAGCGGGAGATGGGGGGATTGGCGAGGCCAGCGCTCAAGATCCTCCCCCTGTGGGGGAGGTGGCCCGGAGGGCCGGAGGGGGGCTGTTTTCAGCTTTCGAGGCAGTGGCCGATTTCGCAGCCACTCCCCCCTCCGTCCGCTTCGCGGACACCTCCCCCACGGGGGGAGGATCTCCATGGAGCGGGCTCGCCGGGCGCGACCAACCGCCTTTTTGGAAAACCGGCCCACATCTGCTATATCCCCGCCTCGACCCCGCACATTCCTCGAATTTCCCGGACCGCCCCTTGAGCGTCACCCTCGACCTGTCCCGCGTTGCGCCCGCTGAAAAGGCCGACGCGGCCAAGCCGCCCGTCAACCTGTCGGGCCTGACCCGCCCGCAGCTGATCGCCGCCCTGACCGAGAGCGGCGTGGTCGAGCACGGCAAGGCCAAGATGCGCGCCACCCAGGTGTTCCGCTGGATCCACCACCGCGGCGTGACCGACTTCGCCCAGATGAGCGACGTGGCCAAGGAAACCCGCGCGCGGCTGGCCGAGACCTTCACCATCTCCCGCCCCGAGGTGGTCGAGCGCCAGGTCTCCAAGGACGGCACCCGCAAGTGGCTGATCCGCATGGCCCCGGGCATCGAGGTCGAGACGGTCTACATTCCGTCGGTGGGTCGTGTGGGCGCCCTGTGCGTCTCCAGCCAGGTCGGCTGCACGCTGAACTGCAGCTTCTGCCACACCGGCACCCAGCCGCTGGTGCGCAACCTGACGACGGCCGAGATCGTCGCCCAGGTGCAGATCGCCAAGGACGACCTGGCCGAATGGCCGTCGGACAAGGAAGACCGCCTGCTGAGCAACATCGTGTTCATGGGCATGGGCGAGCCGCTCTACAATCTGGGCCAGGTGTCGGACGCCATCGAGATCATCAGCGACAACGAGGGCATCGGCATCTCGCGTCGCCGGATCACGGTGTCGACCTCGGGCGTCGTGCCGATGCTGGAGAAGCTGGGCAATACGACCCAGGCCATGCTGGCCATCAGCCTGCACGCCACCAACGACGACCTGCGCGACGTGCTGGTGCCGCTGAACAAGAAGTACCCGATCGCCCAGCTGATGGAGGGCATCCGCGCCTATCCGGGCCTGTCCAACGCCCGCCGGGTGACCTTCGAGTACGTGATGCTGAAGGGCGTCAACGACAGCCCCGACGAGGCCCGCGCGCTGGTCAAGCTGATCAAGGGCATCCCCGCCAAGATCAACCTGATCCCGTTCAACCCCTGGCCGGGCAGCCAGTACGAGTGCTCGGACTGGGGCGCGATCGAGACCTTCGCCGCGATCCTCAACAAGGCCGGCTACTCCTCGCCGATCCGCACCCCGCGCGGCCGCGACATTCTCGCCGCCTGCGGCCAGCTGAAGAGCGAAAGCGAGAAGGTCCGCGCCAGCGCCCTGCGCAAGCTGTCGATGGCGGCCATGGCCGGCATGCTGGAAGACGACGCCGACGACGCGGCTTAATTTCCCTCTCTCATGGAGAGAGGGAGGGGCCCATGGCGAAGCCATGGGAGGGTGAGAGGGTACGCCCTCTCCCATTAGAACACCCTACCCTCGTCATCCCGGAAAGCCCGCAGGGCTTATCCGGGACCTAGGGGACCGGGCTGGGCGGTCAGGTTCGCTGTTGCAAGCGCTACGTCGGCCGCCCCTGGGTTCCGGGTCTCTGCTGCGCTCCACCCGGGATGACGGCCTGAACAGGCCGACGGTGAAACCTCTCACCCTCCCACCGCTGCGCGGCGGGCCCCTCCCTCTCTCAAAGAGAGAGGGTTCGACGCTCGCCACGCGAGCCCCCTACGCAAGTCTCGCCAACCCGTGTTAGAGCTTGCCCCTCTAGTCCCAGGGGGTCGCGTAAACATGCCTCAGATCCAGTCGCCCGAGATCCAGGCCTTCGCCAACGGCCTGCTGACGACCCTGACCCATGTGGGCGTGACCATGGCCATGCTGGTCGCCGGGGCGGCGATCTACATCCTCCTGACCCCGCATCGCGAGATCAAGCTGATCCGCGAGGGCAACGCGGCGGCGGCGCTGTCGCTGGGCGGGGTGCTGACGGGCCTGGCCATTCCGCTGGCCGCCTCGCTGGCGGCCTCGACCTCGGTGATCGAGATCCTGCTGTGGGGCGTGGCCACCCTGGCGCTGCAGCTGCTGGTCTTCCGCCTGACCGACATGATGCTCAAGGGCCTGCCCGAGCGGATCAACGAGGGCGAGGTCTCGGCCGCCGCCCTGCTGGTCGGCGCAAAGCTGGCCACCGCCATCATCATCGCCTCCGGCGTGGCGGGCTGAGGGCAAAGGAACGGGCGGAGCGGGGCGCGTGCATTTCCCCAAGCTTCCAGACTGGCTGGTCTACGGCGCCGTGGTCGCCGCCCTGCTGGTGGTCGCCGTCGGCCGCGAGGAGCGCGCCGACGCGCCTCCGCCGCCGCCGCCGGTGCCCGGCGAGGAAGGCGTGCCGCTGGGCCCGGCCTCGCCCTTCGACCCGTCGATCGTGGTGCAGGTGCCCGACAAGCAGGAGCCGGCCTCGGGCACGGCCTTCTCGGTGGGGCAGAACGGCGTCTGGCTGACCGCTCGCCACGTGGTCGACGGCTGCAAGCAAGCCGCCATCCTGGTCGCCGACGGACGCGGCGTGGCCGCCCGGGTGACCATCGACCCGCGCTTCGACGCGGCCATACTGACCACCGAGGGCGGCGCCCCGGCCATGCCGGTCAACCTGGCCGATCCGCGCAAGGGCATGCGGGCCTTCCACCCCGGCTATCCCCAGGGCCACGCCGGCGAGGTGGCCTCGCGCCTGATCGGCCGCGAGAACCTGGTGATCCACGGACGCGGGGCCCGCACCGAACCCGTCCTGGTCTGGGCCGAGGTCGGCCGCACCGACAACCTGAAGGGCACGCTTGCGGGCCTTTCCGGCGCCCCCGCCCTGGACAGCGCCGGCCGGGTGATCGGCGTGACGGTGGCGGAGTCGCCGCGTCGCGGCCGCATCTACACCACCGCGCCCGAAAGCCTGCGCACCCTGATCGCCCGCACGCCCCGCCGTGGCGGCGACGCCAACGTCCCCGAGTTCGCCCCGGGCGAGGCGATCACCACCGACAACTACGGCCGCATCGCCGACGGCCTGCGCCGCGACCTGCGCGTGGCCCAGGTGGTGTGCCTGGCGGTTTAGGGAGCCTCGCAGCGCAGGGTCGTGCCCGTGAACGAGCCGCGCGGCACGCGCAGCCTGCGCTCGACGAGCCAGGCCGGGGAGCCGCCACGGAGATTGCGCTGGAACCGCGCCGAGCAGCTCAGCCGGTCGGCGACCGTCTCGCCGCGCAGCTCTACCGGCCCGCCGTCGCGGATCAGCGTGAACTGGCACGTGCGACGGCCCACGGGCTGGTCGCACTTGAAGTCGGCGACGTGCAGCCGGCTGCGGTCGCCGCCGGCCGCCCGATACCACTCGACCTCCACGGATCGGCTGCGAAGCCTCTCGTGATGGCCGATCTCGGCGAGGACGCTCTCATGAAACAGCTCGACCTCGCGCGGCGCGACGAAGGCTGTGGACAGGGCGAGGGCGAGCAGGAGAGCCATGCGGTCAAGCTAAGGCTGAAAAGCCAGGCGGCGCAACCTTGGGATAACGACGTTCGCGAATAGGGCGATCGACAGACCTCTGCGCCTGGCCCCGCCCCCTCCACCACTTCGTGGTCCCCCTCCCCCGTTTCACGGGGGAGGAGCTATCGCCTCAAGGCCACTTCACCTCGGGGGGCATGGAGCTGAGGATCGACTCGGTGTTGCCGCCGGTCTTGAGGCCGAACATCGTGCCGCGGTCGTAGAGCAGGTTGAACTCGACGTAGCGGCCGCGCTGGATCAGCTGCTGTTCGCGCTCGTCGGCGCTCCAGGCCTCGTTCATGCGGCGGCGCACCAGGGTCGGATAGATCTCGAGGAAGGCCCGGCCGACGTCTTGCGTAAACTCGAAGTCCTTGGACCAGTCGCCGCTGTCGTGATGGTCGTAGAAGATGCCGCCGACGCCGCGCGGCTCGTTGCGGTGGGGCAGGAAGAAGTATTCGTCGCACCAGGCCTTGTACTTGGCGTACCAGTCAGGATCGTGCTTGTCGCAGGCCCGCTTGTAGGCGGCGTGGAAGTCGATCGCGTCGGGGAAGTCCTGGCTGCGCTGGTAGCCCAGAAGCGGCGTCAGGTCGCCGCCGCCGCCGAACCAGCCCTTGGTGGTGGCGATGAAGCGGGTGTTCATGTGCACGGCCGGCACGCGCGGATTGGTCATGTGCGCGATCAGGCTGATGCCGGTGGCGAAGAAGCGCGGATCCTCGGCGGCGCCCGGCATGGTCTTGGCCATTTCCGGCGGGAAGGTCCCGAACACGGTGGAGACGTGCACCCCGACCTTCTCGAACAGGCGCCCGCGCATCATGCCCATCACCCCGCCGCCGCCGGCCGGCCGGTCCCAGGGCTTCAGCTCGAAGCGGCCTGGCTGGTCGCCGTAGAGTTCGGCCGGCGCCTCGTCCTCCAGGGTCTCGAAGGCGGCGCAGATCTGGTCGCGCAGGCTCTCGAACCAGGCCCGGGCGCGGGCCTTCTGGGCGTCGAGATCGGAAAGGGTGTCGGCTTGTTGCGTCATGGGATCGGCTTAAGCCCAAGCCCGATAACAGGCAAATCCGGGCGGCCGCATAAGGGGTTTTGCGGAAGATATAGATCAAAAACGGGAGCTGGCTCCTCCAGGGAATCCCTCTCTCTTAGAGAGAGGGAGGGGCCCGCCGCGCAGCGGTGGGAGGGTGAGTGGTTTCGCCCTCACAGAAAAATCCCGATGCCTTTGATTGAAAAGGCAGGAGCGAAGCGCCCAGGCTTTGCTGATGGACAGGACCGCCTACGCCCGCCGCCTTCGCCAGAAACAGACCCTGGCGGAAAGACGCTTTGGGCCCTTGTCCGCAACCGCCGCCTCTCGGGCTTCAAGTTCATGCGGCAGATCGCGATCGACCGCTGTTTCGCGGACTTCGTCTGCGAGGCGGGCAAGCTGGTCGTGGAGCTCGACGGCGCGGCTCATTACGGTCGCGAGGACTATGACGACCAGCGCACCGAAACGCTGGAGCAGCTTGGATACGTGGTGTTGAGGTTTCGCAACGAGCGGGTGCTGGCCGATCCCGGCGGGACCGCCGACGAGATCCTGTCCGCGCTCCGGTCGGCCAGGTCGTAACCACTCACCCTCCCACGCCTTGCGGCGCGGGCCCCTCCCTCTCTCTAAGAGAGAGGGATTGCGCCTGGCGCCTGAAAAGCAAAAAGGCCCGGGATTGCTCCCGGGCCTTCCGTTCTCGACGACGCGAGAAGCCTTACTTGCCGGCGGCGGTGAGCGCGCTCATCAGGTCCGGCACGGCCGACTTGTAGTCGGCGACCAGGCCGTAGTCGGCGACCTGGAAGATCGGCGCGTCGGCGTCCTTGTTGATCGCGACGATCACCTTGGAGTCCTTCATGCCGGCCAGGTGCTGGATGGCGCCCGAGATGCCCACGGCGATGTAGAGCTGCGGGGCGACGACCTTGCCGGTCTGGCCGACCTGGTAGTCGTTCGGGGCGTAGCCGGCGTCGACGGCCGCGCGGCTGGCGCCGACGGCGGCGCCCAGCTTGTCGGCCAGGGGCTCGATGACCGCCTGGAACTCTTCGGCCGAGCCCATGGCGCGGCCGCCCGAGACGACGATCTTGGCCGCGGCCAGTTCCGGACGGTCGGACTTGACCATCTCTTCGCTGACGAAGCGGGTCTTGGCCGCGTCGGCGCCCGAGACGGCTTCGACGGCGGCCGAGCCGCCCTCGCCGGCCGCCGCGAAGGCGGTCGGACGCACGGTGATCACCTTCTTGGCGTCGGACGACTGGACGGTCTCCAGCGCGTTGCCGGCGTAGATCGGACGCACGAAGGTGTCGGCCGAGACCACCTCGACGATGTCGCTGATCGGGGCGACGTCGAGCTTGGCGGCGATGCGCGGGGCGAAGTTCTTGCCGCCGGCGGTGGCCGGGACGAGGATCGCGTCGTAGCCCCCCGCGAGCGCCAGGGCCGCGTCGGCCTGGGCTTCGGCGACGCCGTGACCCAGGGCGTCGCTCTCGGCGACCAGAACCTTGCGGACGCCGGCGATCTTGGCGGCGGCGTCAGCCACGGCCGAGACGCCCTTGCCCAGCACCAGCACGTCGACGTCGCCCGACAGCTTCAGGGCGGCGGTGACGGTCTTGTGGGTGCCGTCGCGCAGGTGCGCGTTGTCGTTGTCGGCGATGACGAGAACGGCCATTACAGCACCCCCGCGGTGGTCAGCTTGGAGACGAGGTCGGCGGCGGATTCGACCTTGATGCCGGCCGAGCGCTTCGGCGGCTCGGTGACCTTGACGACGGTCAGGCGCGGAGCGACGTCGACGCCGTAGTCGGCGACGGTCTTCTGCGCGATTTCCTTCTTCTTGGCCTTCATGATGTTGGGAAGGCTGGCGTAGCGCGGCTCGTTGAGGCGCAGGTCGGCGGTGATCACGGCCGGCAGGTCGACGTCGAGGGTCTGAAGACCGCCGTCGACTTCACGGGTGACCTTGGCGGCCGAACCATTGATCTCGATCGCCGAGGCGTAGGTCGCCTGCGGCCAGTCGAGCAGGGCCGACAGCATCTGGCCCACGGCGTTGTTGTCGCCGTCGATGGCCTGCTTGCCCATCAGGACGAGGCCGGGCTGCTCCTCGGCCACCACGGCCTTGAGCAGCTTGGCCACGGCCAGCGGCTCGAGGTCGGCGTCGCTGGTGATCAGGATGCCTCGGTCGCCGCCCATGGCCAGCGCCGTGCGGATGGTTTCCTGGGCTTGAGCCGGGCCGATCGAGACGATGACGACTTCGGTCGCAGCGCCCTTTTCCTTGAGGCGCACGGCCTCTTCGACCGCGATCTCGCAGAACGGGTTCATCGACATCTTGACGTTCGCCAGGTCGACGCCCGTCTGGTCGGCTTTCACCCGAGCCTTCACGTTGTAATCGATAACCCGTTTGACCGGGACCAGAACCTTCATCGGTCTACGCCGCCTCCTGGCTGCTTCTCTTTCGAGGTTTCCCCTGCTTGGACAATCGACTTAGCGCGTCCTCCCAGGTTTGCAAGTTTCCCCTGACGTAAGCGTAATGCGCTTTTTCAAGGATCATTCAAACAACTGTACGACACCTTTCGCGGGCCGTCTGCGCCCTCGCGCGCTCCTTCCGCGAAATGGCGCCCACGAAATGGGGCTAGCCACATAGCGCGGCCGGTGCTTAAGACGCCGCCATGAACCGCGCCATCAACCGCCTGAAGATCATCTTCATCGGAATCTTTCTCGCCAGCATCGTCGGCGTGTTCGGCTACCACTATCTGTGGGTCTGGCCGAAGGCCAAGTGCGAGGCGCGCGGCGGCGCCTGGGCCGGCAAGTGGCTCAAGTGCGCCACGGTCTATCCGATCGAGACCCTGACCGGCCGCCCCTCGGGCCTGCCGGCGATCAACACCGACACCTCCAAGATGGAAGGCCCGTCGGTCCGGAACCCGGAAAAGAAGTAACCGGGTTCCGAAATCGTCTCAGTTGGAGGGCTCGTCGTCGGCGCGCTGCGCGCCCTCGCCAGCTTCCGCGCGCTTGGCGGCGCGCTCGGCGGCCTTCTCGGCGGCTTTTTCCGCGGCCTTGGCCGCCTTCAGGCGCTCGCGTTCCTGGCGTTCGAAATTGTAGTTCGGCTTGCGGGCCATTGGCGGTTCCCCTGAACAGAAGGTCCGCGCGTCAGGCCCGGGCCTTGCGCGCGGCGTAGCGGGCGTCGCGCTTCGCCTTGGCTTCAGCGTTGGTGAGCGCCTTGCGTTCCTTACGCGCCCCACGCTTTGCTGCAAGTGCTTCTTCGATCAGGGCCTCCTGGCGACCGATGTTCCCGGCACGGACGAGGGCCCGCGCGGCCGAGCGTTCCTTGCGGACGGCGGCGAGTTCGGCCGCGCGCAAGGCGGCGCGATCTTCGAACTGGGGATCGGTGACGGCCGCTTTCGGCTTGAACTTGGCCAGCAGGGCCGCCTTGGCCCGGGCGGCGGTCTGGAGACGCTCGGCGTGGCCGACGTTTTGCGGTGAGCTCATCGAGATCCTTTCGAGAACGCCCGCGGGAGGATCCCGCGGGCGAGACGGCGTATGGATCAGGCGGCCTGGAGCTGGCCGGCCGACATCTTGCCGCTGCGCTGGTCGCGCTCCAGCTCGAAAGCGACCTTCTGGCCTTCGTTCAGCGAGCCGAGCGCCGAACGCTCGACGGCCGAGATGTGGACGAACACGTCCGCGCCGCCGTCGTCGGGCTGGATGAAGCCGAAGCCCTTGGTGGAGTTGAACCACTTCACGGTGCCGGTGGTCATGGGAGATATCCTTGCAAACAGGAGCAGCCGCACGGCCAAGATGGTCCGCACGATCAAATTGTCGGTGAGGTTTTGGATGGACTCGGGCGCTCGATCCTAAGAACAAGCGTGGAGAGCGGCCGAACCGTGTCGATATTCGATGGGTTCATAATGCCCGCCTGTGGATAACAACACAAGCGATTTCATTTCTTCAGCGATGAGCCGGATGTCGCGGCGGCCTGTTTTTCTTTTTCACATCCGCCCTCGCCGGATCTTTTTCTGGCGATGGGAGCGAAAGGCCAAGCTAGGCGTTATCGTCTCATGCGTAAAAGTTCAGCCGTTCCGCGTACGGGCCAAGGCGCCCTGACCATCGCCCGCCAGAGCCAGGAGATCGCCTTCTCGCTGCTGGTCTCCAGCGGCCCGGCGGGCCGCCGCTCCGGCAAGGGCAGCCTGACCGGCGAGCCCGAGGCCATGCGCCAGGCCTTCCGCGCCGGCGACGCCCGCCTGACCCTCGACGACGGGACCGAGCACCTGATCGCCATCGTCGCCCACACCGAGGGTGACGCGACGGCCTATTTCGAGCTGCGCTGACACTCACCACCCCATCCACCGTCATCCCGGAAAGCGCGCAGCGCTTGTCCGGGATCCAGGGGACTGGGCTCCACGCGTGGATTCGCCACCCAGCGACGGCCGGCTCGATGCGGCGGCCCCTGGGTCCCGGCTCTACGGCTCGCTGCGCGAGCCTTCGGCCGGGATGACGACGTGAGATAAAATCAGGCCCTAAGCTTGCCGGCCACCATCTGGCCGCTGAACGGGTCGCGCTCCAGTTCGTAGGCGATGGCCTGGCCGTCCTCGAGCGGCGGCAGGCCGGCCCTCTCGACCGCGGCGGCGTTGACCCTGATCTCGGCCCCGTCGTCGCCGTCGGGCGCGATGTAGCCAAAGCCCTTGGCGGTGTCGAACCACAGCACAGTGCCCGTCGCCATGACGCTCCCCGTCAGCCCTTGCTACGGGCGCGACTAGATCGGAGGTTTGACGGCTCCGCAAGCGTCTCAACGCGCGGCGAGCGGCCAGACCAGGGCGATCAGGCCCGGCGCCGTCAGCAGGATCAGCAGGGACAGCGGCGCGCCCAGCCGGGCGTAGTCGCCGAACCGGTAGCCGCCCGGTCCCAGCACCAGGGTGTTGCACTGGTGGCCGACGGGGGTGAGGAAGTCGCAGCCGGCCCCCACCGCCACGGCCATCAGGAACGGATCGGGGCTGAGACCCAGGCGCTCGGCCAGGCCCAGGCCGATCGGGGCGACGATCAGCACGGTGGCGGCGTTGTTGAGAAAGGGCGTGGCCAGCATCGCCACGGCCATCATCGCCGTCAGGGTCAGCAGCGGCGGCATGCCGTCGAAGGCGCCCGACAGCCAGGCGGCGATCAGGTCGGTCCCGCCGCTCTTCTGGATGGTGTCGCTGACCGGGATCATCGCCGCCACCAGCACCAGCACCGGCGCCTCCAGCGACGCATAGGCCTCGCGCATGCGCAGGGCGCCCGTGGCCACCACCAGCACGGCGGCGGCGAAGAAGCCGGCCGCCACCGGCAGCACGCCCAGCGCCACCAGCACCATGGCCCCGGCCAGGATGGCGGCCGGCAGGATCGCGTGGCGCACCCCGCCCAGCCGCACCTCGCGCTCGGCCAGCGGCAGGCAGCCCAGGGCCTGCAACGCGCCGGGCAGCTGCTGCTCGCTTCCCTGCAGGACGAGGATGTCGCCGGCCTTCATGCGGATGGTCGCCAGCCGTCCGGCCAGGCGATAGCCCGCGCGGCTGACGCCCAGCAGGTTGACGCCGTAGGTCTCGTTCAGGGCCAGGCCCTTGGCGGTCTTGCCGATCAGGTCGCTCTGCGCGCCGATCACCGCCTCGACCACCCGCACCTCGTCGGTCGGCTCGTCCATCACCACGGGGCGGGCGGCGTCGGACAGGCGCAGGCGGGCCTTGAGGATCAGCTCGTTCAGCGCCTGCTGCTGACCCTCGAGCAGCAGCACGTCGCCGGGCTGGATCTTGCGGGCGACGTGCGGCGAGGCGATCCGCTCGCGGCCGCGCAGTATGGCCACCACCGCCACGGCGGCGCCCGCGGCGCGTTTCAGGTCGCCGACCCGGTTCTGCTCGAAGCTCCAGTCGCCTGGGATCTCGACCTCGGTGACATAGGCGTTGGCCGCCAGGGCCGCGTCGATGTCGACCGCCGCCTCGCGCCCGGCCGGCAGCAGGCGGTAGGCGAAGGCGAGATAGGCGATGGCCATCACCGTCAGGGCCGCGCCCACCGGCATGAAGTCGAACATGGCGAAGGGCTTGCCCAGGGCCTCCTGCCGCACCTCGGAGACGATGATGTTGGGCGAGGTGCCGACCAGCACCGCCAGCCCGCCGACCAGCGACCCGAACGACATCGGCATCAGGATCCGCGAGGGCGCAACCCCGGTGTTCCTGGCCATGCGCAGGGCCGACGGCATCATCAGGGCCAGGGCCCCGACGTTCTTGGTGGCCATCGACAGCACCGCCGTGATCGCCGCCATCACCGGCGCCTGGCTGCGGGCGGTCTTCAGGCGCGGCAGCAGCGGGGCCATCAGGGTGTCGACGATCCCCGACCGCGACACCGCCGCGCTGAGCACCAGGGCGCTGGCGATGATGATGACGATGTCGTTGGAAAAGCCCTCGAAGGCGCTCTTCAGCGGGATCAGCCCCGACACCACCCCCACCGCCAGGGCCCCGACGGCGACCAGGTCGTAGCGCCAGCGGCCCCAGACGAAGCAAAGCACCGTGGCGCCCACCAGCGCGAAGGACAGTCCCTGCTGCAACGTCACGCCCCGCGCCCTCCCCCAAGCTTGGCTCTCGGGGAGAGAACGGACGTGGTGAGGATATGTTCAGCGGCGCGCTATTCCTCCACTCGGGTAAAGGCCGCTTCCGCTCGAAGCGCCAGGGCCGTGAAGAAGAAGGCCACCAACACGGCGCCGAACAGCTGCACCATGCCCATGACATTGCGCGCCGGCCCCGCCGCCCAGGTCGGCATGTCAGCCAGGGCTGTCTCCTTCACCTTCCAACGGGGCTGGTCCAGATCCAGCGGAAACAGAAGATCGACAGCGTACATCAGTCCGGGACAGAGCTCGCGCTCCAGGCTCTTGGGCGGGTCTTTCCGGCTGATCTTGGCGAACTTCGCCTCCTCCATGATCTTTTCGGCCCGCTGGCGGCAGGTCGGCCTGGCGCCTGACGGCGCACTCGGGCCCGCATCGAAGCTCAGCGTCAGCGGCGCGATGACCGGGCCAGCACGGATCTGGGTCGCGGGCGGCGGCGCGTCCGGGCCCAGAGGCTTCGCGACCGGAGGCCGCTGAGCGAGCGTTGCGCTCCAATCCGGGGCCTTGTCGTCGAACTCCATCCACCCCTGATTTGCGGCGTAATGCGCTGAAAAGGCCACGACGAGCACGGCCGCGACGATCGTCCCCGCCAGCCGATCGAGCCGGAAACCGAAGCCCGACAGCCAGTCAGCGACGAACAGGGCGGCCTTGCTGACGCCGTGCTGGCGCCAGGATAGCAGCTGGTTGCGGTTGCCGATCCGCGCCTGCTCGATCTCGTTGGCGGCCAGGTAGCGACCGACCTCGCGCAAGGCCTGGGCCGCCGTGCGATAGGGCTCGTTGGGCGAATAGCGCGAGGTCAGGAACTGGAACCGGTTGGGCTCGCTGCGCTGGCGCGCCAGGTATTCGAGCCCGAGAGGGCGGTGCTGCAGCCCGGGCTGCGCCATGGCCAGCGCCAGGATGATCGCCGTCGCGAACAGCGAGCCGATCGCCACCAAGGCGATATGAAACCCCTCTTCCATCCAGGAGCCGTTCACCTTGGACAGGGTCCAGGCCGCCGCGCCGAAGATCAGCAGCGCCGCGAGCCTGACCAGTATCTTGCGCCCCGGGCTCCTGCGATCACCTGGGCGACTGACCTGCCGCAGCCGGAAGATTTCGCGCCAGGGCGCGGCGAAGACCACCGCCAGCAGGGCGGCTCCCATCAGCAGGGGCTGGAACACGGCCCCGAGCGGCGCGCCACGGACGGCGAGGCCGAAGAAACCGGCCAAGGCCAGCAGCAGAACGCCCACGCCGGCCGCCACGCGGTGGGGGTGATCCACCGGCGGCGCGACCCCGCCCTGGGCGCCGGGCTCCAGCGGTGGATGCTGCAGCAAGTTGTCGGCCAGGACGGGCGGCAAGGGCCCGAGGCTGGAACTCTGCTCATAGCGGAAGCTGTCGAGGCTGAGCGCCCCCGGATGGGGCCAGGCCGAGGGCGGATGGCAGAACACCGTGGCGCGGGCGTTGCGCAGGTCGATGAACCACTCCTTGCGGTCGCGCCCGCGCCATCGGCGAACGTCGTGCACGGCGCCGCAGTCGATGCACCGCAGCTCGCCCTCCTTGCCCGCGCGCGCGAACGCCCGCCGACGAACCGTCTTGCCCAGGTCCGTCAGCCTGGACCAGAGCCGACCAAACTCGTGGGGCCAGGTCGTCGCGCGAACGGAGGTGCTGGGCTTCACCGGTTCGCCCTGGTCGCGCCAGGCGACCCAGCTATGGGCGCACCCCTGCCAGACGAACGCGTTCCGCAGATCCGGCGACAATGCGGTTTGCGGCGCATGGGGCGTGTAGCGTCGGGCGCCGACCGACGGATAGATGTTGAGGTGGCCGTCGACGACGCAGTTCTCGGCCTTGATCGTGGGCCCCTGGTCCGGATCGAAGATCAGGTGGCAGTCGCTGCCGATCTTCGCCCCGCGCAGATTGAACATCCCGCCCATGCGCACGGCCCGCCGCTTCAGCGGCACCCTGCGGTCGCGCCCCAGGTCCGCGCCGCTGTGCACCTGGCAGCAGCGAAGCCGACCGGCGATGCGGGCCTCTTCCAGTTGCAGGCCCCACAGCCCCTCGGACTCGCGCAGGTCGAGGTCCTTGCCGATCGTGGCCTGCCGCAGGATCAGGCCGTACTGTTCTTGCAGCGATCGCTGGTCCAGCGGCCGCCCGTTCACACAATCGACCTCGGCGCGCGCGGCGTTCTCGTCTTCGTCGTGGACGGCCTGGCGATCGTAGAGGTCATCGCCCCGCAGCGCGACCTTGCCGCTGGTCTGGCCGGGATCCTGAACGACGCGGTCGTCGTGCGCCGGCTTCCACTCGAAGCGCGCGTTGGAAGCATAGACCGAGCCCCGCACCGACGCCCCGCCCAGGCTCACCACGCCATGCAGTTCGGCGGGGCGATGCGCGGCCGGGCGTCCCCTCGTCAGCGGCGGCTCGCCGGTGTCGCTCAAGGGCGTCTGCTCGCCAGGCATGAATGAGACATCGCCGCCGATCAGCACCTCGCGCATGTCCAGCGCATAGTCCTGGGCGACGAACTTGGCCGGACGGTCGATGGCGTGACCGGTCCAGGTTCTCAGGGTGACGATCTTCTGAAGCTCGACGATCACGGCCAGGGTCTTCAGCGGCTCATCCAGCGACTTGAGAAAGTCCGCGATCGGATCCAGCAGAGCCGTGCGGGTCTCGTCGCCGGACCGCAGCGTGGCGCCCGACAAACGCACGCTGCCGCTGATGTCGGCGCTCTTGAGGCGTACGCGCCCATGCGCCTGCAGGTGCTCGGCGAACAGGTTGCCGACGATCTTCAACCCATCGGCCCTGATGGCGTTGGTCCGCGCGCGGAGAGACTCCGTGAGGATGATCTCCAGGGACCTGTCGCTCCAGTCCGAGCCCACGACGCATTCCAGGTCGACCATGGCCTCGACATCGCGGCGCGGCTTGTCGCGCTGGACGTCGCTGCTTTTCGGATGCTTGGCCGTGTGGGTGGGCAGGAAGGGATCGTGAAGCTCGAACTTCGCGAGGTTCTTGTCATAGGCGCCGAAACGCTGATGGCGATCGCGAAAGCCCTCGAGCCGCTCGCGGACGGCCTCATCCTTGATCTTGCCCACCCTCGGCTCGGAAAGCACGTCGTAGGCCCACTTTTCCAGGACAGCGAGGGGCGAGGCCACCACCGCCCCTGTCAGGAAGACCGAACGATGGGCCTCGGCGCCGCGCATCGACAGGCCGCCCCAGACACGGGTGCGCTCCAGCAGCACCTCGTTGTGGATCACGGCCTTCGACAGGTTGAGAACGCCGTGGTCGGCGTCTTCGACCTGACGCCACGGCACCTCCTGCATCTGGGTGATCAGGGCGTCGCTGGCGTCGAAGATGCCGCCGATCCGCGCGCCCGAGAAACTGACCGGCGAGATCACGGTCGTCCGCCGCAGATGCACGCCGCCGGTCGTGCGCAGCCCCCGCGCCTCCAGTCCCGGCAGCGCCGATCCCGACAGGTCCAGCGAGATCATCTCGCTCTCGTTGACCATCAGCGGCACGTCGAACACGCAGCCTATGAAGCTGACCGGAAAAGGCAGTTTCAGATTGGCCAGGTCCAACGGCGCGTTCGATCCGATCCGGACGATCCGGCAGCCGACCAGCTGCAACCCCCGACGCAACAGGGGCTCGCACTCCGGCGACGCCCTGGGATCGGCCAGACAGTCGGCCATCCAGCAAAGGGTGTTGAGAATGACGTCCGCGTCGACCGGGGCGATGCCGCCCTCGTCGAGCTTCAGCTCCGCGAGCCGCTTATCCGCCGCGCGATCCTCGACGCTGGGTCGCTTTCCGGCCTCGACCGGGTCCTTGAAGAGAGTGGTGCGGGCCAGGAGGCTGAGCAGCTCGAAGGCCCGGTAGTCGAGCAGGTCGCGCGAGCCGTCCGGCTCGCCCAGCCGCTGACGCTGATAGGCTGCAAAGAGGAATGGCGGAATGTGTCCCGGCCGCCGAAGCTCCAGGCCGCGCGGCCCAGTCGTGTCGCCGCCGGCCTTCGCCTGCTCGTGGCGGCGCACCCCCAGCCCCGCCGTCGCATCGATCCGCTCGCCCGCCTTCACGGCGTCGCGGAGCTCCGCCTCCCTCAACTGCTCGACCATTCATTTCCCCCCGGAAAGAGGAAATGATTACACTTAAGGTTGAGAATGTGAAGCCGTCTCCACCAAAAGGCGCGGGCAAGGCCCTCGCGGGCTGACGGACTAGACCGCCATGCCCTGGACCACCGCCTTCAGGCGTTCGATCACCGACAGCTTGTCCTCGATGAAGTCCTGGTCGATCCACCAGATCTCGACCTCGCGCATCACCTCGCCGACCAGCGGGCCCTTGGGCACGCCAGCGCGCATGACCTCCTCGCCGGTCATCGGGAAGCTCGGCGGATCCCAGTTCTCGGCCAGGGCCAGCAGGGCGCGCCACTGCGAGGTGGTGGCCGGGCGGGTCGTGCCGGCCCAGGCCAGCTTCACCCGGTCGGTGAAGGTGCGCAGGCTGAGCGCGTAGACCGCGCGGCGGGCCTCGCGCGGGCTCATCCACGAGACGATGCGCGGCGAGGTCCCGACCGCCTCGATCAGCCGCTCCTTCAGGGCGTTGGACAGCCGCAGCCGCTCGGCCAGCTCGCGGGCCAGCGCGGCGTCGTCGGGGATCAGGGCGGCCAGGCGCAGCTCGACGTCGTTCTCGAACAGTTGCTCGGTCTCGATGGCGACCAGGCCGTCGAGACGGGCCAGGGACTTCACGAACGGCAGGATGGCGGCCAGCACGCCGGTGGCCGCCATCAGCCGCAGGGCCGGACGCGGATCCTCAGCGGCCAGCAGCTTGAGGATCTCCTTCTGGGTGCGCTCGGCGGCGCGGCCCGAAACCAGGCCCTTGAGCGCCTTGCAGGCGGCCAGGGCCTTCTGGTCGGGCTCGCCCTTGCCGTACCAGGCCTGGAAGCGGAAGAAGCGCAGGATCCGCAGGTAGTCCTCGCGGATGCGGGTCATCGGCTCGCCGACGAACACCACCTTGCCGTCGCGCGCGTCCTGCACCCCGTGGCCGGTGGGGTCGTAGAGCCGGCCCTCGCCGTCGACATAGAGGGCGTTGAAACGGAAGTCGCGGCGCTGGGCGTCCTCTTCCCAGGCGTGGGTAAAGGCCACCACCGCCCGGCGGCCGTCGGTGGAGACGTCGCGGCGCAGGGTGGTGATCTCGAAAGGGATCTTGCCGGAGACGGCGGTGACCGTGCCGTGGTCGACGCCGGTGGGGATGGCCTTCAGCCCCGCCTCGCCCAGGGCCTCGATCACCTGGTCGGGCGTAAGCGTGGTGGCGATGTCGATGTCGTCGACCGGCTTGTTCATCAGCGTGTTGCGCACGCAGCCGCCGACGAAGCGGGCGCAGCCCGGACGGCCCTTGGCCTCCAGGGCGGCGATCACCGCCTTGGTCTCGGGCCATGCCATCCACGGCGGCCGGCCGATGGTCTGGGTTTCCACGCGACATCCCCCTTACGCAACGGCAGGCCGCCTCCCGTTGGCGCGGGCGGTACGTCCTGCTTTCAAACGACTATTTCAGGGAATGGACGCTCACGCCAAGTGCGGAAACGTCGTCGTCCCCAACTGTCGGACTCGCACCTCGTCCCACATCAAAACTCGTCATCCCGGCCGGAGGCCCGCGCAGCGGGCCGCAGAGCCGGGACCCAGGGGAACCGCAGTGCGCCGGCTCCTGGGTCCCGGCTCTCCGCTTCGCGGAGCCTGTCCTCGGGCGCGCTTCGCGCGACCCGGGGGGCCGGGATGACGATCCTTGGGGGCCTGGAAGCTGCTCGCTAAGCCTCGACCGCGACGCTCTCGGGGTGCAGCCGCTCGTACAGCGCCCGCAGCATGCCGGCCGTCGCGCCCCAGATGAACCGCTCGTTCCACGGCATGGCGTAGAAGAACCGGCGGCCCGTGGGCGTGTCGCGGTGCTGGCGCTGGTGGTTGGCCGGGTCCATCAGAAAGTCGAACGGCGTCTCGAAGACGTCGGCCACCTCGTCGGGGTTGGCGATCAGCTCGCAGTCGGGATCGACGAACCCGACCACCGGCGTGACGTGGAAGCCGGTCACGGTGGCGTAGCCCTGGATCAGGCCGGCCACCTCGACGAAGCGGGGATCAAGGCCCACCTCCTCGTTGGCCTCGCGCAGGGCCGTGCCCCACGGCGTCTCGCCCGGATCGCAGCGGCCGCCGGGAAAGGCGATCTGGCCGGTGTGGCTGCGCAGGGTGTCGGAGCGGCGGGTGAGGATGACGTTCAGGCTCTCGGGCCTCTGCACCAGGCCGATCAGCACGGCGGCCGGCCGCAGGGCGTGGGGATTGTCGATCCTAAGGCCCGGATTGAGGTCGAAGTCCGAGCGCCAGTCGTTCTTCAGGCAGGGGTCATAGGCCTCGATCGGATCGAGCCGGCTCCTGATGAAGGCCCGCCGGGCCGCCGCGTCGGTCTGGGGGATCATGCGGGCCCCACCGAAAACCAGGCGCCGTTCGAGGCGACGCCGAAGCGCCGGCCGTCGGGGGTGTCGCGCTCGCTCGCCATCTCGACCAGTTCGTAGAACACCGGGCGGGCGATCAGCGCCTCAAGGCCTCGCCGCACGTGCAGATAGGGCCGCGGCTCGCCGGTTTCCGGATCCTCCATCACGCGGATGGCGTGGTCGGGACCGGCCACGACTTCGTCGCCGACATTTGTCAGGAAGCGCAGGGCCTCGCCGTCGCGGTCGACCCGCACGGCGATGAACGGCGCGTCCTCGACCGTGATCCTCATCTTCTCCACCGGGGTGACCAGGTGGAAGCCGTCGGGGTCGCGCCGCAGGATGGTCGAGAACAGGCGCACCAGGGCCTCGCGGCCGATCGGCGTGCCCTCGTGAAACCAGACGCCGTCCCTGGCGATGCGGATGTCGATGTCGCCGCAGTGGGGCGGGTTCCACAGGTGCACCGGCGGCAGGCCCTTGCCGCCCGCCGCTTTCGCGGCCTGGGCGACGCCGTCGAGTCCGGTGCTGGCTGTGTCTGAGGGCATGGACCTCAGTTAGGTCATGCGCGCCCTATGCTCAAGCGAAGCCTGGGGATGGTCTCACAGGCTGCTTCGGTGTGTGGTCCTCGTCCTTCGACAAGCTCAGGATGAAGACCATGTAAGGACTCGGGCAGCAGAAAAACCTCATCCTGAGCCTGTCGAAGCCTGCCCCGGGCGGGCCGCGCCAGCGGCGCGACCCGGGGGATGGGGTTTTCGCCCCTGAGGCCAGGCGTGAAGCCCTAGCGAACCGCCACGCGCCCCTCGAAACCCTCATCCCCGCCGGGAACCAGGGCCTTGAGCAGCACCCGGCGCTGGTCGGCCGGGCCGGGCATGACGACCTTGGCGGCGGGGACGGCCGAAAAGCCGATGCGGGTGAAGTAGGGCGCGTCGCCCACCAGCAGCACGGCGCTCCAGCCGGCCTGCGTCGCCGCCTGGCAGGCGGCCTCGACCAGGGCCTGGCCCAGGCCCGCGCTGCGCTGCTCGGAATCGACGGCCAGCGGCCCCAGGAACGCGGCGGGCTTGCCGCCGATCGTCACCGGCCACAGCCGCACGCTGCCGATCACCGCCTCGCCGCGCAGGGCCACGAACGAGCAGTCGTCGAGCTTATGGTTGGTCTCGCGCAGCCGCTCGGACGACTTGGCGAAGCGGCCGGGCCCGAAGGCGCGGTCGACCAGCGCCTCGACGGCGGCGGCGTGCTGCGGGGCCTCGAGTTCGATCGAGGGGGCGTCTTGCGGAAGAAGGGCGGCGGAGGAAGCGGTCATGAGGCGACGAGGATCCGGGTGCGAACGGGGATTTATCCCCGGCGCGTGACGCGGCCGCGACGGCCGCCGTTCCCGGGGGGGCGTTAGGCGCGGACGGCGGTCCGCGCGGCGCAGGTTCGTCGTTGGCGTCGCATCGGCGGCGCTCTCCCCATGGCAGAGGCGCGCGGCATAGGGCGCTATGACCCCCACGTCAACGAAATCGACGGCCTTATGAGACAAACGCGATTGCGACGCTTCGTCCCAAGGAGCAGGGTCCGCGCCGAAATGTCAGACGCCGCCGCCCTCCCCGCCGATCCCGACACCTCGACCCGCGCCCTGCTGCGCCAGCGCGACTACCTGCTGTTCTGGGGGGCGCGGTTCGTCGGCACCCTGGGCGTGCAGGTCCAGGCCGTGACCCTCGGCTGGTACGTCTACGACATCGCCCGCATGACCCACTCGATCCGGGAGTCGGCGCTGCTGGTCAGCCTGATCGGCCTGGCGCAGTTCGTGCCGCTGTTCCTGCTGACCCTGATCGCCGGCGAGACGGCCGACCGCCGCAGCCGCAAGCACATCGCCATGCTCACCTTGGGCGTCGACATCGTCAGCGTGTCGGTTCTGCTGTTCATGGCCGTGCGGGGGCTCCACACCCTGTGGCCGATCTTCACCATGGCGGCGTGCTTCGGCGCCAGCCGGGCCTTCATGTCGCCAGCCGTCAGCGCCATGGGGCCGATGCTGGTGCCGCGGCCGCTGCTGCCGCGCGCCATCGCCTGGAACTCGCTGGCCTGGCAGGGCGCCTCGATCGCCGGCCCGGCCCTGGGCGGCGCCCTGCTGCACTTCTCCGCGGGCGTGGCCTTCGGCGGGGCGGCGGCGCTGTACGTGGTCGGCCTGCTGCTGCTGTCGGCGATCCGCAAGTCCACCACGCCCGAGGCCCAGAGCGGCTCGCGCCTCGAACTGATCAAGGAGGGGCTGGCCTATGTGTGGAACAACAAGATCGTCTTCGGCTCGATCTCGCTCGACCTGTTCGCGGTGATCCTGGGCGGGGCCACCGCCCTGCTGCCGGTCTTCGCCCGCGACGTGCTGCACATCGGCCCCAGCGGCTTTGGCCTGCTGCGCGCCTCGCCGGCCATCGGCGCGACCCTCGTGGCGATCTACCTGGCCAGCAACCCGATCCGCCGCCACGCCGGCCGGATCATGTTCGCGGGCGTGGCGGTGTTCGGCGCGGCCACCGTCGTCTTCGGCCTGTCCAACCTCGTCTGGCTGTCGGTGGCGGCGCTCGCGGTGCTGGGCGGGGCCGACATGCTGTCGGTCTATGTGCGCCAGACCCTGGTGCAGCTGGTCACCCCCGACGCCATGCGCGGACGCGTCTCGGCCGTCTCGGGCGTGTTCATCAGCGCCTCCAACGAGCTGGGCGAGGTCGAGAGCGGCGCGGTCGCCTGGCTGCTGGGTCCGGTGCGGGGCGTGGTGTTCGGCGGGCTGGGCGCCATCGGCGTCACGGGCCTGTGGGCCTGGCTGTTCCCGGCGCTGAGGAAGGCCGACCGGCTGGAATAGGCGGCGTGTGACCCTCGTCCTTCGACAAGCTCAGGATGAGGGTCAGGGCAGGCGCCGGCATTCGAAATCCTCACCCTGAGCCTGTCGAAGGGCTAGGATTTCGTGCTCAGGCCTGGGCCAGCTTCGCCAGTGCATCCCCGGTCATCCGCCGCACGGTCCACTCGTCCATCGCCGCAGCCCCGAGGCTGTCGTAGAAGGCGATCGACGGGGCGTTCCAGTCGAGCACGGCCCATTCCAGCCGGCCCAGGTTCTCGGCCACGCAGCGGCGCGCCAGATTGGCCAGCAGCGCCTTGCCCGCGCCCGCGCCGCGCGCGGCCGGCCGCACGAACAGGTCCTCCAGATAGATCCCGTGGCGGCCGACGAAGGTCGAATAGTTGTAGAACCACAGGGCGATCCCCACCGGCTCGCCGTCGAGCAGCGCGATGTCGCAGAAGGCCTTGGGGGCCTCGCAGAACAGCGCCGCCTCGATGTGGGCTTGCGTGGCCTCCACCTCGTGCAGCAGCTTCTCGTATTCCGCCAGGTCGCGGATCAACGACAGGATCAGGGCGGCGTCTTCGGACGCGGCGGGACGGACGGTAACGGGCATGGCGGTTTCGGAAGACTTCCTGGAGTTCGTGCTCGAGCAGCTGGCGCCCCTGGGAGCGCTGAAGCCCAAGCGGATGTTCGGCGGGGTCGGGATCTACGCCAATGGCCTGTTCTTCGCGATCCTCGACGACGACACCCTCTACCTGAAAGGCGACGCCGAACTCAAACCCCGGTTCGAAGCGGCGGGCAGCCATGCCTTCGATCCCTTCGGCGAAGGCAAGCCCATGGCCTACTGGAGCGCCCCGGCCGAGGCCATGGACGATGCGGACCTGCTGGTGGAGTGGGCGCACAGGGCGCTGGCCGTGGCGGGGCGGAAGCGAAAATAGAACCTCTCCCAAAGGGAGAGGGTGGGGCCCGCGCCGCAGGCGTGGGAGGGTGAGGGGCTACAGCGTTGACTATCTATCCGCCCAATCCCCGCGAAAGCGGGGAACCAGGCTTTTTCTGCACCGCCCGCGCTCGACGATAAAACACCTGGGTCCCCGCTTTCGCGGGGATTTTACGGGTGTTGGGGCAGCCCTCTAACCGATCACCACCCCCGGGGGCGGGACGCTGTCCTCCGGCACGAAGAAGTCGGGCATCAGGGTGGCGGTCGGGTCGACGCGGTACTTGTCGAACTCGCGCACGCCTTCGCCATAGAGGAACGTGTCGTCGATCAGGAACTGGCCGGTGAGCTCGCGCGACGGCTTTTGGAAGATCGCGTGGGCGGCGTCGGCCATGATCTCGGGGGTGCGGCAGTGCTTGAGTCCCTCCTCGCCGGTCAGGGCGAACTGGATGGCGGCCGTGGCGATGCCGGTGCGCGGCCACAGGGCGTTGAACGCGATGCCGTCGGCCTCGAACTCCTTGGCCATGCCCAGCACGCACATCGACATGCCGAACTTGGCCATGGTGTAGGCCACGTGGCCGCCGAACCAACGGGGCGACATGTCCAGCGGCGGCGACAGCATCAGCACATGCGGATTGGCCGCCTTCTTCAGGTGCGGGATGCAGGCCTTCGACGTCAGGAACGTGCCGCGCGTATTGACCTGGTGCATCAGGTCGTAGCGCTTCATGTCGGTCGACAGCGTGCCGGTCAGCGAGATGGCCGAGGCGTTGTTGACGAGGATGTCGATGCCGCCGAACCGCTCGACCGCCTGGTCGACGGCCGACTGCACGCTGGCCTCGTCGCGCACGTCTACCACCAGCGGCAGGGCCTGCCCCCCGGCCGCGGCGATCTCGTCGGCGGCGGTGTAGATTGTGCCCGGCAGCTTGGGGTGCGGATCGGCGGTCTTGGCCGCGACCACCACATTGGCCCCGTCACGCGCGGCCCGCAGCGCGATGGAAAGGCCGATGCCCCGGCTGGCCCCGGTGATGAACAGCGTCTTGCCCGAGAGGCTCATGGCGCTCCCTCCTTGTTGATTGCCGCCACCCTAAGGCCGAACAGCCCCCTCTTGCAGCCCCGCGATTCTCGCAACATATAAAGTTACGTGAGTGACGGCCGACCGGCGGGCGTCGACGACGGCGGAGCCCTGCCCATGCGCACCGAAGACGGATCCAAGCACTTCCTGGCCGCCTTCTCCGACCCGGCGGCGGTGGCCCGCTACGCCGAGGGCCCGCCGCGCTTCGTGCCGGGCTTCCACGACCTGCACCGGATGTGCGGGGTGATGCTGGCCGAGCGCGCGCCGGAAAACGCCCGCGTGCTGGTGGTCGGGGCCGGCGGCGGGCTGGAGCTGAAGGCTCTGGCGCAAGCACACCCGGGCTGGACCTTCGTCGGCGTCGACCCGGCGGGCGAGATGCTGCGCGGCGCGCAGCGCCTGCTGGGGCCGCTGAACGACCGGATCGAGCTGGTCGAGGGCTATGTCGAGGACGTGGCCGAGCGCGATTTCGACGCGGCGACCTGCCTCCTGACCCTGCACTTCCTGGGCCACGACGAGCGTCTGCGCACCGAGCGCGAGATCCGCAGGCGCCTGAAGCCCGGCGCGCCCTTCGTCGCCGCCCACGGCAGCTTTCCGCAGGATCCTGGCCAGCGCGACGCCTGGCTCGACCGCTACGCCGCCTTCGCGATCGCCTCGGGCTTCGATCCCGTCCAGGCCAGGGGCGCCCGCGACGCGGTGGCCGCCAGCGTCAACATGATCGCCCCGGCAGAGGACGAGGCCATACTGCGCGAGGCTGGCTTCACCGATGTGACCCTGTTCTACGCGGCCTTCACCTGGCGCGGCTGGGCGGCCTATGCGTGAGGGTCGTCGCGCAGGTTCTGCCTGAGGAAATCGATGAAACGCTGGGTCCTGGCCGGCAGCAGGCGCGTGGCGGTGACCGCGTAGATCGAGGCTGGCGGCCCCTGCCAGCCTGGAAGGATCCGCACCAGCCGGCCGGCCGCCACCTCGTCGGCGACCACGCGTTCGGGGATCAGCAGGACGCCCATGTCCTGCACGGCCAACCGCTTCAGCAGGGCCACGCTGTTGGCGCGGAACCGGCCGTGGGCGGTGATGTCGACGACCTCGCCCCCCGCCTGCAGGCGCCAGGCGCCCCGTCCCGGCATGGCCAGGCAGGCATGGGCCTCAAGCTCGGCGGGATGGGCGGGCTCGCCATGGGCGGCCAGGTAGCCCGGCGAGGCGTAGAGGAACGGCGTCAGGTGGCCGATCACCCGGGCGATCAGGCCCGCGCCCTCCGGCTGGGCCATGCGCACGGCCAGGTCGAAGGGCTCGGCCACCAGGTCGACATTGCGGGGCGTCAGGTCCAGCTCGAAGTCGAGGCCGGGATATTTCGCGGCGAAGCGCGGCAGCAGCGGCGCCAGCCAGTTGGTGGCGAAGTCCACCGGCAGGGAGACGCGCAGGGTCCCGACCGGCCGGGCGACCATCTCGCCGAGCTCCTCGTGGGCGATGCGCGCCTCCTCGACGATCCGCAGGGCCCGCTCGAAATAGACCTGCCCGGCCTCGGTGGGCTCGATCGAGCGTGTGGTGCGGTTCAGCAGCCGCAGGCCGATCGACTTCTCCAGCGTCGCGATGCGGCGCGACAGGGTCGAGCTGGGCATGCCCAGGCTTGCCGCCGCGCCGCGAAAGCTGCGCGCCTTCATGACCTCCACGAACAGCGCCATGTCGTCGAGCCGGCTCACTTCATTGCTCCATGAATGGATCAATCAATTCCATTTCGGCGACTTTGTGCCGACCACACGCTTTGCCATCTGTGGCCTCGCACCACAAGGAAGCCACCCGATGAACCCCCTCTTCACCCCCGCCCGCCTGGGCCGGATCGATCTTTCCAACCGCCTGGTCATGGCCCCGATGACCCGCTCGCGCGCCCGGCCCGACGGGACGCCCGGCGACCTGGCCGCCCGCTACTACGCCCAGCGCGCCGGCCTTGGCCTGATCGTCACCGAGGGCGTGCAGCCGTCGCAGGACGGCCAGGGCTACCTGACCACGCCGGGCATCCACACCGACGCCCATGTCGCCGGCTGGCGCACGGTGACGCAGGCCGTCCACGCCGCGGGCGGGCGCCTCTTCATGCAGCTGATGCACGCCGGACGGATGTCGCATCCCGACAACACGCCCCACCACCGCCAGGGCGTCGCGCCCTCGGCCATCGCCCCGGGCGCGCCGATGTTCACCGCCACGGGCCCGCAGGACATTCCCACGCCGCGCGCCCTGAGCACCGACGAGGTGCGCCAGACCGTGGCCGACTTCCGCCAGGCGGCGCGCCGGGCGATCGAGGCCGGCGCCGACGGCGTCGAGATCCACGGCGCCAACGCCTATCTGGTGCAGCAGTTCTTCGCCCCCAGCGCCAACACCCGCACCGACGCCTATGGCGGCTCGATCGAGAACCGCGCCCGCTTCGCCATCGAGGTGGCGACCGCCATCGCCGAGGAGATCGGCGCGGACCGCACCGCCATCCGCCTGTCGCCCGGCACGACGCTGTGGGGCATCGACGAAGGCGCCGAAGGCCCGGCGCTCTACCGCCACCTGGTCGCCGAACTCGACAAGCTGGGCCTGGCCTATGTGCACGTCATGCACCAGGGCGACGAGGCCCTGCTGGCCGACATCCGCAAGCTGTGGCGCGGCGTGCTGATCCTCAACCGCCCGGGTCGGCCCCGCGAGGACATCGGCGCCGACGTCGCCTCGGGCCTGGCCGACCTGGAAGCCTACGGCCAGGCCGTGCTGGCCAATCCCGACTTCGTCGAGCGCCTGAAGACCGGCGCGCCTTTCAACGACGCCGACCGCATGACCTTCTTCGGCGGCGACGCGCGCGGCTACACCGACTATCCGAGCCTGCACGAGACGGTTCCCGCCTGATCGGGCGCGAGGGTCCCGTCCACACGGGCGGGACCCGCCATCCTCAAGCCTGCGCGCCCTCGCCGGCCTCGCCCGCCGCCCGGCCCCTTCCGCGTCCCGCCTTGACCGGCAGAAGCTCGTAGTCCAGCCGCACCACCCCCATGGCCAGCGAGGCCGCGCCGCGCAGGACGAGGCCCCGGGGCGGGCCGGCGCGTTCGGGAAACAGCGGCGGGCCCTCGCCCAGCAGCACGGGCGCGATCAGCAGCGACAGGCGATCCAGCGCGCCCTGCTCGGCGAAGGCGGCCAGCAGCCCGGCCCCGCCCACCACCCAGGCGTCGCCGTCGTCGAGGTCGCGCAGGCGGTCGACCAGGGCCGGCAGCCCCTCGCGCCAGAACCGCACCCCGCGCTGCACCGGATCGCCCCGCCGCGAGGTGACGACGAACCCGCGCTTGCCGGCATAGGGCCAGCCCATGCCCAGGCTGGGGATCTGGTCATAGGTGGCCCGGCCCATGACCACCGTGCCCACGAGATCGATGAAGGCGCCGTAGCCGGGATCCACCTTGCGGAACGGCGCCAGCCACTCGACCCCGCCGCCGGCGTCGGCGACGCGGCCGTCGAGGCTGGACGCGATGAACCCGCGGATCAGCGCCATGCCCCCTCACGTCCCCCAACGTCGCCAGATGGCCGAGCCCTTCGCGTCCCGGTCGAGTCCACGATAGAGAACATTTAAGGAACATCAACCGCTATTAACCACTTTTCGAATCGCGATTAACCAGTGGCTAACCATGACCGTTCATTCCCGGGTAACCACGGGACTCCATGATTCCGTTGGGTGTTTTGCAAGGAAGCGGACATGTCGTTCGGGCCGGAAACCATCATTCAGGGCGACTGCATCGAGGCGATGAACGCCTTGCCCGAAAAGTCGGTCGACCTGATTTTCGCCGACCCGCCCTACAACCTTCAGCTTGGCGGCGACCTGCTGCGTCCGGACAATTCCAAGGTCGACGCGGTCGACGACCACTGGGACCAGTTCGAGAGCTTCGCCGCCTACGACAAGTTCACCCGCGAGTGGCTGAAGGCCGCCCGCCGCGTGCTCAAGGACGACGGCGCGATCTGGGTGATCGGCAGCTACCACAACATCTTCCGCGTCGGCGTGGCGGTGCAGGACCTGGGCTTCTGGATCCTCAACGACGTCATCTGGCGCAAGACCAACCCGATGCCCAACTTCAAGGGCACCCGCTTCGCCAACGCCCACGAGACCCTGATCTGGGCCTCCAAGAGCCAGAACGCCAAGCGCTACACCTTCAACTACGACGCCCTGAAGATGGCCAATGACGAAGTGCAGATGCGCTCGGACTGGACCATCCCGCTGTGCACCGGCGAGGAGCGCATCAAGGGCGCCGACGGCCAGAAGGCCCACCCGACCCAGAAGCCCGAGGCCCTGCTCTACCGGGTGATCCTGTCGACCACCAAGCCGGGCGACGTGATCCTGGATCCGTTCTTCGGCGTTGGCACCACTGGCGCGGCCGCCAAGCGCCTGGGCCGCAAGTTCGTCGGCATCGAGCGCGAGGCCGAATATATCGAGCACGCCAGGACCCGCATCGCCCAGGTGACGCCGATCGCCCCGCAGGACCTCGAGGTCATGGGCTCCAAGCGCGCCGAGCCGCGCGTGCCGTTCGGCACGATCGTCGAGGCCGGCCTGCTGCATCCGGGCGACACGCTCTACTGCGCCAAGGGCGCCCACGCGGCCAAGGTGCGCCCCGACGGCTCGATCGCGGTCGGCGACCTGACCGGCTCGATCCACAAGATCGGCGCCATGGTGCAGTCGGCCCCGGCCTGCAACGGCTGGACCTACTGGCACTTCAAGACCGACGCGGGTCTCGCCCCCATCGACGTGCTGCGCGCCCAGGTGCGCGCGGCCATGCCGCACGCCTGATCGCTTTCAAGTGAAAGAAGGCCCCATCGGCGTTCGCCGCTACTGGACGATCGGCTGCCTGGCCGTCGTGCTGACCATGCTGTGCACCTCGGCCCTGCCCGACAAGGCCGGGTTTCCGCTGAACCTGGTGGGGCCGCTGGTGCAGATCGTCGGCTGCGCCGTCCTGGTGATCATCGGCCGCCGCCGGCTGGGCGAAAAGGCCAACCTCGCCTTCATCGGCCCCGTGGCCGGCGCGATCCTCGTCTGGGGCGTCTATCTGTGGACGGCGAGCTCGGGCATGGGCCCGACGGCCGGACCGGCCGCCTGGCTGGGCGTCACCCTGCTGGGCGTGGCCATGGGCGCGACACTGCAGTTCCTGGTGCTGGGCTTCGTCGGCCAGGGCGGCGCGGTGAAGAAGGGCTGAGGGGCTCTTCCGAACTCTCCTGCCCACTCCAAACTTCGTCATCCCGGCCGCAGCGAAGCGGAGAACCGGGACCCAGGGGCCGGCGCAATGCGGTTCCCCCTGGGTCCCGGGTCTGCGGCGCGTTCGCGCCTCCGCCCGGGATGACGATCGAGGGTTGGCCGCGCGCCTTGAATCCGGGCGTCGCCGGGTCCTCCGCCAACCTGACGACGGCCCCGCTTGACTCCCTCCCCCGGCTCGCTCATTGAGCCCCTGACCCTCGCGGGAGACGTCGGGATTCGTGTCCCGAGGCCGAAGGCGCAACCGCCCCGGAAACGCTCAGGCAAAAGGACCGCGCGGGTTTAGGAACGCTGGAAAGAAGCCTCCCGCAAGGGCGGCTCGCCGAAGGAGCAAGGCGCCCCTCCCCCTGGGACGGAACGCGCCGGAATCTCTCAGGCCTAAGGGACAGCGGGGGCGCGACCAACCGGCGAGAGCCGGAACCGTCGCCGACCCCGTTTCGGAGCCCGCCGCGTGTCCACCGACGACCTCAAGAAGACCCCGCTGTTCGACGCCCACGTGGCGGCCGGCGCCCGCATGGTGCCGTTCGCGGGCTATTCCATGCCCGTGCAGTACAAGGACGGCGTGCTGAAAGAGCACCTGTGGACCCGCGAGCATGCGGGCCTGTTCGACGTCTCGCACATGGGCCAGGCCCGGCTGCGCGGTGAAAACCCGGCCAAGAGCTTCGAGAAGGTGGTCTCGGCCGACTACCAGGGCCTGAAGGCCGGCAAGCAGCGCTACGGCGTGCTGCTGAACGCCGACGGCGGGATCATCGACGACCTGATGACCGCCCGTCCCGATGACGACGGCCTGTTCGTCGTGGTCAACGGCGCCTGCAAGGACAACGACTACGCCATCATCGCCCGCGAACTGGCCGGCGAAGCCACCGTCGAGCGCCTCGAAGACCGCGCCCTGCTGGCCCTGCAAGGCCCGCAGGCCGCCGCCGTCCTGGCCGCCCACGTGCCGGAAGCCGCGACCATGGTGTTCATGGACGCCCGCGCCCTGACGGCGTTCGGCGTCGACGCCATCATCTCCCGCTCGGGCTATACCGGCGAGGACGGCTACGAGATCTCGGTCCCGGCCGACGCCGCCGCCCGCATCTGGAACACCCTGCTGGAAGACGAGCGCGTCAGGCCGATCGGCCTGGGCGCCCGCGACAGCCTGCGCCTGGAAGCGGGCCTGCCGCTCTACGGCCACGACCTGGACGAGACCGTCTCGCCGATCGAGGCCGGCCTGAACTTCGCCGTCGGCAAGAGCCGCCGCGAGGCCGGCGACTTCCTGGGCGCTGAGCGCATCACCAAGGAACTGGCCGGCGAGCTGGCCCGCGTCCGCGTGAACCTGAAGGTGCTGGAAGGCGCCCCGGCCCGTGAAGGCGCCGACATCGCCGACGCTGACGGAAACGTCATCGGCAAGGTCACCAGCGGCGGCTTCGGCCCCAGCTTCGGCGGCGCCATTGCGATTGGTTTCGTGCCCCCGGCCTACGCCGTGATCGGCGCGACGCTGAAAGTCATCGTCCGGGGCAAGCCGGCGGCCGCAGAGGTCGTCGCCTCCCCGTTCGTTCCCACCCGCTACGTCCGCAAACTTTAGCCGACGCGACAGCCAAAAGTGGACGCCGGTTTTGGCGTCCGTCGCGTCGCAAACTTAGAGAAAGGGCCAGACCATGCGCTTCACCAAGGACCATGAATGGGTCGCCGTCGAAGGCGACATCGCCACCGTCGGCATCACCGCCTACGCCGCCGAGCAACTGGGCGACGTGGTGTTCGTCGAGGTGCCGGAAGTCGGCAAGACCGTGGCCCAGGGCGAAGGCCTGGCCGTCGTCGAGAGCGTCAAGGCCGCCTCGGACGTCTACGCCCCGGTCTCGGGCGAAGTGGTCGAAGCCAACGCCGAGCTGGGCGACGCGCCGGAAACCGTCAACGCCGCGCCGGAAGCCGGCGGCTGGTTCGCCAAGCTGAAGCTCTCCAACCCGGCCGAGGTCGACGCCCTGATGGACCGCGACGCCTACGAGGCGTTCCTGGCGACGCTTTAAAGGAAGAACCCTTCCCCCTTGATGGGGGAAGGGCAGGGTTGGGGGTGACCCCACCGACTCTAGACTTGGAGCGTGGCGGACGCCGAAACCGCTGACACTTTCGGCTGCCACGCTCTGGAGACACCCCCATCCCCGCCCCTTCCCCCATCAAGGGGGAAGGGAGAAGGACCTGATTGATGCGCTACCTCCCCCTGACCCCCGAAGACCGCGCCGACATGCTCGGCGTGATCGGCGCGGGCTCGATCGACGAGCTGTTCGTCGACGTGCCGGCCGTCGCCCGCCGCAGCGAGCCTGTGGACCTGCCCCATCACGCCGGCGAGATCGAGGTCGAGCGCGAGCTCCTGCGCCTGTCGCGCCGCAACCGCTCGGCGGCCGAGGGGCCGTTCTTCGTCGGGGCCGGGGCCTATCGCCACCACGTGCCGGCCACGGTGGACCACATCATCCAGCGGTCGGAGTTCCTGACCAGCTACACGCCCTACCAGCCGGAAATCGCCCAGGGCACCCTGCAGGTGCTGTTCGAGTTCCAGAGCCAGGTCGCCGCCCTGACCGGCATGGATGTGGCCAACGCGTCGCTCTATGACGGCTCGACCGCCACGGCCGAGGCCGTGATGATGGCCCAGCGCATCACCCGCAAGAACAAGGCCGTGCTGTCGGGCGGCGTCCACCCGCAGTATGTCGGCGCGGTCGAGACCCTGGCCCACGCCGCCGGCGTGACCACCCAGCGCCTGCCGGCCGCCATCGACGCCGAGGACGCGGTGATCGCCGCCATCGACCAGGATACCGCCTGCGTCGTCGTGCAGACCCCCAACGTCTTCGGCACGGCCACCGACGTCACCAAGATCGCCGAGGCCGCCCACGCCGCCGGCGCCCTGCTGATCGTCGTCACCACCGAAGCCGTCTCGTACGGCCTCCTGAAGTCGCCGGGCGCCATGGGCGCCGACATCGCCGTGGCCGAGGGCCAGTCGATCGGCAACGGCCTGAACTTCGGCGGCCCCTATGTCGGCCTCTTCGCCTGCCGCGAAAAGTTCGTCCGCCAAGCGCCGGGGCGCCTCTGCGGCGAGACGGTGGACGCCGACGGCAAGCGCGGCTTCGTGCTGACGCTTTCGACCCGCGAGCAGCACATCCGCCGCGACAAGGCCACCAGCAACATCTGCACCAACAGCGGCCTGTGCGCCCTGGCCTTCTCGATCCACATGAGCCTCTTGGGCGAGCAGGGCCTGCGCCAGCTGGCCTCGCTGAACCACCAGAAGGCGCTGGCGACCGCGAAGGCCCTGGCGGCCATCCCGGGCGTCGAGATCCTCACCCCGCGCTTCTTCAACGAGTTCGCCGTGCGCCTGCCCAAGGACGCCGCCGAGGTCGTCGAGACCCTGGCCGCCCATGGCGTCATCGCCGGCGTGCCCTATTCGCGCCTGGAGCCGGGCGCGGGCCTGGACGACGTGCTGCTGGTCGCCACGACCGAGACCACGCTCGACACCGACATCACCTTCTTCGCCAAGCTGCTGGCCGGAGCCGTCCAATGAGCATGAACAATGTTGGACGTCCCACCCGTCCCGAAGCCTCCAATGACGACGCCGGCTTCGCCTCCCTGTCGGGCGGCCGCGGCCTGCTGCAGGACGAGCCGCTGATCTTCGAACTGGGCGGCTGGAGCAAGACCGGCGTCGACCTGCCCGACGCCGTCCCCGCCGACGGCGCCCTGGCCGGCCTGACCCGCGACGACGCCATCGGCCTGCCGGGCCTGAGCGAGCCGGAAGCGGTGCGCCACTACGTGCGCCTGAGCCAAAAGAACCACGCCATCGACCTGGCGCTCTATCCGCTGGGCTCGTGCACGATGAAGCACAACCCGCGCCTGAACGAGAAGATGGCGCGCCTGCCGGGCCTGTCGGATATCCACCCGCTGCAGCCGCAGTCGACGGTGCAGGGCGCGATCGAGCTGATGGACCGCCTGGCCCACTGGCTGAAGACGCTGACGGGCATGCCCGCGGTCGCGCTGTCGCCCAAGGCCGGCGCCCACGGCGAGCTGTGCGGCCTGCTGGCCATCCGCGCCGCCCACGAGGCGGCCGGCAACGGCCACCGCAAGACCGTGCTGGCCCCGACCAGCGCCCACGGCACCAACCCGGCCACGGCGGCCTTCTGCGGCTACACGGTCGTGGAAATCGCCCAGACCGACGACGGCCGCGTCGACCTGGCCGACCTGGAAGCCAAGCTCGGCGACCACGTGGCCGCGATCATGGTCACCAACCCCAACACCTGCGGCCTGTTCGAGCGCGACGTGGTGGAGATCGCCCGCCTGACCCACGCGGCGGGCGCGTACTTCTACTGCGACGGCGCCAACTTCAACGCCATCGTCGGCCGGGTGCGCCCGGGCGACCTGGGCGTCGACGCCATGCACATCAACCTGCACAAGACCTTCTCGACGCCCCACGGCGGCGGCGGTCCGGGCGCCGGTCCGGTGGTGCTTTCGGAGGCTCTCGCCCCGTTCGCCCCCACCCCTTGGGTGGTGCATGACGAAAACGGCTACAAGCTGATCGAGGAAGCCGAAGGCGTCGCCGCCCAGGCCTTCGGCCGGATGAGCGCCTTCCACGGCCAGATGGGCATGTACGTGCGCGCCTACGCCTACATGCTCAGCCACGGCGCCGACGGCCTGCGCCAGGTGGCCGAGGACGCGGTGCTGAACGCCAACTACATCAAGGCCCGCCTGAGCGACCTGATGAGCCCGGCCTTCCCCGAGGGTCCGTGCATGCACGAGGCGCTGTTCGACGACGCCTGGCTGGAAGACACGGGCGTCACCACGCTCGACTTCGCCAAGGCGATGATCGACGAGGGCTTCCACCCGATGACCATGTACTTCCCGCTGGTGGTGCATGGCGCGATGCTGATCGAGCCGACCGAGACGGAGTCGAAGGCCGAGCTGGACCGCTTCATCGAGGCCCTGCGCCTGCTGGCCCAGGCCGCCAAGGCCGGCGAGACGGACCGCTTCAAGAACGCCCCGCACCTGGCGCCGCTCAAGCGCCTGGACGAGACGCTGGCGGCCCGGAAGCCGAAGTTGAAGTGGAAACCTGTGGCCCCCGCGCCACTCGCCGCGGAATAGCTGCAACAGCAGCACGAAAGCGGAACGGGGCGCCTTTACGGAAGGGCGCCCCGTTTCCATATGCAGCTTGTGAGACGAGGGGGCCGGTCTGTTTCCGGAAACCGGCGGACCACAAGCCCCGTTCAGCCCCCCATGAACCTCGCCATCGCCATGCCGCCTGTGCGCCTCTCCGCAGCCGACGAACTCGCCCGCGAGCTTCTCGGCCGGATCATTCGCGGCCTGCTGGTGGCCCTTGGCCTGGTGTTCATCGCCGCGGGCTTTCTCATCGCGCCCCTGCCCGGCCCCATGGGCGTGCCGCTGACGGTCATCGGCCTGATGCTGGTGCTGCGCAACTCGTTCAAGGCCCGCAAGCAGTTCGTCCGCTTCCAGCACGCTCACCCCAAGCTGGTCTTCCCGCTGCGCCGCCTGCTGCGCCGCGAGCCCGAAGTGGTGCTGGTGGCCTGGCAGCAGGCCCTGCGGATCGAGAAGCTGGTCATCCCGCGCCGCTGGCGCGTGGCCAAGCGCTGGCGCAAGGCGCTCAAGCGCCGGGGCCAGCGCGCGGTCTAGGGGCCCCGTGAGCCTCTTCCAGTGACCCGGCGCGACCCCAGGGTCGTTCGCCGCCTTTCCAGCCTCCGTCGCCGCCGGCTGGCCTTTGTCGTGCGCGAGACCTTCGCCCGCGTGGCCCGGATCCTGCTGATCGCGCTCGGCGTGCTGATCCTGCTGGCCGGCGCGGTGCTGACGCCCCTGCCCGGCCATGTGGGCCTGCCGCTGCTGGTGATCGGGCTGATGGTGGTGCTGCGCAACTCGTTCCAGGCCAAGCGCCGCTTCATCCGCTGGCAGCGCCGCCACCCCAAGCTGATCTTCCCCATCCGCCGCCTGATGCGCCGCGAGCCGGAGATTCTGCTGGTCGCCTGGCAGCAGCTTCTGCGGTCTGAGAAGGTGGTGTTGAGGCGGCCGGCCTGGCGAGTGCTGAAGCGGGGGCGAAAGGCTGTGCGGCGGTGGCTGCGAAGGAAAAACCCTCTCTCTTAGAGAGAGGGAGGGGCCCGCCGCCGCAGGCGGTGGGAGGGTGAGAGGTTTCACCGCTGGCTGGTAAGCTCAACGTGCCGACAGGCTTCGAGGTGGTTAGCGCCCCCAGCCACGAGGAACTGGTCCTCGCAATTCTCCGAGCGAGTCACGAGCGGCGCGGCCGCGCCCCTTCTGGAAAGTTTGTTACCTCTCACCCTCCCACGCTCCGCGTGGGCCCCTCCCTCTCTCGAAGAGAGAGGGTCCGGAAAGACAAAAGAAAAAGGCGCGGCCCTTGCGAGCCGCGCCTTCGATCTTTCAGCCGTCCTGGAAGGACTACTGCAGCTTGCCGCCGATCTGGCCGATGGCCGTATCGGCCAGCGGGTCCGAGCCGGTCGCGACGCGGGCCAGCAGGACCGCCTCGGCGGCCTGGGCGGCGAGGTCGACGGCCGCGGCCTTGACGTCCGCGGCGGCCTGGGCCTCGGCCTGGGCGATCTTGCGCTCGGCCATTTCGGCGCGGCGCGTGATCTGCTCCTCGAGCTTCTCCTTGGCCTCGGCTTCCAGGCGGATCGCGTCCGCCTTGGCCGCCTCGAGCATGGCCGAAGCCTGGCGCTCGGATTCCTCGCGCTGGGCCTTGACCTCGGCGAGCAGGGCTTGCGCCTCCTCACGGAGCTGCTGGGCCTCGGCGAGCTCGGCCTGGATCTTGGCGGCGTAGCCGTCAAGCGCGCCGAACAGGGCGCCGGGCAGGACCTTCAGCACGACCAGCAGGCCGAAGAAGATCACCAGGGCCGCCAGAACCCAGAATTCCGGGTTGGAGAAGCTGAACAGGGATTGGTGTTCCATGGTCGGCTACTCCTTAGGCCAGAGCCGCTTTGAGCTCGGCGGCCGAAGCCGCCTTGCCCGTCAGCTTCTCGACGATGGCGCCGGCCGTCTCCTCGGCCACCGTGCGGACGTGGCTCATGGCCTCGTCGCGGGCGGTGGTGATCGAGGCTTCGGCCGCGGCCAGCTTCTCGGCCAGCACGGCTTCTTCCTTGGCCTGACGCTCGGCGGCTTCCGCCGAGGCCTTGGCCTTGGCGTCCGCGGCGGTCTTCTGGGCCTTGGCGCGAGCCTCGGCGACCTCGGCCGCGGCCGCGCGGGCCTGGGCTTCGGCTTCGTCCTTCAGACGACGGGCGTCGGCGATGTCGCCGGCGATCTTGGCGCCGCGTTCGTCGATCGCGCCGCTGACGCGGGGCAGAAGACCCTTCGACAGCACGACGTAGAGAACGGCGAAGATGAGCAGCAGCCAGACGATCTGACCGCCCCAGTGCTGGAACTGGAGCTGCGGAAGACCGCCGCTCTCGTGCCCCGGGGCTTCAGTCGACTCGACCGTGCCGTGATTTTCCGTCGCCATGGGCGAGGGCGCCTCTCAGCTAACGCCTGCCATCCGGATACGGACGGGCAGGCTCGGTTCTAGAAGATCAAAGCGCGGCTTGGGCCGTGACCGGCCCCGCCGCGCTCTGGGGATTACGAGAAGAGGATCAGGAAGGCGATGACCAGGGCGAAGATGCCCAGGGCTTCCGTCAGCGCCATGCCCAGGAACAGCATCGGACGCTCTTGAGCGGCCGCGGTCGGGTTGCGCAGCGCGCCTTGGAAATAGTTGCCGAACATGACGCCCAGGCCGACGCCCGCGCCGATCATGCCGAGCATGGCCAGGCCAGCGCCGATGTACTTAGCGGCTTCCGCTTCCATTGTGAGGCTCCTTGAGAATTCAGAGATAGGTTGAAGAGAAAAGGGTGATCAGTGGCTGTCGAGGTGCACGACGTCGTTGAGATAGACGCAGGTGAGCACCGCGAACACGAAGGCCTGAAGGAAGGCCACCATGAACTCGAGCGCCGTCAGGGCGATGACGGAGGAGAGGGCCAGGGCCGCGCCGGCCCAGCCCAGGACGCCGAGGCCGCCCAGGGCGACGACGAAGCCGGCGAAGATCTTCAGGACCACGTGGCCGCCCAGCATGTTGCCGAACAGACGAAGGCCCAGGGTGATGGGGCGGATCAGGAACGACAGGATCTCGATCGGCACCAGCAGGAAATACAGCGGCCACGGCACGCCCGACGGGGCGAACAGCTTGAAGAACTTGATGCCGTTCTTGGCGAAGCCGACGCCGACAACCGTCAGGATGACCATGATGCCCAGCGTCAGGGTCACGGCCAGCTGCGAGGTGGCGGTGAACACCAGGAACATGCCCTGCAGGTTCATGAACAGCACGAACGCGAACAGGGTGAAGACGAAGGGCAGGAACTTCTTGCCGTCGTGGCCGATGATCGACTCGGCCAATCCGTCGACCAGCCCGTAGAGCATCTCGCCCACGGTCTGCAGGCGGCCCGGCACCACGGCCTTGCGGGCGGCGGCGGCGTAGAAGACGATGATCAGCGTCGCGGCCAGCAGCATCGCGAACACCGAGTTGGTGATCGACAGGTCGATAGCGCCCAGGCCCGGAACGGTCACGGTCGGCAGTTCCACGATCTTCTGGATCTGGAACTGGTGCATCGGATCGGCCATCGGCCCTAGTCTCTCTTCTGCTTGGGGGCGGTTGGCCCGTCCCCGTTGTCTACATCCTCGGCCTTGGCCTTGGACGCCTGCGCGCTCAGTTTCGTCGCCTTGCGGACGACGGAGAATATCGCGAGACCCGTGCCGATCAGCAGACCGCCGACCATCCCCCAAGGCCCCGTGCCGGCATAATGATCGAGCAGCCAGCCGAAGCCGAGCCCCACCAGAACGCCCCCGATCAAATCCGCCAGGAGGCGATAGCCGTCCTGGGAAGCTTTCTCGCCCGCCGCCTTGACGGGCTTTTCCGCCGCCTTCCGCGCCTCGAAAGCGTCGAGCCGAGCGTCGAGGCTGTCAAAAGCCTTGTCGTTCGGTTCGTCGGCCTTGGGCATGGGAAGCGGTCAGGTCCGAAAGCGCCTGCAGACGCGCCTGAAGAAGGCGCTTTTTCGGCCGGCTTGATCGCGGCGGAACCTATAGGGCGCGCTGCGGTGCGTCAAGATTGTGGAGAAACTACGCAAGGCGCTGTTTTCGCGGGGGAATTTCCGCAGGGTCAGCTGAACCACGGAATCCGGGTCTCCCAGGCGGCCCCGCCCCTCGCCGGTCGCTCGCGCGCGACATTCCGTCCGTCGGCAAGCGGGGCCTGTCCAATTGCTTTTTCAGCCGTTTTGGGGTTTAGAGACGCGCCTCTCCAACAGCACGAAGTTTCATGTCCTATCTGAAGAACACCGGATTCGCCGACCGCATCACCGCCCAGCAGGAAGCCAAGAAGGCGATGCTGGCCAAGTTCAAGCCGAAGGCCACCGTTCAGGACCCCGATTTCGACAAGCGCGACGAGCAGCGCGCCGCCGAACTGGAAGCCGTCCGCACCGCCCGCGCCGAAGCCAAGGAAATCGCCCGCCTCGAAGCCCTGGCCCGCCAGGAAGAGATCGCGGCCGTCAAGCGCGCCGAGCGCAAGGAACGCAAGGCCGCCGAAGTCGCCGAGCAACGCGTCCGCAAGGAAGAAAAGGCCGCGGCCCGCGAAGAGCTGAAGGCCCTGGGCCGCAACAGCAAGGCCTCGCGCGCCCACCAGTGGGCCCACCTGATCGGCTGATCGAACGATGGGGAGACGCGCCATGGCCGCCTCCCCTTCCTTCACCCGCCGCCTGCCGCCGCCCGGCTCCCGGGCGGCTTTTCGCGTTTGTAGGGTCCTGCGATGGAACATCTGAGCGTCCAGCTGCTCGTCATCCTGTTCGGGGTGGCCTTCGTGGCCGGGACCCTGGACGCCATCGCCGGCGGCGGCGGCCTGATCACCCTGCCGGCGCTGCTGCTGTCGGGCCTGCCGCCGATCGCCGCGCTGGGCACCAGCAAGCTGCAAAGCACCTTCGGTTCGGTCTCGGCCACGCGGGCCTTCGCCAAGCGCGGCCTGATCGACTGGAAGACCGCATGGCCGATCGGCCTGGCCGCGGGCCTGGCGGGGATCGCCGGCGCCCTGTGCGCCAGCCTGCTGTCGCCGAAGTTCCTGGCCGGCCTCGTGCCGGTGCTGCTGATCGTCATCGCCGTCTATTTCGGCCTGTCCAAGGCCCTGAAGGCCGAGGACGGCCCATCCCGCCTGGCCCTGCCGGCCTTCGCAGGCTTCATCGCCCCGATCGTCGGCTTCTATGACGGGATCTTCGGTCCTGGCGCGGGGGCCTTCTACATGGTCGCCATCGTCACCCTGCTCGGCTACGGCGTGCTGAAGGCCACCGCCCACACCAAGCTGGCCAACGCCGCCAGCAATGTCGGGGCGCTGGCGCTGTTCATCATCAAGGGCGCGGTGATCTGGCCGATCGGCCTGGCGATGGCCGTCGGAGCGTTTCTCGGGGCCCAGCTCGGTTCGCGGCTGGCCGTGCGGTTCGGCGCACGGCTGATCCGGCCGCTGCTGGTGACGATCTCCTGCGCCATGGCCGTCAAGCTGCTGGCCGATCCGAGCAATCCGCTGCGGCAGATGGCGGCGGGGTTGTTCGGAGGCTAAGACCCTCTCCCTGTGGGAGAGGTGTCGGCGAAGCCGACGGAGAGGGGCGCGGCTGCGAAATCGGCCAACGCCTCGCAAGCTGAAAACGTCCCCCCTCCGGCCCTTCGGGCCGCCTCCCCCAGAGGGGGAGGATCACCCTACTGCGCCGCCACCAGTTCCTCGGCGGTCGACAGGTCCACGCTCACCAGCTGGCTGACCCCGCGCTCGGACATGGTCACGCCGAACAGGCGGTCCATGCGGCTCATGGTCACCGGGTTGTGGGTGATGGCGATGAAGCGCGTCAGGGTGCGGCGGCGCATCTCGTCGAGCATGTTGCAGTAGCGGTCGACATTGGCGTCGTCGAGCGGAGCGTCGACTTCGTCCAGCACGCAGATCGGGGCCGGATTGGCCAGGAACACGCCGAAGATCAGGGCGCTGGCGGTCAGGGCCTGCTCGCCGCCGCTCATCAGGCTCATGCTGGCTAGGCGCTTGCCGGGCGGACAGGCGAAGATCTCCAGGCCCGCTTCAAGAGGATCATCGCTTTCGATCAGCCGCAGCTCGGCCTGACCACCGCCGAACAGAGCCTGGAACAGGGTCTGGAAGTGGTTGTTGATGACGTCGAACGCCGCCAGCAGGCGCTCGCGGCCCTCGGCGTTCAGCTCCTCGATGCCGTCGCGCAGCTTGGCCACCGCGCCCGACAGGTCGGCGCGTTCGATGCGCATGGTCTCGAGCCGGCCGGCATATTCCTGGGCCTCTTCTTCCGCGCGCAGGTTCACCGGACCGATCGCATCGCGCTCGCGTTCGAGGGCAAACAGGTGGGCCTCGACGCCAGCGGCGTCCTTCGGGACAGCCACGGCCTCGCCGGCCAGGTGGCGGCCCAGGGCCTCGGGCTCCATGCGGGCGCTCTCGCGGATGTTCGAGGCGATCTCGGCGAAGCGTTCGCGGGCGGCGTCCAGGCGGGCGACCAGGGCGGCGCGGCGCTCGCGGGCCTCGCCGGCGGCCTGGTCGGCGGCGCGGGCGGTGCGGTCGGCGGTGATGCGGGCGGTCTCGGCCGCCTCCAGGGCGTCGCTGGCCTTGGCCCGGCGCTGCTCGGCGGCGTCGAACTGATCGACCAGAACGAGCAGCTTCTCCTCCAGCTCGGCCGGCGCGGCGCGGGCGGCCTCAAGCGCGGCGGCGGCCTTGGCGCGGTCGGCCTCCAGGGCCTCGGCCCGCTTGGCGGCGGCGTCGCGGCGGCGGGTCCAGTCGCCGAGATCACGCTCCAGGCTCTCCAGCCGGCGCTGGCGGCCGGCGCGCTCGCGGTTTTCGAGATCCAGGGCCGAGCGGGCGGCCGAAGCGGCTTCGCGGGCGGCGGCGGCGGCCTGGCGGGCGGCCGCCAGCTGCGGGGCCAGGTCGCCGACGCTTTCAGCCGCCGCCTGCTCGGCGCGGACACCCGCCAGGGCCTCGTCGGCCTCGGCCCGCTCGGCCTCGAAACGGGCGATGGTGTCGTCCAGCGACTGGGCGCGGGCCTCGCGCTGAGCGGCCTCGCGCTCGTAGCGGGCCACGGTCTCGCGGGCCCCGTTCAGCAGGCGCTCGGCGTCGGGCGGACCCCGGCGCTTGTCGCGCAACGCGTCCTCGGCGGCGCGCAGGCGGTCGGCGGCGGTCTTCAGGGCGGCGGTGGCGGCCTCGGCCTGGGGCGCGACCGCGTCGATCTCGGCCTCGACTTCGGAGAGGCGGGTGCGCTGCTCCAAGCGGACCGCGGCCGGCTTGGGGGCGTCGGCCTTGGCGACGAAGCCGTCCCAGCGCCACAGGTCGCCTTCCTTGGAGACCAGCCGCGCGCCCACGGGCAGGTTCCTGGCCAGGCGCGCGGCGTCGGCGCGGTCCACCAGGCCGACCATGGCCAGGCGCGCGGCCAGTTCGGCGGGCGCCTTGACCAGCGGGGCCAGCGGCTGGACGCCCTCGGGCCAGGATGTCGCGGGCGCGTCGGCCCCGGCCCAGTGCGAGGGCGCGCGGGCGTCGAGCGCGGCTTCCAGGTCGTCGCCCAGGGCGGCGGCCAGGGCCGCGCCATAGCCCTTGTCGGGCGTCACCGCGTCGAGGGCGGGCGAGAAGCCGCTCTTGGCGCGCGGGGCGGTCAGCTGGGCCAGGCCCCGGGCCTCGGTGCGCAGGCGGCCCAGCTGGTCCTCGGCCTTGCGGGCCAGATCCCGGGCCGCGCCCTCGGCCTGGGCGGCCGTGGTGCGCTCGGCCTCGGCGGCTTCCAGGGCGGCGCGGGCGGCGGCCAGTTGGGCTTCCGCGTTCGCGAAACGCTGGCGGGCCTCGGCCGCGGCGGGATCGACGGCCGGACCGACGGCGGCGCGCTCGGCCTTGGCCTGGTCCAGGGCGCGGACGGTCCGGGCCAGGCGGCTCTCGGCCTCGGCCAGGCGCTGGGCGGCGGCGCGGGCGCGGGCTTCCTCGGCGGCGGACTGGGCCGCCAGCCGCTCGACGGCGCTGTCGGCCTCGGCCCGCGCGGCCTCGGCGGCCTTGGCGGCGGTCTCCAGCTCGGGGCCGCGCTCGGGGGCGGCGGCGATCAGGCCGCGCACCTCGGCCAGCTCCGGCTCGATGCGGGCCAGGCTGCGGCCCGCGTCCTCGGCGGTCTGCTGCTCGCGGGCGCGGTCGTCGTCGATGCGGGACAGGTCGGCCGACAGGCGCTGGAACTCGGCGGCGGCGGCGGCCGCGTCGCGTTCGGCGCGGTCCTTCTGGATGGCCAGCTGGCCCAGCACCGCCTGGGCGATCGCCGCCTCTTCGCGCAGCGGCGGCATGGCGGCCTCGGCCGTGACGATCGCGCCCTGGCCGGCGGCGGCGGCGCGGGCCGTCTCCTCGACTTCGCGGGCCGACTGCGTGGCCTCGGACTGGGTGCGCTCCAGCGTGTCGCGAGCCTCGGCCCAGCGGGCGAACAGCACAGCCCCCTGCACGGCGCGGATCTCGGCCGACAGGCGCTTGTATTTCTCGGCCTGGCGGGCCTCGCGCTTGAGGCGGTTCAGCGCCGTCTCCAGCTCGCGAGCCACGTCTTCCAGGCGGGTCAGGTTGCTTTCGGCGGCCCGCAGCCGCAGCTCCGCCTCGTGGCGGCGGGTGTGCAGGCCCGAGACCCCGGCGGCCTCTTCCAGGATGCGGCGGCGGTTCTGCGGCTTGGCGCCGATCAGCTCGCTGATCTGGCCCTGGCGCACCAGGGCCGGCGAGTTGGCCCCGGTCGAGGCGTCGGCGAACAGGAGCTGGACGTCGCGGGCGCGCACCTCGCGGCCGTTGATGCGGTAGGTCGAGCCGGCCCCGCGGTCGATGCGGCGCACGACCTCCAGCACCGGATCGTCGTTGAAGCTGGCCGGCGCGGTGCGGTCGGCGTTGTCGATGGTCAGGGTGACGTCGGCGTGGTTGCGCGGCGGGCGGTTGCCCGATCCGGCGAAGATCACGTCGTCCATGCCGCCGGCTCGCATGGCCTTGGCCGAGTTGGCGCCCATCACCCAGCGCAGGGCTTCCAGCAGGTTGGACTTGCCGCAGCCGTTGGGCCCGACGATGCCCGTCAGGCCAGGCTCGATCCGGAACTCCGTCGGCTCGACGAAGGACTTGAAGCCGGAGAGGCGCAGACGCTGGAACTGCACGGCCGCGCCCGCCCGCTAGCCCTTCAGGGCCTTGTCGATGGCTTGGGCCAGGTCGTCCACGGTGACGTCGCCGACCAGCTGGGCGCCGTTGACGAAGAAGGTCGGGGTGCCCTCGATCCTGTCGCGCTTTGCCGAAGCCTCGACGCGGGCGTTCAGCGCGGCCAGCGCGGCCTTGTCGTTGAGGGTCGCTTCCAGCTGGGCCTCGGTCAGGCCGAAGCGCTTGGCCACGCCCAGCAGGCCGCCCCAGTAGTCGCCGGTCTGGTACATCGACTTCTGGGCGGCGAAGATCGCGTCGACCGCCTCGAAATAGCGGGCCGGCGGCACGCGGTTGGCCAGCAGGAAGCCGGCGCCGGCCAGGTCGTAGGGCGGGGTCAGGAACTCGCGGAACACGAGGCGCGCCTTGCCCGTGTCGATGTAGCGCTTCTTGATCGCCGGCATGACCTCCATGGCCGTGTGGGCGCAGTGGCCGCAGCTCATCGAGGCGTACTCGACGATCTGCACCTTGGCCTTGGGCGAACCCAGGACGTGGTCGCCCGGCTGGGCGGGCAAGGGCGCGGCGCACGCAAGCGTCGGCATGGCGGTCGCGGCCGCCAGGCCCGAGACGATCAGCGCGCGCCGGTCCAGGATCATGCTTACTTGCTCGCCGCTTCGATGGCCGCGTCCAGCTGGGTCATCGGAGCCTCGCCGCCTTCGTCGTTCAGCTTCTTGCCGTTGATGACGAAGGTCGGGGTGCCCTTGATGTCGGTTTCCTTCGAGTAGCGCTCAATGCGGTCGTTGAGGGCCTTCAGGGCCTTCTCGTCGCTGACGCAGGCGTCGAACTGCTGCTCGTTCAGGCCCGACGACTGGGCGATGCGCAGCAGCACGCCGCGATAGTCGCCGGTGGTGAACATCTCTTCCTGCGAGCGATAGACCGAGTCCAGCACCGAGAAATACTTGTCCTTGCCGGCGCAGCGGGCCAGCAGGAACGAGGCGGCGGCCACCTGCGGCGGGGCGGTCAGGAACTCGCGGTAGACGTAGTTCACCTTGCCGGTGTCGATGTACTTCTTCTTGAAGTCCGGGAACACTTCCTCGTTCCACTTGGCGCAGTGGACGCAGGAGGCCGAGGCGTACTCGATGACCGTGACCTTGGCGTTGGGGTTGCCCAGGCTCATGTCGTCGGCCGTGACGGTCGAGCCCGACTTGTTGCAGGCGGACAGGCCGGCGACGCTGGCGACCAGGGTCGCGGCGAGCAGGATCCGGCGAAGGGGCGAGCGCATGGTCGGGTCTTCCTCGAACGTGAACAGTGAAGTTAAGCGCGATTCTTTAGCCGCGTGAAAATGGCGCCGATGAGGCTTTCGCGCATCAGCGGCAACCCGCGAAGGTTGTCAACGCTCGTTGCGCAGCACGCCGCGCCCCAGCTTCAGCAGCGCCTCTTTCAGCGGGCCTTCGGGCTGGTCGGACAGGCTGGAGGCCAGGTCGCGCTCCTGGGCCGCGTCGAGCGGCGGCCGGCGGCGCGGACGCGGCGGGGCCGAGGCGGCCGCGGCGACGCGCACGGGCCCTTGGACGATGCGCAGCCGGGTCACCGCGCCCTTGCCCAGCAAGAGGTCCAGGCGCTGGGTGATCTGGGGAACCTGGTGCTGGATCAGCGAGGCGACGGGGCCGTCGACGCGCAGTTCCAGCGTGCCGCCCTCGCCGGTGCGGCTCTTGATGATGCGGACGGGCTCGGTGCGGCGGGCCAGGCTCTCGCCGACGATCTCCTTCCAGCGGGCCTGCAGCGCGCCGGGACCCTGGCCGTGCTTCTTGTCGAGCTCGCGGATGAACTTGGCCAGGCTCTTGCCGGCCGGCGGCGGCACGCGCATCGGCGGCCGGGTGCGGCGGCGCGACAGGATCTTCAGGGCCTCGTCGGCCGTGGGCAGCGTGCGGCGATACATTGCCTCACAATGCTAGCACGCCCCCCTCCCCTCGCGCGCGTGGATTTGCGATAGGAGGCGGACAATGACCGACGTCGCCGCGATCCGCTCAGCCCTGCTTTCCTGGTACGACCGCGAGGCGCGGGTGCTGCCGTGGCGAACCGGCCCCGCCGCCGGCGCCATGGGCCTGCGCAGCGACCCCTACCGGGTGTGGCTGTCGGAGGTGATGCTGCAACAGACCACGGTGCCGCACGCCACGCCCTATTTCCTGGCCTTCACCCAGCGCTGGCCCACCGTCGAGGCCCTGGCGGCCGAGCAGGACGGCGAGCTGATGGCCGCCTGGGCGGGGCTTGGCTACTACGCCCGGGCCCGCAACCTGCTGGCCTGCGCCCGCGCGGTGGCCCACCAGCACGGCGGCGAGTTCCCCAATACCGAAGAGGGCCTTCTGGCCCTGCCGGGCGTGGGCGCCTACACCGCCGCCGCCGTGGCGGCGATCGCCTTCGACCAGGCGGCCAACGTCGTCGACGGCAATGTCGAGCGGGTGATGGCGCGACTGTTCGCGGTGGAGACGCCGCTGCCCGACGCCAAGCCGGAACTCAAGCGCCTGGCCGCCGGCCTGGTCACCGACGATCGCCCCGGCGACTGGGCACAGGCGCTGATGGACCTGGGCGCCACCATCTGCAAGCCCAAGGCCCCGCTGTGCGACCGCTGCCCGGTCGAGCCGTTCTGCGCGGCCGGGGCCAGGGGCGCGCCCGAGACCTTTCCCCGCCGCACCAAGAAGGCCGACCGCCCGCGCCGCCACGGCGTGGCCTATATCGTCAGCCGCCGGGGCGAGACGGCCCTGGTGCGGCGTCCGGACAAGGGCCTGCTGGGCGGCATGCTGGGCCTGCCGACCTCGGACTGGCGCGACCGCCCCTGGTCGGATGACGAAGCCGCCCGCGCCGCCCCGATCCTGGCCCCCTGGCGCGACCTGGGCGCGGTGGAGCACGTCTTCACCCACTTCTCGCTGACCCTGCGGGTGATGGTCGCCGAGGCCGACGTCGCCGGCGACTTCGTCTGGACCCCGCACGAGGGGCTGTCGGCGCTGCCCAGCGTGTTCCTGAAGGCGGCGCGGGCCGGGCTGGAGCGGCTCGTTTAGGAACCTCCCCCTCTGGGGGAGGCGGCCGAAGGCCGGTGGGGGGTCGTTTTCAGCTTCCCTCGCATTGGCCAAGTTCGAACAACTCCCCCCACCGATCGCTGCGCGATCGCCTCCCCCACAGGGGGAGGTCCCCTTGCGCGCCCGCCTAATCAAATCCCGAATATTGACTTCGCATCCCATCATGCGAGCAATGCACCCCGACAAGGGCGGCGAACGCCCGGCATCGGGAGACGCGGCATGGCTATCGTTCAGACCACCCGGCGGACCGCGCTGGGCGCCGGGATCCTCGCCCCGCTGATTCCCGGCCTGGCCATCGCCAAGCCCTTTCCCCGCAGGCTGGTGCGACCCACCGCGCCGTTCGACATGCCCTCGATCGGCGTGCCCGACTTCTCCCGCGCCAGGCGCTTTGTCATCACCGACTTCGGCGCCGACCAGGGCGACCAGGCCAAGACCAGCGCCGCCATCGCCGCGGCGATCACGGCGGCCAACGCCGCCGGCGCGGGGGTGGTGGTGGTCCCCGAGGGGACCTGGCCGACCGGCAAGATCCACTTCAAGAGCAACGTCGCCCTGCACCTGGCCAAGGGCGCCACCCTGCTGTTCTCCGAAAAGCCCGCCGACTACCTGCCGCCCGTCCAGACGACCTGGGAGGGGCTGGAGTGCTGGAACTACTCGCCGCTGGTCTACGCCTTCGACTGCGAGAACGTGGCGATCACCGGCCCTGGCCGGCTGAAGGCCAAGCTGGACGTCTGGCGCGAGTGGTACAAGCGGCCCAAGCCGCACATGGACGCCCTGGTGGCGCTCTATCACCAGGCCGCCAAGGGCGAGCCGGTCAGCGAGCGCCGGATGACGGCCGGCGAGGCCAATCTTCGCCCGCAGTTCATCCAGTTCAACCGCTGCCGCCACGTGCTGGTCGAGGACGTCAGCATCGAGGACAGCCCGTTCTGGGTGATCCACCCGTTCCTCTGCACCGACGTGGTCATCCGGCGGGTGAAGATCCGCGCCCACGGCCACAACAACGACGGCGTCGATCCGGAGATGAGCCAGAACGTGCTGATCGAGGACTGCGTGTTCGACCAGGGCGACGATGCGGTGTCGGTGAAGTCGGGCCGCGACCAGGACGCCTGGCGACTGGGCGTTCCCACCCGCAACGTCGTCATGCGCGACTGCAAGATCCGCAACGGCCACCAATTGATGGCCGTGGGCAGCGAGCTGTCGGCCGGGATCGAGAACGTCTTCGTCGACAACTGTCACTTCGTCGGCGACGGGAAAGGCGATGACGGCTGGGCCGTGCCGATCGCCAACCTGCTGTTCGTCAAGACCAACGAGCGGCGCGGCGGCTTCGTGCGCAACATCCACATGCGCAATGTCAGCGCCACGAAGATCGCCGGCAGCGTGCTCGCGATCGACACCGACGTGCTCTACCAGTGGCGCACCCTGGTTCCGACCTACGAGCGGCGGCTCACCACGATCGAGGGCCTGCGGGTTTCCGACGTGCGGGTCGAGGAGGCCGGCTCGGTGTGCAGCATCAAGGGCGAGAAGGACCTGCCGGTGCGCGACGTGCGGCTGCGCAAGGTGAGCGTCGGTAAGGTGGCCGGGCCGGTGACGACGGAGAATGTGGCGGGGTTCAATTTAACCTAATCCCTCCCCCTCGATGGGGGAGGGGCAGGGGTGGGGGTGAGTGCGGCGGTCAGGCTCGCGCCAGGTCTTGAACCGCTGTCACCCCCATCCCCGGCCCTTCCCCCATCAAAGGGGGAAGGGAGAAGAAGAGCGGGCCGACAAGGCCCGCCCCTCCCTTAGGGACTTACATCCGTTCCGGCGTCTCGACGCCCAGCAGGTCGAGCGCCAGCTCAAGCTGCTTGAGGGCCGTCTGGGCCAGGGTCAGGCGCGAGGCGCGCACGGCCGGCTCGTCGGCGCCCAGGATCGGGCAGGCGGCGTAGAACTTCGAGAAGCCCTGGGCCAGCTTGTAGGCGTGCTCGGCCACGAAGTTGGGGGCCTTCTTGTCGTAGGCCTCCGACAGGGCGCCCTCGAAGGCGTCCAGCAGCAGGGTCAGGTCGCGTTCGGCCGGTTCGGCCACGATCACGGCCCCGCCTTGGGCGCCCTGGTCGGCGGCCTTGCGCAGGATGCTCTTGATGCGGACGGTCTGGTACAGCAGGTACGGACCGGTCTTGCCCTCGAAGCTGGTGAAGCGGTCGAGGTCGAAGACGTAGGAGGTGCCGCGGAAGTTCTGCAGGTCGGCGAACTTCAGGGCGGCGACGCCGACCTTGTGCGCGGTCTCCTCGAAGGCTTCCGGCGACAGTTCGGCGCCCAGGCCGGCTTCGCGCAGGCGCTCGCGGGCCTTTTCGCGGGCCATCTCGATCAGGTCGTGCAGCTTCAGGACGCCGCCGGCGCGGGTCTTGAACGGCTTGCCGTCGGCGCCGTTCATGGTGCCGAAGCCGATGTGCTCCAGGCCGCCCGGCTGGGCGTAGCCGGCCAGGTAGGCGGCGCGGAACACCTGCTCGAAGTGGTCGGCCTGGCGCTGGTCGACGCAGTAGAGGATCAGGTGCGGGTCGAACGACTGGCGGCGATCCAGGATCGTGGCCAGATCGGTCGTGCCGTACATGGCCGAGCCTTCCGACGAGACCACCAGCAGCGGATCGGGGCTTTCGACCTCGATCACCGAGCCGTCGGGCAGCTTCTTCTTCTTGGTCTCGCCAGGACGGGCCACGCGGACGATGCGGGCGCCCTGGTCCTCGACCAGCAGGCCCTTGTCCTCCAGCTGGCGCACCATCGGCGCGATCAGCGGGTCGGCGTCGCTTTCGCCCTTCCACAGGTCGAAGTCGACGCCCAGGGCGTGGAACTCGCGTTCCAGGGCCACGCGGCTGACGTCGACGAAGTGCTTCCACAGCAGACGGTAGCCGAAGCGGCCGTTCTGCAGGTCGGCCGTCGCCTTGCGGGCGCGGTCGCGATACTCGGCGTCTTCCTTGGCGCGCGCGGCGGCGGCCGGGTACAGGCGGTCGAGGTCGGCCAGGGTCACCCGGCCGGCGAACTCGGCGCGCACCTTGGCGGCGTCGGCGTCGGAGAAGTCGCGCGGGGCGTCGGGCAGCTTGTCCATCAGGGCGGAGATGAAGGCGTCCTCGTCCATCACCGCGGTGATGAGCAGGCCCATCTGGAAGCCCCAGTCGCCGAAGTGGGCGTCGCCCACCACCTGGTCGCCGCGGAAGCGGTACAGGCGCTTGATCGACTCGCCGATGATCGAGGCGCGCAGGTGGCCCACGTGCATCGGCTTGGCGACGTTGGGGCCGGCATAGTCGACCAGCACGCGGCGCGGATCGGCCAGCAGGCTGGCGCCGGCGCGCTCGTCGGCGGCGATCTCGTCGGCGCGGGCGGCTAGGGCCGCGGGGCTGACGCGCATGTTGATGAAGCCGACGCCGGCGATCTCGACCGAGGCCAGGCGCGGGTCGGCCTTCAGCTGCTCGACCACCTGGACGGCGATTTCGCGGGGGTTACGCTTGGCGCTCTTGGCCGCGGCGAGGGCGCCGTTGCACTGGAAGTCGGCCAGGTCGGGCCGGTCGGACGCCGTGACGCGCCCGAAGTCGGGAGACAGTCCGGCGGCCTGGAAAGCGGCCGCGGCCGCCTCGCTCAAGGACCGCTTCAAATCGTTCATTGCTTAGGAGGAGTCCCTGCTTGCTGGGCTTGGGCGGCCTGGCCGGCGTTGACGCGGAAGCGCTTGCCGTCGCGGTTGAAGGCGGCCATTTCCGGGGTGACGTCGAAGCCGATCAGGACTTCGAAATTGCTGCCGCTCGTCGTGGCTTCGGCGCGCGGGATGGTGATGGTCTGCAGCTTCTCGGTGGCGTAGACGCGGTCGCCGCTGGCCGGGAAGGTGATCGGCAGGTCGAAATATTCCTTGGCCAGCACCGACTTGTTGCGCTCGGTCACGGCCACCCAGTAGCGGTAGGTCTTGCGGGTCTCGGTCGCTTCGGGGCCGCGGCCCAGGGCGAACAGCACCTCGACCTGCATCTTGATCGGCTCGTCGCTCTTGTAGGCGCAGCCCGAGGACACGCCCTGGATCTCGCCGGTGTAGCCGGTGGAGGCGGCGCTTTCCTTGCCGCCCTTGAACTCGACATAGCGGCTGGCGTCGTACAGCACCTTCACGAAGGGGCACGGACCGGCGTTGCGCAGCTGGGCCAGCGGGGCCTTGGGCTGGTTCCACTCCTCGTCGCGCTTCTTCTTCTTGGAGCCGTCGTCCTCCTGGCCGCCGCCCTGGCCGCCGCGACCGCCGCCCTGGGCGTAGGCGCTGGTGGCGGTGACGGCGATCGACAGGGCCATCAGGGCGCTGAAGGCGACGGAAAGCGTGCGGCGCATGAAACGTCCGGTTCGAGAAGGATTGCCAGAAAGGGAAAGGCCCCACCCGGCGTCATGCAGCCTGATAAAGGCATATGCGTGACCTCGCAACGGGCGCACGTTGCAGCTTGGTCGTCAAAACGCCATGCGCGGCACGTCTGGCGCATGGACGCGCGAACGCTTAGGTTCCGCGCCATGACCACGCCCGCCCCGATCCATCCCCCGGTCCGCCCGAAGCTCCGCCTGTTCCTGGCCAGCCCGCGCGGCTTCTGCGCCGGGGTCGACCGGGCCATCCAGATCGTCGAGCGGGCCATCGAGAAGTTCGGCGCGCCGGTCTATGTGCGCCACGAGATCGTCCACAACCGCCACGTGGTCGATCGGCTCAAAGCCCTGGGCGCGATCTTCATCGAGGAGCTGAACGAAGCCCCCGACGACCGCCCGGTGGTGTTCTCGGCCCACGGCGTGCCGAAATCGGTGCCGGCCGAGGCCAAGTCGCGGCAGATGATCTATCTCGACGCCACCTGCCCGCTGGTCTCCAAGGTGCACGTCGAGGCCCAGAAGCACTTCGACAACGGCCGCGAGATCGTGCTGATCGGCCACGCCGGCCACCCCGAGGTCGTCGGCACCATGGGCCAGCTGCCCGAGGGCACGGTGGCCCTGATCGAGGACATCGACGACGCGCGGACCTGGCAGCCCAAGGACGCCTCGAACGTGGCCTTCCTGACCCAGACCACCCTGTCGGTCGACGACACCGCCGACATCGTGGCCATGCTCAAGGAGCGCTTCCCGGGCATCGCCGCGCCGCACAAGGAAGACATCTGCTACGCCACCACCAACCGCCAGGACGCGGTGAAGATGCTGGCCGAGGCCTCCGACCTCATTCTGGTGGTCGGCTCGCGCAATTCGTCCAACTCGGTGCGCCTGAAGGAAGTGGGCCTGAAGGCCGGGGCCAAGGCCGCCTACCTGATCGACGACGCCTCGGGCCTGGACTGGAGCTGGTTCGACGGCGTTTCGACCATCGGCCTGACGGCCGGCGCCTCCGCCCCTGAAGACCTGGTGCAGGGCGTCATCGACGCCATCAGCGGCCACTTCGACATCGAGATCGAAGAACTGGTCGAGGCGCGTGAAACGGTGACGTTCAAGCTGCCCCGGCTGCTGACGACGGCTTAGAAATCCCCTCTCTCTGAGAGAGAGGGAGGGGCCCGCCGCGAAGCGGTGGGAGGGTGAGAGGTTTCACCCTTGGCCCAATTTTCCCTGCGTGCTCCGCCGCATGGGGCAGGCCGAACCTCTGCGCCTGGTTGTGCGAGACTGTAACCTCTCACCCTCCCACGCCTTCGGCGCGGGCCCCTCCCTCTCTCGATGAGAGAGGGTTTCTAGGGCCGCCCCGCTTGACCGCCAGCGCGCGGCGCCGCATCCCGCGACCATGGCCGTCTACACCGACATCACCGACCAAGAGCTCGAAGCCTTCCTGGCCGAGTACGACCTGGGCGCCCCGCTGGCGTTCAAGGGCATCGCCGAGGGCGTGGAGAACTCCAACTTCCTGCTGGAGACGGAGACGGGCCGCTACATCCTGACGGTCTACGAGCGCCGCGCTCGCCCTGAGGACCTGCCCTATTTCCTCGACCTCCTGGGCTGGCTGGCCGATCGCGGCTACCCGTCCGCGCGGCCGGTTCCCGACAAGGCGGGCAAGACCCTCAAGACCCTGCGCGGCAAGCCGGCCGCCATCGTCGGGTTCATGCCGGGCCTGTCGGTGCGCAAGCCCAGCCCCGCCCACTGCCGCGAGGCCGGCGAAGGCCTGGCCTGGCTGCACCTGGCCGGCGAAGGCTATGCCGGCCGCCGCGCCAATGATCTTGGCCAGCCGCACTGGGCCCCGCTGTTCTCCAGGCACCGCCAGGCCGCCGAGGACCTGAAGCCGGGCCTGGCCGCGACGATCGACAAGGACCTGGCCGAGATGGCCCTGGCCTGGCCGCGCAATCTGCCCACGGGCACGATCCACGCCGACTACTTCCCCGACAACGTCTTCTTCAGGACCGACGGCAAGTTCGCGGCGACCATCGACTTCTACTTCGCCTGCGACGACGCCTACGCCTACGACGTGGCCGTGACCCTGAACGCGTGGTGCTTCGAGGCCGACGGCAGCTTCAACGTCACCGCAGCCCAGGCCCTGGTCGCGGGCTACGAGCGCCGCCGCCCCCTGAGCCCGGCCGAGCGCGACGCCCTGCCGATGCTGGCGCGCGGCGCGGCCATGCGCTTCTTCCTGACCCGCCTGGCCGACTGGAACGCCACGCCGGCCGGCGCCCTGGTGCGTCCGAAGGACCCGTTGGAATACGAGCGCAAGCTGGCCGTCCACCGCGAGGGCCTGTCGCTGTTCGGGCGCGTTTAAGTGAGGATTGGGTCGTGACCCCGAAGCTGATCATCTACACCGACGGCGCCTGCCGCGGTAATCCCGGCCCCGGCGGCTGGGGCGCGGTGCTGATGTACGGCGAAAAGCGCAAGGAGATCTGCGGCGGCGAGCTGGCGACGACCAACAACCGCATGGAGCTGATGGGCGCGATCATGGCCCTGGAGGCGCTGAACCGCCCGACCAAGGCCGAGCTGCACACCGACAGCCAGTACGTGATGAAGGGCGTCACCCAGTGGATCCATGGCTGGAAGGCCAAGGGCTGGAAGACCGCCGACAAGAGCCCGGTGAAGAACGTCGACCTGTGGCAGCGCCTGGATGCGGCGCGCCTGCGCCACGAGGTCGACTGGCGCTGGGTCAAGGGTCACGCCGGCCACGAGCACAACGAACGCGCCGACGAACTGGCCCGCCGCGGCATGGAAGAGACGCTGAAGAAGCGCTGACCAGGCCCTACCTGTTGCGCTTGTCCCACTCGTCGCGGGCGAACTTGTAGATGCAGCTCTCGGCCATCGCGTTCCTGAGTTCGGGCGGCGCGGTGTCGAAGGCCCTTCGGGTCTGGACCCCAAGAACGTGCTGCTCGGCCGGCGTCTTGCCTTCGCTCGCCGCCGTCGCCTCGGCCGAGCGGGCGGCGTCGACACCCACCCGCTTCCAGACCGCGTCGATGCTTTCGAGCTGGGCCAGTTCCGCGGGGTCCTTCCTGGCCGCGCGCTTGAGCGTCCGCATGTCCTTGACCGCCTGCTGGGCGACGCCGACGCAGGCGATCGAACCGGCGAAGTCCGGCGGCTCGTCCTGCCCGCCCAGGGCCGCGACGAAAGCGAAGGCGATCAACATCGGTCTCTCCATCAGGGGCTGCAAGCCTAGCCTTGCGGCCGCCGCCGCGCCACGACGCCGTCCCCAGGGGCAGGCTTCAAATATCCGCGCTCGCCCAATAGCCTGGCTTCATGACAATCGCCTGGGGAGGCAAGACCGATGAACACGATGATCGCGCCGGTGCTGGCGCTGGTGAGCTGGTCGCTGGTGATGTGGGCGTGGATGTACGCCCAGCGGCTGCCGGCGATGACCAAGGCCGGGATCAAGCCGCAGGACGCCCGCTTTCCCGGCGCGCTGGACGTGCTGCCCGACGCCGCCCGCCAGGCGGCCCACAACTACAACCACCTGATGGAGCAGCCGACGATCTTCTACGCGGCGGCCCTGACGATCTTCGTCGCCGGCCACGGCGACGGGACGGCCGTGGCGCTGGCCTGGACCTATGTCGCCCTGCGGATCGTGCACAGCCTGGTGCAGGCGAGCGTCAACATCGTGATGGCGCGGTTCCTGGCGTTTGGCCTGTCGACGCTGGTGCTGGTGGCGCTGGTGGCGCGGGAGTGGGTGAGGCTGGCGGGGTGAGGGACGCAAACCTGAGCCCTCTCTCTTCGAGAGAGAGAGGGCTCGGGAGGCCTGCTCACCCCTCGCTCTCGCACCAGGTCTTGATCAGCTGGTGCGCGATGGCCAGGGTCGGGGGCGCGAAGGCGTCGTCGATCTCGCCGCGGATCAGGGCTTTCGCCTCGTCCTTGTCGAACCAGCGGACGGCTTCCAGTTCGGTCTGGTCGGGGGCGGCCTGGTCGCTGTCGACCTCGGCGATCATGCCCATCATCAGCGAAGCGGGGAACGGCCAGGGCTGGCTGGAGTGGTAGCGGACCTTGGTGGCGACCAGGCCGGCCTCTTCCTTCAGCTCGCGGGCGCAGGCCTCCTCGATGGTCTCGCCAGGCTCGACGAAGCCGGCCAGGGCCGAGAACATGCCGGCGGGCCAGGCCGCCTGGCGGCCCAGCAGGCACTTGCCGCCGTGCACGGCCAGCATGATCGCCACCGGGTCGGTGCGCGGGAAGTGCTCGGCGTGGCAGGACGGGCAGATGCGCTTCCAGCCGCCGTCGGCGATGTCGCTCTTGTTGCCGCAGTTGGCGCAGAACGGGTGCTTGCGCCGCCATTCGAACATCGACTTGGCGGTGGCCAGGATGCCGGCGTCGGGCGCGGGCAGGGTCGCGGCCGCGCCGCGCAGGTCCTCGAACCGGCCAAGCCCCTGGAGCGCGCCCTCGGACGGATCGGCCGCGCCCTCCAGGTCGACGGCGAAGACGGCGATGTCCTTCCACAGGCCCATGAACAGCAGGCGCTCGTCGGTGCCGGCCAGTTCCCTGGCCATGTCGGCGCGCAGGTAGGCGATCTGGACGCCGGTCGGCTCTTCATCGGCTGAAGGCGAGTCCTCGATCAGGACCTTGCCGTTCCACACGGCCACGGCCAGGGACTGGGGGTCCTCCAGCTTCTCGGCGATCCAGCTGGCGTCGCCTCGGCGCTCGCCGGCGCGGTCCAGCGGGTTGCCCGCGAAGATGTTGACGATCTCGGAAAGCGGCATGGCTGATTCTGTAGAGGCTGACCGCCGAAAGTGTAAGGGGTTTTGACGCTCGGCGCCCGCCCAGCGACGGGTCGCGGCGAAGAGTCGTCATGACGCGGAGCGCTTGGCGCTTGCATATCGCGCGATGAGTCGCGATATACCCCCTCGGAGATCGGCGACGGACGATGGCCTCGCCAACCTGGTCAGGGCCGGAAGGCAGCAGCCACAACGAGATCACCCTCGGGTCGCCCGCCGGTCTCCACCTTGCCCCGAAAATCCGTCAGCATCCGCGCCAGCAAGCGCGCGCGAGCCTTTTGCCGCGACCGCCGACGCTCTAGACTGCGCCCATGGCCGACCACGACCTCACGCCCGATTCCGCTCCGCCCTGGGACGAGCCCGCGTTCGATCGCGAGGAAGCGCCCGAGCGAGACGAGAACACGGCCGACATCTTCGGCGAGGCGCCGGCGCCCGCGCCCATGGCGGCCCCGATCGCGGCCAAGCCCCTGCCCGAGCCCGAACCGGAAGAGGCCGGCGCGGCCTATACCGTGCTGGCCCGCAAGTACCGCCCGCGCACCTTCGAGGACCTGATCGGCCAGGAGGCCATGGTCCGCACCCTGGCCAACGCCTTCTCGACCGGCCGCATCGCCCACGCCTTCATGCTCACCGGCGTTCGCGGGGTCGGCAAGACCACCACCGCCCGCCTGCTGGCCCGGGCCCTGAACTACGAGAGCGACACCGTCCACGGCCCGTCGGTCGACCTTTCCACCGAAGGCCGCCACTGCCGGGCCATCATCGAGGGCCGGCACATGGACGTGCTGGAGCTCGACGCCGCCAGCCGCACCAAGGTCGACGAGATGCGCGAGCTGCTGGACGGGGTGCGCTACGCCCCGGTCGAGGCGCGCTACAAGGTCTACATCATCGACGAAGTGCACATGCTGTCGACGGCCGCGTTCAACGCGCTGCTGAAGACGCTGGAAGAGCCGCCGCCGCACGCCAAGTTCATCTTCGCCACCACCGAGATCCGAAAAGTTCCGGTGACGATCCTGTCGCGCACCCAGCGCTTCGACCTGCGCCGGATCGAGCCGGACGTGCTGGCCAGGCACTTCGACCGCATCTCGCAGCGCGAAGGCGCCAGGATCGATCCCGACGCCCTGGCCCTGATCGCCCGCGCGGCCGAGGGCTCGGCCCGTGACGGCCTTTCGCTGCTCGACCAGGCCATCGTCCAGACCGAGCGCGGCCAGACGGTCACCGCCGCCGTCGTGCGCGACATGCTGGGCCTGGCCGACCGCAGCCAGACCATCGCTCTCTTCGAACAGGTGATGAGCGGCAAGCCGGGCGAGGCCCTGACCACCTTCCGCCAGCTGTGGGGCTTCGGCGCCGACCCGGTGGTGGTGATGCTCGACCTCCTGGACCACAGCCACGCCGCCTCGGTGGCCAAGGCGCTGGGCCCGGAGGCCCTGTCGATGCCCAAGGAGCAGGCCGCGCGCCTGACCTCGGTCGGCGCCCAGACCAGCGCCGGGACCATGGCGCGCCTGTGGCAGATGCTGCTCAAGGCCCATGACGAGGTGCGCCGCGCGCCCGACGCCATGGCCGCCGCCGAGATGGCGATCATCCGCCTGTGCTACGCCGCCGACCTGCCGGGTCCGGAGGATGCGCTGAAGGTCCTGCGCGACGGCGGCAATCCGGGTGGTCCGGGCGGCGGCGTCGCAGTCGGAGGCGGCGCGGCGCCGGGCGGAGCGGTCTCGGCCGCGCCGCGCGCCATGGCCGCCGTCGGCGCCGCCCCGGCCGCCCCCGTGCTGGCCTCGTTCGACGACGTGCTGAAGCTGATCGCCGAAAAGCGCGACATCGGGCTGAGGCTAGACGTCGAGCAATATGTCCGCCCGATCAGCTTCCGCCCCGGCGCCATCACCTTCGAGGCCGCCCCCGGCGCGCCGGGGAACCTGGCCGGCCGCCTGGTCCGCGCGCTGAAGGAATGGACCGGCCAGCCCTGGCTGATCGCCGCCGAGGGCGGCGGCGGGGCCGAAAGCCTGATGGAACGCCAGAAGCGCGAGGAGCGCGAAGCCCTGGCCGCCATCAAGTCCGACCCGTTCGTGGCCTCGGTGCTGTCGGCCTTCCCGGGCACCGAGATCGTCGAGATCCGCAAGGTCCTGGCCCCCGAACCCGCGCCGATCGAGCCGGACGAGGCCGAGGATTGATTTCCCCCTTCCCCCTTGATGGGGGAAGGGCCGGGGATGGGGGTGACACGGCTTTTCAGGATGCGGCCCGGCCGCGCCCGAACCCGCCGGCGCTTCCACCCCCACCCCTGCCCCTCCCCCATCAAGGGGGAGGGAAAGAACCTTTCGAGGAGCAGACCATGAAAGACCTCAGCGGCCTGATGAAGCAGGCCCAGGCCATGCAGCAGAAGCTGGCCGACGCCCAATCCCGCCTCGCCGAGGTCCTGATCGAAGGCACCGCCGGCGGCGGCATGGTCACCGTCACCCTGTCGGGCGGCGGCGACCTGAAGAAGGTCGTGCTGGACGACAGCCTGATCGAGCCGGGCGAGGGCGAGGTGATCTCCGACCTGATCGTCGCCGCCCACGCCGACGCCAAGAAGAAGCTGGAAGCCAAGCAGGCCCAGATGATGCAGGAAGCCGCCGGCCCGATGGCCGGCCTGATGGGCGGCATGCCCGGGATGAAGTTCTGATCTGGGCCCGGCGGACCATTGCCTGCGCCTGCTGCGGCTACGTGGGCCTGGCCGGACGGGGAGACTACGAGATCTGCCGGATCTGCTTCTGGGAAGACGATCCGTTTCAGTTCGCCGATCCGACCTCCGGCGGTGGCGCCAACCCGCCATCGCTGGTCGAGGCGCAACGGTCGTACGCTGAGCACGGCGTCAGCGAGTTGCGCTTCGCCTCGAACGTCCGAAAGGTCCGCTGGACCGACCGCAAGGACCGCGCATGGCGGCCGTTCGAGGACGGCGACCATGTATCGACGGGTACGCTCGCCGAGTTCGACGGGGTCCCCTACTGGATGAGAAACCGCTGATGGCCGCCTCCGCCGGACCCGAGATCGAGCGCCTGATCGCCCTGCTGTCGAAGCTGCCGGGCCTTGGGCCGCGCTCGGGCCGGCGGGCGGCGCTGGCCCTGCTGAAGAAGCGGGACGCGCTGCTGGCGCCTCTGGCCGCGGCCATGGCCGACGCCCAGGCCAAGGTGAAGACCTGCTCCACCTGCGGCTCGCTGGACACCACCGACCCCTGCGCCGTGTGCAGCGACGGCTCGCGCGACGTGCGCCTGCTGTGCGTGGTCGAGGAGGTCGGCTCGGTGTGGGCCATGGAGCGCGGCGGCTCGTTCAAGGGTCGCTACCACGTGCTGGGCGGCCTGCTGTCGGCGCTGGATGGCGTGGGTCCCGAGACCCTGCGGGTCGGCGAACTGCTGGCGCGGGCCTCCAGCGGCGAGGTGGCCGAGGTGATCCTGGCCCTGCCGGCCACGGTCGACGGCCAGACCACCGCCCACTACCTCGCCGATCGCCTCGCCAACACCAATGTGCCGGTGACCATGCTGGCGCGGGGCGTTCCCGTCGGCGGCGACCTCGACTGGCTCGACGACGGCACGATCGCCCAGGCGCTGCGGGCGAGACGGCCGGCCTGATAGTCCCCCTCCCTCTGGGAGAGGGTCTTAAGGGGCTGAGAGGTTTCAAAAAATGACCACCGCCTTGCCGATCACCCGCCGTTGCGCCAAGAGCTCGAACGCCTCGCGCCAGCGCTCCAGCGGAAGCTCGGCGTGGACGTGCGGGCGGACCGTTCCGGCCTCGGCCATGGTCCAGACGGCGACCTGGTCTTCGGCGCCCCTGTCGGGGAACTGGCGGCCGTACTCGCCGGCCCGCACGCCCATCACCGAGATCCCCTTGATCAGCGGGATATTGGCAGAAACGGTCGGGATCCGCCCCGAGGCGAAGCCGACAACCAGCAGCCGCCCGTCGAAGGCCAGGCACCGCAGGCTCTCGTCGAACACCTCGCCGCCCACGGGGTCATAGACCACGTCGACGCCGCGCCCGCCGGTGATCTCCTTCACCCGGTCGCGGAAGCCGCCGGTGACGTTGACGACAGCGTCAGGCGCATAGAGCCGCGAGACCTCCGCCAGCTTGTCGTCGGACGCCGAGGCGGCGATCACCTTCGCGCCCATGGCCTTGGCCAGATCCACCGCCGCCAGGCCAACCCCGCCGGCCGCGCCGTGCACCAGCACCCACTCGCCGGGCTGAAGGTTCGCCCGCCGCGCCAGCGCCACCCGCGCGGTGAGATAGGCCGCGCCATAGGAGGCCGCCTCGGCGAACGACAGCCGCGCGGGCTTGGGCTTCAGCGCCCGAGCGGGCACGGCGATATATTGCGCGAAGGCCCCGGTGCGCGCGCCGCCGACCACCGCCGCGCCGATCTCCAGACCCGTGACGCCCTCGCCCAGGGCCGCCGCCTCGCCGGCGAAGTCGAGGCCCGGCGTGAACGGCAGGTCCGGCTTCAGCTGGTACTCGCCGCGGGTCATCAGCAGGTCGGGGAAGTTGACGCTGGCCGCCCTGATGCGGACCAGAACCTCGCCGGGCCCGGGCGTCGGGGTCGGAACGTCCCTCACCGCGCAGCCGGCGAAGTCGGGGGCAAGGCGCTCGACGACCAATGCTTTCATGCCCCCTTCCCCCTTGATGGGGGAAGGGCCGGGGATGGGGGTGACCACAGCGGCTCAGCCCCGCCCCACGCCAAACGGACGGAGCAGCGGACAGGCCGCTCCACCCCCATCCCAACCCTTCCCCCATCCAGGGGGAAGGGCTTCACTTTTCGATCTCCGCCCGCACCAGCGCGGCGATCTCGCGGCAGGCGGCGTCGGCCGCCGGCACCGCGCCCGTGAACGCCGTGAAGCCATGCGCCAGGCTGTCGTAGCAGCGATAGGTGGTCGGCACGCCGGCCGCGATCAGCCGCTTGGCGTAGGCCTCGCCCTGGTCGACCAGCGGGTCGAAGCCGGCGGTGATCACGATGGCCGGGGCCAGGCCCGTCAGGTCCTGCGTCTTGTCGGGCGACAGGCGCGGGTCGGCCGGATCGGCCTCGGGACCCATGTAGTGGCCCATGAACCACTCCATGATCGGGCGGCTCAGCGGATAGCTGTCGGCATAGACGCCCATCGACGGCGTTTCGCTGGCCACGTCGACGGCAGGGTAGATCAGCAGCTGGAAGGCCGGCTGGGCCTCGCCCGCGCGTTTGGCCTCCTGGGCCAGCACGGCGGCGAAGTTGCCGCCCATGCTGTCGCCGCCGATCGCGGCCTGCCCCGGCGCCGCGCCGAAGCGGGCGGCGTTGTCGCGGCCCCAGCGCCAGGCGGCCAGCACGTCGTCGAGCCCCGCCGGGAAGCGATGGTCCGGCGCCAGGCGATAATCGACCGACAGCACGGCCGTCCGGGCGACGCGCGCCAGGATCCCGCAGAAGGCGTGGCAGGTCTCCAGATCCCCGATCACCCCGCCGCCGAAGTGGGCGAAGACGATCAGCGGCGCGGAACTGTCCTGCTCGGCCGGGCGATAAGCGCGGATCGGGATCTGGCCGCCAGGGCCGTCTATCGTCAGGGTCTCGTTGCGCACCCCGACCTCGGGCGGGCCGGAGACGGCCAGCAGGCCCTTGGCGCTGCCCGCCCGCGCCTCCTGCGGCGACAGGGTGGTCATCGACGGCAGGCCCTTGGCCGCGTTGGCGAAGAACTGGAAGCGCGGGTCCAGGGTGCGTCCGCCGCGATAGACGACGCCCCCGCCGCTCAGCGCCCGCAGGATCGGGGTCGGCAGCGACAGGATCGTCTTGAGGACCAGCTTCTGGACGTCGGCCATTCGGGGGCTCTTTCTGGTTGGTTTCCGTGGGGCCGCCCTCGCCCTTCGACAGGCTCAGGGTGAGGGCTACAGGCAGGTCGGCGGCAGTAGAAACCTCATCCTGAGCCTGTCGAAGGAGGAGGTTTCGTTCTCACGGCCTGGGCAGCGCCGGCAGGCCGCCGAGGATCAGGCCGACGGCGAAGGCGGTGGCGCCCTGGGTGTCCATCGGCCGGCGCTCAAGCATCTTGTCGCCGACCTCGCGGGCCACGGCGATGCAGGCGGCGGTCAGGTAGTCGAGGTCCACGGGGGGAGCGTGGTCGCGCTCCAGCACCCGCTCGAAGGCCTCGCGCACCTCGGCGAAGACGGCGGTGACCTCGGGGGTGGCGCGCACCTGCGGATGGGTCTCGCCGGCCGGGCGGTTGACGCGCCAGGTCTCGTGCTCGGCGGCCAGGAAGTCGAAATAGGCCCGCATGGCCCCGCGCAGGAACGAGGCGAAGTCGGTCGCCTTCTCGAACTCCACGCGCAGCAACGGCCGAAAGCGCCGCGCCCCGTCGTCGGCGAGGGCGTCGAACACCTCCTCCTTGGACTTGTAGTAGTTGTAGAAGGTGCCCGAGGCGAGGCCGGTCAGGCGGATGATGTCGCGCACCGTGGCCCCGTCATAGCCCAGCTCGCCGAACACCTGCCGGGCCGCGTCGAGAATGGCCTGGCGGTTGGCGGTCTTGGTGCGCTCGCGCTTGCCCGGGCGATTGTCCTCGCGCGGCGGCATGGCGGGGAAATAGGCGATGTTCGACATCGAGGCGCGGCTCTTTTGTTGGGCGGCGTCAGTGACGCCCCGTCAGGATTTGAGCCTCGTTCCGGGCGCGGAGCAAGAGGAGATGCATCAAGATCCTCCCCCTCTGGGGGAGGTGTCGCCAAAGGCGACGGAGGGGGGTGTGGCTGATGAGACGGCCGACGCCCCGAAAGCTGAGAACGGCCCCCCCCTCCCGATCGCTTCGCGATCACCTCCCCCAGAGGGGGAGGATCTTATGGCCTAACGAACGTCGCCTTGCAGCGGGCGTCGCAGCGGGCCCATTCGGACGGGCAGCTGTCGTCGTCGGTGTTGGCGCGGCAGAAGTAGTAGGTCTTGGCGCACACGGCCTTGCAGGCGGCCGGATCGGCGCCGGGCCGGGGCGACTGCAGCGGGATCGGCGGCGGGATCACCGCCTGGGCGCTGGGGGCGGTCGTCGCCTCCGGCGCGGGAACCGACAGGGCGCGGCGCGCATGGGTCTGGGCCCCGGCCGACGAGGCCAGGGCGGCGACCAGCAGCAGGGCGGACAGGGCGCGACGCATGGCTTGGGAGTCTAGGGACTGATCCGCCGAAAAGAAACCGCGCCCGGACGTCGCGGACGCTCTCGACGAACGGCCCTGCGCCCCTACATTGAGACCCATGCTCAAGCACGCCGGACGCGCCCTTGCCGCCTTCACCCTGCTCTTCGTCTCCTTCGTCGCGACGGGCGGCGTGATGGCCGCTGTCGGACACAAGGCCCCGCGCGGGACCTTCGTCGACATCGGCGGCGGCCGCTCTCTGCGCATGGTCTGCGAAGGCGAGACCACCCACGCCGACCGACCGACCGTCTGGCTGGAGGCCGGGGCCTTCGGCTTCGCCGCCGACTGGGGCGCGACCCAGGACGCCCTGGCCGCCGCCGGCTGGCGCACCTGCGCCTACGACCGCGCCGGCATGGGCTATTCGCCCAAGGGTCCGGCCCCGCGCGACGGCCTGGCCATCGTGTCGGACTTCGAGAAGCTGGTCGCGGCCTCGGGCGAAAAAGGCCCCTACATCCTGGTCGGCCACTCGATGGCGGGCCTGCGCCTGCGCGAATACGCCGGCCGCAATCCGAGCCAGGTCGCCGGCCTCGTCCTGGTCGACGCCGCCACGCCCGAAGCGGCCAAGATCCGCCGCGCCCAGGGCTTCATCAAGTCGTTCGTCTTCATCTCGCGCGCGGCGGCGCTGGGCGCCTCGACCGGGCTCTACAAGCCGCTGGTCTATACGCGCCTGGGCGACAAGATCGGCCTGCCGCCGGACGCCAAGGCCGAAAAGCGCTGGGGCTTCGCCAACGGCCGCCACAACCGCACCTCGGCGCAGGAAGTCACCCTGTGGGCGCAGGCCTCAGACCAGGCCGCCGCCCAGCCGCAGTTCAAGCCCGAATGGCCGGTGGCCGTGGTCACCGCCGGCGCCCGCGTCGGCGATCGCGCCCAGTGGAAGGACATGCAGGCCGCCCCGGCCAAGGCCTCGCAGCACGGCTATGTCGACCACGTGGCCGGCGCCACCCACACCCGCCTGCTCGGCGGCGAGTTCGCTGACCACATCGTGCGGGCCGTGGAGTTCGTGGCGAAGGCGCGGGGGACCCAGCCCCAGGCGCTGGTCGACGTGACGGCGCCGTAAAGAAAGATGCTCCCCCTGAAGGGGGAGCTGTCGGCAAAGCCGACTGAGGGGGAAGGGGCTGCTGTCTTTGAGGCTGCACTGCCCTCATCAGACACTTCCCCCACCGGCCCTTCGGGCCACCTCCCCCTTCAGGGGGAGGATCTTTCTTACCCCCCCAGTTCTTCCGAGCGCTTCACCGCCGCCGCCAGGGCGCGCGGCAGGAGGTCGCCGAAGCCGCCCTCGCCCATCAGCACCGACAGGGCCGCGGCCGTGGTGCCGCCCGGCGAGGTGACCTGCTTGCGAAGCTCCGCGGGCTCCTCGCCGCCGGCCGCCAGCAGGGCCGAGGCGCCGGCGATGGTGGCGCGGGCGAGGCGCGCCGAGTCCTCGGGCGAGAGGCCCTGGGCGGCGCCGGCGGCCTCAAGCGCCTCGATGAAGGCGTAGAGATAGGCCGGGGCCGAGCCGGAGACGGCGGTGGCCGCGTGCATCAGCTGCTCGTCGGCCAGCTCGACCGTGGCGGCGACCGGGGCCAGCAGGGCCTTGGCCGCCTCCAGCGCCTCGGCGGTGTCGGCATAGAGGCTGGCCGCGCCCTGGCCGATGGCCACGGCGGTCGTCGGCATCACCCGCGCCACGCGCCGGCCGCCGAAGGCCTCGGAAATGTCGGCCGCGCGCACCCCGGCGGCGATCGAGACGATGATGGCGTCGCTGGCCAGGTGCGGGACCACGTCCTTGACCGCCTCGCGCCAGATCTGCGGCTTGACCGCCAGCAGCACCACCTTGGCGGCCGACAGCGCCTCGAGCGATGGATTGACCACCGCGCCGGGGAAGGCCTCGGCCGTCGCCGCCGGGTCGCGGACGATCAGGTCGGAGAGGGCGAACGCCCCGGTCTTGCGCCAGCCCTCGATCAGGGCCCCGCCCATGCGGCCCGCGCCGAGCAGAAGGATGGGGGTCATGGGCGAAGCTCCCGCGTGTCTGGTGTCGCAGGGCGCTTAGCGCGGCAGGGGGACGGCGTCACCTGTTTGGTGAGGCGGCGACCGTTTGGCGATTGTCGGGAGAGCTTGAGACGCCTGCTCCTCCCTCGCGAAGCGGGGGAGGTGGCGCGGCGCTATCAGCGCCGTGACGGAGGGGGCGAGTGACGAAGCGCCGAGCTTGAACTCGCCCCCTCCACCGCGGAGCCTGTCCTCGGGCGCGCGCTTCGCGCGACCCGGGGGTGGTCCCCCTCCCCCGTTTCACGGGGGAGGAACTGGCCTTAAGCCTGGCCGACCGTCTCGAACATGCAGGCGGCCATGGCCTCGTCCGGGGTCTTGGCGCCGTGCAGCAGGAAGTCGAAGGCCGGGTAGAAGCGGTCGGCGGCTTCCACCGCCGCGTCGATCATCGAGGCGGCCTGGGCCATGGTCGGGCGCTCGCCCGACGGCAGGGCCAGGGCGTGGCGGAACACCACCTCGCCGTCGTCGGTCCAGACCTCGAAGTGGCCCAGCCAGACGCGCTGGTTGATCATCGACAGCAGCTCGTAGGCGACCGGACGCTTGGTCTTGGACGCCCGCAGATCGAGCGAGAGGCACAGCTGCAGGCAGTCGGCCTCCGGACGCCAGGCGAACCAGAGCTCGTAATCCTTCCAGTCGCCGGTCAGGGCGAAGGCGAGATCGCCGTCCTCCGTCCGGTCGAAGGTCAGGTTTTCGGCGGCCAGCACGTGCTCGACCACCTCGAGGGGATCCAGCGCCAGCAGGACGTCGTCGTCGGGTTGGGTGTCCATCAGAACCTTTGGCCCCCGGGGGCGATGACGGGCGTGGGACCCGCCGGGTGTCGCCCACGAAAGGAGAGTCTAAGCTGCTTCGCGCGTTTGGCCACAACAGCGTTCACGCTTGGAGCGAGCGGTAAACGATTTATTCGCCCTTTTGCGCGGGTTTGTCGCCCTTCGGAGTCGCCTTCTTCGCGGCGGGCTTGGCGGCGGCCTTTTCAGGGGCTGCCTTTTCGGCCTTCAGGGCCGCGACCTCGGCCTGCAGGGCGGCCACCTGGGCCTTCAGGACCTCGAGATCGTCGCGACGCACCAGGTCCAGCTCGGCGGCCCAGCGGTCGGCCTGGGCGCGGAACGCCGTCTTGGCTTCGTCGCCGGCGGTCTGGGCGATGCCCATGGCGGCCTGGGTGAACTTGGCGAATTCGTCGAGGAAGGGGTTCTGGCTGTGCATCTTCGTTCCGGCCGGGCGCAAATCGCCCACAGTTCTTTATATGGTGCGCGGGGGATGAAAGCGAACGGGTAACCAGCTATCCCTGCGACCATCTGTCCCGAACGGAGCCGAACGGCGTGATCTTTCCGGAATTCGACCCCGTCCTCGTCCAGCTCGGCCCCTTCGCCATCCGCTGGTACGCCCTGGCCTATGTGGCCGGCATCCTGCTGGGCTGGCGCTACGCGGTGCGCCTGGTGAAGACCCCGCGCCTGTGGGGCGGCCGCGCGCCGACCGCCACGCCCGAGCAGATCGACGACCTGGTGCTGTGGATCACGCTCGGCATCATCCTGGGCGGACGCCTCGGCTACATCCTGTTCTACAGCCCGTCGACGATCTGGACCCGGCCGCTGGAGATCCTGCAGGTCTGGCACGGCGGCATGAGCTTCCACGGCGGCTTCCTGGGCGTGTGCCTGGCCATCATCCTGTTCGCCCGCAAGCACCGCATCGACCTGCTGAAGCTCGGCGACCTGGTGGCCCCGGTCGCGCCGCTGGGCCTGCTGTTCGGCCGCCTGGCCAATTTCGTCAACGGCGAGCTGTGGGGCCGCACCACCGACGTCCCCTGGGGCGTGGTGTTCTGCAACGACCGCATCCGCCAGCTGGAAGGCGGCGCCTGCGTCGCCGGCGAACTGCCCCGCCATCCCAGCCAGCTCTACGAAGCGGCGCTGGAGGGGGTGCTGCTGTTCCTGATCCTGCGTCTGGCCACCCACCGCTTCGGCTTCCTGCAGCGCCGGGGCGGGCTCGCGGGCCTGTTCATGCTCTGCTACGGCCTGTTCCGCGCCGCGCTTGAGAACGTGCGCCAGCCCGACGCCTTCATGCCCAACTTCCCGCTGGGCCTGACCATGGGGATGATGCTGTCGACCCCGATGCTGCTGGTCGGCGGCTGGCTGGTGTGGAAGGCGCTGAAGCAACCGGTCGCCCCCGCCTCGGAGCCGGTCCAGCCTTGAGCCTGAGAGAACCCGCCCTGCTGGGCCGCCTGAAGGCCCAGATCGCCCAGGACGGCCCGATCAGCGTCCCGGAATACTTCACCCGCTGCCTGCACGACCCGCGCGACGGCTACTACGCCAACCGTCCGGCGCTCGGTTCGGACGGCGACTTCGTCACCGCGCCGGGCGTCAGCCAGATGTTCGGCGAGCTGGTCGGCCTGTGGCTGATGGAGACCTGGGACCGCCTGGGCCGCCCCGCGCCGTTCCGCCTGGTCGAGATGGGCCCCGGCGACGGCACGCTGATGAGCGACATCCTGCGCGCCGCCCGCCTGCTGCCCGCCTTCCTGGAGGCCGCCGACCTGTGGCTGGTCGAGGTCTCGCCGGTGCTGCGCGCGGCGCAGGAAAAGACCCTGGCCGGCGCGAGCGTGCAGTGGGCTGGGCGGCTGGAAGAGGTTCCCGCCGGCGCGCCGCTGCTGCTGGTCGCCAACGAGCTCTTGGACTGCCTGCCCGCCCGCCAGTTCGTGAAGACGCAAGACGGCTGGGCCGAGCGGGTGGTGGGCCTGGGCGAGGACGGCGAGCTGGCGTTCGGGCTGCGCAAGCTAGGCCCTCCCCCCCTGGGGGAGGCGGCCCGCAGGGCCGGAGGGGGGGCGTTTTCAGCCGCCGCCGCGGCGGACGTTCTGCGGTCACTCCCCCCTCCGTCGACTTCGTCGACACCTCCCCCACAGGGGGAGGATCTTGCTGTCGGCGCCATCCTCGAGTCCTCGCCGGCCCAGGCGGCGCTGGGATCCGAGCTCGGTCATCGGCTGGCCCGCGACGGGGGGGCGGCGCTGCTGATCGACTACGGCCGCGCCACGAGCGAGCCCGGCGACACGCTGCAGGCGATCCGCGCCCACCGGAAGGAAGGCCCGCTGGACAATCCCGGCCAGGCCGACCTGACGGTCTGGGCGGACTTTCCGTCGGTGCTCGAGGCGGCCCGGCGGGCGGGGGCGAGCGCGCCGCCGGTGATCACCCAGGGCGACTTCCTGCGCGCCCTCGGGATCGAGGCCCGGGCCCAGGCCCTGGCCGCCGCGCGTCCCGATCGCGCCGAGGTCGTCGCAAGACAGCTTGATCGCCTGACCGGAGCGGCGCAGATGGGCGATCTCTTCAAGGTCGCGTGCCTGAGCGCGCCGGGGCTCAATCCCCCGCTCTTCGAGGACGAGGCATGACCAAAGCATCGCTCCCCACCGTCCAGTCTTCGCTGCTGGCGTCCGTGCCGGGCCTGCGCCACGCCTTCTTCACCCGCAACGGCGGCGTCTCGCAGGGGCTGTACGACAGCCTCAACGTCGGTCGCGGCAGCCAGGACGAGCCGGCCGACGTGATCGAGAACCGCGCCCGCGCCGCCCGCTGGTTCGGCGCGGCGCGCGAGGACCTCAACACCTGCTTCCAGATCCACTCGACGATCGCCATCGTCGCCGACGGCTCGTGGGGCGACGCCCGGCCGCAGGGCGACGCCGTGGTCAGCAAGACGCCCGGCGTGGTCTGCGGCGCGCTGCACGCCGACTGCGCGCCGGTGCTGATCGTCGATCCGGAGGCCCGTGTCGTGGCCGCCGCCCACGCCGGCTGGCGCGGGGCGCTGGACGGGGTGGTGCAGGCCGCCGTCGATTCCATGGTCGAGCTGGGCGGCCGCCCCGAACGGATGGTCGCCGCCGTCGGCCCCTGCATCGGCCCGGACTCGTACGAGGTGGGCCTGGAGTTCTTCGCCAAGTTCGAGGCCGACTGCCCCGGCTCCAAGCGGTTCTTCAAGCCCGGCAAGACCGACGAGAAGCGCTATTTCGACCTGCCCGCCTTCGTGCTCGACCGCATCGCCACCGCCGGCGTCGAGCAGCGCGAATGGGTCGGCCGTGACACCTGCGCCGAGGACGACCACTTCTTCTCCAACCGCCGCGCGGTGCTGAGCGGCCAGAAGGACTACGGCCGGCTGCTGTCGGCGATCATGCTGGAGGGGTAGGAAGAGATCCTCCCCCTGAAGGGGGAGGTGTCGGCGCAGCCGACGGAGGGGGAAGCGACTTGAAAGTCGGCCATCACCTCGAAAGCTGAAAACGCCCCCCTCCGGCCCTTCGGGCCACCTCCCCCACAGGGGGAGGATCTTAAAGCCGCCCTGCGGCCTCAACGACACGAAACGTTCACGAAGCGCAACCTGGGGCCATAAGCGGGTTGCCCCCGGGCGGATCGCTGCTAGAAGGCCCGGCAACGGCGACCCCCACCGAGAATCCAAAATGAAGCTGCTGTCCGGCAACTCCAACCGTCCGCTGGCCCAGGCCATCGCGGAGTACCTCGACATGCCGCTGACCCGCGCCCAGGTGCGCCGGTTCGCCGACCTCGAGGTGTTCGTCACCATCGATGAGAACGTCCGCGGCGAGGACGTGTTCGTCATCCAGTCGACGAGCTATCCGGCCAACGACAACCTGATGGAACTGCTGATCTGCATCGACGCGCTCAAGCGCGCCTCGGGCAAGCGGATCACCGCGGTGCTGCCCTACTTCGGCTACGCCCGCCAGGACCGCAAGACCGGCGGCCGCACCCCGATCTCGGCCAAGCTGGTGGCCAACCTGATCACCCGCTCGGGCGCCGACCGCGTGCTGACGATGGATCTGCACGCCGGCCAGATCCAGGGCTTCTTCGACATCCCGACCGACAACCTGCTGCCCTCGCGCCTGCTGGCCGACGACATCATCAAGAACTACCCGCTGGGCGACGACCTGATGGTCGTCTCGCCGGACGTCGGCGGCGTGGTGCGCGCCCGCGCCCTGGCCAAGCGCCTGGACGACGCCGACCTGGCCATCGTCGACAAGCGCCGCTCGGGCCCGGGCCAGTCGGAAGTGATGAACATCATCGGCGACGTGCAAGGCCGCCGCTGCATCCTGTTCGACGACATCGCCGACTCGGCCGGCACCCTGTGCAACGCCGCCCAGGCCCTGATCAACCACGGCGCCGTCTCGGTCAGCGCCTACGTCACCCACGGCGTGCTGTCGGGCGCGGCCGCCGAGCGCGTGGCCAATTCGGTGCTGACCGAGCTGGTGGTCACCGACTCCATCGAGGCCTCCGACACCACCAAGGCCTGCCCGAAGATCCGCTACGTCTCGTGCGCCCCGCTGATCGGCGAGGCCATCCGCCGCATCGCCAACGAAGAGTCGGTGTCGAAGCTGTTCGACTAAGGGACTTCTTGTTCCGACCAATCCCCGCGAAAGCGGGGACCCAGGTGTTTTATCGTCGAGCGCCACGCGTTTCAGAAAAAGCCTGGGTCCCCGCTTTCGCGGGGATTTTACGGTTGGGGGAGATCCGCACCCCGCCTCGCCGTTAACCCCCGGAACCGCGCCGCCACATCGGCGCCACATTTTCCGTCGGCGAAATATCCAACGGAATCCGCGCTCTCGCGGAAATCGCGACATAGTCCCGCTTGTCAAAGTCTGGTTAACGGACTGACTGTCACAATGTCGCCCGTCGGCGATGTTAAGCCGGCTCCAGTCATACGGGGATGTCGCCAGCATGCTTTTCAACCTGCGTCCGCACGCCGCCATCACGGCCGTAGCGCTCGCCGCGGCCTCGATCCTGGCCAGCTGCTCCACCCCGCCCGCCGCGCCGCCGCCGCCCATCGTCCAGGCTCCGCCGGCCCCGCCGCCCATCACCCTGTCGAGCAAAGTGGTCGAGCGCGCCAGCGCCTTCCGCGGCTACATGCAGCGCGCCGGCGCGATCGACGCCAACTTCCAGAACGGCGAGCAGATCCAGGCCTCGCTGAAGGTCGGCGTCGGCTACGAGCAGAAGCACTTCCTCAGCGGCGCCATGTCGTACGGCGCGGTCCTGGCCCTGCAGGACCCGACCTTCGTGGCCTCGGTGCGCGCCTTCGCCGCCGACCCGGCCCAGCGCCAGCAGGTGATCCACCAGCTGATCGCCGACCCGGCCTACGCCGTCGGCTTCAAGGGCTCCGACACCGCCGCGGCCCGCATCATCGACACCCTCGGCGCCGACGGCCTCAAGGTCTACCAGGCCGGCAAGAAGGTGAAGCAGTCGGCCTATGACGTGCAGCGCGTGGCCTGGTCCAAGGGCTTCGTCACCGACCGCGACGCCCGCCTAGCCTACGCCAAGAGCGCCTCGACCGTCCCGGCCCTGGCCGACACCGCCGACGTCGTCCAGTTGCAGCAGGCGACCCTGGTGACGGTCAACGCCCCGACGGCTCCGGCGCCGGCCGCGGCCAGCATCGACGCGGCCCTCAGCGCCGCGCCGGCCGGCCCGCGCTCGGCCCCGCCGCCCTACCGCCCGCTGGTGATCCGCAGCATGGCCGTGGCCGCCCTGGCCGCCCTCGGCGCGGCCGGCGACGAGAACATGGCCACCATCGACGCCATCATGGCCGAGCCCAGCAGCGCCTCGTGCCTGAACATGGCCAAGCTGAACCTCTACCAGTGCCTGGCCGTCTCCAAGCCGCACTACGAGGACATCTTCTGCCTGGGCCAGCACATCATGATCGACACCGGCGCCTGCGTCATCAAGGCCTCGGGCGCGCCGATGCCGGTCGAGCCCCTGCCGCCCCCGCCGCCGGAAAAGCCGACCGCCAAGAAGAAGACGACCGCCAAGCCGGCGGCCGTGAAGAAGAAGAAAGCCTGATCCAGCCTCCCCGGCTGACAGCGAGAGGGCCGCCGGATTGCACCGGCGGCCCTCTTCGTGTATTGGGCGCCCTCCTGAAAACGTCGACCGAGCGGGGCAATCCGGCCTTGTGCGGCGATTTCGCATTCCGAGGGCATGGGCCCTCCAGAGAGAACTGACATGGCCGATATCATCCTGAACGTCGAAATCCGCGAGCGCGCCGGCACCGGCGGCGCCCGTGAAACCCGCCGCGCCGGCCTCGTCCCGGGCGTCCTGTACGGCGGCGACAAGGACCCCGTGAACGTCGCGGTGAAGTCCAACGAATTCCGCAAGGCCCTCTACACCGGCAAGCTGCTCGGCCACCTGGTCACGCTGCAGCACGGCGAAGAGAAGCAGTCGGTCATCGCCAAGTCGGTGCAGTTCCACCCGGTCACCGACGAGCCGATCCACTTCGACCTGTTCCGCGTCGGCGAGCACCAGCTGATCAAGATCGAAGTGCCGGTGCACTTCAAGAACCACGAAACCTCGGTCGGCCTGAAGAAGGGCGGCTCGCTGGAAGTGATCCGTCACACCGTCGAGCTGGCCTGCCCGGCCGACCAGATCCCCGAAGAGCTGGTCATCGACCTGGCCTCGCACGACATCGGCGACACCATCCGCATCTCGGAAGTGAAGCTGCCGGAAGGCGTGAAGCCGGCCGTGGACCGCGACTTCGTGATCGCGACCCTGAAGGCCTCGGCCTCGGCCCAGTCGGACGCCGGCGACACCACGACCGAAGGCTGATCCAGGCTCGGTCTTCCGACCGAACTGATCTAGGAAGCGGGCGGGCCTTCGGGTCCGCCCGTTTTCGTTTGGGGGCTCCGCCCTCGCCCTTCGACAGGCTCAGGGTGAGGACTACTGGAAGGCCCGCTCGAAATCCTCATCCTGAGCTTGTCGAAGGACGAGGGTTTCGCTCCACCATTTCAGGACCGCGCCATGCTGATCCTTGCCGGCCTCGGCAACCCCGAGCCCAAGTACGAGAAGAACCGCCACAACGTCGGCTTCATGGCCGTGGACGCCATCGCGCGGAAGTGGGGCACGGCGCCCTGGCGCGCGCGCTTCCAGGGCCTGGCCTGTGAGGGGCAGGTCACGACGCCGGACGGCGTGGTCAAGCTGCTGCTGCTCAAGCCCAAGACCTACTACAACGAGGCTGGCCGCGCCGTGGGCGAGGCCATGAAGTTCTTCAAGCTGTCGCCGGCCGACGTCATTGTCTTCCACGACGAGATCGACATGGCGCCCGGCCGCTTCCGGATGAAGGCCGGCGGCGGGGCGGCGGGCAACAACGGCATCCGCTCGGTGACCAGCCAGATCGGCGACGCCTTCCGCCGAGGTCGGATTGGGGTGGGCCATCCCGGCGACAAGGCCATGGTCATGCACTACGTGCTGGGCGACTTCCACAAGGTCGAGCACCAGTGGCTGGACCCGCTGCTGGACGCGGTGACGGACGCCCTGCCCTTCGCCGCCGCCGGCGACGACGAGCGCTACCAGGCCGAGGTGCTGCGCCTGGCCCCCTCCCCCAAGGCCGACCCGAAGAAGCCGCGCGACTGAAAATCCCTCTCTCCGAGAGAGAGGGCGGGGCCCGCGCCAGAGGCGCGGGAGGGTGAGAGGTTTCACCGTCGGCCCAAGCTGGCGCCACGCGAATTGGTCAGTCCGCGCCAAGCTCTTGGGCACGCCGGATATCCCCTTTCGGAGCGGCCGCCGCTTCCCGCTTACGACCGAGGCTGTGTGAAAACTCGGCGGATCAGCTAGACTCCTGACGAGCAGTCGGGAGGTGCGCATGAGCCGCTTCGTTGAAGGTGTTGATCGCCGGCAGCCGACGCTTC
>NZ_QDKO01000040.1:10674-206228 GCF_003094615.1 Caulobacter radicis | reverse complement strand
GTTACCTCGAAGGGTAACCGCCAGAGCGCCGCCGCCTGCGTTTCTCTTTCCAAATCAACAATGTCAAAGACCAGAGCCGAAGCTCCGAGCCGCCTCCGAAACCGGGGAGCGGCCCCACCGTTTAGCGCCCGGTGTCGGCGGAGGCGGCTATTTAGCTAACCTCGAATTCCGTGTCAAATCGTTTTTTTCAAAACTTTCTGACCCAGTGCCGAACCAGGAAAGTTCCCAGTCCAGCGAGCCGGCAGCTTCTAAAGAAACCACCAAACCCTGTCAAGCAATTCTTTCTAAGAAAGTTCTGCTCGACTTCTTCATCAGCACTTCCGAATTCTTGCGAACTCTTCGATCCCGATGAACGAGGCGGCGCTTCTATTGAAGCATTCCAACCTCGTCAACCAACTCTTTTCAGAAACTTCCGAAGAACCGAAGCCCTTCAAAAGCAACAAAAGCGCTCCTTCCCGAAGGCCATAGGCCGTCGGCAATCCAGCTGCCCGAGTCGATTGAGGCCGCGGAACTTAGCGATGAGATCCAACCGAAGCAAGGGCCTTGTGGGCCCCGGTTTCGAGCGTCTTCGTCAGCGCCGTTCCGAGGAGGAGCGCATATAGGCCCGTGACCGGATGATGACAAGCATCAACCCGCACGCATCCACAGGTCCGTGATCCAGACGGGCCGCGACGCACCGTCGCGCCGGCCCGGCCTTCCGGACCTGCGCCTTGAACCCCGCCTTACGCGTCGCCACTTCATGATGGACGATCGCGGATCCGGGGCGCCGCTGCAGGGCCCCGGATCCGCGAACGAAGTCGCTTTGATGCGTAAGGACTTCGCATGACCCGGACGATCCTGTTCGACAGCCCCTTCCTGCTGGGCTTCGAACACACCCGAGACCTGATCGAGCGCGCCGCCAAGGCCGCCGGCGAGAGCTATCCGCCTTATAATGTCGAACAGACCGACGAGGGCGTGCGCATCACCCTGGCCGTGGCCGGCTTCTCGCCCGACCAATTGCAGGTCACCGTCGAGGGCGGCCAGCTGGTGGTGGCCGGACGCCGCGACGGCGAGGCCCGCACCGAAGCCGACCGCGCCTACCTGCACCGGGGAATCGCCGCCCGTGGCTTCGTGCGCACCTTCGTACTGGCCGAAGGCATGGAAGTGTCAGCCGCCACCCTCGAGCACGGCCTGCTTCACGTCGACGTCGCCCGCCCGCCGCCCGAGCGTCAGGTCAAGCGCATCCCCATCCGCTCGCAGGGCTGAGCCCTTGCGCAACACTTACGCTCCAGCCGCCTGAACCACAGGGACTTCGGAGCGTTCCCCTATCGAAGGAGGTGGTCACATGACGCCCAATTCGCACACGCCGTTCTTCTCGACCGAGGCCTTCGCCGCGCTGGGCGCGCCCGACCTCGTCTATGTGCGCCCGATCAAGGCGGCCGAGATCCTCGCCGACGCCCCCGAGGGGGTGGAGGACTTCGATCTGGCCCCCGACCAGACGCTTTATGCGGTATGCCGGGCCGACGGCGCCCGCCTGGCGGTGCTGACCGACCGCGACGCGGCCATGGCCGCCGCCCTGGCCCACGAACTAGCGCCGGTGTCGGTGCACTGACGCGCTCTTCATAAGAAGACGCGCCAAATGAAAAGGGCGGCGGATCCTGCGATCCGCCGCCCTCTTTCTTTGTCCTTACGCCAGGCCTCAGTTGAGGTTGGCCGCCGGGGCCTGAGCCTGGCGGAACATGGTGATGGCGATCAGGCGATCCCAACCGACCAGCGACACCAGGTGAGCGTAGATCTGGGCCAGGGCGCCCGAGGTCTGCAGCTCCTTCAGCTTCTCGATCGGCAGGGCGTTCAGCTTCTCTTCCGAGACGCCGTAGTACTCGGCCACGACCTGCGGCTCGCCCGGCTGGCCGTCGGGGCCGGCCGGGGTGAAGGTGGCGGTCTTCAGTTCGAAGAGGTCGTTGTCCTTCAGCAGCTGCACGAACGAGTCGGTGCGGCGGCGTTCGACTTCGAAGTCGTCGCAGAACTTGATGCAGTTCTGGGTGTACTCGGTCGGCTCGCCCTTGGCGTCGAACAGCGGGGTCTCGCCGGCTTCCGACAGCAGGCTCGAGGCGCGGTCGATGCAGACGATCATGCGGCCCTGGGTCTCGTCATTGGCCAGCACGAACGGATAGCGGCGGACATAGGCCGGGATGTAGACGCCGACTTCGGTCGAGCCGTCGGCGTGGATGAACAGGTTCTCGCCCTGGTTCAGACCCATGACGGCCAGCGGGGTGCGCTCTTCGCCGGCGAAGATGATCGGGTAGGACAGGCCGGCCGGACCGAATTCGGTCACGGTCAGCGGGACGGCCGTGCCGGCCGCGGCGAAGGCGTAGGGCTTGTCCTGGTGAACCAGGGCCAGCTTGCCATGCAGGTCGCGGTTCAGCGGCTCGGGCGTCGAGTAGAAGAGAACGTTGCCGGTGATGCCGCCGGCGGACTGGGTCGTTTCCATAAGAAGCTCTACAGAAGGGCCAAGAAGAACGGACGCTCTATCGCGGGCGGCCTTTAGGTGGTCAGCGCTTCTAGCCGATCTGCGATATCCCGGCAATCGACACGTCCGGACGGGGAAACGCCGCCGCGACCCTCGCGTCTGGAGCGAGGGCCGCGGGGCGATCGGGCCTAGAACTTCCAGGCGATCCCGGTGCGGATCGACCGGCCCGGCGAGGGCGCGATGTCCTTCAGGAACGAGGCGTGCTCGCGCACCTCCTCGTTGGTCAGGTTGCGGCCGTCGACGAACCAGCGCAGCGGCTTGTCCTCGAACGGCTTGACCGTCACCCGCAGGTTGACGGTGGTGTAGGCGTCGGTCGGCAGCTCGAAGTCGGCCACCCGGTCCTGCTCGGCCACGTGACGCACCTCGAGCTCGGCCTCGACATTGGAGGCGGTCCAGATCGCCCGGCCGGTCAGCGACCACGGCGGAATGCGGGCGGGCACGCCGATATCGGTCTCGCCGCGCACATAGTCGGCCACGCCTTCCAGGCGGATCGACTGGTCCTTGCCGCGCCAGGCGTCGTAGCCGACCTCCAGCTCGGCGCCGTGGAACTTGGCGCCGGTCTGGAAATACTGGAACACCGGCAGGCTGTCCTCGACCTCGCCGGTCGGGGCCTCCTCGATGAAGTTGTCGTACCAGGCGCCCCACAGGTGGCCCTCGACGCGCAGGCGCGGGCCGGTCCAGCGATAGGTGGCCTCCAGCGAGGTGACGGTTTCGGAGTCGAGGCTGTCGTCGCCCTTCTCATAGCCGCCGGTGCCGGGGTGCGGGCCGTCGGCGAACAGCTCGAACTCGGTCGGCGCGCGGCCGTTGCGCGACAGGGTCAGGGCGACGAACTGATGCTCGGCCGGCTTGTAGAACACGCCCAGCGAGGCCGAGACGTTGTCGAAGTCGCGCTTCTGGGTCGCCGTCTCCAGCGAGCGGGTGTCGAAGCGCAGGCCCGCGTCGACGCCCCAGTCGCCGCGATCGAAGCGCTGCAGGGTGAAGAGGCCGTACTCCTTGATGTCGACGCTGGGCACGAAGGCCTCGTCGCCGATCGCCTCGAAGCTGCGGGTCAGGGCCTGGAAGCCGATGGCGCCCTGGTGGCCGTCATGCTCGCGATGGACCAGCTCGACGCGGCCCTCGGTGCCGTCCGACAGGAAGCGGGTGCCGACCTCGCCGTCCTCGACGGAAACCTCGGCGTGCTGGTAGTCGGCATGGCCGATCGAGACCCGCACCTTCTCGAACCACGGGGTGTCGAGCTCCTGCTCGCCGCGCAGGTCGTAGCGGGTCTGCTGCAGGTGGATCGAGACCGGCCCTTCGGCGTCCGGGTCGATGGGGCTGAGGATCTGCTGGTAGGGCACGCCATAGGTGGTGTCCGTGCGCTTGACCGACAGGCCCACGAAGCCACGGTCGTGCACGTAGGAGACGCCGGCGCCGTAGGCGTCCATCTCGACGTCGGTGTTGCGCACGGTCTTGTCGGGATCGACGGTCAGGCCGTCGCGGGCGGCCAGTCGCGACGACACCGGGGCGACCGGCACGTCGTAGTCGTCGCTCTCCCTGTGCACGGCGTCGACCGCGAACACTAGCGGGCCGGCGTTGAACTTGGCCGCGCCGCTGACGCCCCAGCCGCTGTCGACGCTGGACATCGAGCCGGCCACCCGGCCCTCGACGGGCGCGCTGGCGCGCGAGGACGGCACGCGGTCGTCGAGCATGTTGACCACGCCGCCGATGCCCGAGCCGCCATAGGCCAGGGTCGACGGGCCGCGCAGCACCTCGATGCGCGAGGCTTCGGCCGGGTCGGAGGCCACCGCGTGGTCGGGCGACAGGGCCGAGGCGTCGACCTGGCCGACGCCGTTCTGCAGCACCATCACCCGCGGGCCCGACAGGCCGCGGATCACCGGACGCGAGGCGCCGGGACCATAGAAGGTCGAGCGCAGGCCCGGCAGGCCGTTGAGCACGTCGCCGAGGCCGGCGGGCGGGGCGACGTCCAGCTTGTCGCGGGTGACGACGTTGACGCTGCTGGTCACGGTGTCGAGCGACACGGCGTAGGGGGCGGCGGTGACCACCACCTGCGAGACCGAGGTGTCGGTCGGATCGGCGTCGGCGGCCGGCGCGGCGGGAGCGTCGGCGGCCCAGGCCGGGGCGGACCCGGCGGCGGCGAGGACGAGGAGGCTTGCGGCGGCGAGCGCCTGGCGACGGACCATGGAACGGGTCATGGACGGAAAATCCCAACTTGCCGGGGGAGCGGCAAAAATGCGTTATGAAATAACATATCCACTCGTCAATCCGCTTTCGCTTGACGCCGCCAAGTCGTCTCGCTCTGTGTCCGGACGACCTCACTTCGGGCTTTTCATGATGCGTATTTCGTCGCTCGCCCTCGCCGGCGCCCCCATTTCCGCCGCATTGCTGCTGGCCGCCTGCGCGCCCCTGTCGGGTCAGGCGCCGGGCCAGGCTCAGGGCAAGACCTACGCCCAGGCCGGCGGGTCGACGACCTGGACCAAGCCGCCGAAGGGCTACCTGACCCTGGCCGAGCCGTTCGACGCGCCGGACATCGTCGGCCCGCCGCCGGAACCGAACTCGCCGCGCGGCAAGGCCGACCGCGCCGCCTATGACGATACGCGCAAGCTGGCCGGCACGCCGGCCTGGGACAAGGCGATCGCCGACGCCGACCTGTCGGGGGCCAATGGCTTCAAGAGCTTCTCCTGCGCCGCCAAGGTGACGATCAGCCCGGAGAAGACCCCCACCCTGGCCAACCTGCTGCTGCGGATGACCGACGACGCCGGGACGATCTATCGCCCGGCCAAGCAGGCCTTCTCGCGGCCCCGTCCGCCGGTGGGCAACAGCAAGCCGATCTGCGTGCCGCGCGAGACGTGGATCGAGACCGAGGGCTCCTATCCCTCCGGCCACGCCCTGATCGGCTGGTCGTGGGGCCTGGTGCTGGCCGAACTGGTCCCCGACCGCGCCGCCCAGCTCGCCGCCCGCGGCCGCGCGTTCGGCGACAGCCGGGTGATCTGCGGCGTGCACTTCCCCAGCGACCTGGAGGCCGGTCGCCTGCTGGGCGGGGTGATGGTCTCGCGCCTGCACGCCGACCCGGCCTTCGCCGCCGACCTGGAAAAGGCCAGGGCCGAGATCGCCGCCTCCAGGGCCGACGGCCCGCCGGCCGGCTGCGAGGGCTGACGCTCGCCACAAAGGCGCGCGGCACCGGACTTCAACTTAGAGCTTGAGCCCCTTCCGGAGCGGCGCCACCTTGGCGGGCCCTTCGGGAGGGGACCCATGTTCGAGACCATGCGACGGCCGGCGATCGCCCTGGCCAGCATTCTGACGCTCGCCAGCTGCGCGGTGTTCGCCCCGCCCTACGACCCCACCCTCGATAGCAAGATCACCACCGCCTACGAGGGCGTGGCCAAGCTGGCGGCCGAGGCCGAGATGGGCCTCTACGTCGACAAGGCCACCTATCCCGGCAAGATCGAGACCTACGCGAACATCCAGGCCGCCCTGGCCGTGGCCGCCGTGCGCGCCGCCACCCAGCCCTACGCCGCCAAGCCCGCCCAGAAGGCCATCGACGCCGAGGTGTCGCTGATCAAGGGCTGCAGCGCCCAGGTCCAGGGCCTGGCCCAGTTGCACCAGTTGCAGGGGATCGTCCCCAACACCGGCGCGACCACCGCCATGATGGTCAGCTGCGACCAGGCGGCCAAGGCCGTCACCGCCATGAAGTGAGGCCAGGCGTCCGATGAGCATCGACTTCTCCACCCTGCAGGTCGACGACGTCGACAGCCTGGTCTCCGTGCTGGAACAGCAGTTGGGCGACACCGCCACCGACTGGTGGAACGCCAACAAGACCGTGGTGCCCGGCTATCTGCGCAGCCTGGCCGAGGCGACGATCCAGACCCGCACGGCCCTGGCCAACCACCAGATCACGCCGCAGGCGGCCGACATGATCCTTCACAACCAGGAGCTGGCCTTCAACCAGACGATCCAGTTCACGAAGTTCATGACCCTGGCCCTGGGCCAGACCCTGCTCAACACCGTGTTCCAGGTGGTCGGCTGGGTGATCTACAACAAGACCGGCGTGAACATCGCGCCCAACCTGGTGCAGCCGACGCCGCCGGCGACCAGCTAGCCCTTTGGCGGGTCGCAGCGGCCGTACATGGTGTCGAGCCCCTTGAGATATTCCGGCATGGCCTGAAGCCCCAGCGCCGCGCGCCGCTTCTCCAGGCCGGCCGGATCTTCGACATTGTCCGGCATGGCGTGGCGGCCGTCGACGCAGCGGGCCCGCTGGGTGGCGTAGCGCTGGGGCCGGCCCTCCTGCTCGGCGACGCGGTCGTAAAGGTTGGGATAACCGCTCGGCGCACGCCCCTGGGCGACCAGGGGCTCCATCTTGGCCAGGGCCTCCTTCTGGAAGGCCAGGTCCGGCGAGTGATTGACGATGTGGAAGGCGCCGTCGGCGGCGCGCTGGCCCACCTCCTCGGGCGTGAACCAGCCCCGTCCGGCCAGCAGCACCTTCAGCCGCTCGGTATGCTTGCGGTCGATCGGCTCGTAGTGCTCGGCCCAGATCGCGTCCAGCGCCTGGCGATCCTCCGGCGAGGCGGTCTTGCGCACCTTCAGGAAGGTCACCCGCGTCGCCTGGTCGACCGCGCCCATGCCGCCCAGTTCCTCGATCAGCGCCTCCCTGGCGACCAGGGCCTCTGCATCGGCCCGCGCCTGGGCCACGGCCGGCGCTTCCTCCGCCAGGGCCGGCGCCGCCGCCAGCACCACCAACGCCACCAGGCCTGCCCGGATCATCGCCGTCCCTCCATCGACGCCGGAAAGGTGGCGAGACCTCGCGGCGCAATCATGGCGACGCATCGAGCCCCCGCGCGCAAAGAAAAAGCCCCGCCGTTTCCGGCGGGGCTCGTTCCTGATCGACGCTTCGAAAAGCCTCAGCCGCGCTGGTCGCGCTTGGCCAGCACGCGCAGGCGCAGGGCGTTGAGCTTGATGAAGCCGCCGGCGTCGCGGTGATCGTAGGCGACCTTGCCCTCTTCGAAGGTGACCAGGTCCTGATCATACAGCGAGTAGGGGCTGGTGCGGCCGATGACCGTGACATTGCCCTTGTAGAGCTTCACGCGGACCTGGCCCGACACCTTGGTCTGGCTGTAGTCGATGGCCGCCTGCAGCATCTCGCGCTCGGGCGAGAACCAGAAGCCGTTGTAGACGAGCGAAGCGTACTTCGGCATCAGCTCGTCCTTCAGGTGCATGGCGCCGCGGTCGAGCGTGATGCTCTCGATGCCGCGGTGGGCCGCCAGCAGGATGGTGCCGCCCGGGGTCTCGTAGACGCCGCGCGACTTCATGCCGACAAAGCGGTTTTCCACCAGGTCGAGGCGGCCGACGCCGTTGTCGCGGCCCAGCTCGTTCAGCTTGGTCAGGAGGGTCGCCGGGCTCATCGCCACGCCGTCGATGGCGACCGGGTCGCCCTTCTCGAAGTCGATCGTGATCACCGTCGGGGCGTCCGGCGCGTCCTCGGGCGAAATGGTGCGCATGTGGACGAACTCGGGGGCCTCGACCGCCGGGTCTTCCAGGACCTTACCTTCCGACGAGGAGTGCAGCAGGTTGGCGTCGACGCTGAACGGCGCTTCGCCGCGCTTGTCCTTGGTGATCTGGATCTGGTGCTTCTCGGCGAACTCCAGCAGCGCTTCGCGCGACTTGAAGTCCCACTCGCGCCAGGGGGCGATCACGGTGATGTCGGGCTCGAGGCCATAGTAGCCGAGCTCGAAACGGACCTGGTCGTTGCCCTTGCCGGTAGCGCCGTGGCTGACGGCGTCGGCGCCGACCTGGCGGGCGATCTCGATCTGGCGCTTGGCGATCAGCGGGCGGGCGATCGAGGTGCCGAGCAGGTACTGGCCTTCATAGACCGTGTTGGCGCGGAACATCGGGAACACGAAGTCGCGCACGAACTCCTCGCGCACGTCCTCGATGAAGATGTTCTCGGGCTTCACGCCGGCGGCCAGGGCCTTGGCGCGCGCGGGCTCGATCTCTTCACCCTGGCCGAGGTCGGCGGTGAAGGTCACGACCTCGGCGCCGTACTCGGTCTGCAGCCACTTGAGGATGATCGAGGTGTCGAGGCCGCCCGAATAGGCGAGCACGACCTTCTTGACGGGCTTCTGGGCCATGTCGGGGGTCCTTGTCGAAGGCGAAAACACAAAGTCGCGGGGCGTTTAGCGCGCTTTTGCGACGAGGGAAACAACAGGGACTGGCTGGAGACCCAAAGGTCTTTCCAACATCCCGTCATTCCCGCCCTTGTGGCGGGAAACCCTAGTTCCGCTTCAGCGTGAGGCGCAAGCGGATCGCTGGCGATCCGCCCCTCCTGCCCGCACGGCCGACAGAGGGGATCCCGCTACACAGGCGGAAATGACGGGAGATAATTTCGGACGTCTCCGAAAAACTCTACAGCCGGATCTTGCCCTCTTCGGCCAGCTGGTTCAGCGCCCGTCGCACCTGGGTCAGGTGGATGACCGCGAAGATCGCCGCCAGGGTGGCGCGCAGGCCCAGCATGATGATCGACAGCGACAGGTCGTCGGCCTGACGGCTCTCGACCAGCAGATAGAGGCTGATGGCGAAGGCGCCGGCCGGCAGCAGCACCAGGGCCGGGCCGCGCGGCAGGCGCAGCAGGGTGTCGCCCTTGGGCGACCAGGCCACCGGGGTCGGTTCGCCCTTGGGGATCTTGCCCCAGGCCATGCGCGAGGCCCCGGCCATGATCGACAGGGCCAGGATCCAGAGCACGTCGCCGATGACGCCGAGAATATCCATTTACACAGTCACCTGGGCGCCGAGCTCGACCACGCGGCCCGGCGGAATCTTGAAGAAGTCGGTCGGGTTGGCCGCGTTCTTCATCAGGAAGATGTACAGCCGGTCCTGCCAGAGCGGCATGCCCGAATTGGCCGACGGCACGATCGAGCGACGGCCGAGGAAGAAGCTGGTGGCCATGATGTCGAACTTCAGCCCCTGCTGCTTGCGCAGCAGCGCCAGCGCCTTGGGCACATTCGGGCTCTCCATGAAGCCGTAGTAGATCTCGACCTTCTTGAAGTCGTCGTTGACCTTGAAGGTCTTGATCCGGTCCTCCTCGGGCACGCGCGGCGTCTCGGCCGTGCGCACGGTCAGCACCACGTTGCGCTCGTGCAGCACCTTGTTGTGCTTGAGGTTGTGCATCAGGGCGACCGGGGTCATGTCCGGGTCCGAGGTCAGGAAGATCGCCGTGCCGGGGGCGCGGTGCGGCGCGCGGGCCCGCAGGATCTCCATCAGGTCTGCCAGGGGCACGCTGTCGCGGCGGGTCTTCTCGCTGAGGATCTGGCTGCCGCGCACCCAGGTGGCCATGATCATGAACAGCGCAGCCCCGATCAGCACCGGCAGCCAGCCGCCGGTGAAGAAGCGCAGGGCGTTGGCGCTGAGGAAAACCAGGTCCAGCGTCATGAACGGGATCAGGAAGGCCAGGGCCGCCGGCAACTGCCACTTCCACAGCTGGCGCATGACGATGAAGGCCATGGCGGTCGTGACCACCATGGTGCCGGTCACCGCCAGGCCGTAGGCATGAGCCATGGCCGACGAGGTCTTGAAGGTGAACATCACCGCCAGCACGCCCAGCAGCAGCATGGTGTTGAGCTGCGGCACGAAGATCTGGCCCGACTGGGTCTCGGAGGTGCGGCGCACGTCCATGCGTGGCAGCAGGCCCAGCTGGATCGCCTGCTGGGTCAGCGAGAAGGCGCCGGTGATCACCGCCTGGCTGGCGATGACCGTGGCCGCGCCGGCCAGGATCACCAGCGGCAGGCGCAGCACGTCGGGCGCCATCTCGAAGAACCAGTTCAGTTCGGGGAACGGCACGCCGGCCCGTTCGGCCTCGATCAGGGTGTTCAGGGCCAGAGCGCCCTGGCCCAGATAGTTCAAGGCCAGGCACGGCAGCACGAAGAACAGCCAGGCGGCCTGGATCGGCCAGCGGCCGAAGTGGCCCATGTCGGCGGTCAGCGCCTCGGCCCCGGTCACGGTCAGGAACACCGCGCCCAGCACGATGAAGCCGGCCATGCCGTGATGCTGCAGGAAGTGGACCGCGTAATACGGGTTGATCGACCGGAACACGCCGGGATGGGCCAGCAGGTTGTAGACGCCCAGCACGGCCATGACCGTGAACCACACGGCGCAGACCGGGCCGAACAGTTGCCCGACCTTGGCCGTGCCGCGGCTCTGGATAAAAAAGAGGCCCAGCAGCATCACCGTGGCGATCAGCAGCACCACCTGGGTGCTGATCGAGTGCTCGAGCGCGGGAATGGTCCGCAGGCCCTCGACCGCCGACAGCACCGACATCGCCGGAGTGATGATGGCGTCGCCGTAGAACAGCGCCGCCCCGATCACGCCCAAGCCGAAGACCAGCGCCGTGCGTCGTCCCATGGCGCGCTGGGCCAGGGCCATCAGCGACAGAACGCCGCCCTCGCCCTTGTTGTCGGCGCGCATGATGAACAGCACGTACTTGATCGTCACGACCAGGATCAGCGCCCACAGGGCCAGCGACACCACGCCGAGAATCTCGGCCCGGGTCACGCCGTCGGCGGCCGACGCGTGCAGCGCCTCCTTGAAGGCGTAGAGCGGGCTGGTGCCGATGTCGCCGAACACGACGCCGACCGAGCCCAGGGCGAGCGCGAACGTGCCATGGCCCTTTGGACCGTGACCATTGGCGGAACCCGCTTGCTGGGGAATGTCGCACGCCGCGACGGAGGCGTTCTCAGTGTTCGAAACGCCGGAGGCTTCGGAAGCCATTCAATCCCTCCGGGACCGCGCCCTCGAAAATCTCGCGCGAAGCCCCATATCGATCAAGCGGCGCGCGATACACCCAATCCGATCCGGGTTCAATCGCGACCTTGGCCGCGCGCCTTTACGGTTTTTGTTTCAACGCTTGCGTTCCCCCCTTACGTTCCGGACTTAACAGAAGATCATGTCCGACAGTCAGAAGTTCCCCGTCGCCGCTCACGCCCTGGCCTATCTGGCGCACAAGGAGGCTTTCAGCCCCGACCGCGCCGTGGCCAGCGCCGAACTCGCGGCCTCCGTCCCCACCAATCCGGTGGTGGTGCGGCGCGTCACCGCCATGCTCGGCAAGGCGGGGCTGATCGGCGCGCGCGCCGGCGCCAACGGCGGGGCCTGGCTGCTCAAGCCCGCCCAGGACATCACCCTCGACACCGTGCTGCGGGCCGTCCACGGCTGCGCCAACCTCGGCACCGCCCCGCCCGGGGTGAAGGGCTGCCCGGTCGGGGCCCGCATTCCCGACGCCGTCCGCGCGGCCCTGATCGCCGCCGACGCCGCCGCCGCCGAGCGCCTGTCGCGCATCTCGGTGGCCGACCTGCTGGCCGACCCGGCCGAGCGCGAGGCTGTCCTGAAGAGCGCCTGACCCCTCGGGCGGACAGCCCGAGAGCGCCTTAAAGGCCCTCGCAGAAAAACTGCACCCGAAATTGTTGCTGATCCCCTGGCGCCGCTGGCGGGCGCTATTACGTAATCGCTACCGATACAGTTTCTGTTCGGACAACATCATTCTCCTTGAGGGGACCACCGCCATGACCACCAAGGTCGCCATCGTCTATCACTCGGGCTACGGCCACACCGCCGTCCTCGCCGACAAGGTCGCGGAAGGCGTCCGCGACGCCGGCCAGACCCCAGTGCTGCTGCACATCGAAAGCGCCGCCCAGGACTTCAAGCCGTTCCTCGACGCCATCACCGAGGCCGACGCCGTCGTGTTCGGCGCGCCGACCTACATGGGCGACGTCTCGGGCGTGTTCAAAGTCTTCGCCGACGCCACTTCGGCGGCCTTCTTCACCGGCGCCTGGAAGGACAAGCTGGCCGCGGGCTTCACCAACTCGCACAGCTTCGCCGGCGACAAGGGCCATGCCCTGGCCAGCCTGACGATCCTGGCCGCCCAGCACGGCATGAACTGGATCAACCTGGGCGTCGCCCCGCCGGCCGTCACCGCCGCCGAGCGCGGTCCCGAGACGATCAACCGCGTGGGCTCGTTCGTCGGCGTCGCCGCCCAGTCGGACAACGCCTCGCCGGAGATCACCCCGCCGGCCGGCGACCGCGAGACCGCCCGCCTGCTGGGCGTGCGCGTGGCCGAGGCCGCCGTCCGCTGGACCCGCGGCGCCCAACCGGCGCTGAGCGACGCGGCCTAAGACTCCAGGCGTCGGGCGCGCCCTACCCCCTCCCCCGAGGGCGCGCCTTCGTGGAGGAACGACCGACCCCGCCCTCCCCCAGGTCGTTCCTCCGCCCCGCTTGAACCGGATCGGCGGGCGTGCTCGACTCCTGTGACGCTTTGCTTGCAGGACCTTCGACCACATGGCCCGCCGCCTCGCCCTGATCACCGGCGCCTCAGCCGGCATCGGGGCCGCCTTCGCCCGCATCTACGCCAGCCACGGCTATGACGTGGCCCTGACCGCCCGCCGGCTCGACCGGCTGGAGTCGCTGGCCGCCGAGATCCGAATGCGCTTCGGGGTCGAGGCCTATGCGATTTCCGCCGACCTGGCCGATCCCGGCGGCGTCGACGCGGTGCTGGCGGCGGTGGCCGCCGAGGGCCGCGAGATCGACGCCCTGGTCAACAACGCCGGCTACGGCCTGCCCGGAACCTTCGACAAGACCAGCTGGGCCGACCAGTCGGCCTTCCTGCAGGTGATGCTGACCTCAGTCTGCGAGATGACCCACAAGGTGCTGCCGGGCATGGTCGAGCGCCGGTTCGGGCGCATCGTCAACGTCGCCTCGCTGGCGGGCCTGGCGCCCGGTTCGGCCGGCCACACCCTCTATGCGGCGACCAAGAGCTTCCTGGTGAAGTTCTCCCAGAGCCTGCATCTGGAAAACCTGGCCAACGGCGTGCACGCCAGCGCCCTGTGCCCCGGCTTCACCCTGTCGGAGTTCCACGACGTCAACGGCACCCGCGCCCAGGTCAGCCAGAGCCTGCCGGCCTGGATGTGGCTGGGCGCCGACGAGGTGGCCGCCGCCGGCTACGAGGCGGCCGAGGCCAATCGCCCCGTCTGCGTCACCGGCGCGCCCAACAAGGCCATCGCCGTGCTGGCCAAGATCATCCCCGACGAATGGGCCCTGGCCCTGATCGCCAGCCAGGGCGGGAAGTTCAGGAAGGTTTGATGTGGTGCGTCCTTCGAGGCTCGCCTTCGGCTCGCACCTCAGGATGAGGAAGTTATTGCACTGAAGTCCTCATCCTGAGGCTCCCGCACAGCGGGCCTCGAAGGACGCACTACTTCTCCGCCGCGTACGGCGCCTTGGCGTCCGCCCGGATCAGGCCGCGCGTCGCGTCGCCGACCCCGATCAGCACGAACTGCACCGCCAGGGCGCAGAGGATCAGGCCCAGCACCCGCACGACGATGCTCATGCCGATGCGGCCCAGCACCTTGCTGATCACCGGCGCGGCCCAGAAGGTGGCCACCAGCACCACCGACACCGCCGCGATGACGCCCACGCCGAGCGCCATGCCGGCCAAGCCGAGGTGCTTGGCCTCGCTGGCGTAGATGATCACGGTCGAGATCGCCCCCGGCCCGATCAGCAGCGGCATGGCGAACGGTACGATCAGCCGCTCGAACCGCTTCTTGGCGTAGACCCGCGCCGACAGCGGCTCGGTCTCGCCCTCGGCGGCGTCGGCGAACATGGTGGTGAAGTCGTCGCGCACCATGTCCAGGCCGAGAATGAACAGGATGATGCCGCCGGCGATGCGGAAGGCCGGCATCGAGATGCCGAAGAACTCCAGCAGGGAAACCCCGGTGAAGTAGAAGAACACCAGGAAGGCCAGCACGAAGAGGCCGATATAGACGGCCACCATCCGCCGGCCGGCCGAGGCCGCGCCGATGGTGGCGGCGGCGAACAGCGGCACGTTGCCGATCGGGTCGATCAGGGCGAACAGCGCGACGAAGAAGTTGACGGCGAGTTCGGCCTGGCTCATTCGACGTCCTCAACCTTCATGACTGTGCGGGAAACGTCGCTCTCTCTAGAGCGATGCGGCCTCGCGCGCCAACACCGGAGCTTGCCCATGTCCGCCGATCCGCGCCTGATCATCCCGCTGGACCTGCCCACGGTCGCCGACGCCCGGAAAATGGTCGAGCGCATCGACGACGCCGCCTCGTTCTACAAGATCGGCCTGGAGCTGCTGGCCACCGACGGCATGGCCTTCGCCGGCGACCTCAAGAAGGCCGGCAAGCAGGTGTTCCTCGATTGGAAGCTGCACGACATCGGCGCGACGGTGGAGCGCTCGGCCCGCGTGCTGGCCGGGGCCGGCTGCGACCTGCTGACGGTGCATGCCGAGCCGCAGGTCATGCAGGCGGCGGTGAAGGCCAAGGCCGGCTCGGACCTGAAGATCCTGGCCGTCACCGTGCTGACCAGCCTGACCGACGCTGATCTGATCGAGATGGGCTACGCCTTCACGACGCGGGAACTGGTGGAGCGGCGCATCCGCCAGGCCATCGACTGCGGCGTCGACGGCATCGTCTCCAGCCCGCACGAGGCGGCCCTGGCTCGCGAGATCGCCGGCCCCGATTTCCTGGTGGTGACCCCCGGCGTGCGCCCGGCGTGGTCGGCCAAGAACGATCAGGCCCGCGCCGCGACCCCGGCCGACGCCCTGAAGGCCGGCGCCAGCCACCTCGTCTGCGGCCGCCCGATCACCGCCGCCAACGACCCGCGCGAAGCGGCGCTGAAGGTGATCGAGGAGATGGCGGGGCTGTAAGGCCCCCTGCGGGAAACCTCGCCCTTCGACAAGCTCAGGGTGAGGTTTCTATTGAACGGCCTTTGAATTGATCCTCACCCTGAGCCTGTCGAAGGGCGAGGATCACTCACTTACAGCTTCGAACCGCCCCAGACGCCGAACGGGTCGACGAAGTCCTTGACCAGGGCCTGGGCCACGGCCGGGTGGGTCAGCTTGCCGCCCAGCACGTTGAGGCCGCGCGCCAGGTGGACATTGTCCTCAAGCGCGTCGAGGCCCTTGTCGGCCAGGGCCAGGCCGAACGGCAGGGTGGCGTTGCCCAGCGCTTCGGACGAAGTGCGCGGGGCGGCGCCGGGCATGTTGGCCACGCAGTAGTGGACGACGCCGTCGACCGTGTAGGTCGGTTCGGCGTGGGTGGTCGGGTGACTGGTCTCGAAGCAGCCGCCCTGGTCGATCGACACGTCGACCAGCACCGAGCCTGGCTTCATCTTGGCCAGATGCTCGCGGCGCACCAGCTTGGGCGCGGCCGCGCCGGCCGTCAGCACCGCGCCGATGACGACGTCGGCCTTGAGGATCTCCTCCTCCACGGCGTCCAGCGTCGAATAGCGGGTCAGGATGCGGCCTTGATAGAGGTCGTCCAGCTCGCGCATGCGGGGGATCGAGCGCTCCAGCACCACGACCTCGGCGCCCAGGCCGGCGGCCATGCGGGCGGCGTTGGAGCCGACCACGCCGCCGCCCAGCACCACCACGCGGGCCGGCGGCACGCCGGGCACGCCGCAAAGCAGCAGGCCCATGCCGCCGTTGTGCTTGAGCAGGGTCTCGGCCGCCGAGAAAACGGCGATGCGGCCGGCCACTTCCGACATCGGGGCCAGCAGCGGCAGGCCGCCCTTGGCGTCGGTGACGGTCTCGTAGGCGATGGCCGCGCAGCCGCTCTTGAGCAGGCCCTCGGTCTGGGCCGGATCGGGCGCCAGGTGCAGGTAGGTGAAGAGGATGTGGCGCTGCGTCAGGCGTTCCCACTCGACCTTCTGCGGTTCCTTGACCTTGACGATCATCTCGGCGCCCGAGAACACCGCGTCGGCGTCGGGGGCGATGCTCGCGCCGGCCTTGACGTAGGCCTCGTCGGCATAGCCTGCGCCCAGGCCCGCGCCCTGCTGCACCAGCACCTGATGGCCGTGGGCGACATATTCGCGGACGGCGGTGGGGGTCAGGCCGACCCGGTGTTCGCCCGGTTTGATCTCGGAGGGGACGCCAACGCGCATGATGTTTCCTCGCTTTTTAGCTTTAACGCTGGTGTACGCCTCTACGTTCGCATGTTTCTTGGTTCTTTCGTCCTTCAAAGAACGTGGTATGCAGGAATCCTGCGCAAACGGAGCCATTCGGTGAAGAAATCCCCGGTCACGCTTGATGTGTTCGACCGAAAGATCCTCCGCCTGCTCCAGCGCGAGGGTCGGGCCAGCTACGTGGACATGGCCAAGGCGGCCAACCTGTCGGAGTCGGCCTGCCTGCGCCGGGTGCGGGCCCTGGAGGACGCCGGGGTCATCGGCCGCTACGCCGCAGTGATCGACGAGCGGGCCGTGGGCCTGCCGCTCAGCGTCTTCGTCACCGTCACCCTGTCGTCCCAGGCCGAGGGCGCGCTGACCGCCTTCGAGAAGGCGGTGGCCAATGTGCGCGAGGTGGCCGAGTGCTACCTGATGACCGGCGGCTCGGACTATCTGCTGCGGCTGGTGGTGGCCGATGTCGACGACCTGGAGCGGGTGCACAGCCAGGAACTGACGCGGATCCCCGGCGTGGTGCGGGTCAGCTCGTCGATCGCCATGCGCACCGTGGTCAAACGCGTCGAATTGCCGCTCTGAACCCGGCTTGGGTTCCGGTTAACCCCCAGCCCCTAGGGTCGCGGCGTTGTTATCGTTTCCGGGGGCGACCATGGTTTCTCGACGCATCCTGCTGGGCGGCCTGGCCGCCGGCCTCGCCGCGCCCGTCCTGGCCCATGCCGAGGGTTACCAGGAGGTCCGGACCCCGCCGGTCTGGAAGCCCAAGGCCCGCCGCACCGCCAAGGCCCTGGCGACCCAGCCCACTGACAAGGCCGCCCTCGACAAGGCGCTCAAGAGCGTTCCGCCGCTGGAAGGCGCGCAGCCCGAAGCGCCCACCGCCGTCTCTGGCGTGCAGGTCCAGCCGGCCAAGCCCGTCCCCAGCATCAGCCCCGACGAGGCGCTGGGCCGGCTCAAGCAGGGCAACGCCATCTTCGCCCGCGGCGGCGCCAGCCTCGTCCTGCCTGCGGCGGCCCGCATCGGCGAGATGGCCGCGGCCGAGCGGCCGTTCGCCGTGGTCGTGGCCTGCAGCGACAGCCGCGTGGCGCCCGAACTGCTGTTCAACTGCAATCTGGGCGACCTCTTCGTGCTGCGCGCGGCCGGCCCGACCGTCGGCCCCGAGGCGCTGGGCGCCATCGTCTACGCCGTCGATACGCTCGGCGCCTCGCTGGTCGTGGTGCTGGGCCACACCAAGTGCGGCGTGGTCGGGGCCGCCGTCGACGCGGCCACCCGCAAGAGCCGCCCGACCGGCGTGTTCGAGGCCGTGCTGGCGCCGATCCTGCCGGCGGTGTTCGACGCCCAGGGCGAGCACCCCGCCGACCTGCACGACGCGGCCGCCCGCCGCAACGCCCGCAACATCGCTTCGCGCCTCAAGGTCGCCGACGGCGTCCTGGCCGAGCGCATCGCCCAGGGCCGCCTGAAGATCGTGCCGGCGACCTACGACCTGACCACCGCCCAGGTCGCCTTCGAAGCTTGACCGGAAGCGGTAACCGGTTGCTTCGCGCGAAACCTTGAGAACCATTATCGCGACGCCGTTGACCCCCGCTCGCGCTTAGGTTCAAGTCCCCCAAATCACTTCGGGTTTGGGAGAGACGACGGATGTCGACGGACGAGACGCCGCAAGGCGACGGCGCGGCCAAAACCTCCGTCTGGACCCGGATCAAGTCGCAGCTGAAGACCCCCGCCGTCGCCATCGCGGCGGGCGCGCTGGTCGTCGGTTTCGGCGGCGGCTTCGTGGCCGCCAAGACCGCCGACCTCGGCTGGTTCGGCGGCGGGGCCAAGGCCGCGTCCGGCGCGGCCGCCGTCAAGGGCGAGGCCTGGTCGCTGTTTGGCAAGCCGCGCGACGCAGGCGCCCGCCGACGCGGCGTGCCCAAGCCCGAGGGCTTCGCCGTCTGGCGCACCCGCATCGACAGCTCCGGCGGCGAGGCCATGGCCTGCATCCAGATGAGCCGCGACCTGGACCCGTCCAAGGCCTATGCCGACTTCGTCATGGTCTCGCCCGACCTCGGCCGCACCCCGGCCGTGCGGGTCAAGGGCGACGAGCTGTGCATCGGCGGCGTCGGCTTCACCGACCGCCGCATCACCCTGCTGAAGGGCCTGCCCGCCAAGGGTGGCGAGACCCTCGGCGCCAATGCCGACGTCGACTTCACCTTTGGCGAGAAGCCCCCGTATGTCGGCTTCGCCGGCGACGGGGTGATCCTGCCGCGCGAGGAATCCGACGGCGTCGCCATCGAGACCATGAACGTCCAGAAGCTGGCCGTCGAAGTCTGGCGGGTGTCCGACCGAAACCTGGTGCGCAAGTCGATCAGCGCCCCCGATCCCACCGGCGAGGGCGACTGGGCCGGCGACTATGGCGAGGACAGCGCCGGCGACGAGGGCCGCCGCATCTGGAAGGGCGAGGTTTCCGTCGACGGCGCGGCCGGCGCCAAGGCCACGACGGTCTTCCCGCTGGGCGCGGTGCTCAAGGAGATGAAGCCCGGCGCCTATCTGATCAAGGCGCGCGACGCCTCGGGCGGCCGCGATCCCGACGGCGAGGGCGACACCCCGCCGGCCCAGGCCCGCCGCTGGATTGTGTTCACCGACATGGCGCTGATCGCCTATGACGGTTCCGAAGCGCTGGACGTCGTGGTCCGCTCGCTGAAGACCGCCAAGACCGTCGCCGGCGTGCGCGTGGCCCTGGTCGCCCGCGACGGCGAGCCCCTGGCCGAGGTCAAGAGCGACGCCGATGGCCGCGTCCGCTTCCCCCGCCCGCTGCTGAAGGGCGAGGGCGGCGAGCGCGCCAAGATGGTCATGGCCTATGGGCCCGAAGGCGACCTCTCGGTGCTCGACCTCGACCGCTCGCCGGTCGACCTGTCCAAGCAGGGCGTCGGCGGCCGCACCGAAAGCGAGGGCGGCCGCGCCGGCGGCAGCGACATCGACGGCTGGCTCTATGCCGACCGCGGCATCTATCGCCCCGGCGAAACCGTCCACCTGACGGCGATGATCCGCGACCGCATGGCCAAGGCCGTCAACGACCGCAAGGGCTACATTCTCGTCAAACGCCCCTCGGGCGTGGAGTTCAAGCGCTGGTGGTTCGGCCAGGCCAACGCCGGGGCCGTGCCGATCGACATCGCCCTGCCCCGCAGCGCGCCGCGCGGCCGCTGGACCGCCGAACTGCACATCGAGGGCATCGAAGCCTCATCCGGTTCGCTGAGCTTCAGCGTCGAGGACTTCGCCCCCCAGCGTCTGGCGGTCACCGCCACCGGCCAGGAGAGCACGCCGATCCGCATCGGCGAGACCCGCCAGATCGCGGTCAACGCCCGCTTCCTCTACGGCGCGCCGGGCTCGGGCCTGCAGACGCAGGGCGAGGCCCGCCTGCGCCGGGATGCCGACCCCTTCCCGCAATACAAGGGCTTCGAGTGGGGCGACGCCAAGGAGCCCTTCGACGAGAAGCTGATCGAGCTGGGCACGACCGTCACCGACGGCGAGGGTCGCGCGGTCCTGAACCTCGGCACCTCCGACGTCGGCGATACCGGCCAGCCCCTGGTGGCGGCGGTCACCGCCTCGGTGTTCGAGCCCGGCGGCCGCCCCGTGCGCGAGGGCCTGGAGCTCAAGGTCCGCGGCAAGCCGATCTATTACGGCGTCAAGGTCGAGCAGGGCGACGGCTCGGGCCGCGACGACCCGCCGGTGAGCCTGGAAGTCATCGCCGTCGACGCCGCCGGCAAGAAGATCTCGACCACCGCCAGCTACACCCTGATCAGCGAGAACTGGAACTACGACTGGTTCCAGCAGGACGGCCGCTGGCAGTGGCGGCGCACCAGCCGCGACGCCGTCGTGGCCAAGGGCGCGCTGAACATGTCGGCCGGGGCCAGCGCGCGGATCAACCGCCGCCTGGGCTGGGGCGACTACCGCCTGGTGATCGAGGGACCGGAAGGAACCAAGACCGTCGCGCGGTTCTCGTCGGGCTGGGGCTCGCCGGCCAAGGACGCCGAGGCCCCCGACTTCGTGCGCGTCTCGGCCGGAACCCGCGCCTACGCGCAAGGCGACACCGTCGAGATCACGCTGAAGGCCCCCTATGCCGGTCAGGCCCAGGTGGCCGTGGCCACCGACCGCCTGATCGACTTCAAGACCCTGTCGGTCGGCGAGAACGGCGCGACCGTGAAGCTGAAGACCAGCGCCGCCTGGGGCGGCGGGGCCTATGTGATGGTCACCGTCATCCAGCCGCGCGACCCGGTCGCCTCGCCCAAGCCCAAGCGGGCTCTCGGCCTCGTCTACGTGCCGCTGGAGCCCAAGGGCCGCAAGCTGACGGTCGATATCGGCACGCCGCCGAAGCTCGACTCCAAGGCGCCGGTGGAAATCCCGCTCAAGGTGCAGGGTCTGGGCTTTGGCCAGAAGGCCCGCGTCACGGTGGCGGCGGTGGACGAGGGCGTGCTGCGCCTGACCCGCCAGGAAAGCCCCGATCCGGTGAAGTGGTATTTTGGCAAGCGGGCCCTGACGCTCGACTACCGCGACGACTACGGCCGCCTGCTCGACCCGAACATGGGCGCGCCGGCCAACGTCAACTTCGGCGGCGACGAGCTGGGCGGCGAGGGCCTGACGGTCACGCCGATCAAGACCGTGGCCCTGTGGTCGGGCGTGGTCGAGACGGGCCTCGACGGCAAGGCGACGATCAAGCTGCCGCCCGCCGACTTCAACGGCGAGCTGCGGATCATGGCCGTGGCCTGGACCGACAACGCCGTCGGCTCGGGCTCCAAGGCCATGACCGTGCGCCAGCCGGTGGTGGCCGACCTCAACCTGCCGCGCTTCCTGTCGCCCGGCGACAAGCCGACCGCGACGCTGGAACTGCACAATGTCGAGGGCAAACCCGGCGCCTACACCGCCGAGGCCAATGCGTCCGGCGGGCTGAAGGTCGCCTTCAGGAAGGTGATCACCCTGATCCTGGGCCAGCGTGTCGCCGAGAAGATCCCCTTCCTGGCGCCCGACGTCACCGGCGTCGGCAAGATCGGCTTCAAGGTCACCGGCCCCGGCTTCTCGACCGCCAAGGACTATCCGATCCAGACGCGCCTGGGCTGGGGCGACGTGGTGCGCACCACCACCGAACTTCAGGCCCCGGGCGCCAGCTACACCCCCAACTACCAGCTGCTGTCGGGCCTGGCGGCCGGCGACGTGACGCTGCAGGTCAGCTACTCGCCGTTCAAGGGCTTCGACCCGTCGGCGATCGCGGTCGCCTTGCAGCGCTACCCGTACGGCTGCACCGAGCAGGTGGTGTCGGCGGCCTATCCGCTGCTCTACGCACAGAACGTCTCCACCGATCCCAAGCTCAAGCGCACGCCGGCCGCCCTGGCCGGGGCCGTGGGCCGCCTGCTGGATCGCCAGACCCTCGACGGCGCCTTCGGCCTGTGGCGGGTGGGCGACGGCGAGGCCGACCCTTGGCTGGGCGCCTACGCCACCGACTTCCTGCTGGAGGCCAAGGCGCAAGGCGTCGCCGTGCCCGACGAGGCCCTGGACAAGGCGCTGAACGCCATGCGCCAGGTCAGCCGTCCCGACGGCTGGGCCTCGGTCGCCTACCGGATGGAGTATCCGTCCTGGTGGGGCCGCAACGAGGACGAAAGCCGCAAGGCCACCCAGCGCATGCGTCGCCGGGCCAGCGCCTACGCCCTCTACGTCCTGGCCAAGGCCGGGCGGGGGGATCTGGCCCGCCTGCGCTGGTGGCACGACGTGCAGATGAAGGACGAGGACCAGCCGATCGCCAAGGCCCAGGTGGCCGCGGGCCTGGCGCTGATGGGCGACCACGCCCGGGCCCGCTCGGCCATGCGCCAGGCGGTCAACTCGCTGAACTGGCGCGACGAGTACGACTGGTACCAGAGCCCGCTGCGTGACGTGGCCGCCGTCACGGCCCTGGCGGTGCAGGCCGGCCAGACCGACGTCGCCGCTAGGCTGCAAGGCCGCCTGGAGAACGTGGTCAAGGATCCCGACGCCCTGAACACCCAGGAACAGGCCCAGCTGCTCTATGCCGCCCACCAGCTGATGAAGGCCGCCGGCCCCATCAGCATCGAGGCCCAGAACGTCGTCGCCCTGCCGCCCGCCGGCGGCGCGCCGCGCTGGGCCGTGGGCAAGCTGGCCGACGCCCGCTTCACCAACAAGGGCAAGGGCGCCCTGTGGCGGACGGTCAGCGTGCGCGGCACGCCGATCGTCGCCCCGGTCGCCGAAAGCAACGGCCTGTCGGTGAGCAAGCGACTGTTCACGATGAGCGGCGGGGCGGTCGATCCCTCGGCCATCCGCCAGGGCGAACGGGTGATCGTGCTGATCCAGGGCCGGTCGATGCAGGCCCGCTCGACCGCCCTGGTGGTCGACGACGCCCTGCCGGCCGGCTTCGAGATCGAGGCCCCGCTCGGCGCCGACGACGCCCAGAACGGACCGTTCCGGTTCTTAGGGGAGCTGTCGACGCCTGACGCCCAGGAAAGCCGCGACGACCGCTACATCGCCGCGCTCGACCTGGAGGGCAACAAGCCCTTCGCCATGGCCTACATCGCGCGGGCCGTGACGCCGGGCGAGTTCTTCCTGCCCGGCGCCGTGGCCAAGGACATGTACCGCCCGAGCATCGCCGCCCGGTCGGACGCCGGCCGCACGACGATCACCGGCCAATGATGTTGGAACTGCTCCCTTCCCCCTGGATGGGGGAAGGGCCGGGGATGGGGGTGACTGCGGCGCTTGAAGGTGATGCGCCGTGACCACCGCCGACTCAGAAGCCACCCCCACCCCTGACCCCTCCCCCATCCAGGGGGAGGGGAAGGTCGCTCTGCTCACCCGCCTGCTCGCCGGTTTCCTCGCCGCCCAGGTCGGGGTGTTCGCCCTCAGCGCCGCCTTCCCGCCGGACATGAGCCGCGCCAAGCGCTCCTCGCCCGTGGTGCTGGGCGAGCGCGGGGCGTGGCTGCGCGCCCTGCCGGTCGAGGACGGCCGCTGGCGGGTGCGGGCCGACCTCAACCGCACCGACCCGACGTTCCTGAAGCGCCTGGTGGCCGTCGAGGACGCCCGCTTCCGCTGGCACCTGGGGGTCGATCCCATCGCCGTGGTCCGCGCCACGGGGTCGGCGATCGTGCATGGCCGGGTCAGCAGCGGCGCCTCGACCCTGTCGATGCAGACCGCTCGCCTGCTGGAGCCCCGCCCCCGCAATCTCGGATCCAAGCTGATCGAGATGGTCCGCGCCGCCCAGCTGGAAAGCCGGCTGAGCAAGGACGAGATCCTGGCGCTCTACCTGACCCTGGCGCCCTACGGCGGCAATCTGGAGGGCGTGCGCGGGGCCAGCCTGTCCTATTTCGGCCACGAGCCGTCCAGCCTGACCGACGGCGAACAGGCCCTGCTGATCGCCCTGCCCCAGGCGCCCGAGGCCCGCCGACCCGACCGCCGCCCCGAAGCCGCCCGCGAGGCCCGCCGCGCCGTGCTCGACAAGATGGTCCGCGCCGGCGTGCTGACCACCGTCGCCGCCGTCGAGGCCGAAGGCGAACCGATCCCGCGCCGCGCGCCCTTCCCGGCCGTGGCCTGGCACCTGGCCGGCCAGCAGGCCGCCGCCGCGCCCGCCAGCCAACCCAGCGTGCTGACCACCATCGACCCCGACCTGCAATCGCGGCTGGAGCCCCTGGCCGCCAGCGTCGCCGCCAGCCAGGGCCCCGAAGCCACCGCCGCCATCATCGTCGTGCGGATCAGGGACCGGGCCGTGCGGGCCCTGGTCGGCTCGGCCGGCCGCGACCGGCCCGGCGGCTGGGTGGACATGACCAGCGCCGCCCGCTCGCCCGGCTCGGCGCTGAAGCCCTTCGTCTACGCCTTCGCCTTCGACGACGGCATGCTGGCGCCCGACACCCAGATCGACGACGCCCAGACGCGGTTCGCCGACTACCAGCCCGAGAACTTCGACCGCGTGTTCCACGGCAAGGTCACCGCCCGCGAGGCCCTGGCCTATTCGCTGAACGTGCCGGCCGTCGCCACGCTGGAGAAGATCGGCCCCGAGGCCTTCGCCGCCCGCCTTGAGGCCGGGGGGGTCAAACTCTTGCGGCCCAAGGCCGAGGTGAAGGCCGCCGGCCTGGCTCTGGCCCTGGGCGGCGCCGGCATCACTTTGCGCGACCTCGTCACCCTCTATGCGGGCCTGGGCGACGGCGGGGTGGTCAAGCCGCTGGCCTATACGGTCAAAGACGCCAAGGCCCGCGAACGCCAGGCCGGAACCCGCATCGCCCGGGCCGAAGCGGTCAACCAGGTGCTCGACATCCTGCGCGAGGCGCCGGGCCCGCGCGGCCGCGCCCCTTCGGCCCTGACCCGGGGCGGACCGGCCATGGCCTTCAAGACCGGCACCTCCTACGGCTTCCGCGACGCGGTGGCGGCGGGGATCGTCGGCGGCCACGCCATCGTCGTCTGGACCGGCCGGGCCGACGGCGGCGCGCGCGGCGGCCTCACCGGACGCGACGCGGCCCTGCCCACCCTGTTCGACGTCGCCGACCTGGTGGGCGCGCCGCCCACGGCTCCGCGCCCGATCGCGCCGAAGTCGGCCCCCGGCGCCTTGCAGCAGTTGCGGACCGTCGCCGACGAAGGCCCGCGCCTGATCTTCCCGCCCGACGGGGCGACGGTGCAGGTCGAGGGCCTGGGCAAGGGTTCGCGCGGCCTGGTGCTGGCGGCCGGCGGCGAGAACCTGTCGTGGTACGTGGACGGCAAGCCCCTGGCCGACGATCCGGTCGGCGGCAAGCCGGTCTGGCGACCGGCGGCGGCGGGCTTCTACCGGCTGCGGGTGGTCGACGACCAGGGCCGGGCGGCCAGCGCCCGGGTGCGCGTCAGGGCGCCGGGCTAGGGCGGATCGATATCTGGCGTTTGGGACGAAAACCTCGTCCTTCGACAAGCTCAGGATGAGGTTTTTCCAGCGCTCGGGCCCGTAAACTCAGGCCTGTAAATGGTCCTCACCCTGAGCCTGTCGAAGGGCGAGGGCCACGCGTGGCCTCCGAACGCCTCCAGCCTCAAACCTTCGACGCGGCGGGCTTGCGGCGCAGGATCATCACCGTGGCGACCAGCAGCAGGCCGCCGACGACCACCGCGGTCAGCCACACCGGATCGGGCTTCCAGTAGCCCAGGTGACGCGCTGCCAGATAGCCAGGAGCCAGGACGGTGATCACCCACACCGGCGCGGTGACGGTGTTGGCGGCGTGGAAGGTCCAGTCGCGCATGCGGGTCATGCCCGCGGCCATCGGCACGAATGGGCGCAGCGGGCCAAGATAGCGGGCCACGGCCAGGGCCAGCACGCCGTAGCGGCGGGTGTAGAGACGGGCGCGGGCCACGGTGCGGCGGTGCTTGGCCAGCACCGGATGGCGCACGGCCCAGGCGCCCATGTGGCGGCCCATCAGGTAGGAGATCGCATCGCCCAGGGCTGCCCCGACGCTGCACCAGACGATCACCTCGACCGGATGCAGCGAGCCGGTGGCGATCAGCGCGCCGGCCGTCAGCATCACCGCCATGATCGGGATCAGCACCCCGACCAGCATCAAGGCTTCGAGCAGGGTGACGACCGCCAGGATCGCGCACACCAGCAGGCGGTGCTCGACGACGAGGCTGTGCAGGCTCTGGAGAAAGGCGTCCATGCAACCACCGTGGCAGGGGATGGTGACGAACAAGTAAGCACCGAACGGCGATCCGCCAACTGCGACGATCGGGCGCGGCGCGGATTTCCCTCCCCCTCGATGGGGGAGGGGCAGGGGTGGGGGTGGCTGCGGCGGCCTGGTTGGCGCCTCGTCCTGAAGCGCTTTCACCCCCATCCCCGACCCTTCCCCCATCAAGGGGGAAGGGGGAGGAGGGAGAAACTACTCCGCCGCGCCGGACAGCACGCGCTCGTAGTCGGCCTGGCTGGCGATGCCCACGTCGAGATCGGTGACCAGGCCGTTGGCCAGCGAATAGACCCAGCCGTGCACGGCCAGGCTCTGGCCGCGGGCCCAGGCGTCCTGCACGAACACGTCCGAGGCGACGTTGCGCACCTGGCGGATGACGTTCAGCTCGCACAGGCGGTTGAGGCGGTCGCGCTCTTCGGGGATGGCGTCCAGCTCGCAGCGGTGCTCGGCGTGGACCTCGCGGATCGGATGCAGCCAGTGATCGACCAGGCCCCGGCGCTTGCCGTCGATGGCCGCCGCCACGCCGCCGCAGCCGTAGTGGCCCACGACCATGATGTGCTTGACCTTCAGCACGTCGACCGCGAACTGAAGCACGGACAGGTAGTTGGCGTCCTGCGGCGGGGCGAGGTTGGCCACGTTGCGGTGGACGAACAGCTCGCCCGGATCGAGGCCCACAATCTCGTTGGCCGGCACGCGGCTGTCGCTGCAGCCGATCCACAGGTACTCGGGGCTCTGCTGGTTCTCGAGGCGCTTGAAGAACTCGGCGTCGACCTCGGTCTTGCGCTTGGACCAGTTGGCGTTGTTGGTTTTCAGATCTTCAAGCATCGGCGGCGTCCGGCTGGAGGCTGGGGTGAGCAGCGGCGAAGGCGGGATGGTCGGCGGCGCGGTCGGCGGCCGCCACCAGGGTCGGATAGGGTGAAAGGTCGATGTCGAACCGGCGCGCGCCGTAGACCTGCGGCACGATGCAGATGTCGGCCAGGGTCGGCGTATCGCCATAGGCGTAGGTCCCGCCGTGGGCGACGACGGCGGCTTCCAGGGCGTTGAAGCCCTCGGCCAGCCAGCGGGCCATCCAGGCGCGGCGCGCGGCCTCGTCCTGGCCGCGGGCGGCCAGCTCGCCGGTGACCCGCACATTGTTCAACGGATGGATGTCGCAGGCCACGACCTGGGCCATGGCCCGCACGCGGGCGCGGCCCAGCGGGTCGGCGGGCAGCAGGGCGGGCTCGGGATGGGTCTCGTCCAGCCATTCCAGGATGGCCAGGCTCTGGGTCAGGACCACGCCGTCGCCGAGGGCGAGCGCGGGGGTCAGCCCCTGCGGGTTGAGGTCGAGATAGGCGCCCTGGCGCTGCTCGCCCTTCAGCAGGTTCACCGGCGCCTGGTCGTAGGCCAGGCCCTTGAGGGCGAGGCCGATGCGGACGCGATAGGGCGCGGCCGCCCGCCAGTAGCCGAACAGCGTCAGGGTCACGGCCGCGCGCTCCCTCTAGACCAGGGTGAAGGCCAGGGCGCCGACGCCGTCGACCTCGCCGGCGATCTCGTCGCCGCGCACCACCGCCGAAACGCCCTCGGGCGTACCGGTGAAGATCAGGTCGCCGGCCGCCAGGGTCCACAGCTTGCTGGCCTCGGCGATGATCTCGGGGATGTTCCAGATCATGTCGGAGACGAGGCCCGTCTGGCGCTGCACGCCGTTGACGGTCAGCCAGATGGCGCCGTCCAGCGTGGCGTCGGCCACCGGGCGGATGGCCGAGATCGGCGCGGAGAAGTCGAAGGCCTTGCCCGCTTCCCAGGGCTGGCCCTTGGCCTTGGCCGCGCCTTGCAGGTCGCGGCGGGTCAGATCGACGCCCACGGCGTAGCCGAACACGTGGTCCAGCGCGTCGTCGACGGCGATGTCGGCCCCGCCCGACTTCAGCGCCACCACCAGCTCGATCTCGTGGTGCAGGTCGGCGGTGCGCGGCGGATAGGGCACGTCGTTCATCAGCGGCGCGATCGCGTCGGCCGGCTTGGCGAAGAAGAACGGCGGATCGCGCTCGTCGCCGCCCATCTCGGCGCGGTGGGCGGCGTAGTTGCGGCCCACGCACAGGATGCGGCGGACGGGGAAGGCCGCCTCGGATCCTTCCACCGGAACCGAAGGCTGGACGGGCGGGGGAAAGGCGTAGGTCGTCATGGCCGCCTGCTTAGACCCAAAACCGCCCGACCGGAACCCCGCCGCAAAAGCGGCGCCGTGGTCGGGAACCGGGCCGCCTAAACGTTCTTTCACTTGCCCAGCCTCTCGCCGTCTTGTCATGTCGGGTTGGGGACTGTTGGCGTTAACAAGACCGGGGGCCGCGAGTACCGATGCTGATCATCGAAAACCTGACGCACGTCTATGGCAACGGCGTGCGCGCCCTGGACGAGGTCAGCCTGACCATCCCGCGGGGGATGTACGGCCTGCTGGGTCCCAACGGCGCCGGCAAGTCCACCCTGATGCGCACCATCGCCACCCTGCAGGCCCCCACCTCGGGCCACATCCGCTTCGGCGACATCGATGTCCTGAAGGATCCGGAGGCCCTGCGCCGCGTGCTGGGCTACCTGCCGCAGGACTTCGGCGTCTATCCGCGGGTCAGCGCCTACGACATGCTCGACCACATGGCGGTGCTGAAGGGTATTTCGGGCCGCAAGGAGCGCAAGGACACGGTCGAGAGCCTGCTGGCCCAGGTCAATCTGTGGAACGTGCGGGGCAAGGCCATCGCCGGCTTCTCGGGCGGCATGCGCCAGCGCTTCGGCATCGCCCAGGCCCTGATCGGCGATCCGCGCCTGATCATCGTCGACGAGCCCACCGCCGGCCTCGACCCCGAAGAACGCAACCGCTTCCTCAACCTGCTGGCCGAGATCGGCGAGAACGTGGTGGTGATCCTGTCGACCCACATCGTCGAGGACGTCTCCGACCTCTGCCCGGCCATGGCCATCATCTGCGACGGCCGCATCGTGCGCGAAGGCGCCCCGGCCGACCTGATCGCCCAGCTCGAGGGCCGCATCTGGAAGAAGACCATCGACAAGGCCGAGCTGGACGACGCCAAGGCGGCCCACCAGGTGATCTCGACCCGCCTGCTGGGCGGCCGCACCATCATCCACGTCCTGGCCGACACCGATCCCGGCGCGGGCTTCGCGCCCGTCACCGGCGGTCTCGAGGACGTCTATTTCTCGACCCTCGCCACCACCCGCTGCGCGGCGTAAGGGGGCGAGCGGCATGTTCGGCAAGATCGCGAGCTTCGAGCTCCGCTACCAGCTGCGTTCCCCGGTGTTCTGGGTGGTCGCCGTCCTGTTCTTCCTGCTGACCTTCGGGTCGGTGACCATCGAGCGGATCTCGATCGGCGGCGGCGGCACGATTCACAAGAACGCCCCGTTCGCCATCGCCCAGACCCACCTGATCCTGTCGATCTTCTACATGTTCGTGACGACGGCCTTCGTGGCCAACGTCATCGTGCGCGACGACGAGACCGGCTACGGCCCGATCCTGCGCACCACCCGCATCCGCAAGTTCGACTATCTGTACGGCCGCTTCGCCGGCGCCTTCCTGGCCGCCGCGATCTCGTTCCTGGCCGTGCCGATCGCCATGCTGATCGGCTCGTTCATGCCGTGGATCGACCCCGAAAAGCTGGGTCCCAACCTGCTGAACGCCTATCTCTACGCCTACTTCGTGCTGGCCCTGCCGACGCTGCTGCTGACCTCGGCGCTGTTCTTCGCCCTGGCCACCGTCACCCGCTCGATGATGTGGACCTATGTCGGGGTGATCGGCTTCCTGGTGCTGTGGGTGGTGGCCGGCATCGCGCTGGACAAGCCCGAGTTCGAGCAGGCCGCGGCCCTGTGGGAGCCCCTGGGCACCGGCGCCTTCAGCCTGGCGACCAAGTATTGGACCGCCAACGAGCGCAACACCATCACCCCCGCCCTGACCGGCGCCCTGCTGTTCAACCGGGTGTTCGTCGTCGTTCTGGCCGGCGGGCTGCTGGCGGCCGCCTACGGCCTCTTCCGCTTCCAGGCCGCCGAGCTGGCCGGCCGCAAGGGCGAGAAGTCCAAGGCCACGCTGCCGCCGCCGGTCGAGATCCTGCCCCCGGCCCCCAAGCCCCTGGCCCAGCCGCGCCACGACCGCGCCACCGCCTGGATCCAGTTCGTCGCCCGCACCCGGCTCGACATGGGCCAGGTATTCAAGAGCCCGGCCTTCTTCGTGCTGCTGGCGCTGGGCCTGTTCAACGCCGCCGGCTCGCTGTGGGTCGCCACCGACGCGGACGGCTATGGCGGCCAGATCTATCCGGTGACCCGCGCCCTGCTGGCGCCGCTGCTGGGCTCGTTCAGCCTGATCCCGATGATCATCGCCATCTATTATGCCGGCGAGCTGGTCTGGCGCGAACGCGAGCGCCGCACCCACGAGATCATCGACTCCACCCCGGTCGGCGACTGGGCCTTCACCGCCCCCAAGATCGCCGCCATCGCCCTGGTGCTGCTGTCGACCCTGCTGGTCAGCGTGGTCGCCGGCGTCGTCAGCCAGATCGGCCACGGCTACTTCCGGCTGGAACTCGACAAGTACCTCCTGTGGTACGTGCTGCCCCAGGCCGTCGATTGGGTCCTGCTGGCCGTGCTGGCCGTGTTCCTGCAGGTGCTGAGCCCGCACAAGTTCATCGGCTGGGGCCTGATGGTGGTCTATGTCGTCACCCAGGTGACGTTCCAGAACCTCGGCTTCCAGCACAATCTCTACAACTACGGCGGCTCGCCGGGCATGCCGTTCTCGGACATGAACCGCCTGGGCGCCTTCTGGATCGGGGCCTGGTGGTTCCGCGCCTACTGGAGCGCCTTCGCCGTGCTGCTGGCGGTGCTGTCCTACGCCCTGTGGCGTCGCGGGACCGAGACCCGGCTGCTGCCGCGCCTGCGCCGCCTGCCCCACCGCCTGCGCGGCGCCAACGGCGTGGTGTTCGGCGTCGTCTTCCTGGCCTTCGCGGGCCTGGGGAGCTTCATCTTCGTCAACACCAACGTCTGGAACGAGTACCGCACCAACCTCGACGACGAGCGCTGGACCGCCGACTTCGAAAAGACGCTGCTGCGCTACGAGACCGCGCCCCAGCCCAAGATCACGGGCATGAAGCTGGACGTCGATCTCTATCCGGGCGAGCCCCGGGCGGTGACCCGCGGCGCCTATGTCTTCCAGAACAAGACCGGCGCGCCGATCAAGGAAATCCACGTCCGCTTCGACCGCGACCTGGCCGTGCGCGCCCTGTCGATCGAGGGCGCGCGTCCCAAGCAGACCTTCGAGCGCTTCAACTACCGGATCTTCGCCTTCGACACCCCGCTGGCCCCAGGCGAGACCCGCCGGATGAGCTTCATCACCGAGCGCAGCCAGAAGGGCTTCAAGAACAGCGACAACGAGCGCCGCGTGGTCGCCAACGGCACGTTCCTCAACAACATGGAGATCGCGCCGATTCTGGGCATGGGCCGCGACGGCCTGCTGCAGGACCGCGCCAAGCGCCGCAAGTACGGCCTGCCGCCCGAGCTGCGGATGGCCAGGCTGGGCGACGTGGCCAGCCGCCAGTTCAACGGCCTGCGCAAGGACGCCGACTTCGTCACCTCCGACATCACCGTCACCACCGACGCCGACCAGACGCCGATCGCGCCGGGCAGCAAGGCTTCGGAGCGGGTGTGGAAGTCGGGGAACCAGGAACGCCGCACCGTGCGCTTCGTGGCCGACGCGCCGATCCTGCCGTTCCTGTCGATCCAGTCGGCCCGCTACGCGGTCTCACGCGAGACCTACAAGGGTATCGACCTGGCGGTCTATTACGACCCGCAGCACGCCTGGAACATCGACCGCATGCGCGGCGCGATGAAGGCCTCGCTCGACTACTACCAGGAGCAGTTCAGCCCCTATCAGTTCAAGCAGCTGCGCTTCCAGGAATTCCCGGCCTATGCCGACTTCGCCCAGGCCTTCGCCGGCACCATCCCCTGGTCGGAGAGCATGTTCTTCATCGCCGACTACCGCGACCCGGAAAAGATCGACATGGTCACCTATGTCGGCGCGCACGAGATCGGCCACCAGTGGTGGGCCCACCAGGTGCTGGGCGCCGACCAGCAGGGCTCGACCATGCTGTCGGAGACCTTCTCCCAGTATTCGGCGCTGATGGTCATGAAGCGGATGTACGGCGAGGCCCAGATCCGCAAGTTCCTGAAGTTCGAGCTCAACAGCTACCTGCGCTCGCGCGGCGGCGACGTGCTCGAGGAGCAGCCGCTGGCCCGGGTCGAGAACCAGGGCTACATCCACTACCGCAAGGGCTCGCTGGTCATGTACCGGCTGCAGCACGAGGTCGGCGAGGCAACGGTCAACCGGGCCCTGCGCAAGCTGATCGCCGACCACGGCTTCAAGGGCGCGCCCTATCCGACCACGCTCGACTTCCTGCGGATCCTCCGCGCCGAGGTCGCCCCCGACAAGCAGGCCCTGGTCACCGACCTGTTCGAGAAGATCACGCTCTATGACCTGAAGACCAAGAGCGCGAGCGTGAAGAAGCGGGCCGACGGCCGGTTCGACGTCAAGCTCGTGGTCGAGGCCAAGAAGATGTACGCCGACGGTCGCGGCAAGGAGACGGACGCGCCTCTGAACGAAGTGCTGGACGTGGGCCTGTTCACCGCCGAGCCGGGCAAGAAGGGCTTCGAGCAGAAGAACGTCGTGGCCATGGAGCGCCGCCCGATCCGGAGCGGAACCCAGACCCTGACCTTCGTCACGCCGGTCGCCCCGCGCTTCGCCGGCGTCGACCCGTACAACTTCGTCATCGACCGCAACGGCGACGACAACGTCGTGAAAGTCGCGGACTAGAGGGGAACAACCTGATCCCCACCCTCGTCATCCCGGAAAGCCCATAGGGCTTATCCGGGACCCAGGGGACCGGGCTCGGCAATTGGCCTCACCACCCAATCGGTCGCCGGCTCAGTACGCCGGCCCCTGGGTCCCGGCTCTCCGCTACGCTCCGGCCGGGATGACGGCCATGATTGCAAAGAAAAACCCCCGGCCTTGCGACCGGGGGTTTTCCACATCAGGACTCCAGAGAGCCCTACTTCATGCCGTTCTACTTCATGCCGTTCTTCAGGCCCTCGGCCATGTTCAGGTGCTCCTGGATCTTCGGCGCGGTCTCGGCGGCGAAGGTCTTGATGGCGGCGTTGTCGCCGTCCTGGGCATAGCGCTGGAACAGATTCAGCGCGGCCTGGTGGGCGTCGACCTGGTCGTCGGCGTACGTCTTGTCGAAGTCCTTGGCGTCGGCCTTGTTCAGGTCGTCCAGCTTGCCCTGCAGGTCGTCGGGCAGGGCGGCCGGCAGGGTGAAGGTCGCGCCCGAGGCGGCGATGGCGGCCTTCAAGCCCTGGCTGGTGGCGGTGTGGGCGTCGATCATGGCCTGGGCGAACTTCTTCACGTCGGCGTTGGTCGAGCGCTTGAGGGCGATCTTGGCCGACTCGATCTCGAACGTGTCGCCGGCGGCGGCCTTGGCCGAGAAGTCGGGCGCCTTGGCCTCGTCGGCCAGGGTCGGGACGGTGGCGGCGGGGTTGGCGTCGGGGGTCGCGGCCTGCTCGGCCGGGGTCGCCGCGCCCTTGGTCTCGTCGGTCTTCTGGCCGCAGGCGGCGAGGCTGAGAGCGGCGAAGGCGGCGCCGACGATGAGGAGCTTGCGGGTCATGGCTGTCTTTCCCTGCGCGTTTTTCTGATGGAAGAAGGTCGGCGTCGCGCGTCGCCGTGTGGCAGGAAGAAGGTTCACGGCCGCGTGATGGTTCCGTGATCGGGGAGAGGAACAAAATGACCCAAGGACCGTTGGCGGGCGTTCGCGTCATCGAGATGGGACAGCTGATCGCCGGTCCGTTCTGCGGCCAGGTGCTGGGCGACTTCGGCGCCGAGGTCATCAAGCTGGAAGACCCCGCGGCCGGCGATCCGATGCGCCAGTGGGGGCGCTCCAAGCCCAAGGGCCTGTCGCCCTGGTGGCCGGTGATCGGCCGCAACAAGAAGTCGGTCACCGTCGACCTGCGCACCGACGAGGGCCGCGCCATCGCCCGCGACCTGATCGCCACGGCCGACGTGGTGGTCGAGAACTTCCGCCCCGGCACGCTGGAGAAGTGGGGCCTGGGCTACGATGCGCTGTCCAGGACCAATCCCGGCCTGGTCATGGCCCGCGTCTCGGGCTTCGGCCAGACCGGCCCCTACGCCAAGCGGGCCGGCTACGCCCTGGTCGGCGAGGCCATGGGCGGCCTGCGCCACATCACCGGCGAGCCCGACCGCAATCCGGCCCGCGCCGGCATCTCGATCGGCGACAGCCTGTCGGGCCTGAACGCCGCGCTGGGCGTGATGATGGCCCTGCACGCCCGCCACGCCACCGGCAAGGGCCAGGTGGTCGACGCGGCGATCTACGAGAGCGTGCTGACGGTGATGGAGAACCTGATCACCGAATACGACCTGACCGGCTACATCCGCGAGCGCTCGGGCGCGGTGCTGCCCGGCATCGCCCCCTCCAACGTCTATCCGACCAGGAGCGGCGAATTGGTGCTGATCGGCGCCAACCAGGACACCCTGTTCAAGCGCCTCTGCGACCTGATGGGCCGCCCGGACCTGGCCGAAGACCCCCGCTATCGCGACCACGCCGCCCGGGGCGTCAACCAGGCCGAGCTCGACGCCCGCATCGCCGCCTGGACCCTCGATCAGGACATCGACGACCTGCTGCCGAAACTGGAGGCCGCTGGCCTCGCCACCGGCCGCATCTACCGCGCCCCCGAAATGCTGGCCGACCCGCAGTTCCAGGCCCGCGAATCGATCGTTTCCGTGCCCCATCCGGTGTTCGGCCAGGTGAAGATGCAGAACGCCTTCCCCCGCCTCACCGACACCCCAGGCGGGGTGCGCTGGCCGGGCCCGACGCTGGGCGAGCACACGCAAGAGGTGCTGACGCAGGTGGCGGGGATGAGCGCCGAGAAGGTCGCCGAGTTGAAGGCGCGAGGGGTGGTTTAACGTCGGAGATCCTCCCCCTCTGGGGGAGGTGGCCCGAAGGGCCGGAGGGGGGCCGTTTTCAGCTTTCGAAACGCTGGCCGATCTGTCTCCCCCCACCGATCGCTACGCGATCGCCTCCCCCACAGGGGGAGGTTCCCGGCTCAGATCACGGACAAGGATTCGGCCGCGCGGCGTGGATCGCGTTGACCGCCTTTTCCAGCTCCTCGGTCCATTCCACATCAAACGCGTCGATGTCGGTCTTCAGCTGGTCCATGCTGGTCGCGCCGATGATGGTGGCGGTGACGAACGGGCGGGCGTCGACGAACTTCAGGGCCAGCTGGGCCGGATCCAGGCCGTTCTGGCGGGCCAGATCCACATAGGCCGTGAACGCCTCGATCGCGCCGGGGCCCTCGTAGCGCTGCATGCGGTTGTAGAGCGCCTTGCGCGAGCCCTCGGGCAGGTTTCCGCCCAGGTACTTGCCGGTCAGCTGGCCCTGGGCCAGCGGTGAATAGGCCAAGAGGCCCACCTGCTCGCGCATGGCGATCTCGGCCAGGCCGTACTCGAACACCCGGTTGGCCAGGTGATAGGCGTTCTGGATCGAGGCGATGCGCGGCAGGCCCCGGCTTTCGCTCTCGGCCAGGAATTTCATCACGCCCCACGGAAACTCATTGGAGACGCCGATGCTGCGGATCGAGCCCTTCTTCACGTGCGCGTCCAGCGCCTCGAGGATGTCGCCGAAGCGCTCGTAGTCGTCGTCATAGTCCTTGTAGGTCTGGCCGCCGAACACCCGCACGGCGCGGTCGGGCCAGTGCAGCTGGTAGAGGTCGAGATAGTCGGTCCGCAGGCGCTTCAGCGAGCCTTCCACGGCCTCGTCGATCTGGGCCTTGGTCTGGCGGGTGCTGGCGCCGTCGGCGCGCATCCACGGCAGGCCGCCGAAGGCCGAGCCCCGGCCGGCGACCTTCGAGGCCAGGACGATGTCCTTGCGACGCCCCGTCTTGGCCAGCCAGCTGCCGATGTAGCGCTCGGTGCTGCCTTGCGTCTCGGCCGTGGGCGGGCTGGCGTACATCTCGGCCGTGTCCCAGAAGGTGACCCCGCGCCCCAGGGCGTAGTCCATCTGGGCGTGGGCCTCTTCCTCGCTGTTCTGCGAGCCCCAGGTCATGGTGCCCAGGCAGCAGCGCGAGACCTGGATGCCGGTGCGGCCGAGTTCGACGTAGTCCATGAAGTCCCCTGCTTGGCTTTGCCCGCCCTATTTAGGACGTCGCGCCGCCAAGGCGAACCCAAACCTCGGGCGCCCGGACATACTTTGATACATTCGCGCCGACCTCGTCTTCCCGCTTGAAGCCTTGCGTAGAAGGCCATTCGATCCGATATTTCACACGTGTCCCCTCGGGGACGTTGAAATAAGGGTTTCCTTCGATGAACGACTTCAACCGCGACTATGCGCGCACGATCCCGGCGGATCGCGTCGACATGTCGGTTGACGCCGGGCTGCGCACTTTCATGCTCGGCGTCTACAACAAGGTGGCGCTGGGCCTGCTGCTGTCGGCCGCCCTCGCCTGGACGACCAGCTCGTTCCCGCCCGTGCGCGACCTGCTGTTCCAGGTGAACGGCAACCGCGTGGGCTACACGCTGCTGGGCATGGTCATCGCCTTCGCCCCGCTGGGCATTCTGCTGTTCTCGAGCTTCGTGATGAAGTCGATCAACCCGCGCACCGCGGGCGTGATCTACTGGTCGATCGTGTCGCTGATCGGCGCGTCGCTCGGCACCGTGGTGCTGATGTACACCGGCGGCAGCGTGGCCTCGACCTTCCTGATCACGGCCACCGCCTTCGGCGCGCTCAGCCTGTTCGGCTACACCACCAAGAAGGACCTGACCGGCTTCGGCAGCTTCCTGATCATCGGTCTGGTGGGCCTGATCCTGGCCTCGATCGTGTCGATCTTCTTCCCGTCGGGCCCGCTGGTCTTCGCGATCAACGCCATCGGCGTGCTGATCTTCGCCGGCCTGATCGCCTACGACACGCAGAACCTGAAGATGACCTACTACCAGGTCGGCGGCGACGCGGCCGCCAAGTCGGTGGCCACCAACTACGGCGCGCTGAACCTGTACCTGGACTTCATCAACCTGTTCCGCTTCCTGCTGTTCTTCCTGGGCGACCGCCGCTAAGGCGCCTTCCAGGCCGAAACGACGAAGCCCCGGCGGATCGCTCCGCCGGGGCTTTTTCGTGGGCGCATGGTCGGTGGGCCGCTAGTCGACGACCTTGAACTTGCCCTTGTCGAACAGCCGCAGAACCTGGGCCAGGTCGTGGCCGCGCTTGAGCACCATGCCGCCCTGGCCGCGCACCAGCCACTGGCCTTGCTTGCGAGCCAGCTCGGGCCACTTCTCGACGCGATAGAGCGGGGCCTCGGCGGCGTGGCGGAAGATCGAGAAGGCCGCGTGGTCGGCCGCGCCGCCCATGCCGTAGTCGCGCCACTCGCCGGCCGCGACCATCCGGCCGTACAGCCGCAGCAGCTGGTCGATCTCGCGCCGCTCGAAGAACACGACGCCGCCGACGGGAGGGGAGACATCCAGGGCCATCGGACGAATCCTAACCCCAAATCAGGCGTTTAAGCGAGCGCGTTGGGCGAAAGTGTGAGCGGTTTCGCCCGCCCAAACGCGCTCTAAACTTTGAGTCTGAGCCTGTTTATCGGGGCCCGGATGTTCCATCCGGCCCCGACAGGCTCAGCCGTCGCAAATCCGCAACATCGTTCGACGAAGCGAAAAGCCAAGCTGAACCAGGCCACGAAATGACCTTGTTTCGGTCGTTCGCCCGCCCGCTTCCCCAGCGAAAAAGTCAGTGTCGGCTGATCGGAGACCCCACGGTCCAGGATCCTGAACAGCCCCCCCAGCCCCCCTTGATCGCGGGCCGGTCGGCCGACAGACCAAATCAAGAGAACCCCTCTCTTAAACTGCAGAGCCCGCGTGGAGCCCCCTCCCACGCGGGCTTTTCGCATCTGGCCCCCCGCCCCTTTTCGACGCGGCTTGCGGAACTGCAAAGATCGCCACAGAGCCGCCCCACCCCGTCGCGAAACGACCCTGATCGCGCCCTTCGTCGGCCGCTTGGCCCCTCGATAGTCTCATGGTCGGTCGATCGGAACGCCTCGCGGTCCGGGATCCTGAACAGCCCCTCCAGCCCACCGGCTCGTGGGCGGCCCGTTCGACCGGCGCGTATCTTCTATCCCCTCCCCTAAAGACCCCGCTTCGCCGATCATCCCCTAAGGCGAGGCGGGGTTTCTTTTGCGCGCCCGCACCGGATTGACACCCGTAAACCCACGCCGTCACAATGGCCGCGAGGGGGAGAGGTCATGATCAAAGGCGGCGGTCTGGCGATTGCGATCATCATGGGCGCGCTTGCTGCCGCCCCGCCGGTCGGCGCAGCGTCGGACCCGGCGCGGGGGTCCGGCTATTTTCCGCCCGAGTTCCGCAAGCCCTCGATCCTCTGCCCGATCTTCAGACGCCAGCCGGTGATCAGCGAGGTCGAAGCCGAATGGTATCCGCGCATCCTGATGGCAGCCGACGAGCCCTCGCTCTACGCTTTGTCGCGTCAGTCGCGTCCGCCGGGCGTGCGGACCTACCGGCTGACCTTCATCCCCACCTTCCACAAGCCGATGATCGTGCGCCTGAACCGCTGGTCCACCGGTGAGACCGAGCTGGTGGCCACGCGGCTGTCCGGGGCGGGCGGCTACGATCCCGGCCTGCCGGAGGAAAACGCCGGCGGGGTTGTGCGCAGGGTGTTGAGCAAGGACGAGGAACGCCGCTTCGAGCATCTGCTGAAGGCCGCATCGAATCTGAACCGGAGTTCCGCCGACTGCCGCTTGGGTACGGACGGGTCGCAATGGATCCTGGAATCCGCAAGCGGCGGGACCTATCGCTATGTGAACCGCTGGTCGCCCGAGCGCGGCGACGAGCGGGCGCTGGGCGAGTTCATGCTCGGCCTGGCCGGCTGGCGGCCGCCAAGGGGGTACTGAGCGAGATCCGCCCTACCGGCTCTTGCCGCCGGGGGGCAGCACGCCCAGCACCCGGCCGCCCTTGGCCCCCTGGACGATGATGGCGGTGGCCAGATCGTCGTCCTTGGCCAGCGCGGGCAGGCGGTACATCTTCGGGCGGCCGGTCCAGGCGCCGATCTTGACGATCTCGCGCACCACGTTGCGGTGAATGATGGTCTGGCCGCGGTTGTCGCCGCGCTTGACGGCGATCTCCTGCTTGCGCGGATCAAAGCGCACCAGCCACACCTCGGCCCCGCCGCGCGGCGACGCGCCCGAGCCGATGGCGACGCGGTTGGTCCCGACGAACTCCATGTCCGGGGCCGGCGGCAGGTGGGCGGCGTCGATCAGCTTCTCGACGGTCTCGGCCTTGGCGCCCGAGGCCTGCACCTTTCCGGCCACCACCACCTGGGGCGTGGGCACGTCCCGCAGGGCGAAGGCCTTGGCGTAGGCGCGCTGGCGCTCGCCGAAGGCCGGCTTGGCGAAGGTGTCCTTCCAGCCGAGATAGTCCCAGTAGTCGACCGAATAGGTCAGGGCCAGGACGTCGTCGCGCTCGGCCAGCTCGGCGGCGGCCAGATTGGCCTTGCCGCAGGACGAACAGCCCTGGGAGGTGAACAGCTCGACCAGCACGGGCGACTTGGCCGCGGCCGGGGCGGCGACGAGGCTCGTCAGGGCGAGGGAAAGAAGAGAGATCAAGGCCGTACGCATGTGCGGCGCACTTAAGCCAAGAAACCGCTGCGTCGCCCCTCACGAGGCCGTGAAATGGCCGCTTCTAGGCCGGGAATCCACACGACAACGATGTCGGGGCCCCGACAAACGAAAACGGCCGGCCCCAGGGGGACCGGCCGTCTCGTATTCAACGTCTGAAGAACGTCGCTGCTTAGTCGGCCTTGGCCAGGTTACGCAGCACGTAGTTCAGGACGCCGCCGTTCTTGAAGTATTCGAGTTCGGTCGGCGTATCGATGCGGCAGCGCACCGGGAAGCGGGCGATGCGGCCGTCGGTCGGGCGGTACAGCTCGACGATCAGCTGCTTGCGCGGGGCCAGATCCGTCAGGCCACGGATCGAGACCAGCTCTTCGCCGGTCAGCTCCAGCTTCTGCCAGCCGTCCTGGATGAACTGCAGCGGCAGCACGCCCATGCCGACCAGGTTCGAGCGGTGGATGCGCTCGAAGCTCTCGGTGATCACCGCGCGGACGCCCAGGAGCTTGGTGCCCTTGGCGGCCCAGTCACGCGACGAGCCGGTGCCGTATTCCTTGCCGGCGAACACGACGGCCGGACGGCCTTCGGCCTGGTACTTCATGGCCGCGTCGTAGATCGGCATCACTTCGCCCGAGGGGAAGTGCTTGGTCACGCCGCCTTCGATCTCCGGGGTGATCTTGTTGCGGATGCGGATGTTGGCGAAGGTGCCGCGCATCATGACTTCGTGGTTGCCGCGGCGGGCGCCGTAGCCGTTGAAGTCGATCGGCTCGACGCCGTGGTTGACCAAGTACTGGCCAGCCGGGCTCGAGGTCTTGATCGAACCGGCCGGGCTGATGTGGTCGGTGGTGATCGAGTCGCCGAACACGGCCAGGACGCGGGCTTCCACGATGTCGGTGACCGGAGCCGGGGTCATCGACATGTTCGGGAAGTAGGGCGGGTTCTGGACGTAGGTCGACTCGCCTTCCCAGGCGTAGGTCTGGCCGCCGGTCACCTTGATGCCCTGCCAGTTCTTGTCGCCCTTGAAGACGTCGCCGTAGCGGCTGGCGAACATCTTCTCGTTGATCGACTTGCGCTGCAGGGCGGCGATGTCTTCGTTCGACGGCCAGATGTCGCGCAGGAAGACGTCGTTGCCCTTCTTGTCCTTGCCGATCGGCTGGGTGTTCAGGTCGATCTTCAGCGAACCGGCCAGGGCGTAGGCCACCACCAGCGGCGGCGAGGCCAGGTAGTTGGCGCGGACGTCCGGGTTCACGCGGCCTTCGAAGTTACGGTTGCCCGAGAGCACCGAGCAGGCGACCAGGTCGTTCTCGTTGATCGTCTTGCTGATGTTTTCCGGCAGCGGGCCCGAGTTGCCGATGCAGGTGGTGCAGCCGTAGCCAACCAGGTTGAAGCCCAGGGCGTCGAGGTGCTTGGTCAGGCCGGCCTTGGCCAGGTAGTCGGTGACCACCTGCGAGCCGGGGGCCAGCGAGGTCTTCACCCACGGCTTGGCCTTCAGGCCCTTGGCGACCGCGTTCTTGGCCAGCAGGCCGGCGGCGATCAGGACCGAGGGGTTGGAGGTGTTGGTGCACGAGGTGATGGCGGCGATCACCACGTCGCCGTGGCCGACGTCGAAGTCCTCGCCTTCCACCGGAGCGCGGAACTCGGGGCTTTCGGCCTTGCCGAACTCACCGACCAGCGACTCGGCGAACTTGCTCGAGGCGTCCGACAGCAGGACGCGGTCCTGCGGGCGCTTCGGGCCGGCCAGCGACGGCAGGACGCTGCCCAGGTCCAGTTCCAGGCTGTCGGTGAAGGTCGGCTCGGCGACGCCGGGCTCCCACCACAGGCCCTGTTCCTTGGCGTAGGCTTCCACCAGGGCGACGCGCTCGGCGTCGCGGCCGGTGCCCTTCAGGAAGGCGACGGTGGCGGCCGAGATCGGGAAGAAGCCGCAGGTGGCGCCGTATTCCGGAGCCATGTTGGCGATCGTCGCCTGGTCTTCCAGGGTCAGGTTGGCCAGGGCGTCGCCGTAGAATTCGACGAACTTGCCGACCACGCCCTTCTTGCGCAGCATCTGGGTGACGGTCAGCACCAGGTCGGTGGCCGTCGCGCCTTCCGGCATGGCGCCGGTCAGCTTGAAGCCGATGACTTCCGGGATCAGCATCGGGATCGGCTGGCCGAGCATGGCGGCTTCGGCTTCGATGCCGCCGACGCCCCAGCCCAGGACCGACAGGCCGTTGACCATGGTGGTGTGGCTGTCGGTGCCGACGACGGTGTCGGGGTAGGCCACTTCGGCGCCGTCAACCTGGGCGGTCCAGACGGTCTGGGCCAGGTATTCCAGGTTCACCTGGTGGCAGATGCCGGTGCCGGGGGGCACGACGCGGAAGTTGTTGAAGGCCGACGAGCCCCAGCGCAGGAAGCGGTAGCGCTCGATGTTGCGCTCGTACTCACGCTTCACGTTGGCGTCGTAGGCCTTGGAGTCACCGAAGTTGTCGACCATCACCGAGTGGTCGATGACCAGGTCGACGGGGTTCAGCGGGTTGATCTTGGCCGGGTCGGCGCCCAGGGCGACCATGGCGTCGCGCATCGCGGCCAGGTCGACGACGGCCGGAACGCCCGTGAAGTCCTGCATCAGCACGCGGGCCGGGCGGAAGCTGATCTCGTGCTCGACCGAGCCCTTGTTTTCCAGCCAGTTGGCGACGGCCTTCAGGTCGGCTTCGTTGACCGAGACGCCGTCTTCGTAACGCAGCAGGTTTTCCAGCAGCACCTTCATCGAGACGGGCAGCGAGCCCGTGCCGGCCAGACCGGCTTCCTCGGCGGCGCGAAGGCTGTAATAGACGTAGGTCTTACCGTCGACGACGAGTTCGCGGCGGGTTTTGAGGCTGTCTACAGACGCCATTTGGAAGGATCCCTTCTCTGTCCACGGCCGCCGGAAAACCACTCCCGGGATCGCGCGATCGAGGCGGACCCACAGCGTCCATCCTCGCGCCGCGTACGCCCCATCCAATGCGGAGGGTGACGGCCGAGCGCTTCTTAGCGCCGGTTACCCACAACGTCCATGCGCGCGGCATGGACTTCCAATGATGAGAGCCGTTCGCATAAAGGGTTTGAGCCTGTCGCGGGGCGAGCGGACCCTGTTTTCGGGGCTGGATCTGGACCTCGAAAGCGGTGACGCCGTGGCCCTCACCGGCCGCAACGGCGCGGGCAAGACCAGCCTGCTGCGAGCCGTCGCCGGCCTGCTGCGCCCCCAGGCCGGAACCATCGGCTTCGAAGGCTCCGAAGGGCGGATACTCGAGGCCGAAGCCGCCCGCGCCGACCACCTGCACCTGGCCGGCCATCACGACGGCCTGAAGAGCGCCCGCACCGCCTGGGAGGAGCTCTTGTTCCAGGCCCGCTGGACCGGTGGGACCGAGGCCTCGGCCCGCGCCGCCGTCCAGCGGCTGGAGCTTGGCCGCCTGCTCGATCTGGAGGTCCGCCGCCTGTCGGCCGGCCAGCGCCGCCGCGTCTCCCTGGCCCGGCTGCTGGCCAGCCCCCGCCCCCTGTGGCTGCTGGACGAGCCGATGGCCCCGCTGGACGCCGCCCACCGCGCCGCCTTCGGCGTGATCCTGGCCGAGCATCTGGCGGGCGGCGGCATGGTTCTGGCCGCCGTGCACGACCCCCTGCCCGTCCCCGCCCGCCTGGTCGAGGTCGGCGCATGAGGGGCTTCGGCGTCCTTTTCCGGCGCGAGTTCGCCCTGGCCTGGGGCCGGGGCGGCGGTCCGCTGCTGGCCCTGGCCTTCTACGCCTGCGTCGTCACCCTGCTGCCGCTCGCCGCCGGCCGCGCGCCCGAACGGTTGGCGAGCCTGGCCCCCGGCATCGCCTGGCTGGCCCTGGCGCTGGCCGCCCTGCTCTCGCTGGAGCGCCTGTTCGAGCGCGACTTCGAGGACGGGGCGCTCGACCTGCTGGCCCTGGGCCCCGCCCCGCTCGAAGCCGTCGCGGCGGCGAAGTGCCTGGCCCACTGGCTGGCGGCCGGCGCGCCGCTGGCCCTGGCCGCCCCGGTGGCGGCGGTGGCGCTGGGCGCCTCGCCGGCGATCATGCCCCTGCTGTTCGTCTGCGCCCTGGCCGGGGGCCTGGCCTTCTCGTTCCTGGGCGGACTGGGGGCGGCCCTGTCGCTGGGCAGCAAGCGCGGCGGCCTGCTGGTGGCGGTCATCGTCCTGCCGCTCTACGCCCCGCCGGTGATCTTCGGGGCCGGCGCGCTGGACGCCTTGAGCGGCGGCCTGCCGTGGACCGGCGGCCTGCTGTTCCTGCTGGCCTACAGCGCCGCGGCGATCGCGCTCAGCCCCCTGGCCATGGCCGCGGCCTGCCGCAACGCCCTCGACTAAAGGCCCCTCGGACCGGAATTTTGCGGCGCCGCACAATGACGCGGCGACGGCGGATTGATTTTTGGACGAAATCGTCCATTTATCCCCCGTCGCGTCCGACAGGCGAACATTGATCCGTCGGACGCCTACCTCCTTTCAGGATTTGGCCATGGCCGAGACGAAGAAGAAGAAGCTGGTTCCGCTGCTGGTCGCCGGCGTCGCCGGCGTGGCCATCCTGGTCGGCGGCGTGTTCTGGTACATCGACAAGCAGCGCTTCGAGAGCACCGACAACGCCTTCGTGCAGGCCGACACCGTGTCGGTCAGCCCCCAGGTCACCGGCTATGTGGCGCAGGTCCTGGTCGCCGACAATCAACGGGTCGAGGCCGGCCAGGTGCTGGCCAAGATCGATCCCTCGACCTTCCAGGCCAAGCTCGACCAGGCGATCGCCAACGCCGCCGCCCTCGACGCCGCCATCAAGAGCGTCGACGACAAGGCCATCCTCGAACAGGCCCTGATCCAGCAGCGCCAGGCGGGCGTCGCCAGCGCCCAGGCCGACGCCGGCCGGGCCCGCGCCGACCTCGCCCGCTACGACTCCCTGGCCCAGCAGGGCTGGGTCTCGCAGCAGAAGGTCCAGACCGAGGCCGCCGGCGCCAAGCAGTCGGACGCCGCCGTCGCCAGCGCCCAGGCCGCCCTCGAGGCCGAGCGCCGCACGGCTTCGTCGCTGGGCTCGGCCCGCGCCCAGACCATCGCCCAGGCCGCCGCCGCCCACGCCGCCGTCGACCAGGCCCGCATCGACCTGGAACGCACCGTGATCCGCGCCCCCGCCGCCGGCGTGGTCGGCGCCCGCACCGTGCGCCCCGGCCAACTGGTGCAGCCTGGCGTCGCCCTGATGTCGGTGGTGCCCCTGGGCCAGAGCTTCGTGGTCGCCAACTTCAAGGAGACCCAGGTCGCCCGCCTGCGCGTCGGCCAGCCGGTCGAGATCAAGGCCGACGCCTTCGGCAAGCAGAAGATCATCGGCAAGGTCGACAGCTTCGCCCCGGCCACCGGCCAGGAGTTCGCCCTGATCCCGGTCGAGAACGCCGTCGGCAACTTCACCAAGATCACCCAGCGCCTGCCGGTCAAGATCGCCGTCGAGCGCACCGGCGTCGGCGCGGCCCTGCGCCCGGGCCTGTCGGTCGAGGTCAAGGTCGACGTCCGCGACCGCTCGGGCGCCTCGTTTGCCGAAGCCGGCCAGGGTTCGGCGCAGGTCGCCCGCGCCTCGACCGCGACCCAGGCCCGCTAAGGGCGCGCCGTCGTGACCGACGCCGCCCTGCCCGCTTCCGCCAAGCCCGCCCCGGCCAAGACCGGGAGCGATGTCGACTGGACCAAGCTGTTCCTCGGCTTCGGGGCCATGGTCATCGGCCAGTTCATGGCCATCCTCGACATCCAGATCGTGGCCGCCTCGCTGCCGCAGATCCAGGCGGGCGTCGGGGCCAGCGCCGACCAGGTCAGCTGGATCCAGACCGCCTACCTGATCCCAGAGGTCGTGATGATCCCGCTGTCGGGATACCTGTCGCGCCTGTGGGGCACCCAGCGGCTCTACATGGCCTCGTGCCTGGGCTTCATCCTGATGAGCGTCGCGACGGGCCTTTCGTCGTCGATCGACATGATGATCCTGACGCGGGCCCTGCAGGGCTTCATCGGCGGAGCGATGATCCCGACGGTGTTCGCCGTGGCCTTCACCGCCTTCCCGCCCGAGCGCCGGATCACCGCCAGCGTCATCATGGGCCTGATCGTCACCCTGGCCCCCACCGTCGGCCCGACCCTCGGCGGCCACCTGACCGAGTGGCTGTCCTGGCGCTGGCTGTTCTTCATCAACGTCCCGCCCGGGATCCTGGTGCTGTTCGCGGTCGCCAAGTGGGGCGACTTCGACAAGGGCGACCCGAGCCTCGCCAAGGGCTTCGACTGGTCGGGCCTGGCCTTCATGGCCGTCTTCCTGATGAGCATGCAGTACGTGCTGGAGGAAGGCGCCAAGGAGAACTGGTTCGAGGACGACCTGATCCTGGGGCTGACCGTCGTGACCGTGGTCACCGGCGTCGTCTTCATCTGGCGCCAGCTGACCTACAGGAACCCGATCGTCGAGCTGAAGGCCTTCGCCAACCGCAACTTCAGCATCGGCGTGATGATGACCGCGATCTCGGGCGCCAGCCTGTTCGGCGGCACCTTCCTGCTGCCGCAGTTCCTCAGCCGCGTGCGGGGCTATTCAGCCTCGGAAGTGGGCACCACCATGGTGGTCTCGGGCCTGTCGATGTTCGCCACCGGACCGATCGCCGGCCGCATCGTCCGCAAGGTCGATCCGCGCATCCCGATGTGCATCGGCTTCCTGCTGGCGGGCTGGGGCATGTACATGGCCCACGGCGTGACCAAAAACTGGGGTTTCTGGGAATTCGCCGGGGTCCAGGCTTGTCGCGGCGTCGGGGTCATGATCGCGATGATCGCGACCCAGCAGATCACGATGAGCACCCTGCCCCAGCACATGGTCAAGAACGCCTCCGGCCTCGTGAACCTGTCGCGCAACACCGGCGGCGCCATCGGCCTGGCGTTGCTGGCCACCAGCATCACCCAGCAGACCGCCCTCTATTTCAGCGACATGTCGTCGAAGGTGGCGAACGGCGGCGAGGCGGCGACGATGATGGCGGGCCTGGCCGCGCGCATGCAGCAGCTGGGGGTCACCGACCCCGACGGCGCGGCGCGCAAGGCGATCGGCAACATGATGAACCAGCAGGCCACGGTGCTGGCCTTCGGCGACAGCTTCACCCTGCTGGCCTACGGCTGTTTCGTCGCCGCCGCCGTCAGCCTGCTGGCCGCCCCGCCCAAGGTCATCCCCCCGCCCCCATCGGACGCCCACTGATGCCCAGGATCGCCGGACAGATCGACGTCGCCAAGACCGAAGCCATCCTCGACGCCGCCGTCGAGGTGATCGGCCAGCGCGGCCTCTCGGCCCCCATGGAGGAGATCGCCCGCCGGGCCGGGGTCTCCAAGCAGACGGTCTACAACCACTACGGCTCCAAGGCCGAGTTGGTGAAGGCGCTGATGGCCCGCCGCGTGGCCCGCATCACCGCCCCGCTGCGCGAGCCCGGCGCCATCGACAACCCGCGCGAGGCGCTTGAGGCCTTCGCCCGCTCGATGCTGGAGACGGTGATCACCACCAACGGCTATTCGGTGCTGCGGGTGATCATCCAGGGCGCGGGCGAGATGCCGGACGTGGCGAGCGAGGTGTTCGAGGCCGGGCCCCGCCAGACCCGCCGCCAGCTGGCCGCCTTCCTGGAGACCGAGACGAGGCTCGGCCGCCTGGCCGTCGACGAACCCGAGCAGGCCGCCGAGTTCTTCGCCGGCATGGTGCTGGGCCACAGCCAGCTGCGCGCCCTCCTGCGCCTGCCGTCCGACCGCACCCCCGAACAGTTCAACGCCCTGGCGGCGGCGGCGGCGGCGCGGTTCATGCGGGCCTACGCGCCTTAGTCGCCTTGCAAGCCAGCCGGGATGTCGCGCTGACCGTGGAGCACCCGCCAGACGTCCACGTGATCATCTCGGTCGAAGTAGAAGATCAAGTAGGGGTAGCGTTTTAGCTGCCAGGTTCGCAGGCCGGGTCGTCTCAGGATGTACGCGTAGCGCGGTGAACCTGCGGCTGAGCGATCGCTGATGATCCGATAGGCCTCACGCAGAGCTTCAGCGAAGCCGAGGGCAGTCGAAACGCCCGCCTGAGATAAATACCAGCTCACAGCCGCCTCGACATCGGCTTCGGCCTCAGTTCGGGGGATGACCGGCTTGAAGCTCACTGTCCCTTCAGGATCCGAGCCCGAAGATCGTTGAAATAAGCTTCATCGGCCACCCGGCCTGGAGGCGACATCTCGCCTTTCCGCAGCAGCGCATTCAGCGCCTCACGATCCTGCTCCTGACGGATAAGGTCGCGCACGTATTCAGCCTCGCCCTCATAGCCTTGAGCAGCGGCCTGCTCCTCGACAAAGGCCTGGAGCGTCTCGGGTAGAGCGATGTTCAGTGTGCTCATATCTCTAAGCTAACACTACCGAAGCCCACGAAAAAGCCCGGCGGATCGCTCCGCCGGGCTCGTTCGTCAGCCTGAACCGAAAGCGATCAACCCTCGGCTTCGTCGGGCATGCCCATCATGTGGAAGCCGGCGTCGACGTGGACGACTTCGCCCGTGGTCGAGCGGCCCAGGTCCGAGACCAGCCACAGGGCGGCGCCGGCGACGCCTTCCATCGAGGTGTCTTCCTTCATGGCGCTGAAGGCGCGGCCCTGGGCGATCATGCCGCGGCCGCCGGCGATGCCGGCCAGGGCCAGGGTGCGCATGGCGCCGGCCGAGATGGCGTTGCAGCGGATGCCCTTGGGGCCGAGGTCCCGGGCGATGTAGCGGGTCGCCGCTTCCAAGGCGGCCTTGGCCACGCCCATGGTGTTGTAGTTCGGGATGGTCCGCTCCGACCCCAGATAGGTCATGGTGATCAGCGAGCCGCCGTTCGGCATGATCTTGGCGGCGCGCTTGGCGACGTCGACGAAGCTGAAGGCCGAGATGTTCATGGCCGTGAGGAAGCCCTCACGGGTGGTGTTGTCGACGAACGAGCCCTTCAGCTCGTCCTTGTTGGCGAAGGCCACCGAGTGGACCACGAAGTCGAGCGTGCCGAACTTCTCCTCGACGGCGGCGAAGGCCGCGTCCATCGAGGCGTCGTCGGTGACGTCGGCCGGGATCAGGGTGTTGACGCCGATGCTTTCGGCCAGCGGGCGCACGCGGCGCTCCAGCGCCTCGCCCTGGTAGGTGAAGGCCATCTCGGCGCCCTGGGCGGCCAGCTGGCTGGCGATGCCCCAGGCGATCGAATTGTGGTTGGCCACGCCCATGACCAGGCCCTTCTTGCCCGCCATCAGCTCGCCCTTGGGGAATGCGTAGTCGTCGGCCATCGGTCGGCTCCTTGGATCTTGGATCGCTGGTTAGCAGGCGGGCTTCCGCTTCGGAACCCGCCTGCCCCGGCGTGTCTGGAAAAGGCTCAGTCGACCTGGCCGAAGATCAGCGTGCCGTTGGTGCCGCCGAAGCCGAAGCTGTTGGACATCACCGTGTCGAGCGGCTTGTCGGCGCGCTCGCGCAGGATCGGCAGGTCGGCGAACTCGGGGTCGAGGTTCTCGATGTTGGCGCTCTCAGCGGCGAAGCCGTTCTTGAGCATCAGGATCGAGTAGATCGCCTCCTGGGCGCCGGCCGCACCCAGGCTGTGGCCCGTCAGCGACTTGGTCGACGAGATCAGCGGCGCCTTGTCGCCGAACACCTCGCGCACCGCGCCCATCTCCTTGCTGTCGCCGACCGGCGTCGAGGTGCCGTGCGGGTTCAGGTAGTCGATGGTCCGGCCGCCCGCTTCCGCCATGGCCAGCTTCATGCAGCGGGCCGCGCCCTCGCCCGACGGCGCGACCATGTCGTAGCCGTCGGAGTTGGCGGCGTAGCCGATCAGCTCGCCATAGATCTTGGCCCCGCGCGCCTTGGCGTGCTCGTACTCCTCGAGCACCACGACGCCGGCGCCGCCGGCGATCACGAAGCCGTCGCGGTCCTTGTCGTAGGCGCGGCTGGCCACGGCCGGGCGGTCGTTGAAGTTGGTGCTCATGGCGCCCATGGCGTCGAACAGGTTCGACAGGGTCCAGTCCAGCTCCTCGCAGCCACCGGCGAAGACGATGTCCTGCTTGCCCAGCTGGATCTGCTCGGCGCCCGCGCCGATGCAGTGGGCGCTGGTCGCGCAGGCCGAGCTGATCGAGTAGTTGATCCCGCGGATCTTGAACCAGGTCGACAGCACCGCCGACGGACCCGAGCTCATGGCCTTGGGCACCGCGAACGGACCGATCCGCTTGGGACCCTTCTCCTTCGTCGTGGCCGCGGCCTCGACGATGACGCGGGTGGACGGACCGCCCGAACCGACGATCAGGCCGGTGCGCTCGTTGGAGATGTCGCTCTCCTCGAGGCCGGAATCGGCGATCGCCTGCTCCATGGCGATGTGGGCGTAGGCCGTGCCGGGCGCCAGGAAGCGGGCGGCGCGGCGATCGACCAGGCCTTCCCACTCGATCTGGGGCGCGGCGTGCACCTGGCAGCGGAAACCGAGTTCCGCGTACTCCGGCGCGGCGACCACGCCCGACTTGGCCTCGCGCAGCGAAGCCAGCACCTCGTTGGCGTTGTTGCCGATGGACGAGACGACGCCCAGTCCCGTGACGACGACGCGACGCATATCAGTACCTCTTTCTCCCCGATCGCCGGAGCCGGCTCCTTGAACAGAACGGCCGGCCTGTCGGTTGGATCAACCCGCCATCTGTTCGGCCGTGAACAGGCCGACCTTGAGGTCCTTGGTTTCGTAGATCACCTTGCCGTCGGCTTCCATGACGCCGTCGCCGATGCCCATGACCAGCTTGCGCATGATCACGCGCTTGAGGTCGATCTTGTAGACGACCTTCTTGACCTCGGGGGTGACCTGGCCGGTGAATTTCACTTCGCCCACGCCCAGGGCGCGGCCGCGACCCGGCGCGCCCGACCAGCCCAGGAAGAAGCCGACCAGCTGCCACATGGCGTCCAGGCCCAGGCACCCGGGCATGACGGGGTCGCCGATGAAGTGGCAGCCGAAGAACCAGAGGTCCGGGTTGATGTCGAATTCGGCTTCGACATAGCCCTTGCCGTACTTGCCGCCCTCGGATTCGATCCGGACGATGCGATCGAACATCAGCATCGGCGGCACGGGCAGCTGGGCGTTGCCGGGGCCGAACATTTCGCCCCGGCCGCAGGCCAGGAGCTCTTCGAAGGTGTAGGCGCTCTTTTGCATGCGAACGCCCCTAGCACGGCGCCGGGGCGGGCCTCAATGTTACATTCGGCGACAATTGGTGAGAGCAGCGCCGAAAGGGACCAAAATCAGCGCCCCTCGGGACACTGCGGGACCTCTTTCGCCCCCCAGATCTCGCCTTCCGGGGCCCAGCCCGACGCGCCGTCGGCCTTCAGCCGGCACCAGCCCTTCTCGCATTTGTCGAGATTGGCGATCGAGCGGCCGGCCAGATAGGCGCTGATCCGCGACTCCGGCTTGGGCGAGGCGCGCAGGGGCAGGGGGCTGTCCTGCACTCGCATGGCCGTGCGCCGGCCGTCGGTGGTGCGCTTGTGCACCCAGGCCAAGCCGCCTTCGGGATCGCAGATCCGTCGCCACTCACGGGTTTCGGCCACCACCTGCACCGGCAGGCCCTTGGCCTTGTAGATCCACAGCAGGCGGTGCTGCTCGTCCGGGCCCTGGCGCGCATTGACCTCGCCGTACTTCAGCACGACGTAGCGCGGCACCGGCAGGCCCGACGGCGTGGTGGCCGGCGCCTGGGCCAGGGCGGGCCCCGCCAGCAGCAGGGCCGTCGCCGCAAGACCGCCCAGCGCCAATCCGCCCAGCGAACGATGTTTGCATTTCACCGGCATGTTGCTTGGCCGCTTCCGGCCCCTTTGCTACAGATTTCCAACGCCCGTCAGGGAAAGGCTTTTCGGACCGCCCATGCCTGCCCGCAAGCTCAAAGTCGTCGTCACGCGCAAGCTGCCCGATCCGGTCGAGACGCGCATGTGCGAACTGTTCGACACCGAACTGAACCTGTCCGACACGCCGATGACCGCCGACGAGCTGGTCGAGGCCATGGGACGGGCAGACGTTCTGGTGCCGACGATCACCGATCGCATCGACTCGCGCCTTCTGTCGCGATCCGGCGAGCGGCTCAAGCTGATCGCCAATTTCGGGGCCGGGGTCGACAATATCGACGTCGCCACCGCCAACGCGCGGGGGATCATCGTCACCAACACCCCGGGCGTCCTGACCGAGGACACCGCCGACCTGACCATGACCCTGATCATGGCCGCCGCCCGCCGCGTCGTCGAAGGCGCCGAGGTGGTCAAGGCCGGCGAGTTCAAGGGCTGGTCGCCGACCTGGATGCTGGGCCGCCGCCTGTGGGGCAAGCGCCTGGGCATCGTCGGCATGGGCCGCATCGGCCAGGCCGTGGCCCGCCGCGCCAAGGCCTTCGGCATGCAGGTGCACTATCACAACCGCAAGCCCGTCAGCCCGCGCATCGCCGAGGAGCTGGGCTGCACCTACTGGGAAAGCCTCGACCAGATGCTGGCCCGGATGGACATCATCTCGATCAACTGCCCGCACACCCCGGCCACCTACCACCTGCTGTCGGCCCGCCGGCTCAAGCTGCTGCGGCCGCACGCCATCGTCGTCAACACCGCCCGCGGCGAGGTCATCGACGAGGGGGCCCTGGCCAACATGCTGGCGAGGGGCGAGATCGCCGGCGCGGGCCTGGACGTCTACGAGCACGAGCCGGCCATCAATCCCAAGCTGCTGAAGCTGCCCAACGTGGTGCTGCTGCCGCACATGGGCTCGGCCACGGTCGAGGGCCGTATCGACATGGGCGAGAAGGTCATCGTCAACGTGAAGACCTTCATGGACGGCCACCGGCCGCCCGACCGCGTGATCCCCGCCATGCTTTGACCGCCCTCCGGGCGATCGCATCTTGCAATTGCAAAGCTTGTGGAAACTCGCGACTGTGAGGTCGCGGGGGACCGAGCCCTCGCGCCTGTAGTCTTCAGTGCGACCGGGGGGCCGCCTTGCTTACTCGCCGTTTCATGATCGCGGCCGCCTCGTCGGCGCCGCTGGCCATCGATCACGCCTTCGCCGCGGATGAAAAGACGGGCGACGCGAAAAAGGCCGACGCCAAGAAGGTCGAGACCAAGACCGACAAGACGGTCATCGTCCCGCCCAGCGTCGACGAGCTGCTGCAAGGCGCCGAGGTGCTCGACACCGCCCTGTCGCCGGACGGCTCGCGCGTGGCCATCCTCGTCGAGCGCAAGAAGGGCGACAAGACCACCGCCCTGATCATCTTCTACGAGACCGCCGGCAGCGACGAGTCGATCAAGCCGGTGCAGCTGGGCGAGACCGTCGTCGACCAGGTGGAGTGGGCCAACGAGGAACGCCTGCTGATCTGGGTCCGGATGACCAAGGACGCCAAGGGCCATCCCATGGGCCTCTATTTCTACGGCGAGTTCATCCCCATTCCGGTGCGCCGCATCCTGGCGATCGGGGCCGACGGCCGCGATCCCGTGGTGCTTTTCAACAACCAGAAAGGGGTGATGAAGCGGCAGTTCAATCTGGCCAACGTGGTCGACCGGATGAACACCGACCCCAAGCGGATCCTGATGCAGATCTGGGACACCGTCACCGAGTGCGAGACCCTCTACGTGGTCGACGTCTATACCGGCGAGGCGGTCCATCTCGAGCGCGGGTCCCCGTCGACCGACGGCTGGTACACCCAGAACGGCGTACCGGTGATCCGCTACGACTCCAACGCCCGCGGCACCGTGGTCAGCGTCCTGGCCCGCGCGCCGGGCGAAAAGGAGTGGAAGCTCTACAAGAAGGTCCGCCGCAACGAGCTGAAGAAGCTGTCGGACCTGGAGTTCGTGGCCCCGACGCCCGAACCGGGCGTGCTGCTGATGCTGTCGACCGACGAAGGCGCCGACATGCCCACCATCCGGCGCTTCGACACCAAGTCGATGAGCGTCGGCGAGGTCGTCTCGCACGACGACAAGCGGCCGATCCAGGGCGTGTTCGTCGACGAGAGCTACAAGACGCTCAGCATCTCGGTCAGCGACGACCGCAGCAACCACCGCTTCCTCGATCCGAAGCTGGCGGCCCACTACAAGGGGATCAACGCCTACTTCGGCGACGAGTGCAACGTCAGCCCCTTCGACGTCAGCGCCGACCACAAGCGGTTCATCTTCTTCGTCAGCGGCCCGCGCCAACCGGGCGCCTTCTGGCTGTACGACCTCGACAGGAAGGACCTGCGCCTGCTGGGCGACAAGCGCCCGTGGCTGACCCAGGAACGCCTGGCGCCGATGAAGGCCCTGCCGATCAAGACCCGCGACGGACAGACGATCACCGCCTACCTGACGACGCCGGTGATCGCCTCCGACAAGCCCCGTCCGATGGTGGTGCTGCCGCACGGCGGTCCCGAGGTGCGCGACACCTTGAGCTTCGACCTGTTCGCCCAGGCGCTGGCCGCCCAGGGCTGGCTGGTGCTGCAACCCAACTTCCGGGGTTCGGGCGGCTACGGCAAGGCCTTCGCCAACGCCGGCCGCAAGCATTGGGGCGACCTGATGCAGGAGGACGTCGAGGACGCCGTGGCCCAGGTGGTCGCCTCGGGCGCCGCCGATCCCGGCCGCATCGCCATCTGCGGCGTCAGCTATGGCGGCTACGCGGCCCTGATGGGCGCGGTGCGCAAGCCCGACCTCTACAAGGCCGTGGTCTCGATCGCCGGCGACGCCGACCTGGTCGAAAGCCTGGCCTTCTCGCGCTCGGAGGACGGCTCGGATTCCGACGCCTATGCCTATTGGTGCAAGACCATAGGCGATCCCAAGGCCGACAAGGCCATGCTGCTCGCCGCCTCGCCCTCCGAACGCGCCGCCGAGATCAAGGCCCCGGTCCTGCTGATCCACGGCACCGAGGACACCATCGTCACCCCCAAGCAGTCGAAGATCATGGCCAAGGCCCTGAAGGCCGCCGGCAAGCCCTGCGAGCACGTCGAGATGAAGGGCGTCGGCCACCGCGACTGGTCGGACGACAACTGGAAGCTGGTGCTGACCAAGTCGATCGAGCACATCCGCAAGGGGTTCGCGTAGGGGGGCGCCGGGTGCGAAAACCTCGCCCTTCGACGAACTCAGGGTGAGGTTTTCGACGGATCCGCAGGGCCTGAATTGGTCCTCATCCTGAGCTTGTCGAAGGACGAAGACCACACGCCGCCCGTCAGCCCCGCATGTCGCCCGTCTCCATGAACCGCTGGTGCCAGGACAGCGCCTCGCCCGGCAGGGTCGGGGTCTGGCGGCCGTAGGCTCCCAGCTGGGCGCGCTGGAAATAGTCCTCCAGGGCCGGGCGGAAGTCGGGGTGGGCGCAGTTGTCGATGATCACCCGGGCCCGCTGCTTGGGCGACAGGCCGCGCAGGTCGGCCAGGCCCTGCTCGGTGACGATCACCTGGACGTCCTGGTTGATGTGGTCGACGTGGCTGACCTGCGGGACGATGGCCGAGATCTTGCCGCCCTTGGCCGTCGACGGGGTCATGAAGATCGACACATAGGCGTTGCGGGCGAAATCGCCCGAGCCACCGATGCCGTTCTGGATGCGCGAGCCCATCACGTGGGTCGAGTTCACCGCGCCGTAGATGTCGGCCTCGATCAGGCCGTTCATGGCGATGCAGCCGAGGCGCCGGATCAGCTCGGGATGGTTGGAGATCTCCTGCGGGCGCAGGATCATCTTGTCGCGGAAGCTCTGCATGTCGGCGTTAAGCCCGGCGGCGGCCTCGGGGCTCAGCGAGAAGGCCGTGGCCGAGGCCATGCGCAGCTTGCCGGCGGCCAGCAGGTCGAGCATGCCGTCCTGGATCACCTCGGTATAGGCGGTCATGTTCTCGAACGGCGCGTCCACCAGGCCCGTCAGCACGGCGTTGGCGATATTGCCCACGCCCGACTGCAGCGGCAGCAGCGACGGCGGCAGACGGCCCATTCTCACCTCGTGGGCGAAGAACTCGAGCAGGTGCCCGGCGATGGCCAGGGCCGAGGCGTCCGGCGCGGCGAAGGGCAGGTTGCGGTCGGGCGCGTCGGTCTCGACCACCGCCACGACCTTGCTGGGATCGACCCGGAACCAGGCCTCGCCGATCCGGTCGTCGGGCTTCACCAGCGGGATCGGCACGCGGTTCGGCGGCAGGGCGGTGCCGTAGTAGATGTCGTGCATCCCCTCCAGCGCCGGGTTCTGCCAGCGGTTGACCTCGAGGATGATCTTCGAGGCCCGGTCCAGCCAGGTCTTGTTGTTGCCCACCGACGAGGACGGGATCAGCGAGCCGTCGGCGCGAATGCCGGAAATCTCGACCACCGCCGTGTCGAGCGTTCCCAAGAACCCCTGCCAGGCCATGGGGGCGACCTGGGACAGGTGCATGTCGAAATACTCCATCTCGCCGCGATTGATCTTCTCGCGGGCGATGGGGTCGGAGTTGTAGGGCAGGCGGAACTCGACGCCGTCGGTCTTGGCCAGGGCGCCGTCCAGCTCCGGGCCGGTCGAGGCGCCGGTCCACACCTTGACCCGGAACTTGTCGCCGGCGGCATGGGCCGTCTCGATGCGCTCGGCCAGGGCCAGCGGCACGGCCTTGGGATAGCCCGAGCCGGTGAAGCCGCTCATGCCGACGGTCGAGCCCGGCTCGATCAGGGCGGCGGCGTCCTGCGCGCTCATGACCTTGGCCGCCAGGCCGGGGTGGGCGATGCGAGAGGTGGTCATCGGTTTTCTCCCTTGGCCGACCGGCGGCGAGGGGGAGGTCCGCCGGGACCGGCGGCCGGCAACCTAGACCAAACGATCCACCGACTCGACCCCGTAAAGCCCCGTAGGCACAAGGTTTTCGCCGAACGACGCTATGCTCCGCAGGCGGGGCAGCCCGGGTCCGCGCCGATCCTCACCGTGCGGGTCTCGGCCGCCAGGGCGTCGTAGATCAGCAGGCGCCCGTCGAGCGGCTGGCCGGCCCCGGTGATCACCTTCACCGCCTCCAGCGCCATCATCGAGCCGATGACGCCGGCCAGGGCGCCGACCACGCCGACCAGGGCGCAGGTCTCGGCGTCCGGCGGGATCTCGGGCACCAGGCAGCGGTAGCAGGGCTGGCCGCGGAACACGCCCACCTGGCCGGTCCAGCGGCCCAGGGCCCCGCTGACCAGCACCTTGCCTTCGGCCAGGCAGGCGTCGCTGACGGCGAAGCGGGTGGAAAAGTCGTCCGTCCCGTCCAGCACCAGGTCGTAGCCGCGCACGATCTCACGGGCGTTGCTCGCGTCCAGCCAGACGGGGTGGGGGACCACCGCCACGTTCGGGTTCAGCGCCGCCAGGTGCTGGGCGGCCGCCTCGACCTTGGGCTGGCCGACGTCCGCCTCGGCATAGAGCACCTGCCGTTGCAGGTTCGACAGCGACACCTCGTCGGCGTCGGCGATGCCGATCGTCCCCACGCCCGCGGCCGCCAGATAGAGCGCGGCCGGCGCGCCCAGGCCCCCTGCGCCGACGATCAGAACCCTGGCCGCCTTCAGCCTTTGTTGCCCCGGCCCGCCGATCTCGCGCAGCACCAGGTGGCGGGCGTAGCGCTCGACCTCGCGTTCGGAAAAGCTCATGGCGCTTGACCCTCCAGGCCGGCCTCGCCACATGCGAAGCCATGCAAAGCTCGAACTCGTTCCCCGACTGGCACGGCACCACCATTCTCGCGGTGCGCAAGAACGGCCAGACCGTGATCGCCGGCGACGGACAGGTCTCCATGGGCCCAACCGTCGTCAAGGGCAACGCCCGCAAGGTCCGCCGCCTGGCCGGGGGCGCCGTCGTCGCCGGCTTCGCCGGGGCCACGGCCGACGCCTTCACCCTGATCGAGCGGCTGGAAGCCAAGCTCGAGCAGTATCCCAACCAGTTGGCCCGGGCCTGCGTGGATCTCGCCAAGGACTGGCGCACCGACCGCTACCTGCGCCGCCTCGAAGCCATGCTGCTGGTCGCCGACAAGGACGCCATCTACACCGTCACCGGCGTCGGCGACGTGCTGGAGCCGGGCGAAAGCCCCGGCGGCGGCGCTGTGGCGGCCATCGGCTCGGGCGGCAACTACGCCCTGGCCGCCGCCAAGGCCCTGATCGACCAGGACCTGACCGCCGAGGAGATCGCCCGCCGCTCGATGGCCATCGCCGCCGAAATCTGCGTCTACACCAACGGCAACCTGACGGTCGAAGGACTGTAGGGCAAAGATCCTCCCCCTCTGGGGGAGGTGGCCCGAAGGGCCGGAGGGGGGCGTTCTCAGCTTCCCGAATACCGGCCGGCTTCTCCCCGCCGATCGCTCCGCGATCGCCTCCCCCAAAGGGGGGAGGTCCCTCGCCAACCGTGACGCGCTAAGGTGCTGGCAGGAGGCCCTGACCATGCTCAAGATCCTTCCCCCCGCCCTGATCGCCGCGGCCATCGCCGGTCCCGCCATCGCCCAGGACATCTCGGCCGCCCCCATCGAGGCCGCCGAGCGGGCCTTCGCGGCCGACGGCCTGGCGCTGGGGATCAGGGGCTCGTTTCTCAAGCACATGGCCGACGACGCCATCGTCTTCGCGCCCGGCCCCGTGAACGCCCGCGCGCTCTACGAAAAGCGCCCCGGAACGAATGAACCCAAGCTGTTCTGGTGGCCGCAGAAGGTGGTGATCGCCCGCTCCGGCGACCTTGGCCTGTCGCTGGGCCCCTGGAGCATCGACGACAGGCGCGGCGGCTACTACGCCACCATCTGGCGCAAGGGCGCGGACGGGGTGTGGAAGTGGGTCTATGACGGCGGCGCGCAGGCCGACCCCGGCAAGGCCCCCGGTCCCGACGCCGCCGCCCAGGTCGGGCCGCTGGCCCCGGAAGGCGCCACGTCCCAGGCCCAGGGCTTCGAAGAGGCCCGCGACGCCGAGGCGGCCCTGGCCTTGGCCGTATCCACCGACGCCCCCGCCGCCTACAGGGCCGTGCTGACCGCCGACGCCTGGCTGCTGGGTCCCAAGGATTCCCAGACCCTCGCCGGCGACGACCTGAAGACCCGCCTCTCCCTGCGTCCGGCCTCGATCGCGCTTCGTCCGCAGGGCGGCGGCGCGTCGGGCGCCGGCGACCTCGTCTGGACCCACGGCGAGGCCAGTTGGAGCGGACCCGATAACAAACCCGTCGCCGCGCACTATATGCACGTGTGGCAGAAACGCGCCGAAGGCTGGCGCCTGATCTTCGAGACCCTGATCAACGACACATGACCGAGTTCTCCCCCCGCGAAATCGTCTCCGAACTGGATCGCTTCATCGTCGGCCACGCCGAGGCCAAGCGCGCCGTGGCCGTGGCCCTGCGCAACCGCTGGCGCCGCCGCCGCACCCCGGCCGACCTGCAGGACGAGATCACCCCCAAGAACATCCTGCTGATCGGCCCCACGGGCGTCGGCAAGACCGAGATCGCCCGGCGCCTGGCCAAGCTGGCCCAGGCCCCGTTCCTCAAGGTCGAGGCCACCAAGTTCACCGAGGTCGGCTATGTCGGCCGCGACGTCGACCAGATCGTCCGTGACCTGGTCGAAAGCGCCCTGGCCATGGTCCGCGACAAGCGCCGCGCCGGCGTGAAGGCGAAAGCCGAAGCCGCCGCCGAGGACCGCATCCTCGACGCCCTGACCGGCCCCGGCGCCACGGCCGCTCGCGACAGCTTCCGCAAGAAGCTCCGCGCCGGCGAACTCGACGACAAGGAGATCGAGCTGACCCTGGCCGACAACGGCGGCGGCGGCATGTTCGAGATCCCCGGCCAGCCCGGCGCCTCGGTGCTGAACCTGGGCGAGATGATGAAGTCGTTCGGCGGCGGCCGCACCAAGACCCACAAGACCACGGTCTCGGGCGCCTGGGCGCCGCTGATCGCCGAGGAGAGCGACAAGCTGCTCGACCAGGAGGCCCTTACGCAAGAGGCCCTGGCCCTGGCCGAGAACCACGGCATCGTCTTCCTCGACGAGATCGACAAGGTCGCCAGCTCCTCGCAGCGCGGCGGCGCCGACGTGAGCCGGGAAGGCGTGCAGCGCGACCTGCTGCCGCTGATCGAGGGCACCACGGTGTCGACCAAGTACGGGCCGGTGAAGACCGACCACATCCTGTTCATCGCCTCGGGCGCCTTCCACGTGGCCAAGCCGTCGGACCTCTTGCCCGAGCTGCAAGGCCGCCTGCCGATCCGCGTGGAGCTGAAGGGTCTGTCGCGCGACGACATGCGCCGCATCCTCACCGAGCCGGAAGCCAACCTGCTGCGCCAGCACCAGGCCCTGATGGCCACCGAGAACCTGACCCTGGTGTTCACCGACGAGGCCATCGACGCCCTGGCCGACGCGGCCGTGGCCGTCAACGCCTCGGTCGAGAACATCGGCGCCCGCCGTCTGCAGACGATCATGGAAAAGGTCGTCGAGGAGATCAGCTTCACCGCCACCGACCACGGCGGCGAAACGGTCACCATCGACGCCGACTACGTCAACAAGCGGGTAGGGGCCCTAGCGGCCAACGCCGATCTGAGCCGGTACATCCTGTAGAACCCTCTCCCTGAAGGGGGAGGTGGCCCGAAGGGCCGGAGGGGGAAGTTCCTGATGAGCCGGCAACAGCCTCAGACGCCGCAGCAACTTCCCCCTCAGTCGCTCCGCGACAGCTCCCCCTTCAGGGGGAGCATCTTGACGAAAAACGACCCGGGCGTCGCCGTCCGGGCCGCGAAGTCAGAGGGGATGTTACTAGGGGGATACGAGGGATGAATGCGCGTCCCGCGCGTCCGGTTCCATGAAGCTCTCGTGACGACGTGCGACACTAAGTCTTTGTTTCCAGAGGCCCCGCGCACCCGATCTCGGTAAACGCCCCTTAACCATCTGGGGCCACAAGGTAGCATTCGAAGTGCTTCGGAGTGGTTCATGGCGCGAGTTGCGCGGCGATCGAATGTGGAGCTGGTCTGGGAGGCCGTGCGCTACGGCTGGGACCAGCCGTGGACGGCCCGGTTCCGGGGCGGCGTCCTGGCCGTTCTGGGCGCGGGTCTGCTGCTGTCGCTGGCCACCTACGACGCCGCCGATCCCAGCTTCAACGCCGTCAGCGGCGCGCCGGCCAGCAACGCCCTGGGCGGCGCCGGCGCGGTGATCGCCGACGTGGTCGTCCAGTCCCTCGGCCTGGCCGGCTGGGTGGCGGCGATCATGATGCTGGTGTTCGGCCTGGCCCGCACCGCCCAGCCCGATCCCGACGCCCACCGCCGAGAGCTGCGCGTGCGCGCCGGCGTCGGCGTGGCCGGCCTGCTGGCCCTGGCCGGCTTCCTCACCGTTCTGGCCAAGCCCGCCGTCTGGCCGCTGGCCAAGGGCCTGGGCGGCTTCTGGGGCGACGGCCTTCTGAACCTGCTGGCCGGAATCTTCAGCTTCGCCCACATCCCCGGCGCCCGGATCATCGCCGCCCTTCTGCTGCTGGTCGGGGCCGTGATCGGCGTCGGCTACGCCCTGGGCGTGCGCCGCGTCGACCCCGAGAGCGTCCTCTCCTTGGTCGCCCGCCTGACCGCCCCGCGCGAACGCGCGCCCCGCCAGGAGCGCGAACCCGAGCCGGTCCGCGCCGCGCGTCCCAAGGCCGCGCCCCGCCGCCCGGTGCGCGAGGCCATGGACGCCATCGACAACGACGAGCCCCAGGCCCCCGCGGCCCGCCGCGCCGCCCGCGCGCCCGCCCCGGCGGACGATGAGGACGGCATGGTCGTCGCGCCCCAGCCCGCGCCGCGCGCCGGCAAGGCCGCCCGCCCGGCCCCGCCGCCGGTCGAGGACGACGAGGACGACTTCGCGCCCAGCTTCGAGCCCCGCCCCCTGGCCATCCGCCAGCCCAAGGCCCCGGCCGCGACCAGCAACCGCGAACTGCGCGAGCAGCAGAAGACCTTCGACTTCGAGGAAGAGGAAGACGGCTTCCAGCTGCCGGAACTGGCCATGCTGGCCAAGGCCAAGCCGCGCTCGGCCGAGTTCGACGAGGGCGCCCTGCGCCAGAACGCCCGCCTGCTGGAAAGCGTGCTGGCCGAGTTCGGCGTCAAGGGGCAGATCGACCAGATCCGTCCCGGCCCCGTCGTGACCATGTACGAGCTGGTGCCGGCGCCGGGCGTGAAGACCGCCCGTGTCGTCGCACTGGCCGACGACATCGCCCGCTCGATGAGCGTGATCTCGTGCCGCGTGGCCGTGGCCCAGGGCCGCAACGCCATCGGCATCGAAATGCCCAACCAGCGTCGCGAGACCGTCTATCTGCGCGACCTGCTGTCCAGCGCCGACTACGACAAGGCCAGCTCGATCCTGCCCATGGCCCTGGGCGAGACCATCGGCGGCGAGCCCTATATCGCCGACCTGGCCAAGATGCCCCACCTGCTGATCGCCGGCACCACCGGCTCGGGCAAGTCGGTCGGCGTCAACGCCATGATCCTGTCGATCCTCTACAAGCTGCCGCCCGAGAAGTGCCGCTTCATCATGATCGACCCCAAGATGCTGGAACTGTCGGTCTATGACGGCATCCCGCACCTGCTGGCGCCGGTCGTGACCGATCCGAAGAAGGCCGTCGTGGCGCTGAAGTGGACCGTCCGCGAGATGGAGGACCGCTATCGCCGCATGTCCAAGATCGGCGTGCGCAACATCGGCGGCTACAACGAGAAGGCCAACGAGGCCCTCGAGAAGGGCGAGCACTTCGAACGGACCGTTCAAACGGGGTTCGACGACGCCGGCCGCCCGATCTACGAGACCGAGCAGATCCGCCCCGAGGCCATGCCCTACCTGGTCGTGGTCATCGACGAGGTGGCCGACCTGATGATGGTGGCCGGCAAGGACATCGAAGGCGCCGTCCAGCGTCTGGCCCAGATGGCCCGCGCCGCCGGCATCCACCTGATCATGGCCACCCAGCGTCCGTCGGTCGACGTCATCACCGGCACCATCAAGGCCAACTTCCCGACCCGGATCAGCTTCCAGGTGACGTCGAAGATCGACGCCCGCACCATCCTGGGCGAGCAGGGCGCCGAGCAGCTGCTGGGCCAGGGCGACATGCTCTACATGGCCGGCGGCGGCCGCATCACCCGCCTGCACGGCCCGTTCGTCAGCGACGGCGAGGTCGAAGCCGTGGCCAAGTTCCTGCGCGACCAGGGCATCCCCCAGTACCTGGAGGAAGTCACCGCCGGCGGCGACGAGGAGCAGGAAGAGGCCATCGAGGGCGCCTTCGCCGGCGAGGGCGGGGCCAACGACCTCTACGACCACGCCGTGGCCGTGGTCACCCGCGACCGCAAGGCCTCGACCAGCTACATCCAGCGCCGCCTGCAGATCGGCTACAACCGCGCCGCCTCGCTGATGGAGCGGATGGAGAAGGAAGGCGTCGTCGGCGCCGCCAACCACGCAGGCAAGCGCGAGATCCTCGCCCCGCCGCCTCCGCCGCTGTAGGGCTCGAAAGATCGCAAAAGGAAAACGCCGCGACAGTCGATGTCGCGGCGTTTTTCGTTCTCGCTCTCAGCTCGTCATCCCGGCCGTAGCGCAGCGAAGAGCCGGGACCCAGGGGCCGCCACGATGCGCCGGCGAATGTGCGGAAGCGAACCCTGCCGCGGAGCCCAGTCCTCTGGGTCCCGGATAAGCGCTCCGCGCTTTTCGGGATGACGATGATGGTTGGAACTTTCAAAGCGCCCCGAGGCGCCTAACTCAGACCAGGATGTTCAGCAGCGAGCCCGGGCGCAGGATCTTCTGCGGCTGCTCGGTCGGGGCGGTGAAGGCCTTGGGCGGCACGGTGCGGCGCGCCTGGGGCTCGGTCTGGGTCTGCAACTGCACGGTCATCGGCGAGGCCGTCGGACGCGCGCTCGTCGCGTCGGTGACCGCCGCCTGGAAGAAGGCCGCCGCGCGCGACTGGCCGGCCGGAGTCACGGCGCCCGACGAGGATCGGGCGGGGACAGCGGGCAAGCCGGTGGGACGAACGGTGCTCATGACGCGGTTGATAGCATGGTTAATGCAGAGTGCGCGAGCGTGGTTAACGAGCTTCTAAGCCGGAAAGTGCGCGACGCTTCAACGCAGCTTGGAAACGAGCGCGTCCAGATCCTCGGCCGTGATCGGCCCCGTATGCTTGGCCACCACCTGGCCTTGCGCGTCGACCACGAAGGTCTCGGGCACGCCGGTGACGCCGAACTCCACGCCCGCCCGGCCGTCGCGATCGACCAGCCGGGCGGCGAACGGATCGCCCAGACGCCCCAGGAACGCCTCGGTGTTGGCCGGCGCGTCCTTGTAGGCGACGCCGACGACGCGGACGCCGCGCGCCTTAAGCGCCATCAGCTGCGGATGCTCCACCTCGCACGGCGCGCACCAGGAGGCGAAGAAATTGACCAGCATCGGCCCGTCGCCGGCGCTGCGGACCGGGGTCGGCGTCCCGCTGTCGAGGTCGGGCAAGGAGAGGACCGGAACCGGTTTGCCGACCAGGGCGTCGGGGCTGACCTGCGGATTGCGCTTGAGGGCGTAGCCGGCGAACAGCACCGCCAGGGCCGCCAGCACGATCAGCGGCGAAAAGGCCAGCCAGCGCTTCACTTGCGGGGCTCTTTCGCTTCGGCCTGCCGGCGCTCGGCCTCGGCCCGCCAGCGGCGGGCGGCCAGGAGGCTGTCGGCGATCATCCAGCCGAACACCGCCGCCGTCAGGGCGAAGGCGGGCCAGACATAGACGGCGTACTTGCCGGCGTCGAAATCGAAATGCACGTGATCAGGCCTCCGCCGCCTTCAGGGCCAGGCTGCGCGCCTTGCGCCGCCAGACCAGCGCCCGGATCCGCACCAGCCACAGCGATCCGAACGCCGACAGATAGGCCAGCTGCATCAGCAGCATGGGCCAGGCGTAGACCACCGGCAGCCGGTTCTCGGGCTTGGCCAGCAGGGTGGAAGATCCCTGGTGCAGGCTGTTCCACCAGTCGACCGAGAACTTGACGATCGGCAGGTTGATGACGCCGACCAGGGCCAGGATGGCGGCGGCCCGTGCGGCCTTCTGCTCGTCGTCGATGGCCCCGCGCAGGGCCAGATAGCCGAGATAGAACAGCAGCAGCACCAGCACCGAGGTCAGGCGGGCGTCCCACACCCACCAGGTTCCCCACATCGGCTTGCCCCACAGCGAGCCTGTGGCCAGGGCCAGCACCGTGAAGGCCGCGCCCAGCGGGGCGCAAGCCTGGGCGGCCGCGTCGGCCAGGGCGTGGCGAAACACCAGCGCCAGAAAGCTGGCGATCCCCAGGCACAGATAGACGAACATCGCCAGCACGGCCGCCGGCACGTGGATGAACATCATCCGCACCGTGTCGCCCTGCTGATAGTCCTCGGGGACCGTGAAGGTCAGGACCAGGCCGGCCACCGCCAGCACGCCGGCGATCGCGCCGAACATGGGCGCGGCCCAGCGCGAGAAGGCCATGAACCGCTCGGGGTTGGCCAGGAAATCGAACGGGTTCTTGTTGTGGTTGCGGGCGCCCATCGACCTTGACTTAGATCGGCCTGAGGACGCCCGCAATCGTCTCGGCGCCTTACGAGCCCGACTTGCGCTGGATGATCACCCGGCGTTCGCCGAAACCGGGCTTGGGACCCCGGGTCTCGAAGCGGCGGACGCTGACGTTCGGGGCGCCGGTCACTTCCGGGCCGAGGGCGTCGAAGGCCTTCTTCTGGCTGGGCGTCAGGGCGTTGTAGAAGCTGCGGGTGGCGTCCGCGCGGCCCTTGAGGTCGGCGGCGACCTTGGCCATGCGCTCGGCCTGCTCGTCGAGGCGTTCCAGCGCGGTCGGCGGCGCCTTGTCCTTGACGCTTTCATCGCGGGCCGGCTTGGGCTCCGGACGCTCCTTGGGACCGGTGGCGGCGATGTAGGCCTTCAGCGCGCCGTCCTGGCGGTCGGTCAGTTGCAGCACGTCGCGCAGGCGCTGAGCGCGGGCTTCCGGATCCTGGTGCATGCGAACCGGCCCGATGCGGTCGCGGAACACCATGTGGTCGAAGCTTGGCGGAGGCGGCGGCTCGGGCGCTTCCGGCGGCGCGGGCGGGGGCGGCGGAGCGGCGGGCTGAGCCGAGGCGGCGACGACGCCGGCCGCCAGGGCCGCGCCGGCGGCGAGGGTGAGAGACTTCAGGACGAGACGCATGGCGATCTCCATCGCAAGGGGTGGAAACGAACTGCGGCCTAGGTTGAAGGCGGTTGTGGCGCGAAAATGTCTGAAGTTGTGAACAATGTTACACCAATGAAGCGTTGCCGGGCGCGATGATACGAAGTGCATGCAAATCAAGCACTTGATCCTGTGGCTCGAAGGCCGCGATACGCCGCCTTTCGAAAATTTCATCTTCTCGCGGGTCCTGCTGACAGCCCCTGACACGCCCTCGCGGCATATCGGGGCCGCGCCGCCTCTCGCCAGGCGGCCGCGGATACGCCATGAGGCCCCCATGAAACGCGTCGCCTTCCTCGCCCTGATCCTCGCCGGCACGCTCTGGGGCCTGGGCTTCCCGCTGGGCAAGCTGATCCTGCGCGAGACCGACGCGGCCCACATGGTGCTGCTGCGCTTCATCGTCGCCGCCGTGGTCGCCGCGCCCTTCGCCCTGGCGACGAAGGAAGCCCGCGCCCTGTTCAAATCGCCGGTGATGCTGGCCTCGGGCGCGCTCTACGGCGTGGCCTTCTTGGTGCAGTTCGAAGGCCTGGCCCATGTCAGCGTCACCCTGGCGGCGCTGCTGGTCGGGGCCATGCCGGCCCTGATCGCCGTCTGCGCCAAGGTCATGGGCGAGAAGGTCAGCCGCGCCTCCTGGATGGGCGTCGGCGCGGCCACCCTCGGCGCGGCCCTGATCGCCGGCAAGCCCGACGGCGCCGGCTCGCTGCTGGGCGTGGCGCTCTCGCTGGGCTCGCTGCTGATCTTCCTGGCCTGGCTGGTGGTTCTGAAGCGCGCGCCCAAGCCGCCGACGCCGATGGCCATCCCGGCGGTGACGGTGATCGTCGCCGCCTTCACCGTGCTGCCGATCGCGCTGGCCATGCACGGCCCGCCGAAGCTGGACCTGTCGCCGATCGCCTGGACAAGCGTGCTGGGCCTGGGCGTGCTGTCGACCCTGCTGGCCACGGCCGCCTGGCAGTACGGCTCGTCCCGCGTCGGCAGCGCCAGCGCCGGGGTGTTCATCAACATCGAGCCCTTGATGGGCGCCTCGATCGGCGTCCTGCTGTTCGGCGACCACCTGACCCTGGCCCTAGCCGTCGGCGGCCTGATGATCATCGCCGGCAGCTTCGTCGTGGTGCTGGGCGAGAAGCAGGCCGATCCGGAAAGCCTGCAGGCCCAGCCGGCGCCGGCCCCCTAGCCAAACAGCGCGGCGGCCCAGGCCGCCAGCCCGACCGCCAGGCAAAGCCCCGCCACCCCGACCGCGACCGACCGCATCCAGCCGCCGCGACCCTTGCCGCCCAGCAGCAGGGCGACCGTCGGCCCGAAGGTCGCCGCCAGGGCCAGCGCCGCCCCGGCCCTGGCCGTCGAGGTCACCCGGCCGGACGACGGGGTCTCGGCCAACGTCTCGCCGCCCCGCAGGTCGGCGATCAGTCGCCGCGCCTCATCGGCGTCGACGTCGGGCGTCCACAGCCGAAAGCCGCCCATGGCGATGGTCATCAGGTAGTCGCTGGCGCCCCAGTGCTCGTTCTGGACCAGCACCTGCACGCCCTCGGCTCGCAGCCGCGAGGCGGCGACCTGGGCCTCGACGAGGTCGGCGAAGCGGGCGATCTCGGTCAGGCTCATCGACCGACCTCCTCAGCGCGGCTCCGATCCCAGCCGCCACAGATAAAGCTGCCGCGCCGGCGTGCCGACGCGCAAGCCCTCAAGCTCCTCGCGCTCGGCCTTGGTCAGCTTGAAGCGGTTGTAGCCGCGCTGGGCCAGGCAGGTCTCGACCGCCCCGGTCGCCTGCCGTCGCACCTCGCGCCAGTTGCGGTTCATGTGCAGCTTCTGCTGGTCGGCATAGGCGTACATGGCGTCGAGCCCGCCCGCCGGATCCACGGCCATGTCCATCTCGAACACCACGTCGACCAGCGGCAGCTTCACGGGCGCGGCGGTCTCGACATAGTGCAGGCACTCGGCGGCGTCGGTGCGGTACTTCAGGTAGCTGATCCCCGGCTTGCCCCAGCTGTCCTTGCGGGTCGGAGCGGCCTGCGCCGCGCCGGCCAGGGCGACGAGCAGCAGCATCGACAGCACGGCGGCCCTGTTGGTCATCGGCAAGCCCTCGGCCGGTTGATCGCTCGGATACCCATGTTACCGTGACCAGCAACGAAGGAAAGGGCGCCCCGCGTCCGACATGGGAGGCCGCTTAGTGACCCTCGCCGACCTGATGCTCGCCGGGGGCCTGCTGCTGGCCGTTCAGGCCGCCGCTCCGCCGCCCGCCTCCCAGACCGTCGACGGCGTCGTCGTCACCCCCGGCGAGAAGGCCAAGCCCATGCCGCGTTGGGCCCAGAAGGTGCGTGGCGACGGCTGGCCGTTCTTCGCCGCCGGCGAAGACGGCGCGGTGCTGATGTTCGCCAAGACCGCCAAGGGCAACGACGGCCTCAAACCGCGGGGCCAAGTCTGGGTCCGCCACGAGTTTCGCCAGCCGCGCACCGAGGCAGAGGCGCCGGACGCGCCGCCCTTCCTGTCCGAAAAGCTGCTGGTCGAGGTCGACTGCACGGCGGGTCGCTTCCGCAACGCCGCGGCCTTCCGCTACCCGGCCAACAATCTCGAAGGCGCCGAGGACGCCTATCGCTTCGAGCAGGACTGGCAGGCCCCGGCCGCCGGGACGCTGGACGCCACGGTGGTCGAGGCCGCCTGCATGACGCCCTAGCTGGCCTTCTGGCTGGCGATCCAGGCGTCGACCTGGGTCTCCAGCACGTCGAGCGGCAACGAGCCGTTCTTCAGCACCGCGTCGTGGAAGCCGCGCAGGTCGAACTTCGGGCCCAGCGCCGTCTCGGCCCGCGTGCGCAGCTCGCGGATCTTCAGCTCGCCCAGCTTGTAGGCCAGGGCCTGGCCGGGCCAGGTGATGTAGCGGTCGACCTCGGCCTCGATGTTGGTCTTCGACAGGGCGGTGTTGTCGAGCATGAAGGCGATGGCCTGGTCGCGGGTCCAGCCCTTGGAATGGATGCCGGTGTCGACCACCAGGCGGCAGGCGCGCCACATCTCGTAGGACAGACGCCCCATGTCCTTCTCGGGCGTGTCGTAGAGGCCCATCTCGATGCCCAGGCGCTCGGAATAGAGCCCCCAGCCCTCGACGAAGCCGGTGAAGAAGGCCGCGTTCTTGCGGAACTCCGGCAGGTCCAGTTCCTGCTGGAGCGCGATCTGGTGGTGATGGCCGGGCACCGCCTCGTGCACCGTCAGGGCCGGCATCTCGTAGAGCGGCCGCTGGTCCAGATGGGTGGTGTTGACGAAATAGACCCCGGGCGAGCCGGTGCTGGCGAAACCGGCGTTGTAATAGGCCGTGGTGTTGCCCTCGGCGATCTCGGCCGGGATCTCGCGCACCGTGTAGGGCAGGCGTGGCAGGGTCCCGAACAGCTTGGGCATCCAGCCGTCGATGGTCTTGGCCAGGAACGTCGCCTCGCGCATCAGCTCGGCCGGCGTCCTGGCGTAGTATTTCGGGTCGGTGCGCAGCTTGCCGATGAAGGCCTTGCGATCGGGCGCGAGGCCGCTCTTGCTGGCGACCTCGTCCATCTCGGCGCGGATGCGGGCCACCTCCGACAGGCCCAGCTGGTGGATTTCGTCAGGCGTCCGGGTCGTCGTGGTCATCACCCGCACCTGGTAGGCGTACCAGGCCGGGCCTTGCGGCAGGGCGGCGGCGGCCACGTCCTTGCGGCACCGGGGCGCGTAGTCCTTCTCGTAGAAGTCCGCCAGCGCCTGGTAGGCGGGATTGATCTTGCCGGTGATGGTCGCCTTGGCGCGGGCCTGCATGGCGGTCCAGTCGGCGTCGGCGATCGTCGCCGGCTTCTTGCCCTTGAACGGCTTGTAGAAGGCCGAGGCCTCCGGATCCTTGGCGATGGTGGCGGTGATCGTCGCCCCGAACGCCTTCATCGGCGCGCACGGCTGGACGTAGCCCTTGGAGAGCCCCTCGCGCACCGTGGCGATCGAGGCTGTGTTGTAGGCCGGATAGAGGTCCAGCCGCTTCAGGTAGCTGTCGTAGTCGGCCTTGGTGAAGAACGGCAGCATGTCGGGCAGGGCGGCGAAATACTGGTGCCAGCTGCCGATGCTGGAAAACAGCATGGTGCGCTGGCCGAAGCGGTTGCCCTCGACCTGCTCGCTCAGCATGCGATGCAGGATGGCCTTGTTGACCCGGTCGGGCTGGGAGAGGCCGGCGTCGGAGATGGCGTCCAGCCGCGCAAGAAAGGCTTGCGCCTCGGCGGCGCGGCGATCGGCGAAGGCCAGGGACGGATCGTCCAGCTGGTCGTCATAGGTCCGCACGCCCAGCAGGGTGGCCTGCACCGGCGCGCCCTTCAGCCACCAGGCCCAGTGCTCGTCGACCAGGGCCTTCAGCGCCGGCGAGGCGACGCCGGCCGAGGCGGTCGCCGTCGGCGCCTGGGCCAGGGCCGGCGACACCGAGGTCCCGGCCAGCACGGCGGCCACGCAGGCCGCTCCCATCCACCGCTTGAGCATGTTTCCCCTCCTTGCATCGCCGACAGCCGGCGCAGACAGCCATGCGTCGGGGAGCTCGCGCAAGCCACGCCCCCGTTTCGCCATCCGCCGACGCGCACTATGTCTGACCGCAAGCAGGAGGAGCACCCATGGCCGTTTCGAGACCCGCCCGCATCGCGGCGCTCACCGCCCTGGCGCTCGCCTTCGCCGTTCCGGTCGCGGCCCAGACGCCGACGGTCGAGCTGCAGCCGGCCGATCCGGGCAGCGCCGTGGTCGAGGAGCTGCTGGTCGTCGCCCGCCCGCCGGGCCCGGCCCTGTGGCTGGTCGAGAAGAACGGGGCCAAGCTCTATGTGCTCGGCTCGGCCGCGCCCCTGCCGCACCAGCTGAAGTGGGACAGCCCGCGCCTCAACCGCGCCCTGGACCAGGCCAGTCTCGTGCTGGTGCCGCCCGAGGCCTCGGTCGGACCGATGCAGGTCACCAAGTTCTTCCTGACCGGCGGCGGCGGCGTGCGCCAGGGCTTCGGCAAGAAGCTGGAAGACCAGCTGCCGCCCGACCTGAAGGACCGCTTCGTCAAGGCCCGCACCCAGGCCCGCCGCACCGCGATCCCCTACAAGGACTGGAAGCCGGCCGTGGCGGGCTTCATCGTGCTGTCCGACTTCCGCCAGGCCGCCGGCCTCTCGGAAGCCAAGCCGGTCAGCACCATCGAGCGCATGGCCAAGGCCAAGGGCGTCAAGGTCAAGGCCATGAGCCAGTATCGCCTGGGCCCGGTGCTGGGCGCGGCCGGCAAGCTGTCGGACGAGGCCAACCTGGCCTGCCTGCGCGACGCCCTCAACGAGATCGACTACGAGGCCCCGCGCTGGAACACGCTGGGAACCGACTGGGCCAACGGTGACATCGCCTCGGTGCGCGCCCGCTACTCGTCCAGCGCCGCCCAGCGCTGCCTGTTGCGCGCGCCCGGCGGGGCGGGTCTGCTGAACGAACAGATCGGTCAGTCGGCCAAGGCCCTGTCCGAAGCGCTGGAGCGGCCTGGCGTCACCATCGCCGTCGTCGACCTGGCCTTTCTGCTGCCTGGCAACGGCGTGCTGGACCGGCTGAAGGCCGGCGGCGCGACGGTGACCTCGCCGAGCTAGTGGAACGCCTTTTACTCCCGTCATTCCCGCCCTTGTGGCGGGAACCCCTGGTTCCGTTCGCACGGGAAGCACAAGCGGATCGCTAGCGATCCGCCCCTCACTCACCTGCAGCTGATAGAGAGGTTCCCGCCACAAGGGCGGGAATGACGGCGGAGATAAGCGAGCCCTACCGCCCGATGAACCGCCGCACGACGATCAGGCCGCCGCGGTACTCGTCCTGCTGGCCGTAGCGCTCGATCAGCGGGCTGTCGGCGGCCTCGCCGAGAATCCGCTCGTAGTTGGCGAAGGTGCCGATGGCGTACTTGTCGCCGATCGGGGTCATCATCAGGAAGGCCACGCCCACCTGGTTCAGCCCGCCCTTGGGGTCGTATTCGTTCAGGCTCGGCACGGCCGCCACGTCCCTGGCGGTGACGCCGTAGAAGGTGCGGTTGGTGTTCTTGTCGCCGCCGCGGGCATAGACCATCGACTGCAGGAGACCCACCGGCGTCACGTCCTGGCGCGACACCGAGCCCCAGAAGTCCCAGCCGTCGGACACGCTGGTGACGTCGCGACCGATGCGGCCGCCGACGACGAAGTCCTTCCAGGTGCGCTTGTAGGCGTAGACGGCCAGGTCAGCGCCGGTGTCGGGGCTCTGGATGCCGCTGTCGGTGTCGTCCGGACCACCCCAGCGCGGACGCAGCTGGGCGCCGACGTGCAGGGTCTCGTCGTTGACGACGTTGTAGCCCAGGCCGTCCAGGCCATTGGCGTAGATCTTCCCCTTCCAGTGGGCGCTGCCCCAGAAGGTGAAGTTGGTCTTGTGCGGATCCTTGCCGCCAGGACTGAAGCCGTAGACGGGACCGCCGCCGACATCGACCTCCCAGGTCGAGGGCGCTTCGATATCCTTGTAGGGCAGGGCCTGGGCCAGGGCGGCGGCGGGCAGCAGGGCGAGAGCCGCCACGGCGGCGGACAGGAGTTTGGTCGACATGGAGTCCTTGCGAGCAGACCAGACGAAACGGGACCCCAATCCCTGACCGCATCCCGTCGAACGCGTTCGATGAAGCCCTTAATCCTCCGCGGACGGAAAGGCAAAGGGCTTCACGAGGGCGCCCGCTCCTCCGCGGGCCCCTCGACCAACTGAGCCCAAGCGACTCGAAATCCTTGCATTTTCCACAGCGCTCCCGCATAAGCGCGCACTTCCGGCGCTTTATCAGCAGCGCCTCCACCGTCACGACCCCGCCCCGGTAGCCCGGGACCCATGCGGACGAGGACGGCGAGGACCCCCGTCGACGTGATCGTCCACGGGGGCTGATCGCGTTTGGAGCTTTGGTTCTTACCCAGGGTTTCGCATGTTCGACGGCCTTACAGAGCGACTTTCAGGCGTCTTCGACCGCCTCGGCGGTCGCGGCGTGCTGTCCGAAAAGGACATCGACGAGGCGCTGCGCGAAGTCCGCGTCGCCCTGCTGGAAGCCGACGTCGCCCTGCCGGTCGTCAAGGACTTCATCTCCAAGGCCAAGGAACAGGCCGCGGGCGAGTCCGTCATCCGCTCGGTCAAGCCGGCCGACCAGGTGGTCAAGATCGTCTATGACGGCCTGGTCGAGATGCTGGGCGGCGACGTCCCCACCGGCCTGAACCTGGCCCTGAACCCGCCGACCATCATCCTGATGGCCGGCCTGCAGGGCTCGGGCAAGACCACCACCACCGGCAAGCTGGCCCTGCGCCTGAGCAAGACCGAGCGCAAGAAGGTGCTGGTCGCCTCGCTCGACACCCGTCGCCCGGCGGCCATGGAGCAGCTGGCGACCCTGGCCAAGCAGGTCGGCGTCGAGAGCCTGCCGATCGTGGCCGGCCAGAGCGCCCCGGACATCGCCAAGCGCGCCCTCACCGCCGCCAGGCTCAGCGGCTACGACGTCCTGATCCTCGACACCGCCGGCCGCACCACGCTGGACGAGGCGATGATGAGCGAAGCGGCGGAAATCGCCCGCATCGCCAATCCCTCCGAGACCATCCTGGTCGCCGACAGCCTGACCGGCCAGGACGCCGTGCGCACGGCCAAGGCGTTCCACGAGCGCCTGCCGCTCACGGGCCTGATCCTGACCCGCGCCGACGGCGACGGTCGCGGCGGCGCGGCGCTGTCGATGCGCCACGTCACCGGCCTGCCGATCAAGTTCCTCGGCGCCGGCGAAAAGATCGACCAGCTCGACGTCTTCGACGCCCGCCGCGTCGCCGGCCGGATCCTGGGCCAGGGCGACGTCGTGGCCCTGGTCGAGAAGGCCGCCGCCGACCTTGACGCGGCCGAAGCCGAGCGCATGGCGCGCAAGCTGGCCAAGGGCAAGTTCGACCTCGACGACCTGTCGTCCCAGCTGTCGCAGATGCAGAAGATGGGCGGCATGGAAGGCATCATGGGCCTCCTGCCCGGCGTCCAGAAGGTCAAGAAGCAGATCGCCGAAAGCGGCATCGACGACAGCATCTTCCGCCGCCAGCAGGCGATCATCAGCTCGATGACCAAGGAAGAGCGCAAGAAGCCCGACATCCTGGCGGCCTCGCGCAAGCGCCGCATCGCCGCCGGTTCGGGCGTCGACGTGGCCGAGGTCAATCGCCTGCTCAAGCAGCACCGCCAGATGGCCGACATGTTCAAGTCGATGAGCAAGGACGGCGGCAAGGGCCTGGCCCGCATGGCCGGCATGCTCGGCGGCGGCGACATGGCCCGACTGAAATCCCTCGGCGGCGGCAAGATGCCCGCCGGCGATCCCAACGCGACGGAAGGCCAAGGCCTTTCGGGGCTGCCCGGTCTGCCGGGCCTCGGGGGCGGGCCCAACCCGCTCTCCGGCCTGGGCGGCCTGCCGCCCGGCTTCAATCCGTTCAAGAAAAAATAGCTTTAGATCCAAGGACTAACGACAATGCTGAAGATCCGTCTCGCCCGTGGCGGCGCCAAGAAGCGTCCGTACTACTCGATCGTCGTCGCTGACAGCCACTCGCCGCGCGATGGCCGTTTCATCGAAAAGGTCGGCACCTACAACCCGCTGCTGAAGAAGGATGACCCGGCGCGCGTCACCCTGAAGCTGGAGTCGATCCAGGAGTGGCTCAAGAAGGGCGCCCAGCCGACCGACCGCGTCGCTCGCTTCCTCGCCGCCCAAGGCGTCGGCGCCTGGACCGCCGGCAACAACCCGCAGAAGGCCGAGCCGGGCAAGAAGGCCAAGGAACGCACCGCCGAGCGCGCCCAGCGCGAAGAAGAGCGCGCCGCCGCCGAAGCCCAAGCCAAGGAAGACGCCAAGGCCGCCGCTGAAGCCGCCGCCGCGGCCGCCGCCGAAGCCGCTGCTGCTCCGGCTGCTGAAGAAGCTCCGGCCGAAGAAGCTTCGGAAGGCTAATCGCCTTTCGGACTTCGAACCTGTTGCGTGGTCCTCGTCCTTCGACAAGCTCAGGATGAGGACCATTCCGCAGGCCGAAGCAGTAGAAACCCTCACCCTGAGCCTGTCGAAGGGCGAGGGTTTCGCTTCACAAACGACCCCGGCTTGGTCCGGAAAGACTCAAGTCGATGCCGATCTCTCCCGATGACCCGTTGATCCTGGTCGGCCGCGTGGCCGGCGGCTTTGGCGTGCGCGGCGAGATACGGATCTCGACCTATACCGAAGAGCCGATGGCCCTGAAGGGCTTCAAGCGGCTCCTGCGCCAGGACGGCTCGCCCGCCCTGTCGATCTCCCAGGCAAGAGCCGTCAAGGACGGTCTGGTCTGCCGCAGTCCCGACATCGCCACCAAGGAAGCCGCCGACGCCCTGCGCGGCCTCAAGCTCTACGTCCCCCGCTCGGCCCTGCCCGAGCCCGACGAGGACGAGTTCTACCTCACCGACCTGATCGGCATGGCCGTGCGCCACATCGCCACCGGCGAGGACCTGGGCAAGATCAAGAGCGTCCAGGACTTCGGCGCCGGCGACCTGCTCGAGATCACGCCTCCGCTCGGCGGTCAGACCTGGTACCTGCCCTTCACCCGCGCCGCCGCGCCGGAAGTGAAGCTGGCCGAACGCCTCGTGCTGGCCGACCCGCCGAACCTCGTCGGCGAGCCTGAAGGGCCCCAGTCCGACGAGGACTGAGCCCAAGATGCTCTCCCTCTGGGGGAGCTGTCGCGGAGCGACTGAGAGGGCCGTTTCCAGCTTCCGCGGCGCTTGCCGATACAAGCTGACACTTCCCCCTCCGTCGGCTTCGCCGACACCTCCCCCTTCCGGGGGAGGATCTCATGCGCCCAGCCGCAGCAGCGCCGAGCCATGTGACGGCAGCGTCCGCTCCACGCGGTCATTGACCCGCCCAAGATCCTGCCCGCTCCACAGGTCGCGCACCGACACCCCGTCGGTCAGGCCCAGTTCCCGCAGCCCGACGCCCACCGCCTTCGACTTTCCCGTGGTGTTGAACAGCGCCAGGTAACGCTCGGCCGGACGCCCCTCGGGCCGCGCCGACCAGATCCGCGCCCCGTCCTCGACGAAGTGGGGCTGGTTGCCGGTGCTGGCCTGGTTGACCGCCAGCACCTGGCGATTGGTCAGCAGGGCCAGGGTCGCCTCGTCCAGGTGGCGCAGGTCGCCGCCCATGATCAGCGGCGAGCGGGCGATCGACCACAGGGTCATCAGGGTCTGCTGCTCGTCGGGCGTGAACTTGCTGTCGCGCTTGCCCAGGGCCAGCCGGCCCAGCGGCAGCATGTCGGCGTCGGGCCAGGCGCCCGGGGCGCGGAAGGCGTTCCAGTTCTCCAGCCGCGTGAACTGGGCCTCCAGCATCGACCACTCGTCCCAGAAGTCGTCGGAGATGCGCCACATCTGGGCGAACCTGCGCACGTGCTCGGCGCGCGGCACGGGCGTCTCGCCCGGCGACAGGCTGAGGATCATCGGCCGGCCGGACGCCTTGATCGCCTTGTGGGCCGCCTCGATCTCGGCGGCGTGGGCGTCGTAGGGGCGGCTCATGTCGTCCATCTTCACGAAGTCGACGCCCCACTGGGCGAACAGGCGGAAGACGCTGTCGTAATAGGCCTGGGCCCCGGCCTTGCGCATGTCGACGCCGTACATGTCGGGGTTCCAGGAGCAGACGCTCGACGTGTCGGCGACGTCGGCGGCGCGGATGCTGGTTCCCAGCACCGGAAGGTTGGCCTTCACCGCCGCGCGCGGGATTCCCCGCATCAGGTGCACGCCGAACTTCAGGCCCAGCGCATGCACCTGGTCGGCCAGCGGCTTGAAGCCCAGGCCGCCGGCGCTGGACGGAAAACGATTGGGGGCGGGGAGAAGGCGGCCATGGCCGTCCATCGCCGGCTGGGGATTGCGATTGTAGTCGTAGCTGGCCGCTTCCGGCTCGTACCACTGGATATCGACCGTGAAGACGTCGTAGCCGAACGGCAGCAGTTTCGCGGCCATGATCCGGGCCGTCTCCAGCGCCTGGGCCTCGTTGATCGTGGTGGCGAAGCTGTTCCAGCTGTTCCAACCCATCGGCGGACGCTGGGCCAGCAGCGACGACTTGCCCGCCGGGGCCGCGGCGACGCCCGAACCGGCCGCCAGGCTCGCGCCCATTCCCGCCAGCAGCACCCCGCGCCGATCCATCGAGGGTCCCGTCATCGCCTGCCTCCCGCCCCGACGGCCTTCGCGCCGTCCTCCTGGGCGACGCTATTTGTCAGACAATTTGTCCGATCGGCAAGACGCCTGCGGCAGGGGCTTGGAGGCCGACCGCCAAGGCGTCTAGGCTGGCGGCATGATCCGCCTGTTCACCGCGATCGCCATCCCCACCGAGATCGGCGCGCCGCTCCAGTCCCGACAATCCGGCATCGAAGGCGCCCGCTGGCGGCCGCTGGAGGCCTTCCACATCACCCTGCGCTTCATCGGCGACGTGCAGGAAACGGTCGCCGCCGACCTCGACGAGGCGCTGGCCCGGATCGAGGCCCCAGCCTTCGACCTGGAGCTGAAGGGCGCCGGCCATTTCGGCGAGGGCGCCGACATGCACGCCGTCTGGGCCGGGGTCGAGGACGAGCCGCACTTGCGCCGCCTGCAGAAGGCCAACGAAAGCGCCGCCCGCAAGGCCGAGCTGAAGCCCGAGACCCGCACCTACCTGCCGCACGTCACCCTGGCCTATCTGAAGCGCGCGGCCGTGCCCGAGGTCGGCGCCTGGATCCAGCGCAACAACCTGCTGCACTCGCCGCCCTTCCACGTCGACCGCTTCGGCCTCTATTCCAGCTGGCAGACCAAGGAAGGCTCGGTCTATCGGCTGGAGCGGGAGTACGCGCTGAAGGGCTGATCGGGCGAACCGCAGCCGGAACATCCAAGCCGACGCCAGGCGCTTGCGGTTTGCTCCCGGAGCGCGCCTGATCGCGGCGACGCTCGGGAGTTCTCGCATGACCCTCTACGTCCTCGCCCTGCTCATCGGCGTGATCGCCGGCCTGCGGGCCATGACCGCCCCCGCCGCCGTCGCCTGGGGCGCGCATCTCGGCTGGATCCCGCTGGCCGGCACGCCGCTGGCCTGGCTGGGCGGCAACATCGCTACCTGGATCTTCACCGCCCTGGCGGCGGTCGAGCTGATCACCGACCAACTGCCGATGACTCCCAGCCGCAAGGTCCCGCCGCAGTTCGGCGCCCGCATCGTCGCCGGCGGCTTCTCGGGCGCGGTCATCGGCCTGGCCGGCGGCGCCTGGATCGTCGGGGCGATCCTGGGCGTCATCGGCGCGGTGATCGGCACCCTGGGCGGCGCCGAGCTGCGCGGCCGCCTGGCCAAGGCCCTCAAGCGCGACACGCCCGCGGCTCTTGTCGAAGACGTGATCGCCCTGGGCGGCGCCTATCTGATCGTCTCGGCGGTTTCGTGAGCATGACCTTCGACGCCATCATCATCGGGGCCGGCCAGGCCGGGCCTTCGCTGGCCGGGCGCCTGACCGCCGCCGGCTGGAAGGTGGCCCTGGTCGAGCGCAAGCTGTTCGGCGGCACCTGCGTCAACACTGGCTGCATGCCGACCAAGACCATGGTGGCCAGCGCCTATGCCGCGCACCTGGCCCGCCGGGCGGCCGACTACGGCGTCGTTCTGCAAGGACCCGTCGGCGTCGACATGAAGGCGGTCAAGGAACGCCAGCAGACCGTCGTCCGCAACGCCCGCGGCAATGTCGAGAAATGGCTCAAGGGCATGGACGGCCTGACGGTCTTCGAAGGCCATGCCCGCCTGACCTCGCCCACCACCGTCGAGGTCGACGGCCGGGTGCTGGAGGCCCCGAAGATCTTCCTCAATGTCGGCGGCCGCGCCAACGTCCCGGACATGCCCGGCGTCAACGACATCTCGTATCTCACCAATGTCGGCATGATGCAGCTGGACACGCTGCCCGAGCACCTGGTGATCGTCGGCGGCAGCTATATCGGGCTGGAGTTCGCCCAGATGTACCGGCGCTTCGGCGCCCAGGTGACCGTGGTCGAGATGGGGCCCCGCCTGATCGGCCGCGAGGATCCCGAGGTTTCCGACGCCGTGCGCGAAATCCTCGAGGCCGAGGGCATCGCCGTGCGGCTGAACGCCGAGTGCATCAGCTTTTCCCCCTGCAAGACGGAAGGGGGCGAAGAAGGCGTCTGCGTCCACGTCACCTGCCGGGAGGGCGAACCGGCAGTGAAGGGCTCGCACACCCTGCTGGCCGTCGGCCGCAAGCCCAACACCGACGACCTGGGCCTGGAGGCGGCCGGCGTCGCCGTCGACAAGCGCGGCTACGTCACGGTCGACGAGACCCTGCGCACCAACGTCCCGTCGATATGGGCCATGGGCGACTGCAACGGACGCGGGGCCTTCACCCACACCGCCTACAACGACTTCGAGATCATCGCCGCCAACCTGCTCGACGACGACCCCAGGAAAGTCACCGACCGCCTGACCGCCTACGCCCTCTATACCGACCCGCCGCTTGGCCGGGTGGGGATGAGCGAAGCCGAAGTCCGCGCCGCCGGCCGCCCGGCCCTGGTCGGGACACGCCCGATGACCCGCGTGGGCCGCGCCATCGAGAAGGGCGAGACCCAGGGTTTCATGAAGGTGCTGGTCGACGCCGAGACCAAGCAAATCCTCGGCGCCGCGATCCTGGGAACCTCGGGCGACGAGGCCATCCACGGCATCCTCGACGTCATGTACGCCAAGGCCCCCTATACGGTTCTGCAGCGCACCGTGCCGATCCATCCGACGGTGTCGGAGCTGATCCCCACGGTGCTGGGCGAACTGAAGCCGCTGGCGTAGGCGGCGCGCTTTCATTTCCCGTCATTCCCGCCCTTGTGGCGGGAACCCCTCTGTCGGCCTCGATGACGGATGGGGCGGATCGCCAGCGATCCGCCTGCGCTGCCCGTACGAGCGGAACCAGGGGTTCTCGCCACAAGGGCGAGAATGACGGGAGAAAATGGAAGGTCAGAGCCCCGCCCGCTCCTTGGCCAGACGTGCGTCCAGCCGCGCGGCGTAGCGGTCGGCATAGCTTCGGCAGGCGCTGGGATCGACGAACGGGTTGGGCTTCTCAGCCCGGCGAGCCCGCGCCAGCCGCTGGTCGCCGCCCGACTGGTCGGGATGGGCGCTGATCAGCACGTCGCACTTCAAGCCCCGCATGGTCTCGAAGCTGCGGCGGAAGCCTGCCACGACGCCCGCGTTGTTCGGATCCGAGAACCGGTAGCCGTCGGACGACACCGGATTGAGGCTGGAGCCGAACACCACCGCCTTGCAGTCGCGCCGCTCGCACGACGTCCAGGTCCAGCTCATGCTGCCGCCCGTGTGGCCCGGCGTGGCGCGGGCGGTGACGGCCACGTCGCCCAGACGGATGACCTCGCCATCCTTGACCACCCGCAGCTTCGCCACCGCCGGAAAGGGGACGAGGTCGGCCAGCTGGGGATCGTCCGGGCCCGGCCGGCCTCGTCGCAGGGCTTCGGCCGTCGGAGCGCTGGCGACCACCGTCGCGCCACTGTCGCGGGCCAGGGCGGCCAGGCCTCCGGCATGGTCGTAGTGCGGCTCGGTGCTGAGGATCAGCTTGATGTCGGCGACCTTGAAGCCCAGCGCCCTGATGTTGGCCTCGATGGCCGGCACGGCCTGGGGCAGGGCGGCGTCGACCAGGATCAGGCCCTGGCTGGTCTTGATCAAGCCGACGCTGAGCCCCGAGAAGCCCACAATGTAGCTATTGCCATAGACCTTGATCGGCGCCTCGCCGCCCAGCCAGCGAGCGGCGTAGGCCGGCTCGATCGGGGCCAGCAAAGGATCGTGCGCCGCCGCCGGTCCGCCTGTTGCGAACAGCGCCCCGGCGATGCCCAAGCTCGCGATCCATTTCGTTTTCATGCCGCTCTCCCCTTCGGTTGGCGCGGCGAAACTGCCGATCGGAAGCGGCGGCGACAAAGCATCATATCTGGACGAAGCCATGAGCCTGGTTCATGCCTTGGCCATGGATCGCGCCCAGCTTCCCCTCAACGCCCTGCGCGCCTTCGAGGCCGCCGCCCGGCACCTGAACTTCACCCGGGCAGCCGTCGAGCTGTGCGTCAGCCAGGGCGCCGTCAGCCACCAGGTCGCCCAGCTGGAAGCCCGCCTGGGCGTCTCGCTCTTTCGCCGCCTGCCGCGCGGCCTGGCTTTGACCGACGAGGGCCAGGCCCTGGTCCCGGTGCTGGTCGACGCCTTCGACCGCATCGGCGCGACGCTCGACCGCTACAGCGACGGACGGCTGCGCGAGGTGCTGACGCTGGGCGTGGTCGGCTCGTTCGCGACGGGCTGGCTGCTGCCTCGGCTGGAGTCCTTCCGCCGCGCCTGCCCGCAGGTCGACCTGCGGGTGATGACCAACAACAACCGCGTCGACCTGGCCGGGGAGGGACTGGATCTCGCCATCCGCTTCGGCGACGGTGCCTGGCACGGCGTGCATGCCGAGCCGATCCTGACCGCGCCGCTGACGGCCCTGTGCGCGCCGGCGATCGCGGAACGGCTGTCGGCCCCCGGCGACCTGGCGCGCGAGACCCTGCTGCGCTCCTATCGCGCCGACGAGTGGCCGCGCTGGTTCGCCGCCGCCGGCGCCGAGGCCCCGCCGCTGCGCGGGCCGATGTTCGACAATTCGGTGCTGATGGTCGCGGCCGCCGCCGCTGGCCAGGGCGTGGCCCTGGCGCCCGCCGCGCTGTTCGCGCCCGAGCTGTCGGCCGAGCGCCTGGTCCGCCCCTTCGCCGCCGAGGTGGTCACCGGCCGCTACTGGCTGACAAGGCTGCATTCGCGGCCGGACGGCGCGGCCATGGCCGCCTTCCGAAGCTGGCTGCACGGCGAAATCGGATAGGAGCGCGAGCCTCACGCCGCCAGCGGCAGCACCACGCTGAAGGCCGAGCCTTCGCCCGGCCGGCTGTCGACGCCCAGGCGCCCGCCATGGGCCTCGACGATGGCCTTGCTGATCGCCAGGCCAAGGCCGTTGCCATTGGCGGCGGCGGCCTCGCCCTGCCAGTGGCGCTCGAACACCCGGGCGGCCTGTTCTGGGCTCATGCCCCAGCCGGTGTCGCGCACCTCGACCACCACGGCTCCGTCCGCCACCCAACTGGACAGCGACACCGTCCCGCCCGGCTCGGTGAACTTGATGGCGTTGGACAGCAGGTTGGCCACCACCTGGCCGATGCGCCCCTCGTCGGCCTCGAGCAAGGGCTCGGCCGCGTCGGGCGTGTAGGCGAAGTCCAGCCCCTTGCGGGCGGCCGACAGGGCGAACTGGTCGGCGATGTCGCCCAGCAGCCGGCGCAGGTCGACCGTCTCCTTGGCCAGCACCAGGCCGCCGGCCTCGATCTTGGAATGGTCGAGGATGTTGCGGATCAGCCGCCGCATGGTCTCGGTCGCCAGCAGTATGGCCTCGACGCCCGAGCGCACCTTGGACTGCTGCTCGACACCGGGCTGGGCCAGCAGGTTCTCGCTGGCGAACAGGATGGTGGTGATCGGGTTGTTGAGGTCGTGGGCCACCACCTCGACCGCCTCCTTGCGGGCCAGCGAGATCGCCTTCTCCCGCTCGGCCAGGCGGGCGGCGACCTGGTCGTAGCTGCGCTTCTGCTCGACCAGCCGCAGCAGCAGGCGGCCCAGGAAGGCGCAAAGCACGAAGGCGCAGGCCGAGGCCAGGACCAGCACGCCGAACACGCCGCGCACCACGGCCTGGTTATGGGTTCGCTCGGCCTGGTAGCGGGCCGCCGACCGCTCGGTGAAGCGGTCGATGGCCGCGTCGATGCTGCTGGTCAGCGGCCCGGCGTTCTTCTGGAAGAAGGCGTTGGCGCCGCTCATGGTGCCGCCGTCGAGCCGCTGGGCGACGCCCGTCCTCTGCAGCACCAGCAGCCGGCGCTGCAAGGCGGAAACCTGCTCCAGCGCCGCGCGCGTCTCGTCGTCGCGGGCCAGCGCGTTCAAGTCGCCGACGATGGCGTCGAAGCGGCGATTGGAGCGCTCCAGCTCGATCAGCAAACCCCTGTCGCCGTTGATGACGATCACCGGGACGAGCGCGTTCTGCCGCATCTTCTCGCCACGCAGGTCGTGGGCGAGGATCACGGTGCGGGTATAGACGGCGTCCAGCCGATCCTGGGCGGCCGAGAAGCGGGCCAGGAAGAACAGCGACGCGGCCAGCAGAGGCAGGAAGGCCAGGGCGATCAGCCCCACCAGCACCAGCAGCCTGCGTTCGTAACCGACCATCCGGGATCCTTCCGGCCTTGCGCGGGTCAGACCGCCGCGTGGTCCTTCAGCACCCCCAGCGACACGATGGCCAGGGTCTCCTCGTGGGTGGCCTCGAGAATGACCTGCGGGGCCATGCCGGCGTCCAGCGCCTCGCGCCAGCGGCCGGCGCACAGGCACCAGCGGTCGCCCGGCTTGAGCCCCCGGAAGGCGAACTCCGGACGCGGCGTCGACAGGTCGTTGCCGGTGGACTTGGAGAAGGCCAGGAACTCCTCGGTCATCACCGCGCAGACGGTGTGGAGGCCAAGGTCGTGCGGCCCCGTTTCACAGCAGCCGTTACGGTAGAAGCCGGTCACCGGGTCGAGCGAGCAGGGGATCAGTTCTCCGCCCAGCACGTTGCGGGCCGTTTCGTCGTAGCGCGTGGGGGCCGGTTGCGTGGTCATGGCGCCAGCTTAACCCCGTTTCCCCCTTTCCCGCCATGGCTTCGCCCGCCGCGAGATCGACGCTTCCCGTCCCGCGCGGCGGATGCTTTACAGTAGCCGTCCCGTCAGGATGATCGCCGCCATGACCGACCTCGCCCGGCCGCGCCGCAGCGCCCTCTACATGCCCGCCTCCAACGCCAAGGCCGTGGAGAAGGCCCGCACGCTCGACGCCGACGTGATCATCCTCGACCTCGAGGACGCGGTGGCGCCGGAGATGAAGTTCGCCGCCCGTGAGGCCGCCGTGGCCACGGTGAAGGCCGGCGGGTTCGGCCCGCGCGAGGTCGTCATCCGCACCAACGGCCTCGACACCCCCTGGGGCGCCGACGACCTGAAGGCGGCCGCCGAAGCTGGTCCCGACGCCGTGCTCGTGCCCAAGGTGAACGACGCCGCCGACGTCCACGCCTATGAGGCGGCCCTGCACGCCGCCCCGATCCATACCCGCCTGTGGACGATGATCGAGACCGCCAAGGCCTCTTTCCACCTGTGGGAGATCGGCGAGGCGGCCAGGACAACCCGCCTGTCGGCCTGGGTGATGGGCGTCAACGACCTGGCCAAGGAGATGCGGGCCCGCCAGACCCCGGGCCGGGAAGCCTTCCTGCCGATCCTGTCTCTGGCGGTCGCCGCCGCGCGCGGCCATGGCCTGTCGATCCTCGACGGCGTGCACAACGACATCGACGACCTGGCCGCGCTGGAGGCCGTCTGCGGCCAGGCCGTCGACTTCGGCTTCGACGGCAAGACCCTGATCCATCCCAAGCACCTGGAGATCTGCAACCGGGTGTTCTCGCCGTCGGACGACGAGATCGCCTGGAGCCAGGCGGTGATCGCCGCCTTCGCCGCGCCGGAGAACGCCGGCAAGGGCGCGCTGCGGGTCGACGGCAAGATGGCCGAGCGGCTGCACCTGGTTCAGGCCGAGCGGCTGGTCGCCGTTTCCGAGGCCATCGCCGCGAAGACGGCGGGCTGATAAGGACCCCTATGCGTCGTCTTCTCGCCGTCTCACTGTCCGCCCTGCTGTCGTTTCCGGCCGCCGCCCTGGCCCAGGCGCCCGCTTCCGAGGTGGTGACGACCAATCCGTCCGTTCCGGCGCAGGCGGCGATCCCGCTGGTGGACGCTCCGCCGGCAAGCGGCCAGGCCGCGCCCGCGCCGAGCCCGCCGCCCGCCGCCGCCCTGGCCCAGGCGCCCGCTTCCGAGGTGGTGACGACCAATCCGTCCGTTCCGGCGCAGGCGGCGATCCCGCTGGTGGACGCTCCGCCGGCAAGCGGCCAGGCCGCGCCCGCGCCGAGCCCGCCGCCCGCCGCCGCCGATCCCCTGGCCGACCTGATCGCCGCCAGCGGCCCCCAGACCACCGACGAGGAAGACGAGGCGCCACCCACCGCGCCCGCGCCGCGCCACAAGCCGACCATCCTGCCGATCCCCGCGCCCGAGACCGCTCCTCCGGCCCCGCCCGGCGCGCCGATGAGCGTCGAACAGGCCTATGAGCTGCGCGTGAAGGGCTCGATCGCCGCGGCTCAGGGGCTGCAAGGCCCGCTGGACGGCGGCTGGATCCTGCGCGGCGCCGACGGCGTGGCCCTCTATTCGCTGCAGATCGCCGACCCGGCCGGCGGCTACGGTCCGGTCGAGGGCGCCTGGCGCGACCTGCGCCGTCCCGGCGCGGTGGGCTCCACCGGCCTGATCGACAGCATCGAGCGCACCTATGACGGCGGCGCGGCCGTGCGGTTCATGCCCCGGCCTGGCGTCGGCTCGACCCTGGCGCTCAGCGTCGGCCCCGACGGGACCTGGAACGGCCGGCTGACCGAGGATGGCGCGGCGCCTGCCGCCCTCGCCGTCGAGCGCACCGGCGCGCCGGTGCTGCCGGCCGGCTACGCCGTGGCCGCACGCGGACCGGTGATCTGGCCGCCGCGCGCCGCCCCGACCGCCACGCGCACCGCCTCGGCCGCTCCGGTCCGCGCCGCGTCGTGCTCGACCAAGGGCAAGAAAGGCAAGGCCCTGAAGGCCGCCAAGGCCAAGTGCGCCGCCGCCGCGAAGAAGAGCGGCGGGAAAGGCAAGGCGACCGCCCGCTCGGGCAAGGCCGGCAAGGGCAAGGCGGTCAAGCCAGGAAGCCGCAAGAAGACGGCCGCGACCGGGGCGCGCAAGAAGCGGCGGTAGGCGACGCGCGCCGCCGTGCGGACGCCGTCAAGGAGCACCGCCGGCGGTGGAAGACGGCTTCGGGAGCCACGGGCAGGCAACCGCCGGTCCGCCATGAGGCCGGCGTCAGATTGCGCCAACTCCGAAGGGCCTCGGCCTGGGAAGGGGGGCCAGGGCGCGACGAACCCGGGATCCGGGAGCCGCGGGCCGAACATCGCTCCCGCGTCCCGCTTCCACCCTGCCGAAGGGGACGAGTTCGAGGACCGCTCCCGGCCAGCTCCCAGGCGGACTCGCGGCTAGTTATCGGCGGCCCGCGCGGGCTACGCCCCGGTTGGGCACATGGCTTCGACCTCCGACAGCAGCGCCGCCAGCGCTTCGACATCGGAGTCAGGCGGACCGGCCTGGACGGCGCGGCGTCGAAGCTCATCCAGGCGCGGATCGGTGATGGGCGCGCTTTCGAAATCGTCCCAGTCCCAGGAACCGCCCGTTCCGTCGATGAACGCCCTCAGGATGCCCGCCACCTCGTCGGGCGAGCGATCGACCGTCCGGGCGCCCGGCCAAAGCCGCGTGAGCAGGACCACGGGCAGCACGGCCGCCGCCAGCAGCACGCCGAGCCAGACCGGCAGGCCAGGGGTGTTCTTCTCCTCCATCGACAGATCTCCCAAACCGCTCAACCGCGCGGCCGACAAAGGCGCCAGGCGCTAGGACGGCCTTGCGTCGCGCCGACGCAGCCACTGGCGCAGCACGGCCACGGTCTCTTCCGGACGGTCGGTGAAGGTGGCGTGGCCGGCGCCCGGCACGACGGCCAGTTCCGATCCCCTGGTCCGGCGGGAAAAGGCGATGGTCGTGGCCGGCCGGGCCTCGTCGTACTGGCCGACCATGAACAGGGTGCGCGGCCCATCCAGGCGGTCGAGCAGGGGCTCGCCGTCATAGGCCTTCAGCGTGCCGGTGGCCGAGAACTCGGTCGCGCCCCACATGGCCTTGTAGAGCACCGGATTGAAGCCCCGGTCGCCGGTAGGCCGGTAGGCGCGGTGCGCCGGCGAGGGCGGCTCGCGGGTCAGGAAGGCGGCGTAGAAGGCGTTCGTCGCCGCATCGCAGGCGGCCGACAACGCCTTGTCCGGCGGCGAGGCCGAAGGCGCTTCGCAGCGGGTCAGCTGGTCCTGCACCGCCATCGGCAGGTCGCCGCGCAGCAGGTTGGCGTCGGCGATCCAGCTGCGGGTCGAGACCAGCGGGCTGGCCAGCACCAGGCTGGCCAGGGCCGGCGAGCGGCGCGCACCGTATTCCAGGGCCACCGTACCGCCCCAGCTGTGGCCCAGCACATGCCAGCGGGGGATCTTCAAGCCTTCGCGCACGGCCTCCAGTTCGTCGACGAACCGGCCCACCGTCCAGTTGGCCGGATCCATCGGGTGGTCGGAGAGACCGCTGTCGAGCTGGTCGTAGAGGATCACCGCCCGCTCGTCCGCCAGCGCCAGGGCGTCGAGGAACCCCGAGTGGGTGCCGCCCGGCCCGCCGTGGACCATGACGATCGGCGGCGGCGGCGCGCCGGTCAGGGCCGCGTCGAGATCACCGTTGATCCGCACATAGACCCGACCGCCGGGGACCGGCAGGCGCACCTCGCGGTCCGGCTTGGGAAAGGTCGCCAGCGCGGGCCGCGCCGCATCCGCCCAGGCCCCGCGCGCGACAACGGACGCCAGGCTCGTGGTTCCCGCAGCGGCCAGCAGGCCCAACAGCTTCCGTCGCTCGATCACGCTTATCACCCCCTGTGCATGTTTCGCGGGCCGGCGCCGCGCCAGGCGTCCGGACGCGCCGGAGCCCCGCTCCAGCCGCATCCGGCCATTCGGCCGCCGGCGCGGCCGAACCTTCGCCCTAGCCGCGCGCCCAGCGCGCGACTGTGACACGGCGCACGCGAGCCCGCGACGCCACCTCCTGCTTCATCAGTGCGCCTTGGCCTGGCCGGCCTTGGGCTCCTCCTCGCGCGGCCCCGTCAGGCCGCCCTCGATCGGCGAACTTGGACTGGCCAGTTCGTCGCGCATCGCCTCCAGCAGGACGTCGACCACCTCGACCGGATCGCGGCGATAATAGTCCGACAGGCCGCGCCCGAGATGGCGCAGCAGGTCGGCCATCATCATGCCCCAGGCCCGCGCCTCGTCGATCGGCGTCTCATCGTAGGCCCCGATGCGAAGCGCGCAGTGCAGGCCGTGCTCGGCCACCCAGATCCGCGCCAGTTCGGTGGCCGCCGGATCGCGCATCGCCGCATCCGGGATCGGCTGTTCCTTCATGTTCTCACCCCCCTTTCAGCTGCTCCTGTTCAGCCGGCGCCGTCCTGGCCGCGCCGCTCCGAAGCGGCCGTGCGGCGGGCCGCCCCCTCCTTCTGGCGACGCCAGTAGTCGGCGCCGTCGTCGGGCTTGAACATGGTGCGCGGCGCCCCGGCCCGGGTGACCACGGCGAAGACGTTGCCGGCCGGGTCGTAGATCAGGGTGTCGCCGTTCGTCCGCTTCAGGGTCTGGACCCCGGCCGGCGGCTTGGCCACGAAGGCGTGGGTCTTGCGCACATAGTCGTCGACGTCGCGGGCCCCGAAGGCCTCGCCGAACCGCTCGAAGCCGCGCTGGGCGTTCTCTTCGGCGCTGCGGGTGCGATTGGCGGCCCACATCGGCCGGCCGGCGATCAGCCGCACCGGCGCATCGCGCGGATCGGCCGCCTGCCGCGCGCTCGCCGACGCCTCGGCGACCTCGGCCGAGACCGGCGCGCCGCCGCCGCTGTTGGTTCCCTCGCTCGATGCGACCTGGCCGCCCTTGGGCGCCCTCACCGCCGAGGCCCCGCCGTCGCAGGCCGCCAGCAGCAAGGCCGGCAGGGCCAGAAGTCCGAAACGCCACGCTCCCGTCATGATCGCCACATCCCGTTATTTACTACCTTAACGATTAGTGAACGAAAAAAGAACGCGAGTCGAGTCCCACCGTTAAGCTTTCCGCCCTCCGATGCGCGCCGCGATTGCCTGCGGACGCGAGGCGCTCTATGCGCGGAGGGGAACCGGCGGACGAGAGGCCTTCAAGGTGAGCGACATTCCGGGCGGCAAGCGCGTGCTCCTGATCGTCGGCGGCGGCGTGGCGGCCTACAAGGCCCTGGAGCTGACCCGCCTGCTGCGCAAGGCCGGGATCGGCGTGCGGCCGATCCTGACCAAGGCCGGCGCCGAGTTCGTCACCCCGCTGTCGCTGGCGGCGCTGAGCGAAGACAAGGTCTATGACGACCTGTTCTCGCTGACCGACGAGGCCGAGATGGGCCACATCCAGCTGTCGCGCTCGGCCGACCTGGTGGTGGTCGCCCCCGCCACCGCCGACCTGATCGCCAAGGCCGCCAATGGCCTGGCCGGCGACCTGGCCTCGACCACCCTGCTGGCCACCGACAAGCCGGTGCTGATGGCGCCGGCCATGAACGTGCGCATGTGGCTGCACCCGGCCGTGCAGCGCAACGTCGCCACGCTGAAGGCCGACGGCGTCTCGTTCGTCGGACCCGACGAGGGGGCCATGGCCTGCGGCGAGTTCGGTCCCGGACGCCTGGCCGAACCGCCGGAGATCTTCGAGGCCATCGTCGCCATGCTGCAAGGCCCGGCGGCGCGGCCGCTGGCCGGCAAGCACGCCCTGGTCACCGCCGGCCCGACGTTCGAGGCGATCGACCCGGTGCGCGGCATCACCAACCGCTCCAGCGGCCGCCAGGGCTACGCCATCGCCGAAGCCCTGGCCCGCCTGGGCGCGCGCGTCACCCTGGTCAGCGGGCCCGTGGCCCTGCCCACCCCGCCGGGCGTGACCCGCGTCGATGTCGAGAGCGCCCGCCAGATGCTGGCCGCCTGCGAGGCCGCCCTGCCGGCCGACGTCGGCGTCTTCGTGGCCGCCGTCGCCGACTGGCGGGTCGACGAGGTGTTCGGCTCCAAGCTGAAGAAGGACAAGGGCGGCCCGCCGGCCCTGACCTTCGTCGAGAACCCCGACATCCTGGCGACCCTGGCGGCCTCCGGCCCCGATCGCCCCAAGCTGGTCGTCGGCTTCGCGGCCGAGACCGACGACGTCGAGGCCCATGCCCGCGCCAAGCTGGCGCGCAAGGGCTGCGACTGGATCATCGCCAACGACGTCACCCAGCCGGGCGTCATGGGCGGAACCGAGAACGCGGTCCTGCTGATCGCCAAGGACCACACCGAACGCTGGGAGCGCGCGTCCAAGGACGCCGTCGCCCAGGCCATCGCCCAACGCATCGCGGAAGCTCTATGACCACCACGCCCCATATCCCCGTCGTCCAGCTCGCCCACGCCCACGGCCTGCCGCTGCCCGCCTACGAGACGGTCGGCGCCGCCGGCATGGACCTGCGCGCCGCCGTCGAGGAGGACGCGCCCCTGACGCTGAAGCCGGGCGCCCGCTTCATGGTCCCGACCGGCCTGGCCTTCGCCGTGCCGCAGGGCTTCGAGGCCCAGGTGCGGCCGCGCTCGGGGTTGGCGGCCAAGGCGGGGATCACCTGCCTGAACTCGCCCGGCACCATCGACAGCGACTATCGCGGCGAAGTGAAGGTGATCCTGGCCAACCTGGGCGCCGAAGACTTCGTCATCCGCCGCGGCGACCGCATCGCCCAGCTGGTGATCGCCCCGGTGGTGCAGGCGGCCTGGAGCCTGGTGGCCGCCCTGGACGACACCGATCGCGGCGCCGGCGGCTTCGGCTCGACCGGCGGCCGTTGAGGCCTTCGGCTCTTCGCCTTTCTCGCCGACCCGGTGGGAAAGGCGGAAGACCGCCGCGCCCCTCTACCGCGTTCCCAAACCCACCAGCAGGTAGCCGCCAAAGCCGGCCGTGAAGGCGGCAGCCGCCAGCCACAGGATGGGACGGATCAGGGGCAGGGGACGAGGGGCTTCCATCGGGGCGTCCTGGCTCGGCCGAAAGCTCGGCCATGCTTGCAATACGCGCGATCCCGTCCCCCGGTTGCGACCGTGCGCCGTTCCTTATCTCACGATTCCCGCTTAGCGCGCATAGATCGAAACATCCCTGAAAAGGCGATTTCGATCCAAATGCATCCGCAAGTAATCAGTATACGGATTAATATCCCTGGACTCGCCTGAGCGAGTCTATCTCTGCGGCGAGATGACGCAGCATCGTGTCGCTTCTTTTCAGAACAGCGATTTCACAGGCCAAAACAATCGGGAATGACGCCCAACGGACGTCATTCGTGCTCATGAATAACTTCCATTAATTCTATCGAGCGAAACTCTTCCCAATTCTATCCTGGGAAGTTCTCGAGATGCTCAGCAACCTCAAGGTGGCGCACAAGCTGGTGGTCGCCTTCGCCATCCTGGTGGCGGCCGTGGCCGGCGCCGGCCTCCTGGCCTGGAACGGCCTGTCGTCGATCCAGCGCGTCACCGCCCTGAACGCCGAGAGCTACGCCTACCGGGCCACGGTCGAGAAGGCCTCTGCCGAACTGGTCGAGCAGCAGAACGCCGCGCGCGGCTTCGTCGCCAGCCTCGATCCCTCGTTCATCAAGAAATACGAGGACTTCCAGGCCAGGTACGACGAGGCGCACCAGACCCTGAGCGCCGGCGCCGAGCAGGAGGAGCAGAAGGCGCGCCTGGCCCAGCTGGACCAGGCCGTGGGCGTGTTCCGCGCCGAGACCCGCGCCCAGATCGCCGCCGCCCAGGATCCGGCCCAGCTGGACGCCGCCCGCCTCGACATCGGCAAGAGCGGCCGCCTGACCAACGTCCGCAAGGCGCTGAAGACGATCGATGAGGCCGAGAGCGCCGAGCTGGCCGCCCGCATCAAGGCCCAGGACAAGGCCTTCACCGCCGCGACCCTGGCCCTGGCGCTCGGCGGCGCGGCCGCCGTGGCCATCGCCGTGCTGATGGGCTGGCTGCTGGCGCGCAGCATCGCCACGCCGGTCGACGCCATGACCACCGCCATGCGCCGCCTGGCCGGCGGCGACAACGCCGTGGCCGTGCCGGCCCTGGGCCGTCGCGACGAGATCGGGGCGATGGCCCAGGCCGTGTCGACCTTCAAGGACGCCGCCATCGAGAAGCTGCGCGTCGAGGGCGAGGCCGCCGAGCATCGCCGCCTGGCCGAAGCCGAACGCGGCGCCAACGAGGCCGAGCGCGCCGCCGGCGCCCGCGAGCAGGCCGCCGTCGTCGCCCAGGTCGGGCAGGCCCTGGAGCATCTGGCGGCCGGCGACCTGACCGCCCGCCTCGACCAGGCCTTCCCGCCCGCCTATCGCAAGCTGCAGAGCGACTTCAACGCCGCCATGGTTCAACTTCAGGAGACAATGACCACGATCAACGGCGCGGTCGGCGGCATCCGCGCCGGCTCCGGCGAGATCAGCCACGCGGCCGACGACCTGTCGCGCCGCACCGAGCAGCAGGCCGCCAGCCTGGAAGAGACCGCCGCCGCCCTCGACGAGATCACCGCCACGGTCCGTCGCGCCGCCGAGGGCGCCGGCCACGCCCGCAAGTCGGTCGACGCCGCCCGCAAGGACGCAGAGGCCGGCGGCGAGGTGGTCGAGCGCGCCGTCGCGGCGATGACCCAGATCGAGGCCTCCTCGCGCGAGATCGGCAACATCATCGGGGTGATCGACGAGATCGCCTTCCAGACCAACCTCCTGGCCCTGAACGCCGGCGTCGAAGCGGCTCGCGCCGGCGACGCGGGCAAGGGCTTCGCGGTCGTCGCCTCCGAGGTGCGGGCCCTGGCCCAGCGTTCGGCCGAGGCCGCCAAGGAGATCAAGAGCCTGATCGGGGCCTCGGGCCAGCAGGTCGACGCGGGCGTGTCCCTGGTCGGCCAGACCGGCGAGGCCCTGCGCCGCATCACCGCCGGGGTGCAGGACATCAACCGCACCGTCGCCGAGATCGCCGCCGGCGCCCAGGAACAGGCCACGGGCCTGGCCCAGGTCAATGTCGCGGTGAACCAGATGGACCAGGCCACCCAGCAGAACGCCGCCATGGTCGAGCAGTCGACCGCCGCCAGCCACTCGCTGTCCAACGAAGCCGCCGAACTGGCGCGACTGGTCAGCCGGTTCAAGGTCGGGGCGGGCGGCGCGAGCGCGGCAAGGCGGGCGGCCTGAAGTCCCTCTCCCATAGGGAGAGGGAGGGGCCCGGCGCGTAGCGGCGGGAGGGTGAGGGGTTTCACCCTCGCCACATTGCCCACGATCGTGCCGGCACGCCGGCCGGCCGCGTAACCCCTCATCCTCCCACGCCTGCGGCGCGGGCCCCTCCTTCTCCCTATGGGAGAAGGGTTTCGGTGGGGGAGGATCTCGAAAACAAAAACGCCCCGCCCGGTTTCCCGGGCGCGGCGCTGTCGTTTCAGCTCAGATCAGAGACGCGATCAGGCGCCCGGGGGCGCCGGGAAGCCGCGGTCGCGCATCAGGGCGCCGATCTTCACGTCGCGGCCGCGGAAGGCGCGGAACTGCTCGGCCGGGTCGACCGAGTTGCCGCGCGACATGATGGTCTTGATCAGGCGCTGGCCGGTGGGCTTGTCGTAGAAGCCGCCCGGGGCCTCCTGGAAGGCCTCGGCGACGTCGGCGGTCAGGGTGTCGGCCCACAGGTAGCTGTAGTAGCCGGCCGAGTAGCCGTCGCCCGAGAACACGTGACCGAACTGCGGCGTGCGGTGCCGCATGACGATCTCCTTGGGCATCTTCAGCTTGGCCAGCTCGTCGCGCTCGAAGGCGTCCGGATCGATGTCCACGTCGCCGGCCAGGTGCAGCTTCATGTCGATCAGGGCGCTGGCCAGATACTCGGTGGTGTCGAAGCCCTGGTTGAAGGTCGAGGCCTTCTTGATCTTGTCCACCAGAGCCTGCGGGATCGGCTTGCCGGTCTGATAATGGACGCAGAACTTGTTCAGCACTTCCGGCGTCGACAGCCAGTGCTCGTTCAGCTGGCTGGGGAACTCGACATAGTCGCGGGCGACGTTGGTGCCCGAGACGGTCGGATAGGTGGTGTCGGCGTTCAGGCCGTGGATGGCGTGGCCGAACTCGTGGAACAGGGTGTTGGCGTCATCCCACGAGATCAGCACCGGCTCGCCGGGCTTGCCCTGGATGAAGTTGGAGTTGTTGGAGACGATCGTGGCGATCGGCTTCTTGAAGCGCTCCTGGTTGCGGTAGGCGTTCATCCACGCGCCCGACCGCTTGCCCTGGCGGGCATAGGGGTCGAAGTACCACAGGCCCACGTGCTTGCCGTCGCGCAGCACCTCGTAGACGGTCATGGTCGGGTGGTAGACCGGAACGCCTTCGACCTTCTTGAACTCGAAGCCGTAGACCTGGCCGGCGGCCCAGAACATGCCCTCGCGCAGCTTCTCCAGCTGCATGTACGGCTTCACCTCGTTCATATCGAGGTCGTACTTCGCCTTGCGGACCTTCTCGGCGTAGAAGCGGTAGTCCCACGGCTCGATCTTGAAACCGCCGCCTTCCTTGTCGACGATAGCCTGCATCTCAGCCACGTCCTTGGCGACCTGCTCGATGGCCGGGGTCCAGACGGCTTCCATCAGGGCCATGGCCTTGTCGGGCGTCTTGGCCATGGCGTTCTCGAGGCGCCAGTGGGCGTGGGTCTGGTAGCCCAGCAGCTTGGCGCGCTCGACGCGCAGTTTCAGGATCTTGGCGATCAGGGCGTTGTTGTCGGTCGCGCCGCCGTTGTCGCCGCGGTTGACGAAGGCCTTCCAGACCTTCTCGCGGGTGGCGCGCACCGGCGAGTTGGTGAGGTAGGGGTCCACGCTCGAGCGCGTGTTGACGATGATGTGCTTGCCCGGAAGCTTGCGCTGCTCGGCGCTGGAAGCGGCCGCGCCCTTGATCGAGTCCGGCAGGCCGACCAGGTCGGCGTCGGTCAGCTCGATATAGGTCTCCTCGTCGGCCAGCAGGTTCTGGCTGAACTTGGTGAAGTAGCCGGCCAGCTCGGTGTTGATGGCCGCGACCCGGGCCTTGGCCTTGGGGTCCAGCTTGGCGCCGGCGCGCACGAAGTTGGTGTAGTAGATCCAGGTGACGCGCTGCTGCTCGGGCGTCAGCTTGGCCTTCTCGGGGCTGTTGTAGACAGCCTCGATGCGAGCGAAGAGCGCAGCGTTCTGGGTGATCTTGTCACCGAACTCGGCGAACTTGGCGTCCAGCTCGGGCTCGATGGCCTGGAACTCCGGCGAGCTCAGGTTCGAGCCCCAGATGCCGTAGTAGCAGACCACGTCGTTCAGCGTGCGGCCGCTGTCTTCCAGGGCGGCGATGGTGTTGGCGAAGGTCGGCGCGGCCTTGTTGGCGGTGATCGCGTCGATCTCGGCCTGGTTCTTGGCCATGGCCGCTTCGACGGCCGGCTTCAGGTCGGCGATCTTCATCTTGTCGAAGGCGGGAACGCCGCCGTACGGGCCGGTCCACGTAGCGAGCAAGGGGTTGGTCTCCGCGGCGAAGGAAAGGCCGGGCGCGGCGGCGCTCGCGGCGGCGGCCGCGGCGGTCGTGAGAAGGAAGGTGCGACGTTGCACGGAAGGCTCTCCGTTGAGTGTGGCCGGACCCTAGGCCAAGGTCGCGCCCCCGTCACATGACAGGACCGTAACCTTTTCGCGAAGGCCTCCCGGCGCATGGACGACGCGCGCGACCGGGTCTAATGCTCGCTGCATGACCATCGGCGTCTTCGACTCCGGCGTGGGGGGGCTGAGCGTCCACCGCGCCCTCGTGCAGCGTCTGCCCCAGGCGGACTTCGTCTATCTGGCCGACCAGGCCAACGCCCCCTATGGCGGCCGTCCCGGCGAGGAGATCGTCGACCTGACGCGGGCCGGCTGCGAGCGCCTGTTCGAGGCCGGCGCCAGCCTGGTGGTCCTGGCCTGCAACACCGCCTCGGCCATCGCCCTTCGCCGCCTGCAGCAGACCTGGCTGCCGGGCTACCGCAAGCAGCTGGGGCGCCCCATCAACATCCTGGGCATCATCGTGCCGACCATCGAGGCGGCCACCGGCCTGCCCTGGGAGCACGAGGCCGAGCGCCGCGGCGACAAGGTCGAGCAGCTGGACGTGCTGGGCGTGTTCTCGACCCAGGGCACGACCAATTCCCGCGTCTACGAGATCGAGATCGACAAGCGAAAACAGGATCTGGCGGTGTTCTCGCAACCCTGCCCGGACCTGGTGCCCATGATCGAGGCCGACGCCGGCGTGGTCGAACTGGCCAAGGCCGTCGAGGGCTATGTCCAGGCGCTGAAGACCCGCATCGGCCGCTATCCCGACCGCGCCGTGCTGGGCTGCACCCACTACGAGATCATCGCCGACATCTTCCGCGCCGCCCTGCCGGCCGGCACGCCGGTGATCCACCAGCCGGCCTCGACCGCCGACTCCCTGGAGCGCTACCTTGAACGCCATCCCGAGTACGACCCGGGAACGGGCGGCGGCCGCGTGTTCCTGACCACCGGCCAGCCCGGCCCGCAGAACGGCCTCGTCCAGAGCTTCTGGGGCGGCCCGCTGGTGTTCGAGAAGGCCTGACGCCTCCCTCGCGGAACCCAGCCCGTCATCCCGGATAGCGCTGCGCGCTTCCGGGATGACGGGCAAGAGGCGGCTTGCCTGAACGGCGCAGCTGGCGCTTCATCGCGGAACATCGTTTTCGGAGACGCGCCATGAAGCTCGCCGCCCCCGCTCTCGCCGTCCTGACCCTCCTGGCCGCCGGCGCCGCCCGCGCCGAGGTGCTGGACGCCCAGTCGAACGGCTTTGCCACCAAGCGCTCGGTTGTCGTCGCCAAGCCCGCCGCCGAGGTCTGGGCCGCGCTGGTTCAACCCGCCAAGTGGTGGAGCAGCGAGCACACCTGGTCGGGCTCGGCCGCCAACCTGTCGCTCGGCGCGGCCTCGGGAGCCTGCTTCTGCGAGAAGATGCCGAACGGCGGCTCTGTGCTGCACATGACCACGGTCAACGCCCAGCCCGGCAAGCAACTGACCCTGTTCGGCGGCCTGGGACCGCTTCAGCTGTCGGGCGCTTCCGGCCACATGATCTGGGCCCTGACCGAGAAGGACGGCAAGACCACGGTGACCTGGAGCTACGACGCCGGCGGCTACATGCGCGGCGGCCTCGACAAGATCGCGCCGATCGTCGACCAGGTGCTGGGCCAGCAGCAGGACCGCCTGAAGGCCTATGTGGAGACCGGCAAGGCCGGGTAGGGCCGGGCGCTCCATAATTCTCCGAGTATAAATCCTCCCGTCATTCCCGCCCTTGTGGCGGGAAACCCTGGTTCCGCTGACAAAGGCAGTGCAAGCGGCGTGCTCAGCACGCCGCCCCATCCGCACCTGCGACTGACAGAGAGGTTCCCGCCACAAGGGCGGGAATGACGGGGATAGGGGAAAGGCGCTAACCTTTCTGGAGTCCTCAGTGCAGCCCGCGCAGCAGGTCGATGCGGCGCATGGCCTTGCCCGGCAGCGCCGACATCCGGCCCAGAGGCAGGGCCTCGGCGACCTGGCGCACGCCCCAGGCGGCCGAGCGCACGAAGGTGGCCGGCGAAGGCGCGCCGTAGAAGCCGAACACCACGGTCTGGCGGGCGTTGGAAAGCTCGCGCTTGAAGCGGTAGTCCCCGGTGCCCAGGTCCAGCCGGTGGTAGGACCCCGCATGCATGCCCTTCAGGATGTCCTGGAACAGCAGCAGGCCGGGTGAATAGCGGTCGAACTTGGCGTTGTGGGCGATCAGCCAGCCATGGATCGTGTGCTTGCCGCGCAGGTGCAGGTGCACCGCCGCCAGTTCGTCGCCCAGGTGCAGGGTGTAGAGTCCGCCGCCGAAATCACCGTCGCGGCGCTCGAAGAGGTCGGTGACCAACTTGGTGACCCAGTCGGTCTTGAAGAGGTCGGTCTGGCCGGTGGCCAGGAGCTGCTCGCGCTTCCAGGCGATCAGCTGATCGAAATCGGCGCGACTGTCCGACATCGGGGTGTAGCGGCAGGGTCCGACCTCGCGTTCGGCCTTGCGGCGCTTCTTGTCGATGTCCTTGAGCACGCCCACGCCGGCGGTCTTGCGGTCGGCGGCATAGGCCTCGTAGCCGGCCGAGACGTCGACGATCCACGAGTCCGCCTGGCCGCGACCGTGCCGGGCCAGGGTCTCGTCGTCGGCCAGCATGTGGCAGAAATCCAGGCGCTGGGCCTTGAGGGCCGCCAGCAGCTGTCGCGGATCGACGGCGACGTCGGGCGCCGAAACCAGGGCCTGATAGTCGCACATCGGCGCGCCGGCGGGCATGGCCACGCCGGCCTTGATGCGCGCGGGCAGGAAGGCCAGGGCCTGACCACCCTCGTCGCGAATGACGGCCACCTTCACGCGCTCGCCCTTGTCGCCCTGGGCGACGGCGACCGCCTTGGCCCATTCGGGCGACAGGAACGGAGAATCCAGGCGTGGCTGCAGCGTCTGCAGGGCGGTCCAGCGGGCGCTGTCCTCCGGCGTGAGCTGCAGGGCCTCGACGACGTCGATCTTCACGGGCGCCCCCCGAGCGCTGATCCGAGCCTCCAGAAGGCCAGCTCGGATCATGACGCTCAGAGATTGCAGTCCGGTTTACGGACCTTGCGTGATCAGTCCATCAGTTTGCGGGTCAGATACGTATATTCGAGCGACACCCGACGGGCGGTCTCGGCGAGGTTGGCGCTGGCGGCATGACCGCCGTCGACGTTCTCGTAGTAGAGCACCGGGTAGCCTAGGGCCTCCAGCCTGGCCGCCGCCTTGCGGGCGTGGGCCGGGTGGACGCGGTCGTCCTTGGTCGAGGTCTCGATGAACACCTCGGGATACTTCTGGCCGGCCTTGAGGTTCTGGTAGGGCGAGTATTTCTCGATCACCGCCAGGTCGGACGGGATCTGCGGATCGCCGTACTCGCCCATCCACGACGAACCCGCGCCGATCTGGCTGTAGCGGACCATGTCGAACAGCGGCACCTGGATGACGATGGCGTTGTAGAGCTCCGGACGCTGGGTCAGGGCCACGCCCATCAAGAGGCCGCCGTTCGACCCGCCCATGATCCCCAGCCGCCGGGGCGAGGTGATCTTGCGGGCGATCAGGTCCTCGGACACCGCGAAGAAGTCGTCATAGACCCGCTGGCGGTTGGCCTTCAGGCCCTGCTCGTGCCAGCTCGGACCAAACTCGCCGCCGCCACGGATGTTGGCGACCACATAGGCGCCGCCGCGCTCGAGCCACAGCTTGCCCATGGTCGGCGAATAGCCCGGCGTCATCGACGCCTGGAAGCCGCCGTAGGCATAGAGCAGGGTCGGGGTCGAGCCGTCGTACTTGGTGTTCTTCGGGCGGACCAGGAAGTACGGGATCTTGGTCCCGTCCTTCGAGGTCGCCTCGAACTGCTCGACCACGTGGGTCGAGGCGTCGAACTTGGCCGGGGCGGCCTTGACCTGGTCGAGCTTGCCGGTGGCCGCGTCGGCCAGCCAGTAGGTCGTGGGGGTGAGGTACCCGGTCACGCTGACGAAGATGCGGTCGTCCTTGTCGGACGCCGAACCCAGGCTGACCGTGGAATTGGCCGGCAGGTCCAGCTTGGTGCGGCTCCAGGCGCCGTCCTTGACGTCATAGGCATAGGCCGCGCCCTTGACGTTCTCGAACAGGGCCACGACCAGGCGATCGCGGGTGGCGTTGACGCCCTGCACCGACTCCCGGGCCGTGGGGCGCAGGATCAGCTTGGCTTTCGCCTTGGCCGGATCAGCCTTCAGCGCCGCCAGGTCGAAGGCGGCCAGATCGCCGGTCTTCAGGCCCTGCTGCGCCCAGTCCTGCTCGACGCTGAACACCAGCTGGCCCTTGACCAGGGCCTGGATCGACGACTTCAGCGGGAAGGGCAGCTTCACCGTCGTCTCGCCGACCACCAGGTGGGTCTCGGCGTTGAAGGTGTCGAGCGGGCGCAGCACGAACACCGCCCGCACCACGCCGTCGTGGTCGCGCAGGGCGTAAGGGCTGACGCCATAGCCGCCGTCGTCCTTGGCGCCGCGGTAGACTTCCTTGGCGGCCGACAGGGGCTGACCGCGTTTGACCAGCTTGACCACGTAGGGATAGCCGGACGTCGTCACCTCGCCCGGCGTCCAGTCGGTGGCGACGATCAGGGTGTCCTTGTCGATCCAGTCGAACCGGTGCTTGCCCTCGGGCAGCTCGAAGCCGCCGGCGACGAACGTCTTGGTCTTGATGTCGTACTCGCGCACGACCACCGCGTCCTTGCCGCCGTTCGACAGCGAGACCAGGCAATACCGGCTTTCCGGGGCCAGGCAGTCGCCGCCCTTCCAGACCCAGTTCTTGCCCTCGGCCTTGGCCAGGGCGTCGAGGTCGAGGATCGTCGACCAGGCCGGATCGGCTGTGCGGTAGCTGGCCAGGGTGGTGGTGCGCCAGACGCCGCGCACGTGGTCGGCGTCCTGCCAGTAGTTCCGCAGGTCGTCCTCGGCGACGAACGACACGCCGGGGATACGGTCCTTGGCGTTGACGATGGTCAGGGCCGCGTCGTGCAGGCCGGCGTATCGCGCATCGCCCTGCAGCACGGGCAGGGTGCGGTCGTTCTGGGCCTTGGCCCAGTCGAGCGCGCGCTGGCCCTCGATCTCCTCCATCCAGATGTAGGGATCATCCTTGCCGAGTTCGGCCAGCGGTGTGCGGACGGCGGCGGGCGCGGTGTCGGGAGCGGCGTGGGCGGAAACGGTCATGAGGCTCGTGGCGGCGAGTAGGGCCAGGGTCAGGTTACGCATCTAGTGATCCATCAGCTGGCGCGACAGGTAGGTGTAGTGCAGCGCCCAGCGCTTGGCGTTGGCCGCCGGGTCCGCCCCGTTGGCGTGACCGCCGTCGGTGTTCTCGTAATACATGTAGGGCTGCCCCAGGTCGGCCAGGCGGGCCGAGAACTTGCGGGCGTGACCGGGGTGCACCCGGTCGTCCTTGGTCGAGGTGGTAATGTAGGCCAGCGGGTATTTCACTCCGGCCTTCAGCTTCTGGTACGGGCTGTAGGTCGAGATCCAGGCGCGCTCTTCCGGCTTGTCCGGGTCGCCATACTCGCCGATCCACGAGGCGCCGGCCGGCAGCTTGGTGTAGCGGATCATGTCCAGCAGCGGGCTTTCCACCACCACGGCGTTCCACAGGTCGGGCCGCTGGGTCAGGGCGACGCCCATCAGCAGGCCGCCGTTCGAGCGGCCATACGCGCCCAGGTGACGCGGGCTGGTGACCTTGGTCGAGATCAGGTTCTCGGCCACGGCGAAGTAGTCGTCATAGGCCCGCTGGCGGTTGGCCTTCAGCGCCGCCTCGTGCCAGGCCGGACCGAACTCGCCGCCGCCCCGGATGTTGGCCACCGCGTACGAGCCGCCGCGCTCGAGCCACAGCTTGCCGATCAGCGGGTCGTAGACCGGCAGCTTCGACAGCTGGAAGCCGCCGTAGGCGTGCAGCAAGGTCGGGGCCGAGCCGTCGAGCTTGGCGCCCTTCTGGCTGACCAGGAAGTAGGGGACCTTGGTCCCGTCCTTGGAGACCGCTTCCTTCTGCTCGACCTGCAGCCTGGAGGCGTCGAAGCGGGCCGGCAGCGTCTTGACCGTCTCGGCGCCGGCCTTGGTGGCGTCGGCCAGCTTCAGCTGGGTCGGGGTGACGAAACCCTCGACCGTGTAGAACACCTGGTCGCCCTCGTCGGCCGTGGCGGCGATCGAGACGGCGGCGTTGTCCAGGCCCGGCAGGCCCTGGCTGCGCCAGCCGAACTCGCCGTGGTCGCTGAAGCTGCGAATGCCGCCTTTGACGTTGTCATAGATCACCGCGACCACGCGGTTGTCGGTCACCGCCACCTGGTCGATCGACTGGCGCGCGCCGGGCGCGAAGATCGTGCAGGGGTCGCAGTCGTTGCTGATGACGATGTCGTCCTTGGCTGCCGCCGGCTTGGGCAGCAGGGCCTTGGGGCTGACCGAGACCAGAGAGCCGGCCGGGAAGTTGCGGCCCAGCGACGGCATCGGCTCGTAGTTCCAGGCTTCCTCGACCGTCAGGATCAGATCGCCGCCGACCATGCCGCGGATCGACGAGCGCTCAGGGATCGGCAGCTGCGTCGCCTTGCCGGCGTCGTCGAGCAGGAAGGTCTTGGTGTGGAAAAAGTCGGTGGCGCGCTCGATCAGCACCACGCGATTGCCCTTGGCGTCGCGCAGCACGTGCGGGCGGGCGCTGACGTCGGCCTTCTCGCCGCGGAACACCTCGACGGCCTCGCTAAGCGACTGGCCGCGCTTGAGGGTCTTGACCACCATGCCATAGCCGCTGTCGGTGGTCGTGCCCGCGCCCCAGTCGCGGGTCAGGATCAGGGTGTCGGCGTCCAGCCAGTCGATGGTCTGCTTGCTCTCGGGCAGGAAGAAGCCGTCCTTGACGAAGCTCTTGGTCGCCAGATCGAACTCACGCACCTCGACGGCGTCCTTGCCGCCGTTCGACAGGTTCACCAGGCACCGGTCATGGGTCTTGGGACGGCAGTCGGCGCCCTTCCAGATCCAGTTCTTGCCTTCCGCCTTGGCCAAGGCGTCCAGGTCGATCACCGTTTCCCACTTGGGATCCGCCGAACGGTAGCTTTCCAGGCTGGTGCGTCGCCAGACGCCGCGCACGTGGTCGGCGTCCTGCCAGAAATTGAACACGCTGGTCCCGACGAAGGTCGGGGCGGCGATGCGGTCCTTGGCGGCCAGCACCTTCAGCGCCGCGTCGTGCAGGCCCTGGTAGCGCTTGTCGCCCGTCAGCACGGGCAGGGTCTTGGCGTTCTCGGCCTTGACCCAGTCCAATGACGACGGCGTCTCGACGCCTTCCAGCGCCAGGTGGGGGTCGGCGGTCTCCTGGGCGCGGGCGGGGCCGGCGGCGAGGAGGGCGAGGGCCAGGGCGGCGGGCGAAACGGAGCGGAGCGTCAGCATGGCGGGGGACGTTAATGCCATTCCCGCCGCTGGCTAGGCCATTTTTGACCTCGGCCACGACCGCGTTGCCAGCGCACGCCGCCTGTGTCCCTATGGGCCCGGGGGATAGCGCGCATGAAAAAGCCGATCGTCGCCGCGGGCTTGGCGCTGCTGGTCACGGCCTGCACGTCCTCGGGAGAAGGTCGGACCACGCCCCTTCCCGCGCGCCCCACCGAGGCCGAGGTGCGAGACCATGTCGCCGCCCACTGGGAGGGCAACTACGACGCCTGGGTTCCGAAATCGGCAGGGCGTCCGAAAGGCAGGCCCACACTGGTCTCGGTCTCCAAGCTGTCCTGCCGACCCTACTACGTGGTCTGGGATTGCGAATTCGAGATCGCCGGCCGGTTCGAGGACGGCGTGAACTATGTTCGCGTCGCCAGCGCCCAGTTCGACCGCGACGCCCAGGGCGGCCTCCAGGCGGGCGTCCTGCTTCTGGAGACGAGGACGCGCTGAAGCCTAGACGCCATCATCGGGGATGCACAGCAGCTTGCCGCACGCCTTGCAGTGCACCGCGTCGGGATCGTGCTTGCGCAGGCCGCAGTCCGGGCAGGGGAAGGTCACCTTGTGGGGCCGCAGGATCGACTGGATCAGGCCGATGAACAGCGACACCCCGCCGATCATCACCGCCATCGACAGCAGCTTGCCCCATACGCCCGGCAGGGTGACGTCACCATAGCCCGTGGTCGTCAGGCTGGTGACGGTGAAATAGAGGGCGTCCACATAGCCGGCGATGCCCTCATGACGGCCCGCGAAGCTGGAATAGACGAAGCCCGTCACCACGAAGACGAAGGTCAGCAGAGACGAGGCCGCGCGGGTGATGTCCTCGATGCGGGTGTCGTCGTAGCGCCGGGCCACCGTGCGCCAGAAGAACTCGCTGTGCACCAGGGTCCATAGCCGCAGCACCCGCAGGAAGCCAAAGTTGTAGAGCCAGGCGGGGAACATCAGCGTGGCCAGCACGAAGAGGTCGATCCAAATGATCGGCTTCTTCAGCCAGCTCTTCATGTCGCCGTGGGCGATGGCCCGGGCCACCAGGTCGGCGGCCAGGAATGTCGCCACCCCGTAGTCGAGCAGGTAGAAGGTCACGCCGTGGTGCTGCATCAGCGGCGCGGCCACGAAGAAGCCGATGATGATCAGGTCGATCAGGATCACCGCATAGCGGAACCGCACCGCCACGGGCGAGGCGCCGTGATAGAGGGACCGCAGTCGGGCCCTGAGACGAAGGTCTTCGGTCAAGCCAACCACCTCTTGCGATGGGCGGGGCGAACGTCTTCCGCCGGAGCGCCGATCGTCACGCGAACCTCGACCGCTTCGGCCGCGATCCGCACCACGCCTTCCAGCGCCTCGATCTGCCACTTGAAAGCCAGGTGATCACCATCGCCCGCCCGGCCGCGATCCAGGATCGGGCCATAGTCCCGATCATCCGGAGCCAGAAAGCCGATCTCCTCGATGCAGAGGCCCGAAAGGTCGGCCGGCAGGTCGGTCTCGAACAGGCTCGCCCCTTCGAAGACGACCTCGAACGCCAGGGGGCGGCCAGGAAAGCGGTGCTGGTTGGCGGCGAAACGCAGGACGACCCGCTGGCCTTCGGCTTCGGCGGCCGTCAGTTCATAGGCGTTGTGGACGTCCAGGCAACCGAACGCGCCAGTGAACTCGACCCCTTGCGTGATCTCGAAATTACACTTCAAGCCCGTCCCTCCGGCCGATCGCCGCATCCCCTGCCGCTGGGCCGAGTTTTCGACTATATAGCCCGGCCATGAGCCGCACCTTCCTGAAGATGAACGGGCTCGGCAACGACTTCGTCGTCATCGAGACCCTCACCCAGCCGTTCGAACCCTCCGCCGAGGAGATCCGCGCGATCGCCAAACGCGGCCAGGGCGGGATCGGCTGCGACCAGGTGGTGGCCATCGATCCGCCCAAGGCGGAAGGGGCCTCGGCCTATGTGCGCTTCTGGAACGCCGACGGCGAGCCGGCCGGCGCCTGCGGCAACGGCACCCGCTGCGTGGCCTGGCTGCTGATGCAGTCGGGCGGCAAGGACGCGGTGACCTTCGACACCAGCGCCGGGCGCCTGTCGGGCGTGATGGCCGGCGACAAGCGCGTCACCGTCGACATGGGCCAGCCGCGCCTGTCGTGGGAGCAGATCCCGCTGGCCGAAGAAATGGACACCGCCCGGGTCGAGCTGCAGGTCGGCCCGATCGACGCCCCGTGGGTGCACACCCCGGTCTGCGTCTCGATGGGCAATCCGCACGTGGTGTTCTTCGTCGACGCCCCTGTCAGCGACGAGTTCGCCGAAAAGACCGGCAGCCTGGTCGAGCACCACCCGCTGTTCCCGCAAGGCGTCAATGTCGGCTTCGCCCACGTCGTGTCGCGCGACCACATCAAGCTGAAGGTCTGGGAACGGGGCGCTGGCCTGACCGCCGCCTGCGGCACCGGCGCCTGCGCCGCCCAGGTCGCCGCCGTGCGCCGGGGCCTGACCGATCGGGTCGCCACCGTCGAGTTCGAAAGCGGCCCGCTGGTCATCGAATGGCGCGAGGCCGACGGCCACGTGATCATGACCGGCCCGGTGGCCCTGGAGTTCACCGGCAAGCTGCCCGAGACCGTCAGCGCATGAGCGAGCTTCACCCCGCCCTCGCGCCCGGCAAGACCGCCGTCGTCACCGGCGCGGCCGACGGCATCGGCCTGGCCGCCGCCAAGGCCTTCGTCGAGCTGGGTCTCAACGTGGTCATGGCCGACGTCACCGGCCGCAAGCTGAAGCAAGAGGCCGAGGCGATCGGCGCCCTGGCCGTGCCCACCGACGTGGCCGACCGCGCCGCCGTCGAGGCCCTGCGCGACGTCGCCATCGAGCGCTTCGGCGCCGTCGACGTGCTGATGAACAACGCCGGCGTGGGCGGCGGCGGCGACGCCTTCTCGGGCGACGACGCCTGGAAGCGCATCCTCGACGTCAACCTGTGGGGCGTGATCAACGGCGTCCAGGTGTTCGGCGAGGAGATGGCCGAGAGCGGCCGCCCTGGCCTGATCATCAACACCGGCTCCAAGCAGGGCATCACCCAGCCGCCGGGCGACACGGCCTACAACGTCTCCAAGTCGGCGGTGAAGGCCTTGACCGAGGGGCTCGCCCACACCCTGCGCGAGATCGTCGACTGCCAGGTGAGCGCCCACCTGCTGATCCCCGGCTACACCTTCACCGGCATGACCAAGCGCGGCCCGGGCGGCAAGCCCGACGCGGCCTGGACATCCGAGCAGGTCGTCCACTTCATGCTGGCCCGCATCGCCGCCGGCGACTTCTACATCCTGTGCCCGGACAACGACGTGCCGCGCGCCCTGGACGAAAAGCGCATGGCCTGGGCCATGGGCGACGTCATCGAGAACCGCCCGGCCCTGTCGCGCTGGCACGACGACTGGAAGGACGCCTTCGCGGCGTTCATCGCGTCATGAGCGTCTACACCGTCATCAAGGCCCAGCCGAAGCCCAAGCCCGAAGTGGGCGAGGAGGGCGGTCCGGCCGTGACCATGCCCGGCGCCAACGGCGTCGACGTCGTCACCTTCGGCTGCCGCCTGAACGCCTATGAGAGCGAGGCCATGCGCGCCCGCGCCGCCGCGGATGGTCTTTCGGACGCCGTGGTGTTCAACACCTGCGCGGTGACCAACGAGGCCGTGCGCCAGGCCCGCCAGGCGATCCGCAAGGCCCGCCGCGAGCGTCCCGGCGCGCGGATCATCGTCACCGGCTGCGCCGCCCAGATCGACCCGGCCGCCTTCGCCGCCATGCCGGAGGTCGACCTGGTGCTCGGCAACGCCGAGAAGGCCGCCCCCGGCGCCCTGGTCGAGACCACGGCCCGCGTGCGGGTCAACGACATCATGTCGGTCAAGGAGACCGCCGGTCACCTGATCGACGGCCTGAAGGACCGCGCCCGCGCCTATGTCGAGGTGCAGAACGGCTGCGATCACCGCTGCACCTTCTGCATCATCCCCTATGGCCGCGGGAACTCGCGCTCGGCCCCGGCCGGCGAGGTCGTCGAGCAGGTGCGCAAGCTGGCCGCCGAAGGCTATCGCGAGGTCGTCCTGACCGGCGTCGACGTCACCTCCTGGGGCGCCGACCTGCCGGGCGAGCCGACCCTGGGCCAGCTGGTGGGCCGCATCCTGCGCATGGTCCCCGACCTGCCGCGCCTGCGCCTGTCGTCGATCGACGCCGCCGAGATCGACCCCGACCTGCTGAAGCTGTTCGCCGAAGAGCCCCGGCTGATGCCGTACCTGCACCTGAGCTTGCAGGCCGGCGATGATCTGATCCTCAAGCGCATGAAGCGCCGGCACAATCGCACCGACGCGCTGAACCTGGTGGCCAGCGTGCGGGCCGTGCGCCCGGACGTGGCCTTCGGCGCCGACCTGATCGCCGGCTTCCCGACCGAGAGCGAGGAGGCGTTCGAGAACACCGTCCGCCTCGTCGAGGAGGCGGGTCTGGCCTTCCTGCACGTCTTCCCCTACAGCGCCCGCCCCGGCACGCCGGCCGCGCGGATGCCGCCGGTGAAGGGCCCGGTGATCAAGGACCGCGCCAAGCGCCTGCGCGAAGCCGGCCAGCGCGGCCTGGAACGCCACCTGGCCGCCCAGGTCGGCCGCGTGCTGCCGGGCCTGGTCGAGCGCGACGGCCTGGCCCGCGCCGAAGACTTCACCGAGATCGCCTTCACCGGCGAGGCGCCGGCCGGCGAGATCGTGGCCTTCCGCGTCACCGGCCACGACGGAGCCCGCGTGATCGCCGAGCTGGCCGCTTGAGGCGCCTGCTCGCGGCCGTCCTCGCCGCCCTGCTCGCCGTCCCGGCGACGGCGCTGGCGCAGGAGGCGCCGGTCACCTTCAGCGTCATGACCTACAACGTCGCCGGCCTGCCCTGGCCGGTGAAGAAGGGTCGCGGCGAGGCGCTGAAGAAGATCGGCGACGAACTGGCCAGGATGCGCGCTGAGGGAACCGAGCCCGACGTCGTCCTGATCCAGGAGGGCTTCCGTAAGGAGATCGGCGAGCTGATCGACCGCTCAGGCTACCCCTACGTGGCGCGCGGTCCCAAGCGGAAGCAGCGCGACGCCAGCCTGTGGGCCAGGGGCGAGAAGCCCGACTATCGCCGCGTGGCCTATCGCTGGAAGGGCGAGGGCCTGGGCAAGTGGGGCTCCAGCGGCCTGTGGGTGCTGAGCAACCATCCCATCGAGGACGTCAAGTCGCACGCCTATCACTACTGCGCGGGCCTGGACTGCCTGGCCAACAAGGGCGTGATGCTGGTCAGCCTGAACGTTCCGGGCCTGCCCACGCCGGTCGAGGTGGCCGACACCCACCTCAATTCCAAAGGCGCCTCGCGCGTGCCCCGGTCGCGCAACCGCATGGCCCACCACCTGCAGGCCGACGAGTTCAAGCGCTTCATGGCCGCCGACCGCACGCCCGGCGCGCCGCTGATCGTCGGCGGCGACTTCAACGTCATGCACGCGCCCGACCGGTTCGACTACGTGATGGCCGACTATCCGTTCGAGGTGGTCAGCCGCTGGTGCCACAACCTGCCGGGCGCCTGCGACACCCAGATCTCCTATGACGGCGACGCGCCCTGGCTCGACACCCAGGACCTGATCGGCTTCCTCGACGGCGACAAGGTCGACGTCACGCCGACCCGCGTGGAGGCCACCTTCGACGGCGCCCACGAGCCGGTCCTGTCGGACCACGACGGCTATCGCGTGACCTTCCTGCTGACGCCGAAGACCTAGCGGCGGCCGCCCCGGCCGTTGCCGCCCTCGACGCCGCCGCGCGCGCGCAGCAGGTCGCCCACCGACGCGCCGTCGATGGTGCAGCGGGCCACCACCCGGTCGTAGGAATGCTTGATCGCCCGGCATTGCAGGTACTGCCGCCAGACAACGTCCTCGAGCATGGTCTTGGCCGCCCGGCCGCCGGGTGAGTTCAGTTCCGGCGCATAGAAGTCCGACACCCGCACCTCGATCCAGGTCGACGGGTCGCTGCCGCGGCCCACGCACAGGCTGTCGCCGTCGCCGACATAGCGGACCGGCCCATCGAAGCGCGCGCCGGGCGCGGGCAGGGCGCCCTCGCACGGATCGGCCAGCGCCACGGCCGGCGCCGCCAGGAGCGCCGTCGCCAGAACCAGTCCCCAGCCCTTCATCGATCCCTCCGCCTTGCGCGAGAGGAATCGGTACGCCCTATCGAAGCAGTTGTATTTTCTCACGTTTTACTAACTCGAACGCATTACTGCGTCCGTTGGACACCGCGTCGGGCCTTGCTGTCACGCGGGATCTGACCTCAGGTGCCGCCCTGCTTGTGGAGGGGATCATGGGCTTGAGCGGCGGCTGCCAGTGCGGCGCGGTGCGGTTCCGGGTGGAAGGCCAGCCCGGCCGGGCCTCCATCTGCCATTGCCGGATGTGCCAGAAGGCGTTCGGCGGCCCGTTCGGGGCCCTGGTCACCGTAAACCTGGCCGACCTGACCTGGACCCGGGGCGAGCGCGCGACCTTCCAGAGCTCGGATACGATCCGCCGCGGCTTCTGCGCCGGCTGCGGCACGCCGCTGACCTACGAATGGAGCCAGGAGAAGATCGACCTGGCCGTCTTCGCCTTCGACGATCCGTCGGCCGTGGAGCCCGTGGTCCAGTTGGCGATCGCAACCCGCCCGGCCTGGATGGAGCATCTGGCCGACATGCCCGTGCGTCCGCCGATAGGCGGATCGGCGAGCCCGGTGGTCAGCCGCCAGCATCCGGACGTCGATACGTGAACACCAACACCTCCCCCGCTTCGCGTGGGAGGAGCTAGGACTTCTCTTCCCCGCCCATGAATCCTGGCAGGCTCCAGCCGAACTTGATCGCGCAGGCCCGCAGGCCGAAGGCGGCGGCGAAGCCGGCGATCCCCGCCGGCCAGAACGGCACGCGCCACCATTGCAGGATCGCGAACACGGCCGCGCCCAGCAGGGCGGCGGTGATGTAGATCTCGCGGCGCAGCAGCAGGTTGGGCTCCTCGGCCAACACGTCGCGCACCACCCCGCCGAAGGCCGTCGTCAGCACGCCCATGATCACCGAGGTGAAGGGATGCACGCCCAGGCTCAGGGCCTTGGCCGTGCCGACCACGGCGTAGGCGGCCATGCCCAGGGCGTCCAGCCACAGCAGGGCCCGGAACCGCCAGCCGCGCTGGCCCAGCAGCCAGATCACCAGGGCGGCGGCCAGGCAGGCCAGGATGTAGCCGGGCCGCTGGATCCAGAACACCGGCGCGCCGATCAACAGGTCGCGCAGCGTGCCGCCGCCGACGCCCGTGATCGCCGCGAAGAAACCGAAGGTGATGATGTCGTGCTTGCGCCGCGCGGCCGCCAGCGCGCCGGTCGCGCCGAACACGGCGGCGGCGGCGTAATCGAGCCAGAAAAGAGCGGCGGCCAACGGATCCATGTTCTCTAAACGCCATGGTCGGAGCCCAAGCGCAACCGTTCCACCGCCGCCGCGCTAACCTCGAATCGTGAATCTCTTCTTCACTTTTCCCGCCGGGTCGCTACAGGAGCGCGGATGAGCGAAAAGCCCTCGCAGAAACAAGGCTGGTTCCAGCGTCTAACGGCCGGCCTCACCCGGTCGTCCCAGGCGATGACCGAGCAGGTGACCGGCGCCTTCACCAAGAAGCCGCTGGACCAGGAACAGCTCGACGCGCTGGAGGAGATGCTGATCGAGGCCGACCTCGGCCCGCAGATCGCCGCCCGCATAACCGACGCCTTCGGCAAGGCCCGCTTCGGCAAGGCCTCGAGCGACCGCGAGGTCAAGGAAGCCCTGGCCGAGCTGATCACCGCCGAGCTGGCCGACCGCGAAGGCCGCTTCGATCCGCTGGACGGTCCGCGTCCCTATGTCGTGCTGTTCATCGGCGTCAACGGCTCGGGCAAGACCACGACCCTGGGCAAGATCGCCGCCGACCTGACCGAGAAGGGCGCCCGCGTCCTGATCGCCGCCGGCGACACCTTCCGCGCCGCCGCCGTCGAGCAGCTGAAGGTGTGGGCCGACCGAGCCGGCGCCGACTTCATGTCCAAGCCCACCGGCAGCGACGCCGCCGCCCTGGCCTTCGAGGCCGTCGAGCGCGCCAAGGCCGAAGCCTACGACGTGGTGCTGATCGACACCGCCGGCCGCCTGCAGAACAAGCAGGGCCTGATGGACGAGCTGCTCAAGGTCATCCGCGTGGTCAAGAAGGTCGATCCCGACTACCCGCACGAGACCCTGCTGGTGCTCGACGCCACCGTCGGCCGCAACGCGCTGGCCCAGGAAAAGGTGTTCGGCAACAGCGTCGGCGTTTCCGGCATCGTCATGACCAAGCTGGACGGCACCGCCCGCGGCGGCGTGCTGATCCCCGTCGCCCGCGCCTCGGACAGCCCGATCAAGCTGATCGGCGTCGGCGAGGGGATCGAAGACCTGCAGCCGTTCGACGCCCGCGCCTTCTCGCGCTCGCTGGTCGGCCTGGAGGACTGAGCGCGTGACCGACCCCAAGTCCGAAGCCAAGAAGAAGAGCGCCTGGGTGCGCACCGCCGTCGACTACGGCGCGCCGATCGCCTTCGCCGTCACCTATTTCGTCACCAAGAACTTCCAGACCGCCACCTGGGTGCTGGTCGCCGCCTCGGCCCTGGCGCTCGTCGTCGGCTACGCCGTCGAACGGCGCGTGGCGCTGCTGCCGCTGTTCTCGGGCGTGATGGCCCTGGTGTTCGGGGTGCTGGGCCTGGTCTTCCACAGCGACGTGTTCGTCAAGATCAAGGTCACGGTCGTCAACGGCGCGCTGGCGGCCTTCATGATCGGCGGGGTGTTCCTGGGCCGCGCGCCGCTGAAGGCGCTGATGGGCGAGGCGCTGCACATGTCCGACGCCGCCTGGCGGACCCTGACCCTGCGCTACGGCGGCTATTTCGCGCTGGCGGCGATCGCCAACGAGGTGGTGCGCCTGACCCAGGACACGCCGACCTGGGTGAAGTTCCGCATCGCCCTGCTGCCGCTGGCCATCGTCTTCTCGCTGACCCAGACGCCCTTCATCATGAAGCACATGGCCAAGCCGGACGACCAGAAGACCCCCGAGCCGCCCGACGCCGGGTTCTGATCCGCCCGGCGCGGTCCCTTTCATCGCTTCCCGACAGCTCCCCCAAAGGGGAGCATCTACCGACCACGGACCATCTGTCGTCAAACCGACGCGTTGACGTGCTAGCTGGACGTCCGTCAGCGGAAATGGGGCGGACGACATGGCCAAGCACAAGAGTGACAAGGGCGCGACGCGCGAGGTCGGAGTGCTGGACCGCTCGCCCAGCCACCTGCTGCATCGGGTGCTGCAGACCGCCCTCGACATCTATGTGGAAGAGACCGGCGCCGGCGGGATCACCCAGCGCCAGTTCGCCGTGCTGGCCGCCGTGGCCCAGCACGAGGGCGTCACCCAGACGGGCCTGGTCAAGGCCACCGGCATCGACCGGTCGACCCTGGCCGACATGGTCGCCCGGATGATCGCCAAGGGCCACCTGGAACGTCAGCGTTCGGAACAGGACGCCCGCGCCAACTCCGTGCGCCTCACCGAAGCCGGCCGGCTGATCCTGGAAGAGAGCCTGCCGCGCGTGGCCGCCGCCGACGCCCGCATCCTGTCGCTGCTGAAGGCCAGCAAGCGCGACGGCTTCCTCGACCTTCTGGCCGAGATGGCCGCGGTAGACCTGACCGCGCCGCGTCCCGAGCCGAAGGCCAAGAAACCCAAGGCGGAAAAGGCCGACAAGCCGAAGAAGGAAAAGAAGGCCAAGAAGGACAAGGACGCCAAGAAGGCGGCCTGAGCCGGCTTCGCCGCGAAACCTCCACCGTTCGGCGGCGTTTCCTTCAGCCCCAACCTGAACGGCCCTTCATCGCAGCGCCGGAAAACGGCCGCTCCATGGCCTTTCCCGCGACGCGCGTACAGGGCAAAGGTGGAGGTGAAGGAGTTCGCATGACGCAGACCACCATGAACCGTCGCACCCTGATCGCCGCCGGCGGCGCGGGCCTGATGGCCGCCGCCTTCGGCGCGCCGGCCCTGGCCCAGGAGCTGTCGGACGAGGACAAGGCGCTGATCGCCAAGGCCACGGCCTATATCCAGGGCCTGTCCAACGCCAAGGGCCGCTTCGTCCAGACCGATCCGCGCGGCGTGACCACCCAGGGCACCCTTTGGCTGCAACGCCCGGGCAAGGCGCGGTTCGAATATGACGGCCCCAACGGCCTGCTGGTCGTCAGCAACGGCAACAACGTCAACATCTTCGACAGCCGGCTCAAGACCTTCGAGAGCTATCCGCTCAGCCGCACGCCGCTGGCCCTGCTGCTGGCGCGCGAGGTGCGCCTGGACCGCGGCGTGAAGATCACCAGCGTGCGCAAGCTGGCCGACGGCTTCACGATCGTCGCCCAGGACGCCAAGCGGCAGACCCTGGGTCGGCTGGAGATGAACTTCAGCAGCGCGCCCGAGCTGATCGGCTGGACCATCAGCGACGTGAAGGGCGGCCAGACCCGCGTGCGCCTGTCGGGCCTGGACAAGGTCGGCGCCATCGATCCGAAGCTGTTCGTATTGACCGATCCGCGCCGCCGCACGGGCAAGCCGGCCACCGGCTGACATCCGTGCAAGCAAGCCGGTTTGTGACATTCTCACAACATGCAATAGATAAGCGGTTTTTCGCTTGACTAAAAGTTTCGGCGTGGCACTTTTATCACGCATGGCGATGAGCGCCCGACCCGCTCTTCGCAAACCGTGCCGGATCTATCCCCTCCCGGCGGCGGCATGAGAGACCTGACTTTCGCCCGGACGCCTCGTGTGTCCGGGCGTTTTTCTTTGTGGTCTACGAGCGGTGCAGGTAGGGGAGCGGCATGCGCCTCCGTATCGCCACCTGGAACGTCAATTCCGTCCGCCTGCGCGCCGAGCAGGCCGCCCGCTTCGTCGACGAAGCCGCCCCCGATGTCCTGTGCATGCAGGAGATCAAGTGCCAGGACGGCGAGTTCCCGCGCGAGGCCTTCGAGGCCATGGGCCTGCCGCATATCAAGATCGCCGGCCAGAAGGGCTGGCACGGCGTGGCCATCGCCTCGCGCCTGCCGATCGAGGACGTTCCGACGCTGATGAACTGCCGCGAGGGCCATGCCCGCTGCGTGGCGGTGAAGGTTGCCGGCGTCGAGATCCAGAACTTCTACATCCCGGCGGGCGGCGACCTGCCCGACCGGGTCGCCAACCCGAAGTTCGACCACAAGCTGGATTTCTATGAGACCCTGACGGCGGCCCTGAAGACGCGCGATCCCAAGGCGCCGCTGATCGTCACCGGCGACCTCAACATCGCGCCGGGCGAGAACGACGTCTGGAGCCACCGCCAGATGCTGAAGGTGGTCAGCCACACCCCGGCCGAGCTCGAGGCTTTCGACGCCATGATCAAGTCGATGGACCTGCTGGACCTGCCGCGCCTGGCTGTGCCCGAGCCGGAAAAGCTGTTCTCGTGGTGGAGCTACCGCGCCGCCGACTTCCGCAAGTCCAACCGCGGCCTGCGCCTGGACCACATTCTCGCCAGCCCCGGCCTGCGCGACGCGGCCATCGTCGACGGCAAGGTCTCGGCCCAGGTGCACGACACGGTGCGCGAATGGGAACGCCCCAGCGACCACGCGCCGGTCACGGCGGACTTGAAGGTCTGAAGCCCTTTTACCTTCTCCCATAGGGAGAAGGAGGGGCCCATGCGCAGCATGGGAGGATGAGGGGTTACGACGTCGGCCGGCGTGCCGGCACGATCTTGGGCATACGGTGAGGGCGAAACCCCTCACCCTCCCACCGCTATGCGGCGGGCCCCTCCCTCTCCCTATGGGAGAGGTTTTCCAAGGTCATTCCGCCGCCGGCGCCAGCTCCGGCAGATCGAACTTCAGCCAGACGGCCTTGTCCTTCAGGGTCGACTTCACCCAGTCGGCGTGCACCGCGCGCTCGGCCTCGGTCGAGCGGAAGGGCAGGGGGCGCGGGCGGGCGCCGTAGCCGCCGGCGCGGGCGGCGCTGACGGCGGTGGCCGCCACCGCGTGGGTCAGTTCGAGCGCGCGTTCCTTGCCGCCCTGCAGTTCGAGATAGACCTCGGCCAGCAGGTGGGAGTCGATCAGCGCCCCGTGCTTGTCGCGGCTGTCGAGGCTGATCTTGAAACGCTTACAGAGCGCGTCGAGCGAGTTGTACATGCCCGGAAAGCGCTTCTTGGCCATGGCCAGGGTGTCCACCCAGCGCTCTTCGGGCAGCGGCGGGCGGCCGCACTTTTCCAGCTCGAAATTGACGAAGCTACGGTCGAACGAGGCGTTGTGGGCCACGACGACGCTGTCACCGACGAACTCCAGGAACTTGTCGGCGATCTCGTGGAACTTCGGCTTGCCGGTCAGGAAGGCGGCCGACAGGCCGTGCACCTTCTCGGCCTCGGCCGGCATGTCGCGCAGCGGGTCGCAATACTCGTGGAACGACCGACCGGTCGGCATGTAGTCCACCACCTCGATGCAGCCGATTTCGACCAGGCGGTCGCCCGTCTTCGGATCGAAGCCGGTGGTTTCGGTGTCGAGGATGATTTCCCGGGCCATGGCCTTTCAATGGGCCGGTTCGACTCCGGCATCAAGCTTGGGCGGAGGTTCTCAACAGGGTCAGGATGTCGCGCACCTGGTCGTGGGCGGCCGCCAGGCCCTTGCCCGTATCGACCACGAAGTCGGCGCGGGCGCGCTTCTCGGCGTCGGGCAGCTGGCGGGCCAGGATCGCCTCGAACTTCTCAGGCGTCATGCCGGGGCGGGCCAGCACCCGCTCGCGCTGGACGTCGGCCGGCGCGCTGACCACCACCACCTTGTGGACGTTCTTCTGGCCGCCGGTCTCGAACAGCAGGGGCACGTCGAGCACGACGATGTCGTGGCCGTCCTTTTCCGCCTTCTCGAAGAAGCCGATGCGATGGGCGCCGACCAGCGGGTGGACGATGGCCTCCAGCTTCTCCAGCGCCTCGGGATCGCCGACCACCTGGGCGCTGAGCCGCGCACGATCGATCGCGCCGTCGACCACGACGCCCGGAAACGCCGCCTCGACCGGCGCCACGGCCGCCCCGCCCACGGAATAGAGCGCATGCACGGCCGCGTCGGAATCGTAGACCGGCGCGCCCTCGGCCTCGAACATCTTGGCCGTGGTCGACTTGCCCATGCCGATGGAGCCGGTGAGGCCAAGGATGATCATTTCGCGCCTTGCCCCAGATGCGCCAGGGCGACAGCGCGAACATCGACATCGGCCGGAGGCGGCTGGCCGAAGAAGGCTTCGAACGACGGCACGGCCTGCAGCAGCAGCATTTCCAGGCCGTCCACCGTGGGCCGGCCAGCGGCTTGCGCCCGCGCCAGGAACTCGGTGCGCAGCGGCTTGTAGACCATGTCCATCACCACGCAGCCTTCGGGAGTAAGCGTGAGGTCGGCCGGCGGACCATCGCCGCCGCCCAGGCCCAGCGAGGTGGCGTTGATGACGAGGCCCGCGTCGGCCAGCAGGGCGGGCAGGGCGTTCTCGCCGGCCGCCGTGACCTTGTCGCCAAGGGCGTCGGCGATGGCCTGGGCCTTGGCGACCGTGCGGTTGACGATCCCGACCTTGGGCGCGCCGGCCAGCAGCAGGGCCGCCGCCGCGCCCCGCGCCGCGCCGCCGGCGCCCAGGATCACCACGGGCGCCGCTGTGACGTCGAAGTCCGGCGCCTGGGCGGCGATCGCGCCGAGGAGACCCGGTCCGTCGGTGTTATCGGCGAAGATCGTGCCGTCCTCGCGGAAGCGCAGCAGGTTGGCCGCGCCGGCCAGGCGCGCCAGGGCGCTGGCCTCGTCGGCGCAGGCCAGCGCTCTTTCCTTGAAGGGGATGGTGACGTTGAGGCCTCGGATCACACCGCCCCGGAAGCCGTTCACGAAGGCCTCGAACCGATCTTCGCGCGGACCCATCGGCACATAGGTGCCGTCGATCCCGGCGGCCGCCAGCCAGGCGTTGTGCAGCAGCGGGCTCATCGAGTGAACGATCGGCTGGCCGCAGACGCCGGCCACCAGGGCCTGGCCGGTAATCTTGAAACTCATGCCTGAAGGGCTCCGTGCAGGCGCAGGAAGTCGAGCAGGCCGGTCATCGGCAGCCCGAGGATGGTGAAGTAGTCCCCGTCTATACGGTCGAACATCTGCAGGCCTTCGCCTTCCAGCATGTAGCAGCCGACAGACGACAGGATCTGCTCGCCGTTGCGCTCCAGATAGCCGTCGAGCCAGGCCTCGCTGAACGGACGCACCGACAGCTTGGCGGTCTCGACGATGCGCCAGATCGGCTGGCCGTCGCGGGCCACGACGACGCCGGAGTGCAGCTTGTGGATTTCTCCGCGCAGCTCCAGCAGGCGCGCGCGCGCGGCCTCGAGGGTGTCGACCTTGTCGAACAGCCGGCCTTTCAGCTCGAGGGTCTGGTCCGAGCCGATCACGAGGCCCGGCCGCCTGTGGGAAACCTTGACCGCCTTCATCTCGGCCAGGGCGTCGGCGACGTCGCGCGGCGTCACCTCTTCGGCCAGCAGGCCGGCCTTGGCGGCCTCTTCGTCCACACCCGAGGCCACGGCCTCGAACGGAACCCCGGCGTTCTTGAGGATCGTCTGACGCGTCCAGCTGGTGGAGGCCAGCACGATAGGGGGAGGGGAGGCGCTCATCCCAGCACCTCGACCTGGCCGCGGCCGCCCGACAGCAGGTTGATGATCGCCGCGGCGGTTTCCTCCACCGAACGGCGGGTGACGTCGATGATCGGCCAGCCGTTCTTTTCGAACAGGCGGCGGGCGGCGATGATCTCGGCGCGCACGCTGTCGGTGTCGATATAGTCGCTCTCTCTATTCTCCTTGAGCGACAGCAGGCGGTTGCGGCGGATCTGGATCAGCCGTTCGGGCGTGGTCATCAGGCCAACGATCAGGGTGTTCTTCAGCTCGAACAGCTGCTCGGGCGGCGGACGGCCTGGCACCAGCGGCACGTTGGCGGCGCGCACGCCGCGATGGGCCAGATAGATGCAGGTCGGCGTCTTGGAAGTGCGCGAGACGCCCACCAGGATCACGTCGGCCTGGGTCAGATCCTGGCCACCCTGGCCGTCGTCGTGGGCGATGGCGTAGTCCAGGGCCTCGATACGGTCGAAATAGTCGTTGTTCAGCGCGTGCTGCGCGCCCACGCGCGTGGAGATCTTGGCGCCCAGATAGCGCGACATGGCGCTGACCACCGGATCCAGCGCGGCGATGCACGGCATGTCGAGCTTGCGGCAGCCTTCCTCCAGCGCCGAGCGCAGGTTCGGGTCGATGATGGTGTGCATGACCACCCCCGGCGCCCCGGCGATCTCCTCCAGGGCCCGGTCCAGCTGCCTTATGGAACGAACCAGCGCGTAGATGTGTTCGATCGGCAGGATATCGGTGAACCGTGCACAGACCGCGCGCGCCATGGCGTTCAGGGTCTCGCCCGTGGAGTCCGAAACCAAGTGGATATGGAAGTAGGTCGCGAACCGCGCGGTGTGGCGATCGGCCTCAGGCGACGCACTGTCCTGTGGATCATCCGTTAAGGGTTGCTTTACCACTCTGGGAGCCTTCTGGGGACAAGCGGGCGCCAAATGCGCCCCAGCGCGACGCTGCGCCGCGCCCCTGTGATAAACGGCCTCATTGACGCCGGACAATCCCCAGCTTGAACCTGCCCACCGGGACCTGTGCCCGAGCGTTCTCCCGCGCTTGTGGAAAGTCCTAACGGGTGGTTAATTTCCCGTTCACCATCGTCTGGGTTCCGTAAGGAATCTCGTGACTTGGAAGCTTGTCCACGAAGTTCACAAGGTATGACTCCCATGTGTACCAAGCTGGGGCATACCGAGTAGGGCCTGTTGGAGTTGTCCACCGGGGCGGACTTATCCCCGTGTTGCACTTGCCCTCCCCCTTCTTCCTCTCTCTCTAAGATTCTTATTTTTAAGAAGAATAAGAGGGTACGGGATCGCACGGACTTGAGTGGAACGGCTCGCCGGGATTTAACCGCCGGTATGACGAGCTCCCCGATCCCGAAGTTTCTCTCCGTGCTGGCCGGTGAAACCGCCGAGCGTCCCCCGGTCTGGTTCATGCGCCAGGCGGGACGGTATCTCCCCGAGTATCGCGCCGTGCGGGCGACGACCCCGGACTTCATCAGCTTCTGCCTGAACCCTGAGAAGGCCGCCGAAGTCACCCTGCAGCCGCTGCGCCGCTTTCCGTATGACGCGGCCATCGTCTTCGCCGACATCCTGCTGATCCCCGGCGCGCTGGGCCAGAAGGTCTGGTTCGAGGCCGGCGAAGGCCCCAAGCTCGGCGAGCTGCCCGATCTGGACGCCATGGCCGACAAGACCCAGCAGGCCGGCGAGGCCCTGAAGGCCGTCGGCGAGACGCTTTCGCGCGTGCGAGCGGACATCGATCCTTCGAAGGCCCTGATCGGCTTTGCCGGTGCGCCGTGGACGGTGGCGACCTACATGATCGAGGGCGGATCGAGCGATCGCTCGGGCGCGCGCACCTTCGCCTACCAGAACGCCGACAAGCTGGACCGACTGATCCAGATCCTGGTCGACGCCACGGTCGATTATCTGGCCATGCAGGCCGCTTCCGGCGCCCAGGCGCTGAAGCTGTTCGAGAGCTGGGCCGAGGGCCTCTCTGAGCCGCTTTTCGACCGCCTGGTGACCAAGCCCCACATCGCCATCGTCGAGGGCCTTCGGGCGCGCGGCGTGACCGTGCCGCTGATCGGCTTCCCCCGCGGAGCCGGAACGCTCGTCGAAGCCTACGCGCAGGCCGTGCCGGTGGACGGCGTGGCGCTCGACACCTCGGCCTCGGCGAAGCTCGGCCAGGCCATCCAGAAGACCAAGACCATCCAGGGCGCGCTGGATCCGCTGCTGCTGCGGGCCGGCGGGCCGGCGCTGGACGAACGCGTCGAGCAGATGCTCGAGCAGTGGGGGCAAGGCCCCTATATCTTCAACCTGGGCCACGGCATCCTGCCCGACACGCCGATCGCTCATGTCGAGCAGGTGCTGAAGCGGGTGACCGGCCTGTGAGCGAAGTGAAGAGCGGCGCGGAAGCTGGGCGCAGGATCGCCGTCGTCCTGTTCAATCTCGGCGGGCCCGACGGCCAGGCGGCGGTGCGGCCGTTCCTGTTCAACCTGTTTCGCGATCCGGCGATCATCCAGGCGCCGTTCTTCGTCCGCTATCCGGTGGCGGCGCTGATCTCGACGACGCGGGCCAAGTCGGCCCGCGCCAACTACGCGCTGATGGGCGGCGGCTCGCCGCTGCTGCCGGAAACCGAGAAACAGGCGCGGGCGCTGGAGGCGGTGCTGGCGCAGCGGTTGCCGGGCGACACGGTCAAGGCCTTCGTCGCCATGCGCTACTGGGACCCGCTGACCGGCGAGACGGCCAGGGCCGTCAAGGCCTGGAAGCCCGACGAAGTGGTGCTGCTGCCGCTCTATCCGCAATACTCCACAACGACGACGGCCTCGTCGCTGAAGGCGTGGAGCAAGGCCTACCGCAAGGGTCCGGGGCGGATGACGACCGTCTGCTGCTATCCCGCGGCCGATGGTTTCGTGCAGGCGCACGCGGACCTGGTTCGGGCGGAGTACCTCAAGGCCGGCTCGCCCAAGCCGGCGCGGATCCTGTTCTCGGCCCACGGCCTGCCGGAAAAGGTGATCACCGCCGGCGATCCCTACCAGCGCCAGGTCGAGGCTACGGCCGCCGCCGTGGTCGATAAGCTCGGCGACATCCTGGGCGAGGGCGTCGACTGGAAGATCAGCTATCAGAGCCGCGTCGGCCCGCTGAAATGGATCGGACCATCCACCGACGAGGAGGTCGAGGCGGCGGCGCATGAGGGCTTGGCCCTGGTGGTCACGCCGATCGCCTTCGTCTCCGAGCACATCGAGACCCTGGTCGAGCTCGACGTCGAGTATCGCGAGCTGTTCTACGCCCACGGCGGCTCGATCTACGCCCGCGCGCCGGCGCTTGGCGTGTGGCCCGCATTCATAGATTGTTTGGGGACTCTCGTGACTGAGGCGCTCTCTTCGGAAGCGCCACAGGTCTGCGGCAGCGACCGATCCTGCCCCAATACCCGCTCTGGAGCCCGCGCGTGACCGACTTCCTGGTCGAGCATTTCAACCTGATCCGCGGCCTGCACATCCTGGCCGTGATCGCCTGGATGGCGGGGATGCTCTACCTGCCGCGCCTCTACGTCTATCACACGCAGGCGACGCTCGGTTCGGAGATGGACGCGACCTTCAAGGTCATGGAGCGGCGGCTGCTGCGGGGGATCATCAATCCGGCGATGATCGCCGCCCTGGTCTTCGGCCTGGGCCTGATCATGGCCGACGGCGTGATCCGCGGCTGGGACTTCCTCTTGAAGCCCTGGATGTTGGCCAAGCTGGCTGGCGTGTTCTTCCTGTTCGGCTGGCACGGCTTCCTGTCGAAGGCCCGAAAGGCGTTCGAGGCCGGCCAGAACACCCGCTCGGAGAAGTTCTGGCGCGCCACCAACGAGCTGCCCTTCGTGGCGGCGATCGTCATCGTGCTGTCGGTGACGACCAAGTACCTGAACTAGCGGGGAGGGGCCGAAGCGTCCCGCCTTCTCCCCGCCTTATCCCCCGCCAGGCGATGGAGTCCCACAGGACTCCATCGGTAGCGCTTGACCGCGAACCCGCCTTGTGGTTCCCGTCTTGGTCAGACGTTGCGGTCATACCGCAGCGTTCCCGTCTTTCACGGATCGCGCCCGTCCTGGAGCGCCCCATGATCCGTTCCCCTGATCGATCCGCGCCGTCGTCATGGCGCGACCCCATCGCCGCCTTCGCTTGAAGCCGGCTGAATTTCTATCCAAGCCCGGATCGTATCCGGGCGACCGCGAGTCTATGCATGACTGAAGAAACCGATCCCCAAGCCCCGCTCGAGCTGGACGCCCCCGTGGACGCCCTTGGGGAAGCCACGGAAGAGGCCGCCGTCGAGATCGTGGCCGAGACCGACGCCGCCATCGAGGCGGGCGCCGACGACGAAGACGACAACGCCGAGATCACGGCGGCCATCGCCGCCATGGGCCTGACGCGCATGTCGCTGCAGGAGCTGAAGGAAAAGTCCCCGGCCGATCTGCTGGCGTTCGCCGAGACCTTCGAGGTCGAGAACGCCAACTCGATGCGCAAGCAGGACATGATGTTCGCCATCCTGAAGACCCTCGCCGAGGAAGGCGTGGAGATCTTCGGTTCGGGCACCATGGAAGTGCTGCAGGACGGCTTCGGCTTCCTGCGCTCGCCGGAAGCCAACTACCTGCCGGGTCCGGACGACATCTACGTGTCGCCTTCGCAGATCCGCAAGTTCGGCCTGCGCACCGGCGACAGCGTCGAGGGCGCGATCCGTTCGCCCCGTGAAGGCGAGCGTTACTTCGCCCTGACCAGCGTCTCGAAGATCAACTTCGAGAGCCCCGAGAACGTGCGCCACAAGGTGCACTTCGACAACCTGACGCCGCTCTATCCCGAAGAGCGCCTGAACATGGAACTGCCCGATCCGACCATCAAGGATCGCTCGGGCCGCGTCATCGACATCGTCGCCCCGCTCGGCAAAGGCCAGCGCTGCCTGATCGTCGCCCCGCCGCGCGTCGGCAAGACGGTGATGCTGCAGAACATCGCCAAGTCGATCGAGACCAACCACCCCGAGTGCTATCTGATCGTCCTGCTGATCGACGAGCGCCCGGAAGAAGTCACCGACATGCAGCGCACGGTGAAGGGCGAGGTCATCGCCTCGACCTTCGACGAGCCGGCCACCCGCCACGTGCAGGTCGCCGAGATGGTGATCGAGAAGGCCAAGCGCCTGGTCGAGCACAAGCGCGACGTCGTCATCCTGCTGGACTCGGTCACGCGTCTGGGCCGGGCCTACAACACCACCGTCCCGTCGTCGGGCAAGGTGCTGACCGGCGGTGTCGACGCCAACGCCCTGCAGCGCCCCAAGCGCTTCTTCGGCGCCGCGCGCAACGTGGAGGAAGGCGGCTCGCTGTCGATCATCGCCACGGCCCTGATCGACACCGGCAGCCGGATGGACGAAGTCATCTTCGAAGAGTTCAAGGGCACCGGTAACTCGGAAATCGTCCTGGACCGCAAGGTGGCCGACAAGCGCATCTTCCCGGCCATCGACGTGCTCAAGTCGGGCACCCGCAAGGAAGAGCTCATCACCCCGCGCGACCAGCTGCAGAAGACCTACGTGCTGCGCCGGATCCTCAACCCGATGGGCGCTTCGGACGCCATCGAGTTCCTGCTCGACAAGCTGCGCCAGTCGAAGACGAACGGCGATTTCTTCCAGAGCATGAATACTTAAGCTTGGTGTTTCACGTGAAACACGAGAAAGGCCCCGGAGCGATCCGGGGCCTTTTTGTTGGTCGGTGGCGTTGAGATCCTCCCCTCTGCGGGAGGTGGCCCGTAAGGCCGGAGGGGGGACGTTCTCAGCTGCCGCAGTATCGGCCAGCTGATCACCCACACCCCTCTCCGTCGGCTACGCCGACACCTCTCCCAAAGGGAGAGGATCTTGGTGCTACGGAACCAGCACCGTCGCCCCTGTCGTCTTCCGACCCTCCAGCGCCTCGTGCGCCGCTCGGGCCTCCGCCAGCGGAAACCGCTGCCCGATCTCGATCTTCACCGCGCCAGACGCCAGGACCTCGAACAGGGCCGCGGCGCTCTCGTCGAGCTCCTCCGTCGTGACGATGTAGTCGAACAGGCGAGGGCGGGTGATGAAGGCCGACTTGGCGCCGAGCTCCAGCGGCGCGAACGGCGGCACGGGTCCCGAGGCGTTGCCATAGGTGACCAGCACGCCGCGCCGGCCCAGGCTCTTCAGGCTGCCCTGGAAGGTGTCCTTGCCCACGCCGTCATAGACGACCGGCACGCCGGCCCCGCCGGTGATCTCGGCGACCCGGGCGGCGACGTCCTCGTGGTCGTAGAGGATCACGTGGTCGGCGCCGAGGTCGCGGACGATCTGCGCCTTGGCTTCCGAGCCTACCGTGGCGATGACGCTGGCGCCCAGGGCCTTGGCCCACTGCACCAGGATCTGGCCGACGCCGCCGGCGGCCGCATGGACCAGCACGGTCTGGCCGGCTTGCACGGGGAAGCAGCGACGGACCAGGAACTCGGCCGTCATGCCCTTGAGCAGGACGGCGGCGGCGACCTCCAGGTCGACACCTTCCGGAACCTTCACCGCCCGATCGGCCGGAACCACCGAGGCCTGCGCATAGGCGCCCATCGTGCCGTTGTAGGCGACGCGGTCGCCGACGGCGAAGCGGGTGACGCCCTCGCCGACGGCCTCCACGTGACCGGCGGCTTCCAGGCCCAGCACCTGCGGGTACTTCACTGGGTAAAGGCCCGAGCGGTGATAGGTGTCGATGAAGTTCAGACCGACGGCCGCATGGCGGACGAGGATCTGGCCGGGGCCGGGCGAGGGGAGGTCGCGTTCGACGACCTCCAGCACCTCGGGCCCGCCGGCGGCCTTGGCTTCGACGGCCAGCATCAGGCGAGGGTCTTCTTGAAGAAGGCCAGGCTGCGGCCGTTGGCCAGGGCGGCGTCGGCGGCGTCATAGTGCTCGCCGCCCTCGCGGGCGAAGGCGTGGTCGCGGCCCGCATAGGTATGAAGCGTGATCTGCGGGTGGTCCTTCAGCGCGGCGAAGATCACCTGCTGGGCTTCCTTGGGCACGAACTTGTCTTCCTCGGCCACGTGCAGCAGCAGCGGCTTTTCCAGCTTCTCGGCCTCGCCGACATGCTTTTCCAGGCCGACGCCGTAATAGGAGACCGAGGCGTCGGCGTCGGTGCGGGTGGCGGTCAGGAAGGCCAGCAGGCCGCCCAGGCAGTAGCCGACCGCGCCCACCTTGCCCGACGACTGCGGGCGGATGGCGTCGATGGTGGCGTCGATGTCGGCGACGCCGGCGTCCACGTCGAACGCGTTGAACAGTTCGAAGGCCTTCTTCCACTCGGCTTCCGACTTGTCGGTGATGTCGATGCCGGGCTCGATCCGCCAGAAGAGGTCGGGGCACACGGCCAGGAAGCCCTCGCCGGCCAGTTTGTCGCAGATGTCGCGCATCACCTGGTTGACGCCGAAGATCTCCTGGATGACGACGACGGCCGGCGGATTGTCTCCCGTGGCGGGACGCGCCACATAGGCCGAGAAGTCGCCATCGGGCGTGTTGATCGTGAGGGTCTCGCTCATGGGGCTCTCCACATACAATAAGCCGTCGATGGGACTTTCGACCGAAGCGCTCTAACCTGCCCCGAGCAGTGCGCGGCGTCACAATCTCGTGGCCTGCCGCCAGGGAACTTTTTCGATGAAGATGACGATCGAGATCGACTGCACCCCGGTCGAGGCGCGGGCCTTCCTGGGCCTGCCCGACGTAAGCGGATTGAACGACCATCTCGTCAAGGAGATGCAGGCCCGCATGGACGCCAACATGGCGATGCTGGCCCCCGAAGAGCTTCTGAAGAACTGGATGGCGTTCGGGGCCGGCGCCCAGGACAGCTTCCGCAAGCTGATGACGGCCGCGGCCGGAGCGGCGGTCGGCAAGCGCGACTGATCTGATGGTCGATACGATCTACGCGCCGGCGACGGCGGCGGGCCGCGCCGCCGTGGCGGTGATCCGCGTCTCGGGTCCGGCCAGCGGCGAGGCCGTGCGCGCCCTCACGGGAAACCTCCCCAAGCCGCGCCAGGCCGTCCTTCGCACCCTGCGCCAAGACGGCGTCGCGCTCGACGACGCGCTGGTGCTGTGGTTCCAGGGGCCGGCCAGCTACACCGGCGAGGACGCCGCCGAGTTTCACGTGCATGGGGGCAGGGCGGTCGTCGAGGCCATGCTCGGCGCCTTGTCGGCCCTGGGCCTGCGCCTGGCCGAACCGGGGGAGTTCACCCGCCGCGCCTTCCAGCACGGCAAGCTCGACCTGGCCCAGGCCGAGGCCGTGGGCGACCTGATCGACGCCGAGACCGAAGGCCAGCGCAAGCAGGCGCTGGGCCAGTTGGGCGGCGCCCTGGGCCGGCGCTACGACGCCTGGCGCGACCTGCTGGTCCAGGCCCTGGCCATGCTGGAAGCGGCCGTCGACTTCCCCGACGAGGAACTGCCGGAAGACGTGGCGGCCCGGGCCCGTCCCGGACTGGAGACCTTGAAGGCCGAGATCGACGTCGCCCTGGCGGATGTCGCACGTGGTCGCCGGGTGCGGGACGGCTTCCGCATCGCCCTGGTCGGCGCGCCCAATGCCGGCAAGAGCACCTTGCTCAATGCGCTGGCCGAGCGCGACGCGGCGATCGTCACGGCGACGCCTGGGACCACGCGGGACGTCATCGAGGTTCCGCTGGTGCTGGGCGGCTACAAGGCGCTGCTGGCCGATACGGCCGGGATCCGCGAGACCGCCGACGATATCGAGGCCGAGGGCGTGCGCCGCGCGCGGGTCTGGGCCGAGGAAGCCGACCTGCGGATGTGGGTCGTCGATGCCGGCGAGTTTCACGTGAAACATTCCGAACACCACGCAATCGTCCGCGCGGGTGACTGGCTGGTGGTCAACAAGACCGATCTGGTAGAGCCGGCTGTCGTTGCGGCCATACGCGAACAGACCGCCGAACTCGGGTTGCACGTGGTGGCGCTGTCGGCGCGGGAGCAGGGGGCCGACCCGATCCGCGCCGCCCTGACCGATCACGTGGTCCAGGCGCTGTCCGGCGCGGAGTTTCCCGCCGCCACGCGGATCCGCCACGCGGAACGTCTGGGGGAGGCCAGAGCCTACCTGGAACGCGCCCTGGCCGAGGTAGACGACGTGGAACTGGCCGCTGAGGATGTTCGCCTGGCTTCCCGTGCATTGTCTCGGATCACAGGCCGGATCGATCCGGAAGACGTGCTTGACCGTGTCTTTTCAAGCTTCTGCATTGGGAAGTGAATGTTTCACGTGGAACAGGGTCTTGAACCGTCCACAGCCTGACCACAGATACGCGCACCGCGTTTCACGTGAAACGCCCCGGACTCGACTCGCCCACAGGGCGGCTTGAAGCTATAAGTCAGGCACGCGCCCGCCGGGTCGGGCGTGTTCCGCATTGAGGCGCGTTTCTCCCTTGTCCAGCTCTTCGCCCCAGTCCTGGGACGTCATCGTTATTGGCGGCGGTCACGCCGGTTGCGAGGCCGCGGCGGCCGCCGCGCGCACCGGCGCGCGCACCCTGCTGCTGACCCACAAACGTGAAACCGTCGGCGAGATGTCGTGCAACCCGGCCATCGGCGGCCTGGGCAAGGGCCACCTGGTGCGCGAGATCGACGCCCTGGACGGCCTGATGGGCCGCATGGCCGACAAGGCCGGCATCCAGTTCCGGATGCTGAACCGCTCCAAGGGCCCGGCCGTCCGCGGTCCGCGCTCGCAGATCGATCGCAAGCTCTATCGTCAGGCCATGCAGGCCGAGCTGTTCGCCTATCCCAACCTCGACGTCATCGCCGCCGCCGCCGAAGACCTGATCGTCGAGGACGCCCACGTGGCCGGCGCCGTGGACGGGGAGGGTACGGTCTATCGCGCGTCTAAAGTCGTGCTGACCACCGGCACCTTCCTGAAGGGCGTCATCCACCAGGGCGAAACCCGCATCCCGGCCGGCCGGGTCGGCGACCAGCCGTCGATCGGCTTGTCGGACCGTCTCTATGGCCTGGGCTTCGACATGGGCCGCCTGAAGACCGGCACGCCCGCCCGCCTGGACGGCAAGACCATCGCCTGGGACCGCCTCGACATGCAGGCGGCCGACGAAGAGCCCGTGCCGTTCTCGTTCCTCAACGACAAGATCGAGGTGCCGCAGATCCGCTGCGGCATCACCTTCACCACCGAGGAAACCCACAGGATCATCGCCGATCGCCTGGGCGAGTCCGCCGTCTATGGCGGTCGCGCCACGGGGATCGGCCCGCGCTACTGCCCGTCGATCGAGGACAAGGTCGTCCGCTTCGCCGACAAGACCAGCCACCAGGTGTTCCTGGAGCCCGAAGGCCTGGACGACGACACCGTCTATCCGAACGGCGTCTCGACCTCGGTCTCGGCCGAGACCCAGCTCCTGTTCCTGCGCACCATTCCCGGCCTCGAGGCCGTGGAGGTGATCCGCTACGGCTACGCGATCGAATACGACTATGTCGATCCGCGCGAGCTCTACGCCACGCTGGAGACCAAGCGCCTGCCGGGCCTTTATCTGGCCGGCCAGATCAACGGCACCACGGGCTATGAAGAGGCCGGGGCGCAAGGCCTGGTCGCCGGCATGAACGCCGCGCTGTCGGCGCTGGGCCACGAGCCGGCGGTGTTCGCGCGCGACGAAGCCTATATCGGCGTGATGATCGACGACCTGGTCACCCGTGGCGTGACCGAGCCCTACCGCATGTTCACCAGCCGGGCCGAGTTCCGCCTCACCCTGCGCGCCGACAACGCCGACCAGCGCCTGACCGAGCGTGGCGTGCAGCTGGGCGTCGTGGGCGACGTCCGCGCCGCCGCCTGGGCCGCCAAGAAGGCGGAGCTGGACGCGGTCCGTGCTCGCGCCCGCGCCCTGAACATGACCCCGGCTGAGGCCGTCAAGGCCGGCTTCAAGGTCAATGCCGACGGTCAGCGCCGCGACGTCCTGGCCATGCTGGCCTATCCGGACGTGGGTCTCGACGACCTGGTTCGCGTCTGGCCCGAGATCGCCGACTGGAGCCCGATGGCTCGCGAGCAGATCGAGATCGAGGCGGCCTATGCCGGCTATCTTGACCGCCAGCGCGCCGACGCCGAATCCCTGCGCAAGGACGAGGATCTGCGCCTGCCGGCCGACCTCGACTACCGCGACATCGGCAGCCTCTCCAACGAGGTGCGCGAGAAGCTGATCCGGGTGAAGCCCCTGACGCTGGGCCAGGCGGCCCGCATCGAGGGCGTCACCCCGGGCGCCCTGACGGCCCTGCTGGCCCACGTGCGACGGGGCCGGGCCGCCTGATGGCTGAAGCCGCTTCCAATCTCGTCATCGAAACGCTCGACCCAGTCGACGCCGCCGCCTTCCAGCGGTTGACGGGTTCGACTGACGCCCAGATCGCCGACCTGGCGCGCTACAAGGATCTGCTGGCCGAATGGAACGAGGTGATGAACCTCGTCGGTCCGGCCTCGATGGCTGCCTACTGGAACCGCCACGCCTGGGACAGCGCCCAGCTGCTGACCTTCGCGCCGCAGGCCAAGGTCTGGGCCGACCTGGGCGCCGGCGCCGGCCTGCCCGGCGTGGTGCTGGCCATCCTGCTGAAGGGCGTTCCCGGGGCCAAGGTCCACCTCGTCGAGAGCATGGCCAAGCGCTGCCGCTTCCTCGACGCCGTCTGCCGCGAACTCGACCTGCCGGTCGAGATCCACAACGCCCGCGCCGAAAGCCTGGACCTCAAGGTGCAGGTGGTCACGGCCCGGGCCTGCGCGCCGATGCCGCGCCTGCTGGAATACTCGCAACCCTATTTCAAGCGCGGCGCGGTCGCCTGGTTCCTGAAGGGCCAGGAGGTCGCCGCCGAGATCGCTGAAGCCGAGAAGACCTGGAAGTTCGAGTCGGACGTGCGGGGCTCCAAGAGCGACCCGCGCGGTCATGTCGTGCAAATCAAGGGGCTGAGCCGTGTCCGCAAAGTCTGAGCTGAGAGTCCTGGCGGTCGCCAACCAGAAGGGCGGGGTGGGCAAGACCACCACGGCCATCAACCTGGGCACCGCCCTGGCCGCATGCGGCGAGCGCGTGCTGCTGATCGACGCCGACCCGCAGGGCAACTGCTCCACGGGCCTGGGCATCGGGCGCCTGCAGCGCAAGAAGACGCTGTACGACGTGCTGATGGGCGAGGCCCCGGTGATCGAGGCCGCCGTCCAGACCTCGCTGCCGGGCCTGGACGTGATCCCGGCCGACGCCGACCTGTCGGGCGTGGAGCTGGAGCTGGGCCAGGTGGCCCGTCGCTCGTACCGCCTGCGCGACGCCCTGGAGCCGCTGCGGGCCAGCGGCCCCTACACCTATGTGCTGATCGACTGTCCGCCGTCGTTGAACGTGCTGACGGTCAACGCCATGACCGCGGCCGACGCCGTGTTCGTGCCCCTGCAGTGCGAGTTCTTCGCCCTGGAAGGCCTGACACAGCTGATCCGCACCATCGAGCGTGTCCGTGGCAGCCTGAACCCGCGCCTGGAGATCCAGGGCGTGGTGCTGACCATGTACGATCGCCGCAACAGCCTCTCCGAACAGGTGGCCCGCGACGTGCGCGAGCATTTCGGCGACAAGGTGTACGACGCGGTCATACCGCGGAACGTCCGGGTGTCGGAGGCGCCGTCGTTCGGCAAGCCGGTGCTGCTCTACGATCTCAAGTGCGCTGGCAGCCAAGCCTACCTGCGGCTGGCTCGTGAAGTGATCAGCCGCGAGAAGGATCGCCAGGCCCAGGCCGCCTGATCCACAGGGCCTACCCATTTGAGCCTCGACCTGAGGATACGGGTCGAAGTCACTATTGAAGTTGAAGTTTCGAGGAGACGGTCGTGGTCGGTGAAGCGGGGATGTCGGAAGGCCGTCGGGGTCTGGGTCGCGGTCTGTCGGCGCTGCTGGGCGAGGTCGACGCCGCCCCGGCCCAGGCGCCGGGCGACAATACCGGCGGTTCGCGGGAAGCCCCGATCGAGCTTCTGAAGCGTAATCCCGACCAGCCCCGCCGGACCTTCCGCGAGGAAGACCTGGTAGAACTTTCCAACTCCATCGCCGAGAAGGGCGTGCTCCAGCCGATCCTGGTGCGGCCGGCGCCGGGCGCTCCGGGCGAGTACCAGATCGTCGCCGGCGAGCGTCGCTGGAGGGCCGCCCAGCGCGCCGGTCTCCGGACCGTGCCGATCATCGTGCGCGAGCTCGACGACCTGGCCGTGCTCGAGATCGGCATCATCGAGAACGTCCAGCGCTCGGACCTCAACATCCTCGAAGAGGCCCTGAGCTACCGCGTGCTGATGGACAAGTTTGGCCGCACCCAGGACGCCATCGCCCAGACCATCGGCAAGAGCCGCAGCCATGTGGCCAACACCCTGCGCCTGCTGGCCCTGCCGGAAGCGGTGCAGCAGCACCTGGTGACCGGCGCCCTGACCGCCGGTCACGCTCGCGCCATCGCCACCGCCGCCGATCCGGGCGCCTTGGCCCAGCAGGTCATCGACGGCGGCCTGTCGGTGCGCGAGACCGAGACCCTGGCCCGCGTCGCCCAGACCGGCGACGCCACCCCGCGCGCCAAGAACGGCGGCTCGGCGCCTCCGCGTGCGCCGCGCGCCAAGGACACCGACACCCAGGCCCTGGAAGCCGACCTGTCGTCGGTCCTCGGCCTCGACGTCGAGATCGACCATCGCGGCGGCGCCGGCTCGCTCATCGTCCGCTACGCGACCCTCGAGCAACTGGACGACCTCTGCAACCGCCTGACGCGGGGCGTCTGATCGGCCCTGTTTTCGGGGTCTCCTGTGGCGCATGAAGAAAGGCGCGGCCGTATACTGGGTCGCGCCATTCGCCACAGGCGAGGGCGGGGAGGGCGATATTCTCGCGTAATCCATTGCCGGATAAGGGAAAAATCCAGAACCGGCCGCCGAATTGAAAGCTCCGGCGACGGAATTTTTCCACAGCCCGGCGACGCGGTTGCCAGCGAACTATTTGACCGGAATCTCGAATCGCTATCCGCGCGCCGGTCCTAGCGCGCGACGCTGGCCCGGGCGCGCTTGAGACCCGGACGGGTGCTCGGGGCGCCCGCCTCGTTCTGCTCGAGCGCCGAAAGCAAGTCGGCCTTCAGCGCCGAGACCTTGCGGCCGTCGGCCAGCTTCCCACCCTCGGCCGTCTGCACGTAGAAGGCGTCGACCGCCCGCTCGCCATAGCCGTCGATGTGGGCCGACTGAATCGAGAGACCGTTGTCGGCCAGGGTGCGGGCCAGGGCTTGCAACAGGCCCGGACGGTCGCGGCCCGAGGCTTCCACCACCGTGGCCTCGTGCGAGGCCTCGTTGTCGACGACGACGGTGGGAGCGATGGCGAAGGCGGCCGTGCGGGCCAGCTCGGCGCCGCGCCGGGCCTCGACATTGACGCCCTCGCCGCGACCGGCCGCTTCCAGGGCGTCTGCCAGGCGACGCAGGGCGCGGGGGTTCTCGCAGCCCAGCGCCGAGCCGGTGACGTCCTGCACATAGAAGACGTCCAGCGCCTGGCCCTGGCGGGAGGTGAAGACCCGGGCGCCGACGACGTTGCCGCCCAGCGACGAGATGGCCAGGGCCAGATCCGCGAACAGGCCGCGACGGTCGCGCGCGGCGATGACGATCTCGGCGGCGTTGGCGCCGGGATTGACCTTGCCCTCGGCGGCCGCGCCGCCCTGGATGGCGGCCCGGCGGGCCAGGGCGGCATGGTCGAGCAGGTCCTGCGGACCGAAGGCGCCGAAATAGGCGTCCTCCATGGCCGCGGCCCAGCCCTTGGCGGCGGGGTCGGCGGCGATCAGGGCCTCGCGTGCGGCGGCCGCGGCGGCCTCCTGGTGGCGTTGAACGTTGGCGGTGGCGTCACTGCCCCGGCCACCCCTGAAAACCGCCTCAGTGGCGTTGTAGAGCTCGCGCAGCAGCTGGCCCTTCCAGCCGTTCCACACGCCGGGCCCCACGGCCCGGATATCGGCCACGGTGATGACCAGCAGCAGGCGCAGGCGCTCGGGGTTCTCGACGATGCGCGCGAAGGCGGCGACGGTGCCGGGATCCGACACGTCGCGCTTCTGGGCGAAGTCGCTCATCACGAGATGATTCTCGACCAGCCAGGCGACCAGCTCGACCTTGGACCGCTCGACGCCCAGGCGCTCGCAGGCGCTGCGGGCCGAGCGGGCGCCGGCCTTCTCCTGGCCGCCGACGCCGCCCTTGCCGGTGTCGTGCAGCAGCATGGCCAGGAACAGGGCCTCGCGGTCCTCGATCAGCGGCATGATCGACACGGCCAGCGGATGGTCTTCCGAGAGGCGGCCGGCGGCCATGTCGCCGATCAGGCCCACCGCGCGCAGGGTGTGCTCGTCCACCGTGTACGAGTGGTACATGTTGAACTGCATCTGGGCGACGACGCGGCCGAACTCCGGGATGAAGCGGCCCAGCACGCCGGCGTCGTTCATCAGGGTCAGGGTGCGATAGCTGCGCTTGCCTCGCGCCAAGAGGTCCAGGAACGACCGCGTCGCCTCCGGATCGCGGCGCACCTTCGAGGTGATCAGCCCCAGGTGCCGGGTCACGGCCGTGAAGGCGTCGGGGTGCAGGTCAAGGTCGCGCTCGTCGGCGATCTTGAACAGGCGGATCAGGTTGACCGGATCGCTCTCGAAGATCGCCGGCCCGTCGATGTTCAGCCGGCCGCCGTCCTCGTAGAAGCCGGGCGCGTCCAGGGCCTTGCGCTTGGGCTTGGCGCCCGGGAGGAAGCGCGAGATGCCCTTGGGCTCGTTCTTGAAGTGCTCGGCCTCCAGCTTGGCCGAGAAAGCCCGCGTCAGCGCGCCCACTTCCTTGGCGATCAGGAAGTAGCGGCGCATGAAGCGCTCCACCGCCGGCGCGTCGCCGCGGTCGCCATAGCCCATGCGGCGGGCGATCTCGGGCTGCAGGTCGAAGGTCAGGCGCTCTTCGGGACGGCCCGTGGTGAAGTGCAGATGGGCGCGCACGGCGTGCAGGAAGTCGAAGGCGCGGATGAAGGCCTTGGTCTCGCGGCCCGAGAACACCTCCATCTTGAAGACGTCCTCCGGGGCGTCGACCGGGTGCAGGTACTCGGCGATCCACACCAGGGTGTGCAGGTCGCGCAGGCCGCCCTTGCCCTCCTTGACGTTGGGCTCGACCATGTAGCGGCTGGCGCCGGCGCGGGCCTGGCGATCGTCGCGCTCCTTGAGCTTGGCGGCCACGAACTGCTGGCCGGTGCCCTTCATGACCTCGTCGCGGAACCGCCGCTTGAGGTCGGCGGCCAGGCGTTCGTCGCCCGTCAGCCGCCGGGCCTCGAGGATCGAGGTGCGGATCGTGAAGTCTTCCTTCGAGAGGCGGACGCACTCCTCGATGGTGCGCGAGGCGTGGCCGACCTTGAAGCCCAGGTCCCACAGCGCATAGAGCATGTATTCGATCACGCTCTCGACGTGCGGCGTCTGCTTGTAGGGCCGCAGGAAGAGGAGATCGATGTCGCTGAACGGGGCCAGGGTGGCGCGGCCGTAGCCGCCCACGGCCATCAGCGCCAGACGCTCGCCTTCGGTCGGGTTGCGGGCGCGGAAGACGTGCACCGTCGTGAAGTCGTAGAGGGCGGTGATCACCTCGTCGGTGACGCCGCTGAGCAGGCGCGCGGTCTCGACGCCGCCGGCGCCGTTCTCCAGCCGCTCCTTGGCGATCATGCGGCCGCGGAACAGGGCCTGCTTGAGGATGTCGATCGCCCGGGCGCGCTGGGCGGCCTCGTCGCCGATGGCGTCCAGGGCGGCGGCCGACAGGCGCGCGCGCAGGGCGTGGCCGTCGACGACATGTTCCAGGGGCGTGGGGCGAAGGCGGCGAGGCATGGCGGTTATATGGGTGTCCGAGACGGGCGGCCAAAGCGACCACCGGAACCGGCCGCCGCCATGCTCCTATGATTGATCCTAGGTCTTGAGCAGACCCTTAAGGCGATAAAGCGCTTCGAGAGCCTCGCGGGGGCTCATGCCGTCCACGTCCAGCTCCTTCAGCGCCCCATCCACGGCGCTGGGCGCCGAAACGGCAGGCGCCGCGGCGATGGGCGCCGTGGCGGCGAACAGCGGCAGGTCGTCCAGCTTGGCCGGTGATTCGGTCTTGCTCTCCAGGCGATCGAGCACCTCCTTGGCGCGGGCGACCACCTGCGGCGGCACGCCGGCCAGCTTGGCCACCTGCACGCCGTAGGAGCGGTCGGCCGGGCCGTCGGCGGCCTCGTGCAGGAACACCAGGTCGCCGTTCCACTCCTTGGCCCGCAGGCTGAGGTTGGAGACGTGCGCCATGCGCTCCTCCAGCGTCGCCAGCTCGTGATAGTGCGTGGCGAACAGGGCGCGGCAGCGGTTGGTGTCGTGCAGCGACTCCGCGCAGGCCCAGGCGATGGCCAGGCCGTCATAGGTGGCGGTGCCGCGGCCGATCTCGTCGAGGATGACCAGGCTGCGCGGGGTGGCCTGGGTCAGGATGGCGGCGGTCTCGACCATCTCCATCATGAAGGTCGAGCGGCCGCGCGCCAGATCATCGCCGGCGCCGACGCGGCTGAACAGGCGGTCGACCACGCCCAGCCGGAAGCTCTTGGCCGGCACGTAGCAGCCGGCCTGGGCCAGGATGGCCAGCAGGGCGTTCTGGCGCAGGAAGGTCGACTTACCGGCCATGTTCGGGCCGGTGACGATGGAAAGGCGCGCAGCGACCTCGCCGGCGGCGTCCAGGCGGCAGTCGTTGGGGGTGTAGGGGTCGCCGGCGCGGCGCACGGCGGCCTCGACCACCGGGTGGCGGGCGGCCTTGGCCTCGAAGGCCAGCGACTTGTCGACGGCCGGGCGCACGGCGCCGGCGTCCTCGGACCATTCGGCCAGGCTGGAGGCCACGTCCAGGCGGGCCAGGGCCTCGGCGGCGGCCTGGATCGGCGCGGCCAGGGCGCAGGCCTCGGCCCGCCAGTCCTCGTAGGCGGCCACTTCCATGGCCAGGGCCCGTTCGGCGGCCTGGGCGATGCGGGCGTCGAGGTCGGCCAGCTCAACGGTGGTGAAGCGCACCTGGTTGGCCAGGGTCTGGCGGTGGATGAAGGTGGCGTTCAGCGGCGGCTGGAACAGCGGATCGGCCTTGCCCGCGGTGGCCTCGACGAAATAGCCGAGTACGCCGTTGTGGCGGATCTTCAGCGGGATGCCGGCCTCTTGGATCAGGCGCTGTTCCAGGGCGGCCACCACCCGGCGGCTGTCGTCGCGCAGGGCGCGGGCCTGGTCGAGCTCGGGACGGATCCCGGGGGCCACGAAGCCGCCGTCGCGGGCCAGGGCCGGCAGGTCGGGGCCAAGGCCCGCTTCAAGCGTGTTCAGGAGCTGCGAGACGCCCTGGTGCAGCGACGGCGTCAGGGCGGCCAGGGCGCCCTCCAGTTCGACCGGCGGCGGCGACAGCGGGTCGCCCGAGCCGCCGACCATGCCGGCCAGCTTCTCGCCGGTCTTCAGGCCGTCGCGCAGACAGGCCAGGTCCCGCGGACCGCCGCGGCCCAGGGCCAGGCGGGCCAGGGCCCGGGCCATGTCGCCCGAGCCCTTCAGCTGCTCGCGCAGGCGTTCACGCAGGGACCGGTGCTCGACGAACCATTCGACCGCGTCCAGGCGCTGGTCGATGGCCGCAGGGTCCAGCAGGGGGCGAGCCAGGCGCGAGGCCAGCAGGCGCGCGCCGCCCGGCGTGACGGTGCGGTCGATGGCCGCCAGCAGCGAGCCGTTGCGGTCGCCGCTCTGGGTGCGGTCGATCTCGAGACTGGAGCGGGTGGCCGGGTCGATCGACATTACGTCGGCCTCGGCCGCGCGGCGCGGCGCGCGCAGGGCCGGCAGCTTGCCGGCCTGGGTCATTTCGAGGTGGGCGGCGATCAGGCCCAGGGCGCCGATCTCGGCCGGGGCCAGGCCGCCGAAGCCGTCCAGGGTGTCGACGCCGTAGAGGCGCTTGACCCGGGTCTCCGAGGCCTGCGGCTCCGACAGCGCCGAGGGCATCGGCTGGATCAGGCCGCCGCAGATCTTCAGGGTCTGGGCCAGGTGATCGTCGGCCAGCAGGCGGTCGGCGACCAGGGTCTCGGACGGCGACAGGGCCGCCAGCAGCGGGCCGACACCGTCCTTGCCGGTCGAGAAGCACTCGACCTCGCCGGTGGACAGCTCCACGGCCGCCACGGCCGCCTGGCCCGCGCGGATGGCCACTGCCGCCAGGCGATTGGCCCCCCGGGCGTCCAGCAGGCCGTCCTCGGTCAGGGTGCCCGGCGTCACCACGCGGACGATGTCGCGGCGGACCACCGACTTGGAGCCGCGCTTCTTGGCTTCGGCCGGGTCTTCCATCTGCTCGCAGACGGCGACCTTGAAGCCCATGCGGATCAGCTTCGACAGATAGGCCTCGGCCGCGTGATGCGGCACGCCGGCCATCGGGATCGGCTGGCCGGCATGGGTGCCCCGGAAGGTCTGGGAGATGCCCAGGGCGGCCGCCGCGCGGATCGCGTCGTCGAAGAACAGCTCGTAGAAGTCGCCCATCCGGAAGAACAGCAGGGCGTCGGGCTGCCGGGTCTTCATGTCGAAGAACTGCTGCATCACCGGCGTGGCGCCGGTGGCGTCGAACGTCTGGACGGGCGTAGAAACGGGGGCGTTCATCCGACCGGAAACTACAGAGCGTCGGGGTTTTCGTTAAGGGGTGCGACCGGGGTTTTTCGCCGCCCGACGCGCTTTCGGCAGGGTCTTGTCGGCTTCTCGAAGGGCTGCGAGGTCACGATCGGTTTCCGCACGCCGGGCCGCTCTGCGTCGATCGTCGAAAAGCTTGTATTGCGCCTTCGCGGCGGCCGCGGCCTCGTCGTGGCGGACGTTCCCGCCATGATCTAGAACGACGCGGTTCAGGTTCGCCAGTTGCTGGTCGAGCAGGCGGGTGGCGTCGTCCATGACCAGCAATCGGCCGATGTCGAGCTGGTCTTCGAAGATCCCGAGCAGGATGTCGGTCAGGCGGTTCAGCTCTCTGATCTCGGCCGGCGCCAGATAGTTCTTGGCCACCAGCGCGTCGGCCTGGCGGATCTCGTCCTTGGGCCAGGCCTGCAGGCCCATGTTCGGCGCCGCGGCGTCGGCGCGTTCGTTCAGCGTTTCCGACGGTGTCTGGTTGGTCACGGCGTAGAACAGCTTGGCCTGGGTGCGACGGTAGAAGGTCGTCGCGGCTTGGGAACTCGGCACGTAGTCCTGGCACATGGCGCAGATGCGCCGCAGCTCGGCATAGAGGTTGGCTTCCGAGGCGCGGATATCCCGGACGATCTCGCGCAGTTCGCGGACGCGATCGTTCTCTTCGGGGGTCCTCAGGCGCTCGGCGTCGACGACGAAGCCCTTGGTGGCGAAGCGCACGAGGACGCCGGTCGCCCATTTCCGGAATAGCGTCGCCTGGGCCGAGCTAACGCGATAGCCGACCGAGATCACCATATCGAGGCTGTAGAGCGTACCCGGACGGCCTGCGCCAATTACTTGCATTTTTTGCAAGTTATCCGCCTCGGTGAGTTCGCCTTCCTCGAGAATGTTGCTGACGTGGCGGTAGATGACCGAGGGATCGCGCCCGAAGAGCTGCGCCATCTGCGCCTGGGTCATCCAGAGCGCGTCGCCGTCATGGCGCAGCTCGACGCGGACGCCGCTATTGACGGCATAGATCAGGAAGCGATGGCCGTTGTCGTCCTCGACGAGAGCGACGGGCTGATCGACGTCGACGGTCACGAGCGTCCCCTGGCTTGCGTGGAACAATAGTAGAACAAAAGATCGTTCTGGCAAGCCGAAGCGCGCAAAAGGAAAGGCCCGAAGCTTTCGCCTCGGGCCTTCCATCGATCATCGGGACAGGAAGCTCAGTTCCCCGTCACTTCTTCCCAGAAGCGCTTGGCCTTGCCGACGAAGTTGGCCGACTTGGGGTTCTGCTTGTCGTCGCACAGGCCGGCCAGCTCCTTGAGGAGCTCCTTCTGGCGGGCCGACAGGTGGGTCGGGGTTTCCACGAACAGCTCGACCACCAGGTCGCCGCGCTGGCGGTTGCGCAGCGACGGCATGCCCTTGCCCTTCAGGCGGACGGTCTTGCCGGTCTGGGCGCCTTCGGGAACCTTGACGCTGATCCGGCAGGTGCCGTCGCAGGTCTCGCCGCCCTTCAGGCACGGGGCCTCGATCTCGCCGCCCAGGGCGGCCACGGTCATCGGCACCGGCACGGTGCAGAGCAGGTCGAGACCGTCGCGCTCGAACAGCTCGTGCGGGCTGACCGACAGGAAGAGGTAGAGGTCGCCACGCGGACCGCCGCGCACGCCCGCATCGCCTTCGCCCGCCAGACGAATCCGGGCGCCGTCGTCGACGCCGGCCGGGATGCGGACCGACAGGATGCGTTCCTTGCGGACCTGGCCATGGCCATGGCAGCCGGTGCAGGGGTCGAGCACCAGGCGGCCCGAGCCGCCGCAGCGGGGGCAGGCGCGCTCGACCGAGAAGAAGCCTTGGGTGGCGCGCACGCGGCCGGCGCCGCCGCACGAGCCGCAGACGGTGGGGCTGGTGCCGGGCTTGGCGCCCGAGCCGTCGCAGACCTCGCAGGTCATGGCCGCCGGAACGGTGATCTCGACCTCGGCGCCGGCATAGGCCTGCTCCAGCGAGATCTCCAGGTCGTAGCGCAGGTCCTGGCCGCGCTGGGGGCCGTTGGACTGGCGGCGGCCGCCGCCGAACATCTCGCCGAAGACATCGCCGAACACGTCGCCGAAGATGTCGCTGGCGTCGAACCCGCCGCCCATGCCGCCGGGGCCGCCTTGCGGGCCGTTGACGCCGGCGTGGCCGAAGCGGTCGTAGGCGGCGCGCTTCTGCGGGTCGGAGAGGACGCTGTAGGCCTCGTTGATCTCCTTGAACCGGCCGCTCGCATCCTCGCAACCGCCGTTGCGGTCGGGGTGGTGCTGCATCGCCAGCTTGCGGAAGGCGGATTTCAGGCCCGCGTCGTCGCAGGTCCGGTTCACGCCGAGAATTTCGTAATAGTCGCGCATCGTCAGCGTTCGGCGCCCGTAAGGCTCAACAAGACAGGGAGTGTCGAGAAAGAGGTGGGGGAGGGGGCGCCCCGCCGCAAGGCGTCAATCGGGCGCACCGCAAAACGAGCGCGCCGGCGAACGGATCTCGAAGGATCGTTCGCCGGCGCGTCCATGGCTTAGGAAGCCGGCTTGTCGGCGCCGTCCACTTCCTCGAACTCGGCGTCGACGACGCCGTCGTCCGTGGCGGCCTCGGCGCCGCCTTCGGCGCCTTCACCACCCTGCTGGGCGGCGTACATGGCCTCGCCCAGCTTCATCGACGCCTGGATCAGGGCTTGGGTCTTGGCCTGGATGGCCTCGACGTCCTCGCCTTCCAGGGCGGTCTTCAACTCGGTGACGCCGGTCTCGATCGCGGTCTTTTCAGCCGCGCCGACCTTGTCGCCGTGCTCGGCCAGGGCCTTCTCGGTCGAGTGCAGGATAGCCTCGCCCTGGTTCTTGGCCTCGACCAGCTTCTTTTTTTCTTCGTCCGCGGCCTTGTTGGCCTCGGCTTCCTTGACCATGCGCTCGATGTCGCTGTCCGAGAGGCCGCCGTTGGCCTGGATGCGGATCGAGTGCTCCTTGTTGGTCGCCTTGTCCTTGGCGTGAACCTGGACGATGCCGTTGGCGTCGATGTCGAAGGTGACCTCGATCTGCGGCACGCCGCGCGGCGCCGGCGGGATGCCCACCAGGTCGAACTGGCCCAGGATCTTGTTGTCCACGGCCATCGGGCGTTCGCCCTGGAACACGCGAATGGTCACGGCCGACTGGTTGTCGTCAGCGGTCGAGAAGGTCTGCGAGCGCTTGGTCGGGATCGTGGTGTTGCGCTCGATCAGCGGGGTGAAGACGCCGCCGAGGGTCTCGATGCCCAGGGTCAGCGGGGTCACGTCGAGCAGCAGCACGTCCTTGACGTCGCCTTGCAGCACGCCGGCCTGAACGGCCGCGCCCAGCGCCACGACTTCATCGGGGTTCACGCCCTTGTGGGGTTCGCGACCGAAGAAGTCCTGCACCGCCTGCTGGACCTTGGGCATGCGGCTCATGCCGCCGACCAGGATCACTTCGTCGATGTCGCTCTTCTTCAGGCCGGCGTCCTTGAGGGCCTGTTCGCACGGACCGATGGTGCGGGCGATCAGGTCGTCGACCAGGGCTTCGAGCTTCGAGCGCGACAGCTTGATGTTCAGGTGCAGCGGGCCCGAGGCGTTCATGCTGATGAACGGCAGGTTGACCTCGTACTGAGCCGTCGACGACAGCTCCTTCTTGGCCTTTTCCGCCTCTTCGCGCAGGCGCTGGAGGGCCAGCTTGTCCTTGCGCAGGTCGACGCCCTGCTCCTTCTTGAACTCGTCGGCCAGGTAGTCGACGATCCGCAGGTCGAAGTCTTCACCGCCCAGGAAGGTGTCGCCGTTGGTCGACTTCACCTCGAACACGCCGTCGCCGATCTCCAGGATCGAGACGTCGAAGGTGCCGCCGCCCAGGTCGTAGACCGCGATCTTCTTGCCGTCGTTCTTGTCCAGGCCGTAGGCCAGGGCCGCCGCGGTCGGCTCGTTGATGATGCGCAGGACTTCCAGGCCGGCGATCTTGCCGGCGTCCTTGGTCGCCTGACGCTGGGCGTCGTTGAAGTAGGCCGGGACGGTGATGACCGCCTTGGTCACCGGCTCGCCGAGGTGGGCTTCGGCGGCTTCCTTCATCTTCTGCAGGATGAAGGCCGAGACTTCCTGGGGCGAGTAGTCCTTGCCGTGCGCCTTGACCCAGGCGTCGCCGGTCGGGCCCTTGACGATCTCGTAGGGCACCATGCCCTTGTCCTTCTCGACCACCGGGTCGTTCGCGTTGCGGCCGATCAGGCGCTTGATGGCGAACAGGGTGTTGGTCGGGTTGGTCACGGCCTGGCGCTTGGCGGGCTGGCCGATCAGGCGCTCGCCGTCCTCGAGGAAGGCGACGACCGACGGGGTGGTGCGAGCGCCTTCGGCGTTCTCGATCACCTTCGGGTTCTTGCCGTCCATGATGGCCACGCACGAGTTCGTGGTGCCAAGGTCGATACCGATAATCTTGCTCATGTGGTGTGCCTGCAGCTCCTCGAATGGCGGACGGCGGTGACAAGGGCCTTATCAGAAGCGCCCCGGTTTTTCTCGGTCCGTCCCCGTCTGGTCGCGTCTAGGGTTGATCCAAAATCCTGCCGCCTGGACGAACCAGGCGAAAGGAGAGGCTTCAATCGAAGTTGACGAGCCCGTCAACCCCGCTTCGATGCCCGATATGGGGGATACGCGTACAGTCGCAACCCCATTCCCGCAGGGAAAGAAGGGGAATCTGCAAGACGGAACGTCGCAGCGTCGGCCTGTCGACCCTCGGCCGACGCCGCGAAAAGTCCGGTTCAGCCGGCCTTGGCGACCCAGGCGGTGATCGCCGGCAGCCGCTCACGACGCACCTTGGCCCGGTACTCGATCGCCGAGACCGTCTTGTCGGCCTCCTTGCGCGAGCTCTCAGTGAGGTTGGCGCTGGCCCAGGCCTTCAGCTTCTCGGCCGTTTCCGGCTTGCCCGAGGCCTTGGCGAGGCTGGGGATGAAGCGGGTGCGGGCGCTGTTGTCGACCTTGGCGTCGACCGCGTCGCGATGGGCCGTGGCGAAGTCGAAGGCCATGTCGGGATGGCGCGAGGCGACGGCCGAGATCATGCCGGCCGAGTTGGTCTCGCCCGGCTCGGCGGTCAGGGCCAGGTCCAGGGCCTTGCGGGCCAGGGCCTCGTCGTCGGCCGCCGCCAGCAGGCTGTAGAGCTGGGTGCGGACCAGCGGCGTCTTCTCGGCCTGGGCCTGGGCGTGGATGGCGTCCCAGGTCGCCGCGTCGGCGTTGACGGCCACGACGCCCAGGATCGCCTTGCGCAGCGGACCGGGGATGGCGGCCGGATCGGTCTTGTCGGCGGCGAAGCGCTTGCGGGCCTCGGCGACCACGGCCGGATCGCCCAGCTCGCCCAGGGTGGCGATCAGGTCGCCGCGCAGGATGGCGACGGGATCGGGCTCTCCGGCCTTGGCCTCCCAGCCCACGCGGGCCAGCAGCGGCGACAGGCGGGCGAGCGCCAGCTTGCGGAAGGCGGCGCGCTCGGCCTGGCCCTCGTAATAGCCGTCGATGGCCGACAGCACCGAGGCGACCTTCGACAGCACCTGCGGGTCGGCGTCGGCCGGCGTGGCGGCGATCAGGGCCAGGGCGTCGGTCGGCGACTGCTGGCCGGCCGCGCCCATCGACCAGGCGTCGGACAGCAGGCCCAGCTGGTCGATCGCCGGCAGCTTGCCGAAATCGGCCGCAAGGCGCTGGAACTGGGCCGGGGCGTAGAGCGTGCGGTAGTAGCCGCTCTGGCCGGCGTTGACGACGACGGGGCCGCAGCCCTCGACGGTCAGGCTGGCCTTGCCGCCTTCGACCACGGTCTTGGCCACCGCGGCGCCGTCCAGGGCCTTGGCGTTGACCGGCACGCGCCAGGACAGCGGCGTCTTGTCGGGGAAGTCCTTGCTGAACTCGCCTTGGGTCAGGGTCAGCACCTGCTTGCCGGCCTGGCAGGCGCCGGCCTCGACGCGGATCAGGGGCACGCCCGGCTGCAAGGTGAAGTCGTGGGCGATGGCGGTGATCGGCTTGCCGGCGGCGGTCTCGACGGCCTTCCACAGGTCGTCGCTGACCGTGTTGCCGTAGGCGTGGGCCTTGATGTAGGCGCGCACGCCGGTGCGCCAGGCGTCCTCGCCGACATAGCCCTCCAGCATGCGGATGACCGCCTCACCCTTCTGGTAGGTGATGGCGTCGAAGGCCTGGCTGGCCTGCTCGACGGTCTCGACGTGCTGCACGACGGGGTGGGTGGTGACCAGGCCGTCCAGGCTCATGGCGTATTCGCGCCCGCCGACGGCGGCCAGGGCGGCGTTCCATTCGGGATGGAACTTCTCGGTCGCCCGGCCCTCCATCCACGAGGCGAAGCCTTCGTTGAGCCACAGGTCGTCCCACCAGGCCATGGTCACCAGGTTGCCGAACCATTGGTGGGCGGTCTCGTGGGCGACGGTGGTGTAGATGTTCTGGGCGTCGCGCTGGGTCGAGATCTTCGGATCCATCAGCAGGGCGTATTCGAAGTAGAAGATCGCTCCCCAGTTCTCCATGGCGCTGAAGAACTGGCTGCGGCCGGGGGCGGCGATGTGGTCGAGCGCCGGCAGCGGGTAGTCGACGCCGAAATAGTCGTTGTACCAGGCCGTCAGCGGACCGGCCGACTCCAGGGCGAACTTCGCCTTGGGCAGGTCGCCCTTCTTGGTCACGACCCCGATGTCGACGCCGGCGGTCTTGACGCTGGCGCGCTCGAACTCGCCCAGGCCGAAGAACAGCAGGTAGGTCGACATCTTCGGCGAGGTCGCGAAGGTCACGCGGGTCTTGCCGCCGGGAAGGTCGACGCTCTTGGCGATCGGCATGTTGCCCAGCGCCATCTGGCCGGTCGGCACGGTGGCCTCGACGCTGAACGTCGCCTTGTGGAACGGCTCGTCCCACGAGGGGATGAACCGGCGGGCGTCGGAGTTCTCGAACTGGGTGTAGAGGGCGCGTTTGGGGCCCTCCTCGGTGTCGTAGTCGAGGGCGAACAGGCCCGCGGCCTGGGTGTAGATCTTGCCGGCGTAGTCGATGGCCAGCACGTGCTTGCCCTTGGCCAGCGGGGCCTTGACCGCGAAGGCGGCGGTCTGGGCGTCCTCGTCGACCTTGATGGTCGCCGGCTTGCCGTCGATCGTGGCCTTGGCGAACGTCAGGTCGGCCGCCTGCAGGGTGATGGTCGCGGTCGGCTCGGTGACCTCGACAGCGATCTTCACCGAGGCGGTGAAGCTCATCTTCTCAGCGTCGGGCGTGAAGGCCAGGTCGTAGTGGGTCGGATGGGCGTTGCGCGGCAGCTGGGTGGTCACCGTGGCCGGCGTCGCGCCCTTGGCGCTCGAGACGGCCGGGGCGGCGAGGGCGGTTCCGGAGGCGAGAAGCAGCGTGACCGCCGCGGCGGTGGACAGAAGACGACGCATGAACGGCCCTGGTATGGAATGATCGTGCGGAGAAACCCGCGAAGGCGCGAACCAACACCCATCCGCCCGTCCACAGGCATTAATTCCGCGTAATGATGACCCCCGTCAGCCTCGTCCCCGGTTTCGATCTCTGGCCTGGCCTGCTGTCGCCCGACGCCCAGCGCGCGCTGGTCGAGGCGGTGCTGGCGGCGTCGGCGATCGCGCCACCGGCCCACTACGCCACGCCCTACGGCAAGGCGATGAGCGTGGCGATGACCAGCCTGGGTCCGCTGGGATGGACCAGCGACGCGGCCGGCTATCGCTACGCCGACCGCCATCCGGGCACGGGCGCGGCCTGGCCGGGAATGCCCCAGGCGCTGCTCGATCTCTGGGCGGCCCTGGGCGATCCCGAGGTTCCGCCCGACGCCTGCCTGGTGAATTTCTACGGCCCTGAAGCCCGCATGGGCCTGCACCAGGACCGCGACGAGGCCGACCCGCGCTTTCCGGTGCTGTCGATCTCGCTGGGCGACACGGCGGTGTTCCGCATCGGCGGGACTTCTCGGAAGGATCCGACCCGCTCGGTGCGGCTGTCGTCCGGCGACGTCTGCCGGCTGTCGGGCCCCGCGCGGCTGGCCTTCCACGGCGTCGACCGCATCCTGCCGGGCTCCTCGCGCCTCGTGCCGGGAGGAGGGCGGATCAACCTTACTGTGAGGCAAGCAAGTAAACTCGCCCTTTAATTGTATATGTTGTATAGCGATGGTATTCGATCTGCGACATCGGGGCGGGGGCCTTAACGTGAAGAAACAAGCTTGTGCTGCGGCATGCGTGCTGCTGATCACCACGGCATGTACGGATGGGATGATTGACCGACGACATCCGTTGATGACTGAGCCGGCCGCCGCTGCGAAAACCGACGACGGTCCGCTGCGCGAATACCAGATCGATTTGCCGGTCGTGATCCGCGAGAGCTTGAAGCAGAAAAACTATGAAAATCTGCTGCTCATTGGCGACCCGAAGCTCACGGCCGGCACCGTGTCGGCAAAGCCCTACCGGTCGAGAACGGGAGGCGACGCCGAACTCGATAGACTGATCGTCGCAATCGACAGCACGGGCGACAAGTCGATCCGCAACACCGTGCTTGCCCAGTTAGTGGCGGCTTCAACGACGAATTGTTCGATCTATCTACAGAGCTTACGCGGCGGCCAGGTTACGGCGCGCCTGACCTCGGATATCGCCGCCACGGCGTTCGGTTTGGCCGGCGGATTGGCCGAACCGGTGCGCAGCGCACGCATCCTGTCGAACCTGTCAGCCTTCTCGACCTCGACCGGCGCCTCGATCGACCGCTCAATCTTCGCCCAGCAGGGAGCCGAGCTCGTCGCCGACGCTATTGTCCAGCTTCGCGAGAAGGATCGCCTCTATTTGGAAGGCCGAATGAGCGAGGATATGGACGCATGGCCCATGGGCCTGGCGCTCGCCGACTTCGCGCGCTTCCACGGCGATTGCAGCATGCTGCGAGGCCTCTCCCAGATGCGCGAAGCCGTCGTCGCCCGCGAACAGCAAGTTCAGGCCGCGCGAGCTAGCGCGCTCGCGGTCGCACAGAGCGGAGGGGATGGCAAAGAAGTGGCCGCCGCCGTCGCCGGTGTTGTCGATGGCTATGGCGACATTCGCCTCGCCTCTTATGACATCACCCCCTCTGCCCGGGTTACCAACGGCAGTCTCCGCCAGGATCTCGAAAGCCAAAAGGCGCTGGCGATGGCCTGCTTCGACAAGGCTCTGGGGAAGTTCTCGGGAACGATGTCAATGAACAAGCTTCCCGATACCGACAAATGCGCTCCTAGCGAGCCGAAGTGGAAGGATCGTTACAGTGCTCAGGCAGACACGGCTTTGTCGGCCCTAACCTTCGGTGATATCGACAGTAAGGAGCGGACTGCGATCGACCTGAAGGAGGCCGAGAGCATGTCAGAAAAAGCAAAAAAGGACTCACCAAACGATAAAAAGGCGCTGGAAGATGCTGCGGTCGGTCTCGAAGAAGCTCGACAAAAGAGGTTCGCCCATGCCGAGACCATCATAAAAAGCGCTCAGTCGCAGGTTCGCGCTGCGATCGACATCGATATCGGCCGTATCGCGTCAGCGCGCTCAATTGCCGTGGCCGCACTGGATGGTTTGACCGCCGAGCGCCCCGCCGCCGATGCCAAGCCCCTGGTTGAAGCCGCCGCGGGTGCCGATCTGAAAACCAAGGACCCGGCCTTCGTGCTGGCCCTGCAGGCCATCGACAATGTCAGCGGCGCCAATGGCAACGCCTTGCAGGCAGCCTCAATCGCCAAGGCCGCCATCCGATCGGTCGCTTCGACGCCCCTCTAGCCGCCTAAACGAAAAGGGCCGCTCCCTGCGGAGCGGCCCTTTCGGTCGACCGTGAAAGTCCGATCAGCCGCGCAGCTTGCGGGTGATGGTCTCCAGGTCCTGGCTGAGCACGGCGTCGTCCTGGCGCAGGGCCTCGATGCGGCGCACGGCGTGCAGCACGGTGGTGTGGTCGCGACCGCCGAAACGACGGCCGATGTCCGGCAGCGAACGGGTGGTCAGCTGCTTGGCCAGCCACATGGCGGCCTGGCGCGGGCGGGCGATGGCGCGGTTGCGGCGCTCGCTGAGCAGGTCGGCCTGCTTCATGCCGTAGTGCTCGGACGTCGCCTTCTGGATGTCGTCGATGGTGATCCGCTTCTCGCCGCCGCGCAGGTGCGGGCGCAGGATCGCCTGGACTTCATCCAGCGACAGGCGCGACAGGCGCTCGCCGGCGCGGGCGGTCAGGGTGTTGAGCGCCCCTTCCAGCTCGCGGACGCTGTCGGTGAAGCGGTCGGCCAGGAATTGCAGCACTTCCGGGCGCACCGTGCCGGTGAAGCCCTGGGCGCGGCCCAGCGCCTCGATCTTGCGCTCGAGGATGCCCAGGCGCAGCGAGCGGTCGGCCGGCTCCATGCCGCAGACCAGGCCCGCCGACAGGTGCGAGCGCAGGCGCGCGTCCATCTCGGTCATGGCCGAGGGCGGACGGTCGGCCGAGAACACCACCCGGCGGCCGTCCTCGACGAGGGCGGTCAGGGTGTGGAACAGCTCTTCCTGGCTCGACTGCTTGCCGGCGATGAAGTGCACGTCGTCGATGATCAAGAGGTCGGCGCCGCGCAGCTCGTCCTTGAAGGCCGTGGTCTGGCGATCCATGACCGCGCGGACGAAGGTCGACAGGAAGCGCTCGGCGGTCAGGTAGACCACGCGCTTGTTCGGGGCGGCGCGCATGGCCTCCCAGGCCAGGGCGTTCAGCAGGTGCGTCTTGCCGAAGCCGTAGGGGCCGTGGAACAGCACCGGGTTGAAGTGGCCGTCGGCCCAGCTGGCGACGCGGCGCGCCACGGCGTGGGCGAATTCGTTGGCGGGGCCCGGAACGAAGCTGTCGAAGGTGAAGCGTTCCTGCAGGCCCTGGATCGGCGAGGTCTTGCCGGCGGGGGTCGGCGCGGCGGCGGGGACGTCGCTGGAGACCGGCAGCACGATCTCGATCGGCTGCGGCTTGGCCTCGACATAGACGGCGCCGGTGGTGGCCGAGGCGGCGTCGGCCGAGGCTTCGAACTCGAGGCGCGACTTGAGGTCCATGCGGCGGCCCACGGCGTCGCCGGCGGCCCACAGCTCGCCGATGCGGCGCCAGGCGCTGCGACGGATCCAGTCGCGCGCGATGCCGGTGGGGGTGACGAGCACGACGTCGCCGCCTTGCGTCTCGCGCAGGACCGCGGGTGCGATCCACGAACCGAAGGCGGCGTCGCCCAGTTCGCGTTTCAGGGAGACGCAGACTTTGTTCCACACGATGCCGGCAGGCTCGCGCGTGACGGCGGCATACGCCGCCGACAATTCCTGACTGGCCGCCCCGACCTTGATCGACATCAGTTCACCGCCTCGCGCCTGCATACACACAATTACAGATTGCCGGTCGCAAGCCCCCCATGGCGCACGACCGAACTCAGAAACTCTCCCCCCGCATTAATTGAGGACACACAGGGGCTTAACCGGCGAACGCATGATGTCCGCCGCCGCCGCTGTCGTCACAAGACTGGGAGAGCGCTGAGACCTTTAAACTAGCCACCGGCCCGGGCCGGTCAAACGGAAAACTTGCGTCCGATCGCGGATATTTCTGTTGACTCGCGACACCGCCTCGCCCGTCAAGGGAAAGCCGTTTTGAAGACTTTCGTTCGACGAGCCGGGGGGCAGGTAAAGGAGTACATAGACAAAGCAAAAGCCGACCGAGTTGCCTCGATCGGCTTCTACAAGTCTTTGATTTCGCTGAACGAACGGTGTTCGTTCGCGATCTGGACTTAGGCGGCGGCCTTATCCAGCTTCTTCAGACGGGCGGCCAGGCGCGACACCTTGCGCGAGCCCGTGTTCGGGTGAACGACGCCCTTCGAGACAGCGCGCATCAGCTCCGATTGAGCCTCGATGAACGCGGCCTTGGCGACGGCGACGTCGCCCTTGGCGATGGCGTCTTCGAACTTGCGCAGGAAGGTGCGCACGCGCGAACGGCGAGCGGTGTTCACTTCGGTGCGACGGGCGATCTTGCGGATCGCTTTCTTGGCGCCGGGATTATTGGCCATGGATAGGACCTTCAAACGGACGGCCGCGCGGGCGGCCGCGAAGCAGGTGAAATCAAGAGCGCGCGGATATACGGGAACCCCGCCGATGGGTCAATCCATCCACATGGGGATTCTTCGTCGGCCGACGGCGCGGCGCCGTCACGAACCCTTGAACGCGGGTTTGCGCTTCTCGACGAAGGCGGCCATTCCCTCCTTCTGGTCGTCGAAGGCGAACAGCGAGTGGAACAGCCGCCGCTCCAGCGCCACGCCCGTGGTCAGGGTGGTCTCGTAGGCGGCGTTGACCAGTTCCTTGTTCATCGCCGTGGCGAGGGGCGATTGGGAGGCGATCTTGGCGGCGACCTTCACGGCCTCGTCGACCAGCTGGTCGGCCGGGAAGATCCGCGAGACCAGGCCCGCGCGCTCGGCTTCCTCGGCGTCCATCATCCGGCCGGTCAGGATCATGTCCATGGCCTTGGACTTGCCCACCAGGCGGGTCAGGCGCTGGGTGCCGCCGATGCCGGGCGCGACGCCCAGATTGATCTCGGGCTGGCCGAACTTGGCGGTATCGGCGGCCAGGATGAAGTCGCACATCATCGCCAGCTCGCAGCCGCCGCCCAGGGCGTAGCCGGACACCGCGGCGATGATCGGCTTGCGCACCGTCTCGATGGCCCGGGCCTGGGCCGTGAAGAAGTCGGCCTTGAACATGTCGGCATAGGACTTGTCCGACATCTCCTTGATGTCGGCGCCGGCGGCGAAGGCCTTGGGCGAGCCGGTCAGCACGATGCAGCCGACCGTGTCGTCGCCCTGGGCCTGGGCCAGGGCCTGGCCGAGTTCCGTCAGCAAAACACTGTTGAGGGCGTTCAGCGCCTCGGGCCGGTTCAGGCGGATCAGGGCCACGCCGGGCGCGGTCGTCGGGCGTTCGACGATCAGGGTCTCAAAGGCCATCGGCCGTCCTTCCTCATGCTCACTTTGGCCGTCTAGCGCGGCCCTTCGACATCGTAACCCAGGGCGCGCAGGCGGGCCGGCAGGCCGTCGGGACCCAGAAGGTGCCCGGCGCCGACCACCACCACCGTCCGGCCGGAGCCGGCCAGGCGCGCTTGCAGGGCGTCCATCCACCGTGCGTTACGCTCGACGATGAAACGGCGATAGAGGGCGGGCGAAGATTTCCGCATTCCGCCGACCACGGCGCGTTCCAGCGCCTTCTGATCGCCCTTCGACCAGGCTGCGACCAGGCGGCGATAGGCGCCGGGGTCCTTTTCCAGCTGCCTGACCGTGGCGTTGAGGGTCCTCACCTGGTCGGCCTCGGACGCGCCGGCGAACAGGGCCATCTGCTGGTCGGGGGTCTCGAAGGCCTTGCGGACGACCTTTGGCGGCGCGGCCGCCTGCAGCCGCCGCTCGACCCCGTCATCGGCCAGGCCCCGGTCCTGGGCGAAGGCGGCCGTGGTCAGCCGCACCTCGGCCATCCAGGGCTTGAGGCGCTCGATCTCGCTCATCGGCACGTCGAGCCGGTCGGCCAGCTTGCGCAGCCGGGCGGCGGCGCGGGGCTTCAGCCGCGAGGTCAGGGTCTGGCCCGGCGGCAACAGGCCGTAGGCGCCGGCCAGGTCCTGCATCCGCCGGTCGGCGGCCGCGTCCATCGGGACCTCGAACCACAGGTCGTCGGCCTGGGCGAGGGCGGCGTCCAGCGCCGGCGGCTTCCAGTCGAGGTCCTTGGGCAGGACGTGCATCGAGCCGAACAGCACGATCTCGGAATCCGTGTCGCGCACCGTCCACACCGGCGGCGCGGCCAAAGCGGGCGCGGCCAGCAGCGTGGCCAGGGCGACGAGGAGGGAACGGAACATCACGCCAAACCGGAAAGCCGCGCTTCGACGTCGGGAAGCGCGGCCAGGGTCATTTCTGACAAACGGGGCAGAAGAAGGTCGAACGCCCGGCCTGCACCTCGCGGGCGATCACGCCCTTGCAGCCCGGGGTGGGGCAGGGCTCGCCCTCGCGGTCGTAGACCCGGAAGCGATGCTGGAAATAGCCCAGCGCCCCGTCGGCGGCGGCGAAGTCCTTCAGCGACGAGCCGCCGACCTCGACGGCCTCGGCCAGCACGTCCTTGATGGCGGCCGTCAGCGGGCCCAGCCGCTTGCCGGCGATCTGGCCCGACGGCTTGAACGGCGAGATGCCCGAGCGGTGCAGGGCCTCGCAGACATAGATGTTGCCCAGGCCCGCCACGGTCTTCTGGTCCAGCAGCAGGGTCTTGGGTCCCTGCTTGCGGCCACCGAAGGCCTTGACCAGCGTCTTCGCGTCGAAGGCCTCGGACAGCGGCTCGGGGCCCATGGTCGCGAACCACGGATGGCGGTCGACGCGGTCGGTGGCGATCAGGTCCATGAAGCCGAACCGGCGAGGGTCGTAATAGGTGACGATCGCGCCCTCTTCGGTCTCGAAGACGACGTGGGCGTGCTTGTCGTCCGGCTTGACCTCGCGGGCGAAGTCGCCGGGTCTCACGGCGCCCTCCGGGGCGGCGATCTCGAACCTTCCGGTCATGCCCAGATGCATCACCAGGGTGTCGCCGCGATCCAGCGGGGCCAGCAGGTACTTGGCTCGCCGCTCCAGTCGCAGGATCCTCGCGCCGGTCAGGCGCTGGACGAAGCCGTCGGGCAGGGGAAAGCGCAGGTCGGGGCGGTTGGCGCGCACACGGGAAAGCCGCGCGCCGGACAGGACGGGCTCGAGTCCGCGGCGGACGGTCTCGACTTCGGGCAGTTCGGGCAAGGAAGACCCCTTAAAACGATGACGCGGCGCGAGACGCGGTCTAATAGGCGAAGATCATATAGAGAGCCCGACCCGTAGACGTCATGAGCAAGCCCTCCGCCACTTTCGGATTCAAGGACGTGGACCCCGCTTTGAAGGCGGGCCTGGTGCGCGGGGTCTTCGACCGCGTCGCCAAGAACTACGACCTGATGAACGACCTGATGAGCGGCGGGGTGCACCGGCTCTGGAAGGACGCGGTCGCGGCGAGGCTCAACCCGCAGCCGGGCGAGGTGATCATCGACTGCGCCGGCGGCACCGGCGACATGGCCCGCCGCTTCGCCAAGCTTGCTCGTTCAGCGCAGCAGCGCCGCGGCGGTCCCGACGCCACCATCAACATCATCGACTACAACGCCGAAATGATCATGGCCGGGATCGAAAAGGGCGGCGAGCCCGAGATCACCTGGACCGTGGGTGACGCCCAACGCCTGCCGCTGCCCGACGCCTATGCCGACGCCTACGTGATCTCGTTCGGCATCCGCAACGTCACCGACATCGACGCGGCCCTGCGCGAAGCCCGCCGGGTGCTCAAGCCCGGCGGCCGCTTCCTGTGCCTGGAGTTCTCGCGTCCGGCCACCGAGGCGCTGGCCAAGGCCTATGACGCCTACAGCTTCAAGGTCATCCCGCAGGTCGGCGAATGGGTCGCCAAGGACCGCGACGCCTACCAGTACCTGGTCGAGAGCATCCGCCGCTTCCCCGACCAGAAGACCTTCCTGTCGATGATCGAGGCGGCCGGCTTCAAGCGCGCCACCTACACCAACTTCACCGGCGGCGTGGCGGCTCTGCACCAGGGCTGGGCGCTCTAGGATCCGGCGCTACCCAGTCTGGACTTCGCAGCCCCAGCCGTCATAGCGGCCGCCGGCGGCTCTCGCTGCGTCGACGAGGTCCAGACAGACCTCGCCCATCTCGCTCGGCCGGCCCGACCGGCTGAAGCTGACGCCCACCTCGTCCTGCGCCTCGGGTAGCAGGATCGCAAAGCCCTTACCGGCGATCGCCGCGATGAAGGCCTCGGCCCCCGCCATGTCGGGAAAAAGCGCGAGATGGTCGATCACGCGAGGGATCGCGTCCTGATCGCCCTCGTTGGCCAGCAACTCGCGCAGGCGCCGATTGTTGATCGTCTGCCGCGACGTCTCGGACGGATGGAGGAACTCGAAGTAGCTGCTCCAGTCGGGATCGTCCCGCTGGCCCATGTCGGCGCGGTAGCCTTCAAACCCGACCATGGCCTGGGTCATGGCGGCATGGAAGGCCTCTCCGTCCTGGCCGTAGAAGAAGAAATCCCGCGTCCCGTCCGAAGTGCTGCGGCCGACATGGAGCCAGTCGACGGCCTCGGCGGCCGCGACGACGGCGTCCTCGATGGCGATCAGGGCGTCGAATTCTTCCTGGCTCGACAGGCCGTCCGGGCGCGGCGCCCGCATGAAGACCCGCAGATAGGCGCCGCGCGGGCGATCCCGCAGCGGAGCCGCCTGCGCGATCCCCAGGTCGACGAAGATTGAGCCCGGCTTGCCGTCGATCTGCAGTTGATAGAAGTCCCAATCGTCCGACATGCCGCCCCCGAGTTCACGCCGGCCGAAAGGGCCAGAACCACGGGCGAATGTCGAGCCTTCGGTCCATCTCGACTTGCCCCAGGACACACCGCCCTTGACCGGCGGGTGCGGAGCAGGCTTTCAGGCCTGAGCATGACCTTTTCACCCGCCGTCCGCTCGTTCGCCCCGAAGGCCTTCGCCGCATGAGCCGCGCCGCCGCCTTCTTGCGCCTGATCGGCGCCGGCTGGCGCCTGGTGCGCGCCGACGCCCTGGTCCCCAAGGAAGTCGAGCCGCTGCTGCCGCCGTCGGCGCGGCTGGCCGGCCGGTTCCTGCGCCTGTTCGCCGGCGGCAAGACCCGTAAAGGTCGCCCGGGCGAGCGCCTGGCCCGCGCGCTCGAGGGGCTCGGTCCCGTCGCCATCAAGATGGGCCAGTTCCTGTCGACCCGGGCCGACATCTTCGGCGCGACCTTCGCCGAGGACCTGTCGCACCTGAAGGACCGCCTGGCGCCGTTCCCGACCGCCATCGCGCGGGCCGAGGTCGAGCGCAGCCTGGCCCGGCCGATCGACAGCCTGTACGCGACCTTCGGCGAGCCGGTCGGCGCGGCCTCACTGGCCCAGGCCCACGAGGCCACCCTGCTGGACGGTTCGAAGGTCGCCGTGAAGGTGCTGCGCCCCGGCATCGAACGCCGCGTTGTCGAGGACAGCGCCACCCTGCGTCTGGCCGCCGATCTGGCCCACCGTCTGGTTCCGGCGGCCCGCCGCCTGCGCCCGCGCGAGTTCGTCGAGGTGGTGATCCGCGCGCTCGACCTGGAAATGGACCTGCGCTTCGAGGCCGCCGGCTGCGCCGAGCTGGGCGAGGCCATGGCGCTGGACACCCACATGCGCGCCCCGGCGGTGGTCTGGGACGGCGTCGGCAAGCGCGTGCTGACCCTGGCCTGGGCGCCGGGCGTGCCGCTGTCGGATCCTAAGGCGCTGGAGCAGGAGGGCCTCGACCGCAAGGCCCTGGCCGACAACGTCACGCGCGGCTTCCTGGCCCAGGCGCTGGACCACGGCCTGTTCCACGCCGACCTGCACGAGGGCAACCTGTTCGTCAGCGCCCCGGCCGCCATCACCGCCGTCGACTACGGCATCGTCGGGCGCCTGGGTCCGGCCGAGCGCAAGTACCTGGCCGAGATCCTCTACGGCTTCCTCAGCCGCGACTACGTGCGGGTGGCCAAGATCCACTTCGACGCCGGCTACGTGCCCGCCCACCAGGACATGGACGCCTTCGCCCAGGCCCTGCGCGCCGTCGGCGAGCCCGTGTTCGGCCGCGACGCCCGCCAGGTGTCGATGGGCAAGCTCCTGGCGCAGCTCTTCGAGATCACCGCCCTGTTCGAGATGGCCCTGCGGCCCGAGCTCGTCCTGCTGCAGAAGACCATGGTCACGGTCGAGGGCGTGGCCCGCCGCATCGATCCTTCCCACGACCTGTGGGCGGCTTCCGACCCCGTGGTCCGCCGCTGGATCGCCCGCGAGCTGTCGCCGGTGGCGCGGATGAAGGAACTGGCCGACGAGGCCCTGCGCGCCCTCAAAGCCATGGCCCGCTACGCCGAACAGCCTCCTGCGCCTCCGGCGGTTATCGTGGAAAAAGGCCCTGTTTGGCCGTGGATCACGGTCGGGGCTGCGGTGGCCGGTCTGGCCTTCGCCGCCGGCCTCGGCGTGGCGACGCTTCTGGGGTGACGCCATGCAGGTCCTGACCCGTCTCTCCGCGCGTGAGGCGGCCGCAGGACCGCAGGCCTTCGCGGACGTCTGGACCTTCGGGTTCTACGACGGCGTGGAGACCGGCGTGGCGATCGATCGCCACGGGCGCTCCTACCGGTTCAGGTCGCTGGGCGACTCCCGGTCGGCAAGCTTTCGGGCGTTCGAGCTGGTCGAGGTTCCGGCCGTGCTGATCCCCAGGCCGGCCGAACACCTGTCCTGGATGGACGAGGATCAATGGCGGATGTTGATCGCCCTGCCGGACCTGAGACGGTTCGTGGCGATCGGTCATCCCTATCTGGAGCGGATCGTCGCTGCCGAGATCGAGCGGCCCTTGCCTGCCGATGCGGACTTCAAGGCGGCCCATCGCCTGTTGCGCGGCAAGTTTGTGGGCGAGGCCATCGTCAAGGACGGCCAAGGTGAGCGCCCCGTACCGTCCGCCTGGCGCCCGACCTTCGTCGCCATCGTTGCGGCCTTCGTGGCTGATGACTTCGCACTGTCGACGCCGATCCAGGGCGTCGCGCCCCTTTCGGCCGAGAACGCGGCTTTCAACGCCGATAATGTCGCCGACTACGGCGAGGTGCTGAAGCCGCTCCCGGCAGAAACCTGGGAGGCCTCGGTCTTCATCTGGCAGGAGGGCTGGTGGGAGGTGTTGGTCGATCTCCACACCGTCGGTGAAGGCCGCAGCGATCTCGTCCTCCACGCGCGGGTGTACGAAGCCGAGCACGGCTATCGCTTCCAGGACCTGCGGATCTACGTGCCTTAGAGCCCCAGCGCCTCCCGCGCCGCCGCGATCGCCGCGGCGCGCACCTCCTCGGGGTAGGGCACGCCGGCGCTATGGCCCCAGACCGGACCCGGCCAAGCCGGATCGCCGGCGCGGCGGCCCAGGACGTGGACATGCAACTGCGGGGTGACGTTGCCCAGGGCGCCGAGGTTCAGCTTGTCAATCGCCAGGCCCAGCACCTTGGCGACGGCCCGGACGGCCGCGCTGGCGGCGACGGCTTCCTCGGTCAGGGCCGCGCGGCCCTCCGGCGACAGGTCCTCGATCTCCACGAGGCCGTCGGCGCGCGGGATCAGCACCAGCCACGGATAGCGGGCGTCGTCATGCAGCCGCACATGGCAAAGCGCCAGCTCGCCGACCGCGTGGGAGCTGGCCGGAAAGGCCGGGTGCAGAGAAAAATCAGCCACGCTTGGGGACCCCCGCCCAATAGTCGAAATCCAGGATCACCGACGGGTCGTAGGTTCCATCCGCGTCCTTGTCGGGGAAATCCGTACACGGCCTGTCCTTGGTGGCAACCAGCCGCAACCGCAGGGCGCCGAGCGTTCCCCCAGACCCAGGCAGGTCCGCCTTGTCGAGCACCTGGCTCCAGGCGAACACCGTCGAGCCGGCGAAGAACGGCGCCACGTGCCGGCCGCCATTGATCCCCAGGATAAGGCCAGCGTTCTGCAGCCCGTTGAACGACAGGGCCTTGGCCGTCGAGATCACCACCCCGCCATAGACTAGGCGCCGGCCGGACGGGTCCTTGCTCCGCTCGAACTGGTTGAAGTGCACCTTGGCGGTGTTCTGCCACAGGCGCGTGGCCATCTGGTGCTCGGCCTCTTCCACCGCCATGCCGTCGACATGGTCGATCTTCTCGCCGACCGCATAGTCCTCGAAGGCGTGCGGCGCGCCGGCCAGGGCCCAGTCGTAGGCCGAGGCGTCCAGGCCCGGCGGGACGACCAGGTCCTCGGGCGAGACCGCCTTGGCCAGGTCCGGAACCGACTGGCCCTCGACCACGGCCGCAGGGTCGCGCTTTCGCACCATCACCCAGCGCACGTAAGTCAGCACCGGCTCGCCGCGCTGATTGGTCCCGGTGGTGCGCACATAGACGACGCCGGTCCTGCCGTTGGAGTTCTCCTTGACCCCGATCACCTCCGAGGTCGCCGCCAGGGTGTCGCCGGGAAACACCGGAGCGAGAAAGCGACCCTCGGCATAGCCCAGGTTGGCCACGGCGTTCAGGCTGATGTCGGGCACGGTCTTGCCGAACACGACATGGAAGGCGACCAGCGGGTCGACCGGGGCGGCGGCCAGGCCGCAGGCGCGGGCGAATTCATCGGACGAGAAGAGGGAAAACCGCGGACCGTAAAGCGCCGTATACAGCGCGACGTCGCCGGCGGTCACCGTGCGCGGCGTGGCGTGGACCAGCACCTGGCCGACGCGGAAGTCCTCGAAAAAGCGTCCAGGATCGGTCTTGCTCACGGCGCCTCTCCTTGTGTTTGTTGTGATCGTTTTGCCGCAGCGCAGCGAAACGGGAAAGGGGGCTTGAGACTGAGCCGCGAGGGGCGTAGACCGCGCCCCGACATTTCCTGTCCACAGCCTGATGGAGACCCCATGGCTCGCGCGAAGATCGCCCTTATCGGCGCCGGCATGATCGGCGGCACCCTGGCCCACATCGCCGCTCGCGAAGAGCTGGGCGACGTGATCCTGTTCGACATCGCCGAAGGCACCCCGCAGGGCAAGGCGCTCGACATCGCCGAAGCCTCGGCCGTGTTCGGCAAGGACGTGGCTCTGAAGGGCGCCAACGACTACGCCGACATCGCCGGCGCCGACGTCTGCATCGTGACCGCCGGCGTGCCGCGCAAGCCGGGCATGAGCCGCGACGACCTGCTGGGCATCAACCTGAAGGTCATGAAGGCCGTCGGCGAAGGCATCAAGGCCCACGCCCCGAACGCCTTCGTCATCTGCATCACCAACCCGCTCGACGCGATGGTCTGGGCCCTGCAGCAGTTCTCGGGCCTGCCGAAGGAAAAGGTCATCGGCATGGCCGGCGTCCTGGACTCGGCCCGTTTCGCCTACTTCCTGGCCGAAAAGACCGGCGTGTCGGTCGAAGACATCCACGCCTGGACCCTGGGCGGCCACGGCGACGACATGGTCCCGATGGTCCGTCACTCGACCGTCGGCGGCCTGCCGCTGCCGGACGCCGTGAAGGCCGGCTTCCTGACCCAGGAAGAGCTGGACGCCATCGTCGAGCGCACCCGCAAGGGCGGCGGCGAGATCGTCGCCCTGCTGAAGACCGGTTCGGCCTTCTACGCCCCGGCTGAAAGCGCCATCGCCATGGCCACCAGCTACCTGAAGGACAAGAAGCGCGTCCTGCCGTGCGCCACCTTCCTGAACGGCGAGTACGGCCTGTCGGGCCTGTATGTCGGCGTGCCGGTCGTCATCGGCGCCGGCGGCGCCGAGAAGATCGTCGAGTTCGAAACCAACGACGCCGAAAAGGCGATGTTCGCCAAGTCGGTGGAGTCGGTGCAGGGCCTGATGGAAGCCTGCAAGGCGATCGACCCGTCGCTGGTCTAAGACCGGTTCGACAACCCGATACGACGAAGGGCGGCCCCGCAAGGAGCCGCCCTTTTTGTTGTCGCGTTCGTCGAACCTTCTCCCAGAGGGAGAGGGAAACTCAGTGCGCCGCCTCGCCGGGCTCCTGCGAGATCTCCTCCAGGGTCTTGCCGACCTGCTTGGCGCCGTAGTCCTTGGCCACGTCGCCCAGCGACAGGATGCCGGTCAGGCGGCCGGTGTCGTTCAGCACCACCAGGCGACGGACCTGGTTGTTGGCCATCTTGGCGGTGGCGTCGGCCAGGATGTCGTCTTCCTTGACCGACAGCACCTCGCCGTCACTCATCACTTCCGAGACGGGGCTGTCGAAGCTGCGGCCTTCGGCGACCACGCGCAGGACGATGTCGCGGTCGGTGACCAGGCCCAGCACCTTGCCGTCCTCGACGACCGGCACCACGCCGCTGTCGACCTTGGCCATCACCTCGGCGACCTTGCGGATGCTGTCGCCGGGACGGGCGACCGAGACCTGGCTGGTCATGGCGTCGCTGACTTTCATGGGTCTTCCTCCTTCAGGGGGAATGGGAATTGGACCCGCTAGAAACCCCGCGACGCCGCAGACCGTTCCGCTTGTTCGCGGATGGACGCCTTAGGTGTCGTTTCCAAGAAGGTTGTTCACACGCTGCCAGGGCGTGAGGCCTTTGATGCCCGAGTGCGGGCGGTGGAGGTTGTAGCTGTCGGTCCAAGGACCGATGGCTTTGGCGCGGTCTTGGGAGCAGGCGTAGGGACGGCCGTAGGCCCATTCGCGTAAGCTGGTCTGGATGAACCGTTCGGCCTTGCCGTTAGTGCGCGGCGTATAGGGCCGGGTGCGTACGTGCCTGGCCCCGGCGGCCTGCAGGGCCTGGGCGAAGAGCTTGGAGCGGTAGGCCGAACCATTGTCGGTCATCACCCGCTGGACGGCGACACCGTGGCGGCCGAGCCAGGCGATGGCCCGCTCTAGGAAGGCGGTCGTATCGGCTTGACCTTCGGAGGGCAGGATCTCGGTGTAGGCCATGCGCGAGGCGTCATCGACGCAGACGTGCAGGAAGTCCCAGCCGGCTCTCCTGGAGCGCCCCAGCCGCCGATCACCGGTGACGCGGTGGCCTTCGACGTTGAACTTTCCCAGCTTCTTGATGTCCAGGTGGATCATCTCGCCTGGCGCGGCGCGCTCGTAGCGGACGATCGGGATCTTCGGGTCCAGGGCCGACAGCTTGCCCAGCCCCAGCCGGCGCAGGATCAATCCCACCGTCGAGCGGGCCAGCCCCAGGGCCTGAGCGATGGCCGGACCGGTCATGCGCTGGCGACGCAGCGCCTCGATCCGCTCGATGGTCTGTGCTGGTGTCTTGCGCGGACATCGGCGGGGCGCCGAGTTGCGGTCGTGAAGCCTGCGCTCGCCGCCCCGCCGATGCCGTTGCAACCACTTGTCGGCCGTGCGGCGCGAGATCCCGAAGGCTTCGGCCGCCTTGGCCACCGGCCAGCCGTCAGTCTCGATCCGCGAGATCATCGCCGCTCGACCCAGTGGCGTCAGACGGGCATTGTGATGGATGTTCATCCGGGGGCTCCCGGCTCTGGAAGTGGAGTGTCGCAACCCCAGCTTCGTTCAAGCCCGCCCCCGGGTGAACAACCTTCATAGCTTCGACACTTAGGCCAGGGCCGCCTTGTTGGCCGCCAGGAAGGCCGCGACGGTGGTCGGCGCCTTGCCGGTCAGGCGCTCGACCGTGCCGGTGATCACCGCGTGGCGGCCCTCGGCGGCGTCGTGGTCGAAGGTCGCCAGAAGCTCCACATAGGGCGGCGGCAGGCCGGCGCCCGCCAGGCCCGCGCGCAGGGCGTCCAGCGGAATGGCCTGGTGCGTCAACGGCTTGCCCGAGACCTCGGCCAGCAGGGCGGTCAGCTGGTCCTGGGTGATCGCCTCGGGACCCGAGACCTCGAGGATCTGCCGGCCCTCCGCGCCCAGCAGGGCGGCGGCGTCGGCGCGGGCGCAGTCCTCGCGCGTGACATAGGCCCGGCCCTTGCCGGCCGTGGCGGTGTAGAGGGTCCCGCTGGCCAGGGCCTGGCCCGCGCCCATCAGGATCACCTCGGCATAGAGGTTGTGGCGCAGGATGGTCCAGTCGAGCGAGGCCTCGGCGAAGATCGCCGCCTCGGTCCAGAAGTGGTCGTCCAGGCCCTGGGCCTGCGGGCGCACGCCGGGGGCCGAGGTGTAGGCGATGTGCCTGACGCCGGCCTTGGCGGCCGCGGCCACGGCGGCGCGGTGCTGGGCGATACGGCGACCGGGCTTGTCCAGCGCGTCGGTGCTGACCAGCAGCAGGCGGTCGACGCCGGCGAAGGCGCTTTCCAGCGAGGCCGGGTCGTCGAAGTCGGCGGCGCGCACGTCCACGCCCTTGGCGGCCAGGTCGGCCAGCTTGGCCGGATCGCGGGTGGTGGCGATCACGTGCGAGGCGCCGGCCTCCAGCAGCAGTTCGACCACGCGGCGGCCCAGCTGGCCTCCGGCGCCGGTCACCAGGAGGCGGTCGTTAAGGAAGGGCTTGGCGGTCATCGAGGTCGTCCTTTGCTGGTCTCTTTTCGAGACCAGGTGTAGATGTGAGACCAATCGTGCGCCGTAAAGACGGCAGTTTTCCGGGAGATAGGCACCTTGAAGGAACCACCGATCCTTTCGTCGGACGCCCTTTCACCGCAAGCCCTTTCACCGCAAGCCCTTTCACCGCAAGCCCTTTCACCGCAAGCCCTTTCGCCAGAAGCCCTTTCGCCAGAAGCGATGTGCGAGGCGATGGACGGCTGGCGAGACCAGGGCTTCACCAGCGCCGACTGTCCGGTGCGCGACGTCGTCGACCACCTGGGCGACAAGTGGAGCACGCTGATCCTGTCGCTGCTGTTCATCGGCCCCAAGCGTTTCGGGGCCCTGCGGCGCGCCGTGCCCGACATCTCGCAGCGCATGCTGACCCAGACCCTGCGCGATCTTCAGCGAGACGGCCTGATCGAGCGCGAGGTGTTCCCCACCAAGCCGCCCAGCGTCGAATACAGCCTCTCGCCGCTGGGCATGTCGCTGCAGACGCCGCTGAACGCGCTGATCGCCTGGGCCGTGGAACATCACGGCGCGATCCGCGAGGCGAGGGCGCGCTACGACGGCGCCGAGGCGGCGTAGCCCTCCAGATCCTCCCCCTCTGGGGGAGGTGGCCCGGAGGGCCGGAGGGGGGACGTTCTCAGCTGCCGCCGCACCGGCCAACTTCCCCACCAATCGCTGCGCGATCGCCTCCCCCACGGGGGGAGGTTCGCAACACCGCGGGGCTGTGCTCGCCGCCGAACCACCCTACATCCAGCGCCCAAGCCTCACCGGAGCCCCCATGACCATCACCGCCCACCGCGTCAGCGTTCCCGTCTTTGTCCAAGGGCTAAAGGGCCTGTCGGGCGTGCTGGCCAAGGCCGCCGCCCATGTCGAAGAGCGCAAGCTCGACCCCGAGGCCCTGCTGAAGGCGCGGCTCTATCCCGACATGTTCCCGCTGATCCGCCAGGTGCAGATCGCCACCGACTTCGCCAAGGGCGCCAGCGCCCGCCTGGCCGGTCTCGAGGTCCCTGCCTGGGACGACGTCGAGACCAGCTTCGAGGACCTGTCGGCCCGCGTGGCCCGCGCCATCGCCTATGTCGAGGGCCTGGACCCGGCCGCCTTCGACGGCGCCGAGGACCGCACCGTGGCCCTGACCCGTCGCGGCGAGACCACGGAGCACAACGCCCTCGACTATCTGACCGGCCAGGCCCTGCCGAACTTCTATTTCCACCTCTCCACCGCCTACGCGATCCTGCGCGAGAACGGCGTGGTGCTGGGCAAGCGCGACTTCCTCGGCGCGGCCTGAGGCCTGACGAAACCTCGCCCTTCGACAAGCTCAGGGTGAGGTTTCGACTGCAAGGCCTGTGAAATGGTCCTCACCCTGAGCCTGTCGAAGGGCGAGGACCACCCACTGTCGGGGTGCCTCAAGGCCGCCGCCGGAACGCCCACACCAATCCGGCCAGGGCGGTTAGCACCCCGCCGGCCGCCGACAACACCACAGCCAGTTCCTTCAGAACCTCCGGCTCCATCGCTCCACCCGTTTACTCGCCCCGCATCGCGGTCACGACCAATGATGGGGCGCGCCGACGTCGAGTTCGGACGTATGTTCACTTTTTGTTCTTATGGGTTGAGGCCGCTCACGCCACCTCGCGCGTCGCCACCGCTTCCAGGCCCAGGATCGCGGCCTTGCGGGCCAGGCCCCAGTGATAGCCCGTAAGCCGGCCGTCCTTGGCGATGGCGCGGTGGCAGGGGATCAGCAGCGAGATCGGGTTGGCGCCGATGGCCCCGCCGGTGGCCTGGAAGGCCTTGGGCTTGCCGGCCCAGGCTGCGACCTGGCCGTAGGTGGCCGTGCCGCCGGCCGGGATGCGCAGCAGCGCCTTCCACACCTGCACCTGGTAGGGCGAGCCGATCAGCACCACGGGCAGGGGGCCTTCGCCGGCCCCGAACGCCTTGAGGGCGGTGTCCTGGGCGGCCCTGTCGTCGCGCACCCACTCGGCGCCGGGCCAGCGGCGGTGCATGTCGGCGAAGCTGAAGTCGTCGTCGCCGTCGGAGAAGGCCAGGCCCGCCAGGCCCCGCTCGGCCAGCACGAACAGGCCGCGCCCGAACGGGGTGGGGGCCCAGCCCCAGCGCAGGGTCATGCCTGCTCCGCGCCGGCGCACGTCGCCCGGCGTGGCCGCCTCCTGGGCGATGAACAGGTCGTGCAGCCGCGAAGGTCCCGACAGGCCCGCGTCATAGGCCGCGTCCAGCACGCTGGCCCCGGCCTCCAGCGAGCGGCGGGCCTCGGCGTGGGCGATGGCGGCCACGAAGGTCTTGGGGCTGACCCCCGCCCAGCGCGTGAAGATCCGTTGGAAGTGAAACGGCGACAGGCCGACGGCGTCGGCGGCCTCGTCCAGCGACGGCCGCTCCATCCAGCGCTGGGCCAGCCAGTCCAGGGCGGTGGCCATGCGGTGATAGTCGGCCGAGCGCTCGGCCAGGCGCGCGAGGATTTCGGACGCGGAAGGTTCGGACTGGACGAGATCGAGGGCCATCGCCGCACTTTACGCCGGTCGGGGCAGGGCGTCCGCCCGGTTCTTGCGCCGCCTGTCCTGGCTCAGGCGTAGCGCTCGGCCCGCGCCGCCTTGATCGCCCGCTCCAGCGCGCGGGCGAAGGCCACCCGCTCGTCGGGGCTGAGCGCTCTGGCCAGGGTCAGGCGGCGGCGCGACATGAAGAGGCGCACGCGGGACTCGTGCTCGCCCGGCTGGTCGAGGTCGACACGGGTGAAGGCCGTCGGCGAGGTCCAGACCACCCTGGCGCCCTTGGCGTCCTCGCGGCTGACGATGATTTCCTCGGCGGTGACCTTCACCCGCTCCGAGCGCGAGAGGGCGCGGTTGCTGGCGCGCAGGGCCAGCCACAGGGCCAGGACGTCCAGCCCCAGGAACGGCAGCACCGGCGGCGCGCCGACCACCAGCAGGAACGCCGCGACCATCAGGTTGAAGGCGACGGCCACGCCCAGCACCGCGGCCATGCCGGCGCGGCTCAGCGACCGGTTGGGGCGGATCACGGCGTCCATGTAGAGCGCGGCGGCCATGCCAAAGGTCTACGCCCCTCGCGCCGCCTTGGCGAGCGGGCCGCATCACGGCATGGTCGCCGCCGATGGCCGCCAGCAAATCCCTCGTCAAGAAACGTCCCGCCGGCAAGCGGATCTCGCCCGCCGAGCGCGAACGCGTGCGCGTCCTGTTCGAGCGCTTCGAGAGCCTGGAACTACGTCCCAAGACCGAGCTGAACTACTCCAACCCCTACGAGCTGGTCACGGCCGTGGCCCTTTCGGCCCAGGCCACCGACGTGCAGGTCAACAAGGCCACCGGCCCGCTGTTCCAGGTCGCCGACAGCGCCGAGAAGATGCTGGAGCTGGGAGAGGAGGGGCTGATCAGGTACATCGCCTCGATCGGTCTTTTCCGCACCAAGGCCAAGAACGTCATCGCCTCGGCCCATATCCTGATGGACCGCTATGGCGGGCAGGTGCCGCTGAACCGCGAAGCGCTGGAAAGCCTGCCGGGCGTGGGCCGCAAGACCGCCAGCGTGGTGCTCAACGAGCTGGACGTCGAGCCGGCCATCGCCGTCGACACCCACGTGTTCCGGGTCTCGCATCGCCTCAAGCTGTCGGCCGGCAAGACGCCCGACGCGGTCGAGGACGATCTGATGCGCGTGGTGCCCGGCCCCTACCAGACCCGCGCCCACCACTGGCTGATCCTGCACGGCCGCTACATCTGCGTGGCCCGCAAGCCCAAGTGCGAGATTTGCAAGATCGCCGACCTCTGCCCGTCGCTGGGGCTGTTCTAGGGCTTAGACCCGCGCGCCCGGCTTGAACCGCGCGGTCATCGCCATCATCGCCACGACGCCGGCCGACATCAGCAGCCAGGCGGCCGACAGGTCCGACGAGGCGTCGCGCACCCAGCCGGCGAAGAACGGCATGACGCTGGCCATGACGTAGCCGCCGCCCTGGACGAAGGCCATCAGGTCACCGGCGCTTTCCGGGTCGCTGGCGTGGTCCAGCGTGACGATCAGCGACAGCGGGAAGATCGCGCCGATGCCCGCGCCCAGCAGGCAGACGGTCGGCAGGACGAGCCAGGGCGCCAGCAACAGGCAGGCGATGCCGGCCAGCAGCGAGGCCAGGGCCGCCGCCAGCAGCGGCCGGCGGTCGGGGCGGTGGGCGATGGCGGCCGAGACCGCAAGGCCCGCCAGCACTTCACAGACCGTCAGGGCCGACAGGGCGTAGCCGGCCTGGTCGGCGGTCAGGCCCCGGCTGGCATAGAACGGCGGGAACCAGGCCAGCACCAGGGTGTAGGCCCCGGTGCCGATGCCGAAGAAGGTCAGCAGCAGCCAGGCGCGGGGGCTCTTCCACATCGACGCTTGGCGCAGGGTGACAGGGCCGCTGGCCGGGGCGGCCGTCTCGCGCTTGGCCGCGCGCATCCACAACGCCAGGGCCAGCGCGGCGGGCAGGGCCCACAGGCCGAACATCGTCTGCCAGCCAGCCAGGCGGGTGACGCCCGTGGCCATGGCGGCGGCCACGGCCGCGCCGGCCATGATCCCGGTGGTGTAGAGACCCATCATCCGCGGCGCGCCCTCGCCGGTGGTCCGCTTGATGAAGCCGGGCATCAGGGCCTGCACGGCCGCGACGCCGACGCCCACCATGGCGGCGCTGGCGAACAGACCCGCGGTGGTCGGCCAGATCGCCCGCAGGCCGCAGGCGACCGCGATGGCCAAGAGGCCCAGGGCCACGCCCATGCGCTCACCTAGGGCGCGGCGCAGCGGCGTCGCCAGCAGGGCGCCCAGGCCCATCAGCAGGATCGGCAAGGTGGTCAGCAGGCCCGCGGCGGCCGAGGAGGCGCCGGTGGCGGCCTTCACCTGGTCGAGCACGGGGCCCAGTGCGGCCAGGGCCGGGCGCAGGTTCAGGGCCGCCACGACGATCGCCGCGATGGTGAGCAGGGCGCCGCTTTTGGCGGCACGAGCGGAAACAGACGCGCTTTTACGCGCCTTGGCGTCTTCTTCGTAGGCGAGGACCACGATATATCTCGTCGGAAAGTATCTTGATGGCGAGATATATCCGATGGCGGCGAAAGCCAAGCGTCATGACCGCGCAGGCGCGGCCTCGGTCCAATGGCGGCGCGAGCGGCCGGACCTGGATCCATTCCCGATGGAGCTGGTCGGGCGCCTCTGCGAGGTGGCCGAGATCGTGCTCAAGGAACGCCTTGCGCCGCTGTTCGCCGCCCATGGCCTGCAGCGCGGCGAGTTCGATGTCCTGGCCACCCTGCGCCGGGCGGGGGCGCCCTACGCCCTGACCCCGACCGACCTCTATGAGACGGCCATGGTCTCGTCCGGCGGCATGACCGCGCGGATCGACCGGCTGGAGAAGATGGGGCTGGTCGAACGCCGCCCGCACCCCAGCGATCGCCGGGGCACGATGGTGGCGCTGACAGGGGAGGGCAGGGGGCTGCTGGATACGATCCTGCCCCTGCACATCGACAACGAGCGGACGCTGCTGGCCTCGCTGGACCTTGGCGAGCAGCAGGCGCTCAGTGGGTTGCTGGCCAAGCTGCTGTCAGGGTTGGAGCCGGCTTAGGGGCGAAACCTCGCCCTTCGACAGGCTCAGGGTGAGGTTTTCCTCTGTCCGAAGCCTTGCCTTGGTCCTCATCCTGAGCTTGTCGAAGGACGAGGACCACGCAGGAGCGATGGGGAGGGCGGAAGGCTTAAACCCCCAGCCCCAGACCTCCGCGCGCCTTGGGCGGGTCGATGTGGCCGGCCTCGCGGGCGCGGGTCCAGTTCAGCTTCTCGACGTTCTCGCGGAAGGCGAAGCGCAGGATGTGGTCGGCGACCACCTGCTCCAGCTTGGCCAGGGCTTCGAAGTCCTCGGCCTCGACGGTCATGTCCAGGCCTTCGGCGTCGGCGATCATCCGGCACGGGCCCAGCGGCAGCGGGAAGACAGCCGTGGTCTCGGTCAGTTCGACCTCGAACTTGTGACCCCAGTGCTTGGCCAGCTGGGTCATGTAGCGGGCGGCCTTGTCGGTGACGAGGCGGGCGTGGCTCTGCATGAGATGTGCTCCTCTGTTCCGGCCCGGTTCAGACAGCTTCGATCTGCGTTGCGGCGTCGTCCAAAGCCTTGGCGATGGCGGCGATCTGCTCGGAGCTTAGGCTTCCGGCGTGCAGTTTCAACCGCAGGGCCGTCTTGAGGTTTTCGCGGGCCCGCAGGATCTGCGGCGCGAAGGCGGCGCTGCGCGAGGCGGCCTCGGCCATGCGCTCGAACAGGCCGTTCACCGGCTGGGCGTTGGTTTCCAGGAAGCCCTGGCCCTCGTCGGTGATCGTGTAGAGCTTCTTGCCGCCGCCGGCGTCGGTCGCGGCCACGTAGCCGAGCTCTTCCAGCAGGGTCAGGGTCGGGTAGATGACGCCGGGGCTGGGGCTGTAGGCGCCGCCGGCCGCCGTCTCGACCGCCTTGATCAGTTCGTAGCCGTGGCTGGGCTTGTCGGCGATCAGCTTCAGCACGACCAGGCGCAGGTCGCCGTGATCGAAGAAGCGGCCGCGCGGGCCGCCGCGGCCGAAGCCCCGTCCGCCCATGCCGCCGTGCTCGCGGCCGTCGAAGCCGAACGGATGGCGGCTGTGATGACCGCCGTGGCGGCCGTGGTGAGGGTGATGATGACGTCCAAACATATGTGCTCTTTCGATGCAGTTTCGTTATATCGAAATGATAGATATATCGAAACCGATCGGCGTCAAGAGCTATTTAGATATATCTGATGCTATCGGGTCGCGACGGCCGTCGGAAACGCCTGGGCGCACAGTTCCTCGCCGAAGGCGTCGCTGAGCTGCTCCTCGGCCTCGCCCATCTTGATGACCGCCAGGCGTGAGCCGACGATGGTCTTGCCGATGGCGTAGTCGCCGACGGTCCTGCCGGTGCGCACGTCGACCAGCCGCGCCTGGCTGCGCAGCACGTTGGCGCCGCCGACCAGGGCGGTCATGGCCGGATTGGCCTTGTCGAAGCGGTCGAGCTTCACTTCCAGCCGCAGCGGCCGCTCGCCCTTGGCGCAGCCGTCGAGCTTGGCCTGCACCCGCTGCTTGAACAGGGTGTCGAAGCCGTCGGTGACCTTCAGGTCGCCGCGTGTCAGCCGCACTTCGGAAATCCTGGCCTGGGTCCGCCAGTCGGCCGGCAGGTCGTCGACCGCGGCGCTGCGCGAAAGGCTGACACAGCCGCTCATCATCGTCGCCAGGCCCAGCAGGGCCGTCATCCTCGCCGCGTTCATCGCATCGCTCTCCCAATCCCCGGCCTGAACGCGCCGAACGGGGGAATGGTCGCACATCGAAAGAACGCCGGTATTGAATGATGGCGCGGCGATCAGGCCGCGCGCAGGGTCTCGGCCAGCATGCGGCCCTCGGCGGCGCGGCTGGAGCCGGCCCGCCAGGCCACGACGATCTCGCGGCTGGACTGGGCGGTGGCCAGCGGCCGCACCGTCACCGGCGCGTTCTCGGCCAGGCCCGCCTGCACGGCCATGGCCGGCAGGAACGACACCCCCAGGCCCGAGCCGATCATCTGCACCAGGGTGGGCAGCGAGGTCGCCGCGAAGCTCTCCTCGTCGCCGACGCCCTTGGGCGGCTCCAACCCGCAGGCGGCCAGGGCGTGGTCGCGCAGGCAGTGGCCGTCCTCCAGCAGGATGACGTCCTGGCCCTCCAGGCTGGCCGGATCGACCCGATCCTGCATGGCCATCGGATGGTTGGCGGGGGCGGCGGCCAGCAGTTCGTCGTGCTCGACATGGGCCCAGTCCAGGCCGGTCATGTCGTAGGGCAAGGCGATCAGGGCCGCGTCCAGAGAGCCGGCCTTCAGCGAGGCGATCAGCCGCTGGGTCAGGTCCTCGCGCAGGAAGAGGCGCAGCTTGGGGAATTGGTCGCGCAGCAACGGCAGGGCGCGCGGCAGCAGATACGGGGCCACGGTGGGGATCACCCCCAGGCGGAAGCGCCCGGCCAGCGGCTGGCCGGCCCCCCGCGCGGCCTGCACCAGGTCTTCGGTCTGGGCCAGGATCGAGGTCGCCCGGCGCACGGCTTCCTGGCCGGCGGCGGTCAGGATCACGCCCGAGCGGGCGCGGTCGACCACCGGGGCGCCGAGGATCTTCTCCAGTTCCTGGATGCCCGCCGACAAGGTGGGCTGAGTGACGTAGCAGGCCTCGGCCGCGCGGCTGAACGAGCCGTGCTCGGACAGGAGCTTCAGGTACTGCATCTGGCGAAGGGTCGGGAGCATGGATCCGATATAGGCCGCCTCTATCGGAAAGCCAAAAGCAATCGAGCCGATCTCGGGTCTGGGCGATCGGCACCGCCCGGTGGCTGTTTCCTAGAGCGCCGCCTTCACCGCTTTGGCGAACGTCGCCCCGTGGTCGTGGGCGTGCTGGAGGAAGAGGTCCGGCTCGATGATCTCCAGCTCCATCAGCTGCGGCGTGTGGTCCAGGCCCCGGATCAGGTCGATGCGGGCGTAGGTCAGCGGCTGAGCCAGGGCGTCGAGCACCATGTGGGCGGCGTGCAGCGCCTCGGGCTCGGGCGCGATCTCGCTGACCTTGCCGCCGTACTGCGGCTGCACCCGGAAGTCGCCGGGCACGGCCACCTTGGTCACCGCGTGGCTGAAGGCGCCGTCGAAGAAGAACAGCGACAGCTCGCCCTCCTCGCCCACCGCCGGCAGGAACGGCTGGATCAAGGCCGGGCCCGTGGGGGCGTCGGTCAGGTCGGGATCGCGGCCCAGCTTCACCGTGCGATGCGAACCGCCCGAGACCTGGGGCTTGGCCACCACCAGGTCGACCTGGAAGCGCTCTCGCGCCTCGGCGACCGCTTCGGGCGTGACCTTGTCCAGGGTGATGGTCGGCACCACCGGCGCGCCCTTGGCGGCCAGTTCGGACAGATAGGTCTTGGCGGTGTTCCAGCGCAGCAGGCCCGGCGGGTTGGCGGTGCGCGCGCCGGCCGCCTCCAGGGCGTCGAGCCGCGCGTACCACTCCGGCTCGCGGTGGTGATAGCCCCACGACAGCAACGGCAGGACGATCCCCTGCTCGCCGGCCTCGACCGGATCGGTCCACGGGCGCGAGGCCACGGTCAGGCCCAGGGCGCGCAACGGCGTCGCCAGGCGTTCGAACAGCGGCGGCCAGCTCTGGGCGAAGCGCGGTTCGTCGGCGGCGGGAACCAGGATCAGGATGTCGGGCTGCGTGATGCTCATGCGCCAAGGGTTAGAAAGCCGCAGGGCGCGGGGCAAGGCCTGCGTTGCCCAAGCCTACGTTGCCAGGGCCCTCCCCTTCCTTTACTTGCGGTCGGTCAATCTTCCCGGAACAGAGCAGACATGACCGCCCTCTACGACGTCGCCGCCATCGGCAACGCCATCGTCGACGTGATCGCCCAGTGCGACGACGCCTTCCTGGACGCCCAAGGGCTGGTGAAGGGCTCGATGGCGCTGATCGATACGACGCGCGCCGCCAGCCTCTACGACGCCATGGCCGCCGGCATCGAGGCCTCGGGCGGCAGCGCGGCCAACACCCTGGCGGGCGTGGCCAGCTTCGGCGGCAAGGCCGCCTTCATCGGCAAGGTCGCCGACGACCAGCTGGGCCGGGTGTTCACCCACGACATGCGCGCCATCGGCGGCGTCTTCACCACCCCGCCGCTGGCCGAGGGCCCGGCCACGGCCCAGTGCCTGATCAACGTGACGCCGGACGCCCAGCGCACCATGTCGACCTATCTGGGCGCCTGCGTCGAGCTGACCGCCGCCGACGTCGACCAGGCCATCATCGAGGGCGCGCAGTACGCCTATCTCGAAGGCTACCTGTTCGATCCGCTGGAAGCCCGCCGCGCCTTCGCCAAGGCCGCCGCCCTGTCGCACGGCGCCGGGCGCAAGATCGCCATCACCCTGAGCGACAGCTTCGTCGTCGATCGTCACCGCGAAGCCCTGCTGGGCTTCGTCGAGACCCAGTGCGACGTCGTCTTCGCCAACGCTTCGGAAGTGTGCGCCCTGTTCCAGACCGACGACTTCGACGCCGCCGTGAAGGAACTGGCCAAGCGCGTCGAGATCGCCGCCGTCACCCGGAGCGAAAAGGGTTCGGTGGTCGCCTCCGGCGAGCACTTCCACGAAATCTCGGCCTTCCCCGTGGAAAAAGTCGTGGACACGACGGGCGCGGGCGACCAATACGCCGCAGGTTTCCTCTACGGCCTCTCCCAGGGGCGCTCGCTGGCCGACTGCGGCAAGCTGGGCTCGCTGGCCGCCGCCGAGGTCATCGCCCACTACGGTCCGCGTCCGCAGGTCAAGCTGCGCGACCTGGCCGCCCAGAACGGACTCTAACACCCCTGGTCCCGACCGGACCTTCAAGGACGAAGCATGGCCCGCACCGCTGAAGTGGTCCGCGAGACGAAAGAGACCCAGATCCGGGTCTGGATCGATCTCGACGGGACCGGCGCCTCGACGATCTCCACCGGCATTGGTTTCTACGACCATATGCTGGAGAGCTTCGCGCGCCACGGCGGCTTCGATCTGAAGATCGAGACCAAGGGCGACCTGCACATCGACATGCACCACACGGTGGAAGACACCGGCATCGTGCTGGGTCAGGCGATCAACAAGGCGCTGGATGGCTTCAAGGGCATCCGGCGCTTCGGCCACGCCTACATCCCGATGGACGAGACCCTGACGCGCTGCGCCATCGATCTGTCCAACCGCGCCTATCTGATCTGGAAGGTCGAGTTCAAGCGCCCCAAGGTCGGCGAGATGGACACCGAGCTCTTCAAGGAGTTCCACCACGCCTTCGCCATGAACTGCGGCGCGTGCATTCATCTCGAGACGCTCTACGGCGACAACACCCACCACGTGGCGGAAAGCGGCTTCAAGGCCCTGGCCCGCGCCCTGCGCCAGGCGGTGGAGTTCGACCCGAAGACCGGCGGCCAGGCGCCGTCGACCAAGGGCGTGCTGTAAGGCTCATACCATGCAGACCCTCGCCCTGATCGACTACGGGTCGGGCAACCTGCGATCGGCGGAAAAGGCCCTCAACGAGGCCGCCCGCCGTCGCGGCGTCGCCGTCGACATCGTCGTCACCGCCGATCCCGCCGTCGTGGCCAAGGCCGACCGGGTGTTCCTGCCCGGCGTCGGCGCCTTCGCCTCCTGCCGCGCGGGCCTGGACGCCTCGGGCGTCTATGAGGCCATGAACGAGGCCGTGCACCAGCGCGGCGCGCCGTTCATGGGCATCTGCGTCGGCCACCAGCTGCTGGCCACCGAAGGCCTCGAGTTCGGCGTTACGCCGGGCCTCGACTGGATCGGCGGCCAGGTGAAGAAGCTTCAGCCGTCCGACCCGTCGCTGACCATCCCGCACATGGGCTGGAACGCGATCGCGTTTTCGCGCGCTCACGCCCTGTTTGAGGGCATCGAGGACGGCGCCCACATGTACTACGCCAATTCCTTCGCGCTCGACGCGGCCGACCCGGCCGATGTCGTGGCGATCAGCGACCACGGCGGCGCGTTCGTCGCGGCGGTGGCCAAGGGGAATGTCGCGGGCGTACAATTCCACCCCGAAAAATCACAAGCCGCGGGGCTTTCCCTGCTCGCCAACTTCCTGGAATGGCGCCCATGATCCTCTATCCCGCCATCGACCTGAAGGACGGCCAGTGCGTGCGCCTGCTGCACGGCGACATGGACAAGGCCACGGTCTTCAACAACAGCCCGGCCGACCAGGCCCAGCGGTTCGTCAAGGACGGCTTCTCGTGGCTGCACGTCGTTGACCTGAACGGCGCCATCGAGGGCAAGTCGGTCAACACCGCCGCCGTGCAGTCGATCCTGGAGTCGATCTCCATCCCGGTGCAGCTGGGCGGCGGCATCCGCACGCTCGAAGGCATCGAGGCCTGGATCGAGGCCGGCGTGTCGCGCGTCATCCTCGGCACCGTGGCCGTCCACGACCCGGATCTGGTCCGCAAGGCCGCCCGCCTGTGGCCCGAGCAGATCGCCGTCGCCGTCGACGTGCGTGACGGCAAGGTCGCCATCGACGGCTGGACCGGCCTGTCGGACATCGACGCCATCACCCTGGGCAAGCGCTTCGAGGACGTGGGCGTGGCCGCCCTGATCGTCACCGACATCAGCCGTGACGGCGCCCTGACCGGCGTCAATGTCGAGGGCGTGGGCGAGCTGGCCGACGCCGTCTCGATCCCGGTCATCGCCTCGGGCGGCGTGGCGGCAGTCGCCGACATCGAGCGCCTCAAGGCGCGCAAGGGCGTCGAGATCGCCGGCGCGATCCTGGGCCGCTCGCTCTACGCCGGCACCATCAAGCCGGCCGAAGCGCTGGTCGCGGCGGCCGCCTGATGCTGAAGACCCGGATCATCCCTTGCCTCGACGTCAAGGACGGCCGGGTCGTCAAGGGCGTCAACTTCGTCGACTTGCGCGACGCCGGTGATCCGGTCGAACAGGCCGCCGCCTACGACGCGGCCGGCGCCGACGAGCTGATGTTCCTCGACATCACCGCCTCCAGCGAGGGCCGCGGCCTGATCCTGGACGTGATCTCGCGCACCGCCGAGGTCTGCTTCATGCCCGTCTCGGTGGGCGGCGGCGTGCGCCAGGTGTCCGACATGCGCCGCCTGCTGCTGGCCGGCGCCGACAAGGTCTCGACCAACACCGCCGCCGTCGAGAACCCCGACCTGATCGCCGCCGGCGCCGACGCCTTCGGAGCCCAGTGCGTGGTGGTGGCCATCGACGCCAAGGCCCGCCCCGACGGCTCGGGCTGGAACGTCTGGACCTATGGCGGCCGCAAGGACACCGGCCTGGACGTCGTCGACTGGGCCGCCAAGGTGGTCGAGCGCGGCGCGGGCGAGATCCTGCTGACCTCGATGGACCGCGACGGCGCCAAGATCGGCTACGACATCCCCCTCCTCCAGGCGGTGACGGGCGCGGTCAACGTGCCGGTGATCGCCTCGGGCGGCGCGGGCAAGACCGAACACCTGGTCGAAGCCGCCCGCGACGGCCACGCCGCCGCCGTGCTGGCCGCCTCGATCTTCCACTTCGGCGAGATCTCGATCGGCGAAGCCAAGCAGGCCATGGCCGCCGCCGGAGTGCCGGTGCGCCTGGATCCCGTGAAGGCCGTCGCATGAGCCGCCTGTTCGAGGTCCTGCAGCGCCTGGCCGCCACGGTCGAGAGCCGCAAGGGCGGCGATCCGACCGCGTCCTACACCGCCAAGCTGCTGAACGATCCGGCCCTGGCCGCCAAGAAGCTGGGCGAGGAAGCCGTCGAGACGGTGATCGCCGCCGTGGCGCAGGGGCCTGAAGCGCTGGCGGCCGAGAGCGCCGACCTGCTCTACCACTGGCTGGCGTTGATGGCTGCTTCGGGTGTCTCGCTCGACGCCGTGGCCGAAAAGCTGGAAGCCCGCGAGGGAACGTCCGGGCACGCGGAAAAGGCGTCGCGAGGCGGCTGATCCTGACCCCTCTCCCATAAGAGGGAGCATGCCCGCTCTGCCCTACCCCTTCCGCTTCAGCGCCACGTAGAGCGCCCCTTCGCCGCCGTGCCGCTGATCCGCCTGTGAAACCCCGGCGATCATCTCGCGCAGGGCCGGATCGGCCAGCCATTCGGGCGTGCGCTGGCGCAGGACGCCGTGGCCGACCTTGCCCTTGCCGGTGATCACCAGCACCGCCCGGTGACCGTCGTCGAAGGCGCGGCGGATGAACCGCTCCAGCGTGGCGCGGGCCTGGTCCTGGTCGAGGCCGTGCATGTCGAGCCGCGCGCCGATCGGGTCGTGGGCCTTGGCGATGCGGCGGCGGCGGTTGGGCTCGATGCCCTCGGGCGGCGGCTTGGGCGCGGGCTTGGGCTTCAGGGCCGGGATGTCGGCGGGATCGATGCGCAGCGGCGCCACCGAGGCCAGGTGCGTGGGCGGCTCGACGTCGGCGGCATGGGCCATGAGTTCGGCCTTGCCGGGTCGGATCCGGGCCTTGTCGCGCATCTTCAGCGCCTTTTCGGGCGCCCGGCCCGTCACCGTGGAGGCCACCAGCCGCCACAGGCGCTGGCCCTCGTCGTCCGGCGGCCGCCGCTTGCTCATCGGATTATTGTTGAACCTGGGGGACCAGTCGCCACAGGCGCAGGTCGTGGCGTACGCGGCCGGCCTCGGTCCCGGCCGCCTGGCCGGCGCCCATGTAGAGATCGGCGCGCACCTGGCCCTTGATCGCCCCGCCGGTGTCGAGCGCCACGACGGCGCGGCGATAGGTCGGGAAGGCGCCGGCCAGCTTCGGGGCGCTGGCGTCGATCCAGTAGAGGCCGCCCATTGCGTGCTGGCTGGGATCGACGGCGATGGCGCGGCCGGCCGGCAGCGGCACGTTGGCCGCGCCCGTGGCCTGGCGGCCGTCGTCGGGCAGGGTCTGGAAGAACACGTAGCGCGGGTTCAGCTGCATGATCGCATCGGCCCTGGGGCCGCGATTGGCCGCCAGCCAGCCGCGGATCGCCTCGCCAGAGGTATTGCCGTCGGCCAGCAGGCCCTGGTCGCGCATGGCCGTGGCGATGCCGACGAAGGTCTTGCCGTTGTGGGCGGCGAAGGCGGCGCGCACGCGGCGGCCGTCGGACAGGGTCAGGACGCCAGAGCCTTGGATCTGGAGGAAGAACAGGTCCTCGGGCCGCATCCAGGCCAGCGGCCGGTCCAGCGGCGAGGCCTCGATGACGGCGCGATCGTCATAGGGCACGAAGGTCCCGCCGGCGACGCGGCCGACCACGGTCTTGCCCTTCAGGCTCGGGTCGAAGGCGCCGAGGTCGAGCATGGCCAGATCCGCCGGCCGGCCGCGCATCGGGGCGCTGAACTCGGCCGAGCGCGACATGCGAGCTTCGTACTCGGGGGCGAAATAGGCGGTCAGCAGGCCCTGGCCGCCGACGGCCTCGGGACGGAAATTGGCTTCCAGGAACTGGCGGGCGCGGGCGTCGTCGACCGGACCGGCGGCCTTGGCCCGGCGGCAGACCTCGGCCGTGGCCGGATCCTTGGCGACGCCGCAGGTCTCGCGGAAGGCCTGCAGGGCGGCGGCGTGGTCTTCTTCGTTCCAGCCTTGCAGCGCCGAGAAGGCGGCTGGCGACGGCGTCGCGGGCTGGGTCGGTTGCGAAGGCTGCGGCGTCGTCGGGGTCGGGACCTGGGGCGTCGGGGCGACCGGAGGCGGCGGCGCGGTCGTCGTACAGGCGGCCAGCACCAGGGCGGCCGCCGCGAGCGTCAGGACGGAACGCAGCATCAGGCTTCGGCGACCGCGACGCGCACCAGGGTCCAGTTGGGGTCGCGGCTCTTGAGGTCGCGCTCGAAGGTCCACAGGTCGGCCGTACGGCGGTCGTCGACCGCCTCGCCGGCGGCGCTGGTCGAGCGGGTGCGCACTTCGGCCAGGATCCGCACCACGGCGCGGGCGGTGTCGCCCTGCACTTCGGCGCTGTCGAGGTCGGTGCGCGGCTGGGCCAGCAGCTCGACGCTCTCGGTGCGCCCTTCCGCCTCGCGGGCGGCCATGGCGCCTTCGAAATTGGCCATCACGTCGGCGGCCAGCAGCGGCTTCAGCGTCTCGCGGTCGCCGGCGGCGAAGGCCTTGAGGATCATCTCGTAGGCGTAACGGGCGCCCGAGAGGAAGCGGGCGGGGTCGAAGTCGGGCTGGCGCGCGCGCAGGGCGGCCAGGCCGGTGGCGTTGACAGGGATCGCCGTCTCGGCGCTGTCGGCCGGGCGGCCTGCGGCCGGCGCGGCCACGGGAGCGGGCGTGTCCTCTGGCTGACGCCCCACTCGGCGACCGAGCGTGGCGTAGAGTTGGTAGAGGACGACGGCGGCGAGCACCGCGAAGACGATCAGTTCAAGCACGACAAGTTCCGCATCGGGGCCGTCGATTGAGACGACAGCCTTCCTATATAGGCCAAGCGACCGCCCGCGTCAGGCGCCTGACGTTGCACGGCGTTCTCCCGCATGTTAGCAGCGCCGCTCACGCCTAACGGCCGATATGCCGCGCCGAGTATGGAAAAACCCTTCATGACCGATACCAACGGCGCTCCGCCCGCCGCCCAGGACGACAACGAAGCGGCCGCCGCCGGCATCCGCATCGTCGCCCAGTTCGTTCGCGATCTCTCGTTCGAAAACCCGCTCGCGCCGGACTCGCTCCGCGCCTCGGCCACCCAGCCGGCCATCGACATGGGCGTCGAGATGAACGCCCGCGGCCGCGCCGACGGCCTGTTCGAAGTCGACCTGAAGCTGTCGGCCCGCGCCGAGCGCGACGGCCAGGCGGTGTTCCACGTCGAAGTCGTCTACGGCGGCCTGTTCCAGATCGCCGGCGTGCCGGAAGAAGCCCTCGAGCAGGTCCTGCTGATCGAGTGCCCGCGCTTCCTGTTCCCGTTCGCCCGTCGCCTGATCGCCGACGTCACCAGCGAAGGCGGCTTCCCGCCCTTCCTGATCGACCCGATCGACTTCGGCGGCGTCTACGCCGCGCGCAAGGCCCAGGCCGACGCCGGCCAGGTCGGCAACGCCTGATTTCAGGCTGACGACCCCGAAAGCGGAGAAGGCCCGGAGCAGCGATGCTCCGGGCCTTTCTTTTTGCGCCTCCTGGCCTTTTCGCGCCCGGCGAAAACCCCGCCCTTCGACACGCTCAGGGTGAGGTTTCTACTGACCTGCTGAGCCAACCATGGTCCTCATCCTGAGCGTGTCGAAGGACGAGGGCCACGCTCAGGCCCTAAGGCTGAAGCCGGTAGCCGCCCGCCTCGGTGATCAGGATCCGCGCCGTGGCCGGATCGGGCTCGATCTTCTGGCGCAGGCGATAGACGTGGGTCTCCAGCGTGTGGGTGGTCACGCCGGCGTTGTAGCCCCAGACCTCGGTCAGCAGCTCCTCGCGCGACACCGGCTTGGAGCCGGCGCGGTAGAGGTACTTCAGGATGTTGGTTTCCTTCTCGGTCAGCCGCACCTTCTTCTGCTTGTCGTCGACCAGCAGTTTGGCCGAGGGGCGGAATTCGTACGGACCGATGCGGAACAGCGCGTCTTCCGAGGCCTCGTAGCTGCGCAGCTGGGCGCGGATGCGGGCCAGGAGCACGCCGAAGCGGAAGGGCTTGGTGACGTAGTCGTTGGCGCCGGATTCCAGGCCCAGGATGGTGTCGCTGTCGCTGGCGGCGGCGGTGAGCATGATCACAGGCGCGGTGACGCCGTTCTTGCGCATCAGCCGGCAGGCCTCGCGGCCGTCCATGTCGGGCAGGTCGACGTCGAGCAGGATCAGGTCCGGCTTGATCTCGCGGGCCTGCCGCACGCCTTCGCCGGCGGTCGGGCACTCGGCCACGGCGAATTCCTCGTGCAGGGCGAGCTGTTCGGCCAGGGCGCCGCGCAGGTCGTCGTCGTCGTCGATGAGAAGCAGGGTCTTGCGTTGCGCCATGAGGCGGAACATGACCGCTACGAGGCCCGGCGCCAAGGGGCGCGGCTTGCGGGAGCGGGGTTTGCGATGATCTTCCAGGCGCATTCAGATGGAACCATCGACCTTGGCGACGGCCGCGTCGTGCGCTGCGCCCTGGGCAAGGCCGGCGTGATCGCCGCCGCGGACAAGCGCGAGGGCGACAATCGGAGCCCGTTGGGGACCTGGGCGATCCGCCAGGTGCTCTACCGCCCCGACGTCTATCCGGACGGTCCGGCGACGGCCCTTCCGACCGCGCCGATCGCCCCGGACGACGGCTGGTGCGACGCGCCGGGCGATCCGAACTACAACCGCCCGGTCAAGCTGCCCTACCCGGCCAGCGCCGAGCGCATGTGGCGCGACGACGGCGTCTACGACCTGGTGGGGATCCTGGCCCACAACGACGATCCGCCGGTTCCCGGGATGGGCTCGGCGATCTTCCTGCACCTGGCGCGGGACGGATATCCGGGCACCGAGGGCTGCGTGGCCCTGGCGCGGGCCGATATCGAGGCGCTGCTGGCGAAGGCCGCGCCGGGGGATGCGATCGGGATCGCGGAGGGGTGAGGCCCTTGAGGTGCTCCCCCTGAAGGGGGAGCTGTCGCGAAGCGACTGAGGGGGAAGCGAGAGGTGACCGGCAGGCATCGCGGCAGCTGAAAACAGGCCCCCTCCCCCAGAGGGGGGAGGATCTTGGGATCACCGCGCCCCGAATAGCGCCGAGCCCACCCGCACCGAAGTGGCCCCGCAGGCGATGGCGGTCTCGAAGTCGTCGCTCATGCCCATGGAGAGTTTGGCGATCCCGTTGTGGGCGGCGATGGCTCCCAGCATCCGGAAATGCGGCGCGGGATCCTCGTCGGCGGGCGGGATGCACATCAGGCCCTCGACGGCGAGGCCGTAGGTTTCGCGGCAGGCGGCGACGAAGGCGTCTGCCTCGCCCGGCGTTACGCCGGCCTTCTGCGGTTCCTGCCCGGTATTGACCTGGACATAGAGACGCGGGGCCCTCCCCTGCGTCTGCACTTCGTCGGCCAGCACCCGCGCCAGCTTCTCGCGGTCGAGCGTCTCGATCACGTCGAAGAAGGCCACCGCGTCGCGCGCCTTGTTGGTCTGCAAGGGGCCGATCAGGCGCAGTTCGATCTGCTCGCGCAGCGGCGTCCAGCGTTCCTTGGCCTCCTGCACGCGGTTCTCGCCGAAAACCCGCTGGCCGCCGTCGAACACAGGGGCGATATGGTCCCACGGCTGCAGCTTCGACACCGCCACCAACTGGACGGCGTCGGCGGGGCGGCCGGCTGCGAGAGCGGCGGCGGCGATGCGGGATCGGATGGCGTTCAGGGCTTCGGACATGGCGGACCAGGAAACAGGCAGTCTGGAGACCCTCTCTAGAACGGCCGCGCGGCTTCGCCCATGGGTCTGGCCGGGCGATCCCCTGCCGCGCTTGCTGTTTTTCACCGATCCGGTGCGGGTTCCCGATCCAGAGGCCGTCGCCGAGCGCCTGCCGGCGGGCGCGGGGATCGTCTACCGCCCTTTCGATGCGTCGGACGCGGTCGGGCGCGGCCAGCGGCTGTCGGCGATCGCCCGGGCTCGCGGCCTGCTGCTGCTGGCCGGCGCCGATCCGGCCCTGGCCAAGGCGATCGGCGCTGGCGGCGTGCATCTGCCTCAGCGGCTGGTGGACAGCGCGGCCGGTATTCGCAGGGCCTATCCGTCATGGCGGATCACGGCGGCGGCGCATGACGCCCAGGCCGTGCGGGCGGCTCAGCAGGCCGGCGTCGAGGCGGTGGTGGTCTCGCCGGTATTTCCCAGCAACAGCCCCTCGGCGGGCGCGCCGCTGGGCGTGCAGGGCCTGGCCGCGATCGTGGCGGACGCAGCCCTGCCGATCTATGCGCTCGGGGGCGTCAACGCGAAAACCGTCGACGCGCTGGTCGGCGCGGGCGTCTACGGTCTGGCGGGGATCGAGGGTTTCGGCGCCTGAACGACGCCGCGGATCAGAACTTGAACGCCGTTTCCAGCTTCACGCGCGGCGCGGGCTCGCGGGTTTCGTTCTTGCGGGCGGCGGCCACAGGGTTGTTCTCGCCCAGGGCCACGGCGCCGCCGACGCGGATCGACGGGGTGACCTTGTAGTAGGCCCCGGCCTGGACGTCCTTCAGCTCCATCTCGCGGCCCACGGGCTGGTCGAGGTCGAGCTTGAGGCCCCACTTGCCCTTGCGGGCGTCGAATTCGAGGGTCTTCTTGGGGTTCTGCGGGCTGAACGGCGCGCCTTGCGAGGCGGTGAAGTCGTTCTTGACGGTGAAGTCGGCGGTGGCCGGCGCGGTGCGGGTCTTGGTCTGGGCATGAGCCAGCGATGCCGATCCCGTGAGGATCAGCGCGGCGGCGCCCGCCAAGACGAATTGCGTCGCGACCTTCGTCACTCGACACCTATTCCCCAAATTAACCCCTGCCCGAACCTCATATAGGTACAGACACCCTGAACGCCGAATAAAGGCCTTGGTACAACGCGGTCAACAGGGCTTGGATCACGCTGATCGTCGCAGGTTACGATTCAAGCGGCGCCTGTGGCGGTCATGTCACGCGATTCCTGTTTTGACGCAGCGCGGCCATGCTATAGACGCGTTCCGGCTGCGGGGGCGCGCCTGGGCTGCGCGCACGCGCCGGCAGATTTTTGGAGCGAGGTACTATGGCGTTTGAGCGTGGGTCCATGTTGCGCGGCGTCGCCGCCGGCGTGCTGGCGCTGTCGGTTCTCGGCGTGGCCGCGTGCAGCAGCAACAAGCCGCCCAAGACCTTCACCAGCCAGAGCGAAGAGCCCGGTTTCCAGCCCTTCGGCCTGTTCAAGAAGAGCCCGAAGGCCGCCACGAGCGAAGGCTCGATCGGCGTCAACGGCTTCCTGTGGCGCGCGTCGCTGGACACGCTGGCCTTCATGCCGCTGGCCTCGGCCGACCCGTACGGCGGCGTGATCGTCACTGACTGGTACATCAACCCGGAAAAGCCGGACGAGCGCTTCAAGGCCACCGTCTACATCCTGGACACCCGCCTGCGCGCCGACGGCCTGAACGTCACGATCTTCAAGCAGGCCAAGGACGCCTCGGGCGCCTGGGTCGACACGGCCGCCTCTGACCAGACGGCGACCGACATCGAGAACGCCATCCTGACCCGCGCGCGTCAGCTTCGCCTCTCGAACATCCGGAACTAAGGGCTCTTCAAAGTCCCGAAGGATCCGCGCGGGAGCCCCTCGTCTGGCGACAAGGGGCTCCCGTTCGCATATTTAGGCGCGCCCCGGCCGCGAAACCGCTTATGAGCATTGCGGACCGCGTCCATTTTTTGGAGCGCGCCCGGGCGGGTTAACCGCTCACACCTAACCCTGGCGCGCTCTCGCGCATCGACCGCAAGCACTGTCTGGTTTCCATGGCCCGCTACAATCCCAAAGACACCGAGCCGAAGTGGCGCGCCGCCTGGGCGAACGCCAACACCTTCCTGACGCCGATCGCTCCCGACGCGCGTCCGAAGTACTACGTGCTCGAGATGTTCCCCTACCCGTCGGGGCGCATCCACATGGGCCATGTGCGCAACTACGCCATGGGCGACGTCGTGGCCCGCTACAAGCGCGCCCAAGGCTTCAACGTGCTGCACCCGATGGGCTGGGACGCCTTCGGCATGCCCGCCGAGAACGCGGCCATGGAGCGCGGCGTCCACCCCAAGGGCTGGACCTACGACAACATCGCGGCCATGCGCGAGCAGCTGAAGGCCCTGGGCCTGTCGGTCGACTGGTCGCGCGAGTTCGCCACCTGCGACCCGGAATACTACGGCAAGCAGCAGGCCTGGTTCCTGCGCCTGCTGAAGCGCGGCCTGGTCTATCGCAAGGAAGCCTCGGTCAACTGGGACCCGGTCGACATGACCGTGCTGGCCAACGAGCAGGTCATCGACGGCAAGGGCTGGCGCTCGGGCGCGACGGTCGAGAAGCGCAAGCTGACCCAGTGGTTCCTGCGCATCACCGACTACGCCGACGCCCTGATCGACGGCCTGAAGACCCTGGATCGCTGGCCCGAGAAGGTCCGCATCATGCAGGAGAACTGGATCGGCCGGTCCACGGGCCTGCGCTTCAAATTCCAATTTGACGGCGAAGCGCCCGACGGCCTGGCCGAGGGCCTGGAAGTCTACACCACCCGTCCCGACACCCTGTTCGGCGCCAGCTTCGTGGGCATCGCCCCCGAGCACCCGCTGGCCGAGCAGCTGGCGGTCGAGAACCCCGACCTGCAGGCCTTCATCGCCGAGTGCCGCAAGGGCGGCACCTCGGAGGCCGATATCGAGGGCGCCGAGAAGCTGGGCCGCGACACCGGCCTGCGAGTGAAGCACCCGCTGGACCCGTCGATCACCCTGCCGGTGTGGATCGCCAACTTCATCCTGATGGACTACGGCGCCGGCGCGATCTTCGCCTGCCCGGCCCACGACCAGCGCGACCTGGACTTCGCCCGCAAGTACGACCTGCCGGTGCTGCCGGTGGTGCTGCCGCCGGGCGCGGATGCGGCCGAGTTCACGGTCGGCAAGGAGGCCTATGTCGGCCCCGGCAAGATCTTCAACTCCGAGTTCCTGGACGGGATGGAGGTCGAGGCCGCCAAGACCGAGGCTGTCGCCCGCATCGAGGCCGCCGGCCAGGGCCAGGGCGCGACCGTCTATCGTCTGCGGGACTGGGGCGTGTCGCGCCAGCGCTACTGGGGCTGCCCGATCCCGGTCATCCACTGCGAGGCCTGCGGCCCCGTGGCCGTGCCGGAAGACCAGCTGCCGGTGACCCTGCCCGAGGACGTCACCTTCGATCCCAACAAGCCGGGCAATCCGCTGGTGCGGCACCCGACCTGGAAGCACGTCGCCTGTCCGTCGTGCGGCGCTCCGGCCGAGCGCGAGACCGACACGCTGGACACCTTCGTGGACAGCAGCTGGTACTTCGCCCGCTTCACCGATCCAACCGCGGCCGAGCCGATCGACAAGGCCTGCGCCGACCACTGGATGCCGGTCGACCAGTATATCGGCGGCGTCGAGCACGCGGTGCTGCACCTGCTGTACGCCCGCTTCATCACCAAGGCCCTGAAGGACGAGGGCCTGCTGTCGGTCGACGAGCCGTTCGCGGGCCTGTTCACGCAGGGCATGGTCACCCACGAGGCCTACAAGGACGAGGCCGGCGACTGGGTCGAGCCGTCCAACGTGGTGATCACCGCCGAGGGCAATGTCCGCTCCGCCAAGCATGCCACGACCGGCGCGCCGGTCGTCATCGGCGACATCGAGAAGATGTCGAAGTCCAAGAAGAACGTCGTCGCGCCCGAAGACATCTTCGAGGCCTACGGCGTCGACGCCGCGCGCCTGTTCGTGATGAGCGACAGCCCGCCCGAACGCGACGTGCAGTGGAGCAACGCCGGCGTCGAGGGCTCCTGGCGCTTCACCCACCGTCTGTGGAACGAGTTCGACAGCCAGCCGGCGGGCGACTTCGCCCACGATGACGCCGACGAGGCGGCCCTGGCCCTGCGCAAGGCGGCCCACAAGCTGATCGGTTTCGTCACCGACAGCATCGAGGGCTTCCGCTTCAACAGCGGCGTGGCGCGCCTGTACGAGTTCCTGAACGCCCTGAAGGCCGCTCCGGCCGAAGGCGCGAGCCAGGGCGTGCTGGCCGCCCGCGTCGAGGCGCTGGACATCCTGGCCCGCCTGGTGGCGCCGTTCACGCCTCACCTGGCCGAGGAGGCCTGGGTGCGCCTGGGTCGTACGGGCATGGTGGTCGACGCGCCGTGGCCCAAGGCCGATCCGGCCCTGGCCGCCGACGACGAGCGCGTGCTGCCGATCCAGATCAACGGCAAGCGCCGCGGCGAGATCAAGGTCAAGGCCGGCGCTCCGGACGACGAGGTGCAGAAAATCGCTCTGGCGGATCCCGCCGTCATGGCCCACCTTGAGGGCGTCACGGTCCGCAAGGTGATCGTGGTCAAAGACCGCATCGTCAACATCGTGGCGAACTGATCCATGAAGCGTCTCCTGGCGGCCGCCGCCCTTCTCTCGACCCTGGCCCTGTCGGCCTGCGGCTTCACCCCGCTGTACGGCCAGCAGGGCGTCACCGGCGGCCTGGGCGCGATCGAGGTGGTGGCGGCCGACGGCCGCGCCGGCTACCTGCTGCGCGAGCAGCTGGAAGACGCCCTGGCGCGGAACCCCAACGTGCTGCCCTCGCATCGCCTGACCTACAAGGTCGAGGAACGGCGCTACGCCCGCGGCGTGCGCGTCGACAACGTGGCCAACCGCTACGAACTCAACATGAAGGTCGAGTGGAAGCTCTCCGACACGACGACGGGCTCGGAAGTGCGCAAGGGAACGACGACGGCGGTGGTCACCTACGACTCCGCCGACCAGCCCTACGCCGCCATCGCCGCCCAGCAGGACGGTCAGGAGCGCGCCGCCGCCGAGGTGGCCCGCAAGATCCAGCTGGAACTGGCCGCGTGGCTGGCCGGCAAGGCGCCCGCCTGACCTCGTGGCCATTCTTTCCAAGCGGCAGGACGTCGAGCGGTTCCTGAAGGAACCGACCCCCGACATCCGCGCCGTCGTCATCTACGGCAAGGACCGCGGCGTGGTGCGCGACCGCGCCACCCAGCTCGCCCACAAGGTGGTCGAGCGGCCCGACGACCCCTTCGACACCGCCCTGCTGACCGAGGGCGACCTCGACAGCCAGCCTGGCCGTCTGGAAGATGAGCTGGCCGCCCTGTCGATGATGGGCGGCAAGCGCCTGGTGCGCCTGCGGCTGATGGGCGAGAAGGCCGGTCCCGACAAGCAGGCCGCCGAGGCCCTGACCGCCCACGTCGAGGGGCGGCTCAATCCCGAAGCCTTCTTCTTGGTCGAGGCCGGGGCCCTGGGCCGTGACTCCACCCTGCGCAAGACGGCCGAGAAGGCCGGCGGCTGCTACGTCATCCCCTGCTACGAGGACGAAGTCGGCGACATGGCGCGCCTGACCCGCGACGCGCTTTCGCGCGACGGGGTCAGCCTGAACGGCGAAGCGCTGGATCTGTTCGTCAACCGCCTGCCCAAGGAGCGCGGCGTCGCCCGCGCCGAGATCGAGCGCCTGGCGCTGTACCTGGGGCCAAACAGCGGCGTGGTGGCCACGCCCGCCGACCTGACCGACTTCCTCGGCGTCGAGCCCGAGGCCTCGCTCAGCGACGCGGCCGCCGACGCCTTCGGCGGCAAGATCGGCGCGGCCCAGGCCGGCCTGCGTCGCGCCGCCCAGGAAGGCGAGGGCGGTCCGGCCGCCGTCCGGGCCATGGGCTACTATCTGGGCCGCCTGCGCCGCACCCTGACCCTGCACAAGAACGGCGTCGACCTGGGCGCCGCCGCCAAGGCCTCGGGCGTGTTCTGGAAGACCGAGCGCGAGTTCCTTCGCCAGGCCCGGGCCTGGACGCTGGAACATCTTCTGACCGTGCAGCAGGACATCCTGACCGCCGACAAGGCCTGCAAGACCTCCGGCTCGCCGGACCAGCTGATCGCCGAGCGCCTGGCGCTGCAGATCGCCGGGCGCGCGAGGCGGCTGGGGCTGTAGGGGGCTAAGATCCTCCCACTCTGGGGGAGGTGGCCCAGAGGGCCGGAGGGGGGACGTTTTCAGCTTTCGAAGCGTCGGAAACCTATCATCGACTCCCCCCACCGGTCGCCGCGCGATCGCCTCCCGCACAGGGGGAGGTTCTCAGACCTCCAATGCACTTTCCGTCAAACCTCGGTGCAGGCCGCGCGCGCCCGCTTGACGCCCTCCCGCGCAGCGCCCAGAAGCCGGACGTGACCGACACCGCCGCGCCCGAACCGACGTCCGCCCCGCCCGCCAAGAAGGGCGGAGGCCTGCTCAAGTCGTCGATGATCTATTCCGGCCTGACCCTGGTCAGCCGGCTGATGGGCTTCGTGCGGGACCTGGCGATCTCCTACCGCATGGGGGCCAGCGCCACGCCGGCCGCCGACGCCTTCAACACGGCCCTGGCCTTTCCCAACCTCTTCCGCCGCTTCTTCGCCGAGGGCGCCTTCGCGGCCGCCTTCGTGCCGGCCTACGCCAAGTCGCTGCAGGAAGACGGCGAGGACAAGGCCGACGTCATGGCCGCCGACGCCATGGCCACCCTGGCGGCGGCCACCATCATCATCACCGTGATCTGCCAGCTGGCCATGCCCTGGCTGATGATGCTGATCAGCCCCGGCTTCGCCGCCGACCCGGCCAAGTACAAGCTGGCCGTGCTGCTGACCCAGATCACCATGCCCTACCTGCCGTGCATGGCCATCGTGGCGCACCTGTCGGGCGTGCTGAACGCCCGCGACAAGTTCATCCTGTCGGCCGGCGCGCCGGTGCTGCTGAACATCGCCACCCTGATCTTCATCCTGCCGCAGGCCGACGCCGTCTCGGCCGCCACCTGGGGCTCGGTGGGGGTGATCGTCGCCGGCGTCGCCCAGGCGGGCCTGCTGGTCTGGGGCGTCAACAAGTCCGGCGCCAAGGTCCACTGGCGGCTGCCGCGCCTGACTCCCGAGGTGAAGGCCCTGATCGGCAAGGCCATTCCCGGCGCCCTGGCGGCCAGCGCCACCCAGGTCAACATCTTCATCTCCGGCGCCCTGGCCAGCCACGTCCCCGGCGGCCGCACCTGGCTGGCCACCGCCGACCGCCTCTATCAGCTGCCTTTGGGCCTGGTGGGCGTGGCCATCGGCGTCGCCCTGCTGCCGCGACTGGCGCGCGCCGTGAACACCGGCGACGGCGACGACGCCCAGAGCGCCATGGACCAGGCCATTGCTCTTGCCCTCGCGTTCACCCTGCCGGCCGCGGCGGCCCTGGTGGCCATGCCCGGCTTCCTGTCGGACGGCCTCTACACCCGCGGCGAGTTCACCGCCTTCGACGCCAGCCAGACGGCGGCGGCGCTGTTCTTCTACGGCCTGGGCACCCCGGCCTTCGTGCTGCAGCAGCTCTATTCGCGGGCCTTCTTCGCACGCGGCGACACCAAGACGCCGATGCGCTTCGCCCTGATCTCGGTGGCGGTGAACATCGCCTTCGGCATCGTGCTGTTCAATCTGGTGGGCGTGAAGGGCATCGCCGCGGCGACCGCCATCGCCTCGTGGCTCAATGTCGGCCAGATGGCCTTCACCCTCTGGCGCAAGGGCCATTACGGCCCGTCGGGCCAGACCTGGTCGCGGGTGACCCGCATCCTGCTGGCCAGCGTCGGCATGGGCCTGATCCTGGCCGCCGCCTCGCACTGGCGGCCGCTGATCGAGGCGCCGCTGGAGGCGCTGGGCCTGCGCGGCCGCGTCATCGGCGCCAAGGAAGTGGCCCTCGTCCTGACCGTGCTGGTCGGCGGCGGGCTCTATTTCCCGCTGCTGTTCCTGTTCGGCGGCGTCAAGCCCAACGAGCTGAAGGCCGCCCTGCGGCGCGGCAAAGCAACCTAGAGCCTTGTCCGGCGCGCGCGGGGACGGTAACGAGCATGCCCATGGCTTCGATCGGTTCCCCCGCGCCGCGATGGCGCAGCTTCCGCTGAACCCGATCGCCGCGTCCTCGGACGCGGCCCGCGCCCCCGTGCGCGCCGCCATCCCGACCGTTTCCGATATCCAAGGCTGAAGCCATGACCGACCAAGCTCCCGTTCCGTACGCGGGTCCCAAGCGCATCCTGTCCGGGATCCAGGCCTCCGGGGCCCTGCACCTGGGCAACTATCTCGGCGCCCTCAAGCGCTTCGTCGACATCCAGGACGAAGAGCCCTTCATCTTCGTCGCCGACATGCACGCCATCACCGTCTGGCAGGACCCGGCGGTGCTGGCCCAGCAGACCCGCGAGATCGCCTGCGCCTACATCGCCGCGGGCCTGGACCCCAAGAAGGCGACGATCTTCCCGCAGTCGGCCGTTCCGGCCCACGCCGAGCTGGCCTGGATCTTCAACTGCGTGGCGCGCCTGGGCTGGCTCGACCGCATGACCCAGTTCAAGGAAAAGAGCGGCAAGCACAAGGAGCGCAGCTCGGTGGGCCTCTACACCTACCCGGTGCTGCAGGCGGCCGACATTCTGCTCTACAAGGCCACCCATGTGCCGGTGGGCGAGGACCAGAAGCAGCACCTGGAACTGACCCGCGACATCGCCCAGAAGTTCAACAACGACTTCGGCGCCCCGGGCGGCCAGCCGGCCTTCTTCCCGGTCACCGAGCCGGTGATCGAGGGCCCGGCCACCCGCGTCATGAGCCTTCGCGACGGCACGGCCAAGATGAGCAAGTCCGACCCGTCGGACGCCTCGCGCATCAACCTGATGGACGACGCCGACGCCATCGCCGCCAAGATCCGCAAGGCCAAGACCGATCCCGAGCCGCTGCCCGAGACCATTGAGGGCTTGGCCGAGCGTCCCGAAGCCCGCAACCTCGTGGACATCTACGCGGCCCTGTCGAGCACCACCCGCGCCAAGGTCATCGAGGAGTTCGGCGGCAAGGGCTTCGGCACGTTCAAGCCGGCCCTGGCCGAGCTGGCGGTCGAGGTCATGAGCCCGATCGGCGCGCGCATGCGCGAACTGACCGGCGACCCGGCCCAGATCGACGCCATCCTCAAGGACGGCGCCGAGCGCGCCCGCGCCGTGGCCGACCCGGTCGTGGCCGAGACCAAGAAGCTCGTCGGCTTCTGGGGCGCGTAGAAAACCCTTCTCCCATAGGGAGAAGGAGGGGCCCGCGCCGCAGGCGTGGGAGGATGAGGGGTTAAGGCGTCGGCCGGCGTGCCGGCACGATCTTGGGGCAATTGGTGAGGGCGAAACCCCTCACCCTCCCACCGCTGCGCGGCGGGCCCCTCCCTCTCCCTCCGGGAGAGGGTCTTCAGGGCCTTGCCCTCCGCCCTCGCAAGGGCCACATGTCCGGCATGTTCATCCAGACCGAAACCACGCCCAATCCCGACGTGCTGAAGTTCCTCCCCGGCCGCGAGGTCCTGGTGGACGGCGCGCGGGAGTTCCGCACCCCCGAGGAAGGCGAGGCTTCGCCGCTGGCCGACGCCCTGTTCCGCCTCGGCGACGTGACGCGGGTGTTCTTCGGTCCGGACTTCCTGACGGTGACCAAGGGCGAGGACGCCCAGTGGCCACACCTGAAGGCGCCGATCCTGGCGGCGATCATGGATCACTTCACCAGCGGCCGCCCGCTGCTGCTCAGCGAGGACGCCGCCGGCGGCCACGACGAGGACGGCGTCTACGACGAGGAGACCGCCCAGATCGTCTCCGAGATCAAGGAGCTGCTCGACACCCGCATCCGTCCGGCGGTGGCCCAGGACGGCGGCGACATCGTCTTCAGCCGTTTCGAGCCGGCCACCGGCGTCGTCTGGCTGCACATGCGCGGCGCCTGCTCGGGCTGCCCGTCCTCGTCGGCGACGCTGAAGTCGGGCGTCGAGAACATGCTCAAGCACTATGTGCCGGAAGTGACCCGGGTCGAGCAGACGCTCTGATCTTCCCGGTCCCGGGGCGGTTTTCGGCCCCGGGCGCCTTGCGCGATCCGCTGGGATCCCCATACTGTAACTACATAAGTTGCGATTATGGTTTCCTATAAGGATCGCTGATGTCCAAGCTCGACACCGCCGCTCTCGCCCAGCTGTTCACCGAGGCGCGCACGCGCAATGGCTGGAAGTCCGACCCCGTGCCGGAAGCGGTGCTGCGCGAGCTCTACGACCTGGTGAAGTTCGGCCCGACCGCCGCCAACGCCAGCCCGGCCCGCTTCATCTTCGTCACCAGCCCGGAAGCCAAGGAAAAGCTGGCCGCCCTGTCGTCGGGCTCCAACGCCCCGAAGATCCTGGCCGCGCCGGTCACCGTCATCGTCGGCTACGACCTCGACTTCCCCGAGACCCTCGACAAGCTGTTCCCGCACGCTCCGGGCGCCAAGACCTGGTTCAGCGACCCGGTCGCCAAGGAGTGGGGCGCGCTGCGCAACAGCTCTCTGCAGGGCGGCTACTTCATCCTGGCGGCCCGGGCCCTGGGCCTGGACGTCGGCCCGATGTCGGGTTTCGACAACGCCGGCGTCGATGCGGCCTTCTTCGAGGGCACGAACATCAAATCGAACTTCATCGCCTCGATCGGCTACGGCACCGACGAGGGCCTGTTCCCGCGCAACCCGCGCCTGGACTTCGAGGAAGCCACCCAGATCCTCTGATCGGGCTTCCCATCGTCATCGCCTGGCAAGCCGGGCGATGACGGCGAGGGGAGGGCGCGCTAGAACCACGGCATGACCCTCCGTCTCGCGCTCCTCGCCGCGCCGCTGGCCCTGCTGGCCGCCTGCGGCCCCGCCGAAAAGACCCCGGCTTCGTCTTCGGGCCAGTCCTCGGGCCAGCCGGCCGTTCAGGCCGCCCCGGAAGCGGCCAAACCGGCCGACGGTTCGGCCGTGATCAAGATCACGCCCTATGTCGGCGGTCCGCTGCAGGTGGCCGCCGCGGGCGTAGGCCCCATCACCGCCGCCACAGCCTTCGACCAGCCGACGATCCAGGCCCTGTTCCCCAAGGCCCAGGTCAAGGCCGCCTTCATTCACGTCGGCGATGGCCCGCCCGGGCCGATCATCACCGTCGAGCAGGACAACGTCCCGCTGCTGGAGATCGGCAAGGGCGCCGACGGCGGCATCGCCGAGATCCGCCTGGCCGCCGGCGACGTCCGTGGTCCCAAGGGCGAGAGCCTGCTGGCCAAGTGGGCGGCCCTGGGCTTCACCCGCGACCAGTGCCGGGCCGGCGAGGGCCGCACCGTCAACCAGACGATCTGTGTCCGCCCCGAGGCGCCGACCGTGTCCTACGTCTTCGGCGTGCCGGGCTGGACCAAGGGCGGCGTGCCCGACGAGGCGACGCTGAAGGCCAAGGGCCAGCTCAACGAGTTCGTCTGGCGTCCGGCCGAGACCGCCCAGGTCGGGGCCGCCTGATCTTGCGCGTTCTCTCCGTCGACACCTGCCTGGCGGCCTCGTCGGTCGCCGTGATCGAGGACGGCCGTGTCCTGGCCGCCCGCAGCGAGCCCATGACCCGCGGCCACCAGGAGCGCATCGCGCCCCTGGCCAAGGAAGTCGCCGCCGAGGCCGGGATCGCCTTTTCCGACCTTGACCGCATCGCCGTCACCGTCGGCCCAGGCTCGTTCACCGGCCTGCGCGTGGGCCTGTCCTTCGCCAAGGGCCTCGCCGAGGCCCTGTCGATCCCCTGCGTCGGGATCAACAGCCTGGAGGCCCTGGCGGCCTCCTCGGGCGCCTCCGGATTCGTGGCGGCCGTGCTCGACGCCAAGATGGCCCAGGTCTACCTCCAGGTCTTTGACGGCGCGACGGCCCTGATGGCCCCAGACGCCCTCGACATCGGCTCGGCGACCGCCCGGCTGGCGGAGCTCTATTCCGGCGGCCCGGCCACCCTCGTGGGCTCTGGCGCGGCCCTGCTGGAGGGCGTGCTGCCCGACGCGACCCGCCTGGACCTGGCCTTCGCCGACCCCGTCGCCATAGCCCGCCTGGCCGCCGCCCGGCCGGCCCCGACCCATTCGCCCCGGCCGCTCTATCTGCGCGCGCCCTACGCCACGATGCCGACGCCATGAACCTGCGTCCCGTCGGATTGGAAGCGTGCTGGGACCTGGCGGACCTGCACGAGCGGGCCTTCGACCGGCCCTGGGCCCCGACCGAATTCGAGGCCCTGCTGAACTCGCCCGGCGTCTTCGCCGTGCTCGGCTCCTCGGGCGAACCTGACGAGCCGCGCGGCTTCATCCTGTGCCGGGCCATCGCCGGCGAGGCCGAGATCCTGACCATCGCCGTCGATCCGGCGGCCCGCCGACGCGGCTGGGGCGCGGCCTTGGTCGAGATGGCGGCCGGGATCGCCGCCGAAGCCAAGGCCTTCGACCTGTTCCTGGAGGTGGCGGCCGACAATGTCGCCGCCATCGCCCTCTATGGAGCCACCGGCTTTTCGCAAGTGGGTCTCAGGAAGGGCTATTATCCCCATCCAGACGGCGCCAAGGACGCCGTCGTCATGCGGCGGGCGCTTAACACTTAGGAATCGATTGCCTATTGTGCCCGCGAATCCCCGACGGAGACGCCGCCTTGGACCGCCTCGAAAAGCTCTGCATCGAAAAAGGCATGCGCATGACCGACCAGCGTCGGGTCATCGCGCGCGTACTGTCGTCGGCCGACGACCATCCGGACGTCGAGGAGCTGCACCGCCGCGCCCACGCCATCGACCCGCACATCTCGATCGCCACGGTCTATCGCACCGTGCGCCTGTTCGAGGAGAGCGGCATCATCGAGCGCCACGACTTCCGTGACGGCCGCTCGCGCTACGAAGAGACCCCGACCCATCACCACGACCACCTGATCGACATGAAGACCGGCAAGGTCGTCGAGTTCGTGGACGAGGAGATCGAGGCCCTGCAGCACGCGATCGCCCGGAAGCTCGGCTACAAGCTGATCGATCACCGCCTCGAACTGTACGGCGTGCCGATCGAAGAGTGATTGAGCAGGATCATTGAAAAAGGGCGCGGGTTCATCCCGCGCCCTTTTCTTTTGGTCCATGAAGCCAGGCTCAGGCCCGCACGAAGTCGAGGAACACCGGGGCGCAGTCGCCCAGCTTCTTTTCCTCGTAGCGGGTGGTCACGTGATCGGCCGGGATGGCCTGGCGGTCGATCCCCTCCTCGGCGAAGCGGAAGGCGGGGCTGGCCAGCACCCGCTCGATCGTCCACTCGGCGTAGTCGGCCCAGTCGGTGGCGAAGCGGAAGGCCGCGCCGGGCTTCAGCACCCGGGCCAGCGCCGCCACGAACTCCGGCTGGATGATCCGGCGCTTGTTGTGCCGGGCCTTGTGCCAGGGGTCGGGGAACATCACGAAGAGGCGGTCGATGCTGGCGTCCGGCAGCCAGCCGACCACGTCGCGGGCGTCGCCCTCGTGGATGCGGACGTTGGAGAGGGCCTGTTCCTCGACGTGGCGCACGGCGCTGGCCACGCCGTTGACGAAGGGCTCGGCCCCGATCACCAGCACATCGGGCCGGCGGCCGGCCTGGGCGGCCATGTGCTCGCCGCCGCCAAAGCCGATCTCGAGCCAGGTCTCCTTGGCGTCCGGCATCAGGTCGCGCGGCTGGAAGGCCTCGTGCGGCACGGCGATGGTCGGCAGCAGGGTGTCGAGCAGGGCCTGCTGGCGCGGCTTCACCGGCCGCGACTTCAGGCGGCCGAACGAGCGCAGCGGGCCGTGGGGCTGTTGGGGATTGGTCATGGGGCGGCTCTTTAGCCGTGATGACGGCCGGAGGCCAGCCGCGCCCCCCGCAAACGAAAACGGGCCCCGGTTCCATGACCGGGGCCCGCTCTCAATTCAGACGAGGGGAAAGGCTTACGCCAGGCCCTTCAGTTCCGACACCAGGTCGGTCTTCTCCCACGAGAAGCCGCCTTCGTTGTCCGGCGTGCGGCCAAAGTGGCCGTAGGCGGCGGTGCGGGCGTAGATCGGGCGGTTCAGCTGCAGGTGCTCGCGGATCGAGCGCGGCGTGGCGCCGCCGATCAGCTGCGGCAGGACCTTTTCCAGGACGGCCGGGTCGACCTTGCCGGTGCCGTGCAGGTCGACGTGGAACGAGACCGGCTGGGCCACGCCGATCGCATAGGCGATCTGGATCGTGCAGCGTTCGGCCAGGCCCGAGGCCACGACGTTCTTGGCCAGGTAGCGGCAGGCATAGGCGGCCGAGCGGTCGACCTTGGTCGGATCCTTGCCCGAGAAGGCGCCGCCGCCGTGCGGGGCCGCGCCGCCGTAGGTGTCGACGATGATCTTGCGGCCGGTGATGCCGGCGTCGCCGTCCGGGCCGCCGATCTCGAAGCGGCCGGTCGGGTTGATCAGCCACTGGGTCTTCTTGGTGATCAGGCCTTCCGGGAAGATCGGCAGGATGTGCGGCTTGATCAGGTCGAGCACGCGCTTGGAGGTCGGCGTCTTGCCGTCGATCTTCTTCTTGTGCTGGTGCGACACGACGATCGAGACGACGCGCTGCGGCACGCCGTTACCATCGTACTCCAGGGTCACCTGGCTCTTGGCGTCGGGCTCCAGCTCATGCAGCTCGCCCGAGTGGCGCAGTTCGGCCAGGCGCTTGAGGATGTTGTGGCTGTATTGCAGGGTGGCCGGCATCAGCTCCGGGGTCTCGGTGCTGGCGTAGCCGAACATGATGCCCTGGTCGCCGGCGCCTTCGTCCTTCTTGTCGGTGGCGTCCACGCCCTGGGCGATGTGCGCCGACTGGCCGTGCAGGTAGCAGGCGTACTTGGCCTTTTCCCAGTGGAAGCCCTTCTGGGCGTAGCCGATGTCCTTGATGGCCGCGCGGACCTTGGGCTCCAGGGACTTGATGATGTCCTTGGTCAGCTCCTTGTTGGCCTTCTTGTCGCCGCCCGGCTTGCCGGCGCGGACTTCGCCCGCCAGGACGACGCGGTTGGTCGTGACCAGGGTTTCGCAAGCCACCCGAGCTTCCGGATCGGCGCTCAGGAAGGCGTCAACGACGGTGTCGCTGATGCGATCGGCGACCTTGTCGGGGTGGCCTTCGGAGACGCTTTCGCTGGTGAAGATGTAGGACGAACGGCTCAAGTGGACGGCTCCGGCTTATAGTCCAGCGCCCACGTGGCAACCGGCCTCGCGAGCTTAGCGAGGACCATATAAAGATAAGTTTATGTCCGCAAGGCGGCCGGTCGCCTTTCCGGGTCCCACGGGCCGGGCGAGAGCGCCCGGCCGCGGAGGTCGGCGCGAAGGGCTAGGTGTCGTTTCCAAGAAGGTTGTTCACACGCTGCCAGGGCGTGAGGCCTTTGATGCCCGAGTGCGGGCGGTGGAGGTTGTAGCTGTCGGTCCAAGGACCGATGGCTTTGGCGCGGTCTTGGGAGCAGGCGTAGGGACGGCCGTAGGCCCATTCGCGTAAGCTGGTCTGGATGAACCGTTCGGCCTTGCCGTTAGTGCGCGGCGTATAGGGCCGGGTGCGTACGTGCCTGGCCCCGGCGGCCTGCAGGGCCTGGGCGAAGAGCTTGGAGCGGTAGGCCGAACCATTGTCGGTCATCACCCGCTGGACGGCGACACCGTGGCGGCCGAGCCAGGCGATGGCCCGCTCTAGGAAGGCGGTCGTATCGGCTTGACCTTCGGAGGGCAGGATCTCGGTGTAGGCCATGCGCGAGGCGTCATCGACGCAGACGTGCAGGAAGTCCCAGCCGGCTCTCCTGGAGCGCCCCAGCCGCCGATCACCGGTGACGCGGTGGCCTTCGACGTTGAACTTTCCCAGCTTCTTGATGTCCAGGTGGATCATCTCGCCTGGCGCGGCGCGCTCGTAGCGGACGATCGGGATCTTCGGGTCCAGGGCCGACAGCTTGCCCAGCCCCAGCCGGCGCAGGATCAATCCCACCGTCGAGCGGGCCAGCCCCAGGGCCTGAGCGATGGCCGGACCGGTCATGCGCTGGCGACGCAGCGCCTCGATCCGCTCGATGGTCTGTGCTGGTGTCTTGCGCGGACATCGGCGGGGCGCCGAGTTGCGGTCGTGAAGCCTGCGCTCGCCGCCCCGCCGATGCCGTTGCAACCACTTGTCGGCCGTGCGGCGCGAGATCCCGAAGGCTTCGGCCGCCTTGGCCACCGGCCAGCCGTCAGTCTCGATCCGCGAGATCATCGCCGCTCGACCCAGTGGCGTCAGACGGGCATTGTGATGGATGTTCATCCGGGGGCTCCCGGCTCTGGAAGTGGAGTGTCGCAACCCCAGCTTCGTTCAAGCCCGCCCCCGGGTGAACAACCTTCATAGCTTCGACA
>NZ_QDKO01000040.1:0-10574 GCF_003094615.1 Caulobacter radicis | reverse complement strand
GGGCATTGTGATGGATGTTCATCCGGGGGCTCCCGGCTCTGGAAGTGGAGTGTCGCAACCCCAGCTTCGTTCAAGCCCGCCCCCGGGTGAACAACCTTCATAGCTTCGACAGCTAGGCTTCTTCCTCGGCCATCGAGCGTACGAGGTCGAGGATGCGGCGGCGCACGGGGGCGCGGTTCAGGCGCGGGAACAGCGAGGCCAGTTCCAGGCCCTCGGGCGTCATCAGGAACTCGTGCACCTGGTGGTCGTTGCGCGCTTCGCCGTCGGCCGGTTCGGACGGATCGGCCAGGCCCTCGAAGAAGTAGGCGACGGGCGCCTGCAGGCTGCGGGCGATCTCGTAGAGCTTGCTGGCGCTGACGCGATTGGCGCCGCGTTCGTACTTCTGCACCTGCTGGAAGGTCAGACCCAGGCTCTCGGCCAGCTTTTCCTGGCTGACGCCCAGGATCTTGCGGCGCATGCGGATGCGGGCGCCGACATGGAGGTCGACGGGGTTAGGCGAGCGCTCGATTTCGGCGGGGGATTCGGGGGCGACGGTCATGCTTAGGCATAGACCCAGGATTACGGCTTTAGTTCAGCCCATATCTTTCGCGACGGCAAACTTCTGACCGCCGATACGTGAGATGCCGATACAGATCGCCACCGAGACGAGCAGCAGGATCGCCAGCGGCCAGTCGCCCAGGCGCGAGGCCGGCGTCTCGCGACCGACGGCGGGCAGGCGAGCGTCGATGACCCCGCGGGCCCCCAGGTCCAGGCGTTGGCCCTCGACCACGCGGCCCTGGGCGTCGACCATGGCCGAGACGCCCGTCGGGGTGGCGCGGATCATCGGCCGGCCAGCCTCGATGGCGCGATAGCTGGCCAGGTTCAGATGTTGCAGGGGGCCTGAGGTGACCCCGAACCAGGCGTCGTTGGAGACGTTGACCAGCGCCCGAACGTCGGCGTCGGGGCGGGCCAGGCCCGGAAACAGGCTTTCGTAGCAGATCAGCGGCTGAACCTTCAGGTTCGGCGCCACGCTCAAGGGCGCGGGGCGCGGGCCGGTGGCGAAGCCGTCGCCCAGGTGGGCCATGCTCTTGAAGCCGATGGCGGTCAGGAAGCCCTCGGCTGGCAGGTACTCGCCGAACGGCACCAGCCGATGCTTGTCGTAGACCCCGACCATGACCAGGTCGCCGGGCTCGCGGCGCAGCGCCACTAGGCTGTTGTAGTAGACCGGCGCCTCGATCGAGCCCTCGTAGCGATAGCCGCCGATCAGCAGCAGCTGGCCCGGCCGCAGCGAGTCCATGATCGCCTGGCGCACCCAGGTCCCAGGGGCCAGGTAGTCGTTGATGGCGGCGGGCAGGGCGCCTTCGGGCCAGACCACGATGTCGGCTGGCTTGCCGTCGGCATAGGGCGCGGCGGTCAGGGCGGCGTAGTCGTTGACGATCGCCTGGAAGCTGGCGGCGTCCCACTTGGCCGATTGCTGGACGTCGGCCTGGACGATGCGGACCTTGGGGGCGGACGCGGCGGTCGGGCTCGGCGCGGTCTTCAGGGCCAGCCAGCCGCCGCCGTAGAGGCCGACGAGCGTCGCGGCCGCGGCGCCGAGCGCGATCCGTCCCGAGCGTCCCTGGCCCCAGACGGCGGGGGCGGCGGCGATGGCCAGGGTCACGAAGGTCAGGCCGTAGGCGCCGAGCAGGGCGGCGGCCTGCGACGGGGCCGAGCCGGCCCGCCAGGTCTCGCCCGGAAGGTTCCAGGGAAAGCCGGTCAGCACGTGGCCACGCACCCACTCCAGCGCCGACAGGGCCGCGGCGAAGGCCAGCACGCGCACCGCGCCGGCCGGACGCAGGCGGCGGTAGAGCACGGCGCCCGCGCCCCAGAACAGGGCCAGGCCGGCGGCCATGGCGGTCACCGCGAACGGGGCCATCCAGCCCTGGTTGGCGGCGTCGACCAGGAAGGCCTCGCCGATCCACCATGTGCCCAGGCCGAAATAGCCCAGCCCCGCCAGCCAGCCGCGCAGGAAGGCCGATCGCAGCGGGCGGGGCCCGTCGATCGCGTCCAGCAGCCACAGCAGCAGCGCGTAGCCCAGCAGGCCTGGCAGGATCCCGAACGGCGGGTGGGCCAGGGCCGTGGCCAGGCCTGCAACCAGCGCCAGAACGCGGTCGCGCCATGGCGAAGCAGCGGTCAGGGCGCGCAGGTTCAAGGGGCGTTCACGGGGGTGAGCGGGGTCTCCGCCTCGACCGGCTCCGGCGCGCGGCGCACCCGCACGCGCAGGACGCGGCGGGAGTCGGCCTCCAGCACTTCCAGCTCGAAGCCGGCGGGGTGGCGCACGACCTGCCCCTGTTCGGGCACCTGGCCGGCCAGGGCGGCGACGAGGCCGCCGACGGTGTCGACCTCCTCCTCGTGCTCGGGCGGGGCCAGCGTCTTGCCGACCGCGGCCTCCAGATCCTCCAGCGGCGTGCGGCCGTCGGTCTCGAAGGCGCCGTCCGGCTGCGCCGTCACGGTGGCGACCTGGGCGTCGTCGTGCTCGTCGTCGATGTCGCCGACCACGCTCTCGATCAGGTCTTCGATGGTCACCAGGCCGTCGACTCCGCCGAACTCGTCGATGAGCATGGCCATGTGCACGCGCTTGGTGCGCATGCGCTGCAACAGGTCGGCGGCCCGCATCGAGGCGGGCACGAGGAACATGTCGCGACGCAGCTGTTCGAGGACGCGGGCTTCCGGCTCGGGACGCAGGTCGCCGTCGGCCAGCAGGCGGAACACGTCCTTGACGTGGACGACGCCGATCGGCTGGTCCAGGGCCTCGCGATAGATCGGCATGCGCGAGTGGCCGGACTCGACGAACTGGGCCACGACCACGGCGAACGGGGTGTCGAGCTCGACCGCCACCACGTCGGGGCGGGGAGTCATCAGGTCGCCGACCTTCAGTGTCTTGAAGGCCTCGGCCTGGTCGACGAGGTCGGGCGCGGCGGCGTCGTCGGAATCGCCCGTACGCGCGCGCTTGACCGGCGCGGCCCGCCGCAGCTCACGGAAGAACGCCCGCAGGCCCCGGCTGAATCTGGCCGGACCGGCGGGCGTGGAACTCTGGTCGTCGTCAGGCATGCCTTTGGGCTTTCACCTCTCGTCGGCGTAGGGATCGGGAACGTCCAGTCCCGCCAGGATCTCGCGTTCGAGCGCTTCCATGGCCTCGGCCTCTTCGTCGCCCTCGTGGTCGTATCCTAAGAGATGCAGCACCCCGTGCGCCACAAGATGTTGCAGATGGTGGGCCAGGGTCTTGCCCTGCTGCGCCGCCTCGCGGGCGCAGACGCCATAGGCCAGGGCGATGTCGCCGATCTGGCCTTCCGGATTGGCCGTCGGGTCTTGCGGCGCCGGGAAGGACAGCACGTTGGTGGCGTAGTCCTTGTGGCGGAAGTCGCGGTTGAGGGCCTGCACGCTGTCGTCGTCGGCCAGCAGGATGACGATGCCCTTGCCCTCGACGTCCTCGTGGGCGTCCAGCACGGCCTGGGCGGCGCGCCAGACCAGGGCTTCTGCTTCCGGTTCGGCCTTGGTCCAGGCCTCGTCTTCGATCTCGATATCGACGGTGATCATCGGGGAGTCGCCACCAGGGCCGCGTCGGCGTCGTAGGCCTTGACGATGCGCTCCACCAGCGGGTGGCGCACGACGTCGGTCGAGGTGAAGCGGGCCACGGCCACGCCCTCGACGCCGTCGAGGATCGACACCGCGTGGGCCAGGCCGGAGTCGCGCGGGTTCAGAAGGTCGATCTGGGTCGGATCGCCGGTGACGACCATGCGCGCGCCTTCGCCCAGGCGGGTCAGCACCATCTTCATCTGCAGGCGCGAGCAGTTCTGGGCCTCGTCGACGATGACGAAGGCATGGGCCAGCGTGCGGCCGCGCATGAAGGCGATCGGGGCGACCTCGATCTCGCCCTTGTCGCGGCGGCGGCGCAGCTGCTCGGCGCCCATGATGTCGGTCAGGGCCTCCCAGACCGGGGCCATGTAGGGATCGACCTTCTCGTTCAGGTCGCCCGGCAGGAAGCCCAGCTTCTCGCCCGCCTCGACGGCGGGGCGGGTGACGATCAGGCGGTCGACCTCGCCGCGCAGCAGCATGCCCGCGCCCTGTGCCACGGCCAGGAAGGTCTTGCCGGTGCCGGCTGGACCCAGGCCGAAGACCAGCGGGTGCCGGGCCATCTGCTCCATGTAGGCGGCCTGGTTCTTGGTCTTGGGCGAGACCGCGCCGCGGCGCACGGCGCGCGGCGAAGCCTGGCCGCCGGCGCTGTGGGCTTCGCCCACGGCCACGCGGATGTCGGCCTCGACCACCTCATGGCCGGCGTCGGCGCGCTCGGCCAGGGCCAGCAGGGCGCGTTTGGCCGCCGAGCGGCCCTTGACGTCGCCGGTGATCTTGACGCCGCCGCCGGGCGTCTCGAGCAGGACCTTGAAGGCGTCCTCGATCAGGGCGGCATGGCGGCCGGACGGACCGGTGACGGCGACGACGGCGTCGTCGGAAAGCGGCAGGAACTCGGGCGTGCGGCTCACGCGGTCTCCAAAGCGGGTTCGTTGGCGAGCACGCCGGCCAGGCTCATCTTGGCGGCGCTCTCGATACGGACGGGAACGATCGTCCCGATCAGGTGCTCCCCGCCCGAAACGTGGACGGCTTGCAGATAGGGGCTGCGGCCGACGATCTGGCCGGGGTGGCGGCCGGCCTTCTCGAACAGCACCGGCAGGGTCTTGCCCGCCTGGCTGGCGTTGAAGGCTCGCTGCTGTTCGTCGAGCAGCTGGTTCAGGCGGTCCAGGCGCTCGGCCTTCACGGCCTCGTCGACCTGGCCGGGCATGGCCGAGGCGGGCGTGCCGGGACGGCGCGAATACTTGAACGAGAAGGCGCTGGCGAAGCCGACCTCGCGCACCAGCTCCAGGGTCTTTTCGAAATCGCCGTCGCGCTCGCCCGGGAAGCCGACGATGAAGTCGCCGCTCATGGCGATATCGGGCCGCGCGGCGCGGATGCGCTCGATCAGCTTCACATAGCTCTCGGCCGTGTGGTCGCGGTTCATGGCCTTGAGGATCTTGTCGCTGCCCGCCTGCACCGGCAGGTGCAGGTACGGCATCAGCTGCGGCAGCTCGCCGTGAGCCTCGATCAGGTCCTCGCCCATGTCGCGCGGGTGGCTGGTGGTGTAGCGGATGCGGTCCAGGCCATCGATCGTGGCCAGCTTGCGCACCAGCTTGGCCAGGGTCGAGCCGTCGCCGTCATAGGCGTTGACGTTCTGGCCCAGCAGGGTGACCTCGCGCACGCCGGCGCCGGCCAGGCGCTTGGCTTCTTCCACGATGTCGTTCACCGGGCGCGACCATTCGCCGCCGCGGGTATAGGGCACCACGCAGAAGGTGCAGAACTTGTCGCAGCCCTCCTGCACGGTCAGGAAGGCGGTGACGCCGGTGACGTGGCGTTCGGCCGGCAGGGCGTCGAACTTCTCGTCGGCGGCGAAGTCGGCGGCCAGGCGTTCACCAGAGGCCCGGTGGGCGCGGGCGATCAGCTCGGGCAGCTGGTGATAGGCCTGCGGGCCGACGACCAGGTCCACCGCCCGCTGGCGGTTCATGATCTCCTGGCCTTCGGCCTGAGCCACGCAGCCGGCCACGGCGATGGTCATCTTGCCGCCGGCCTGGGCCTTGCGGTCCTTCATCTGCTTGATCAGGCCAAGCTCGGAATAGACCTTCTCGGTGGCCTTCTCGCGGATGTGGCAGGTGTTGAGCACCACGAGATCCGCGCCCTCGGGGTCATCGACCACGCCATAGCCCAACGGACGCAGGACGTCGGTCATGCGCTCGCTGTCGTAGACGTTCATCTGACAGCCGTAGGTCTTGATATAGAGGCGCTTTTGCGGGGTCTCGCTCATCCGGCGAGGTTATGGGGTCGAGCGGCCCCGCGCGCAAGGTCGCGAAGGTCACACCCGGGGCTTGGAACCGCAAAAGAAAACGGCGCCGGAGAGGTCCCCGGCGCCGCGTCTCGATCTTCAGAGGATCAGTAGTTCTCGTCGTGGCGCTTGATCGCCGCGCGGATCAGCTCGGCGGTCTCGTCCGGATCGGCCCAGCCGGTGATCTTGGTCGACTTGCCCTTTTCCAGGTCCTTGTAGTGCTGGAAGAAGTGGGCGATCTGCTCGGTCAGGATGGTCGGCAGGTCGCGCCAGCTGTTCACGCCCGTGTAGAAGGGGTGCAGCTTGTCGACCGGCACGGCCAGGATCTTTTCGTCAGACCCGGCCTCGTCGACCATCATCAGGGCGCCGATCGGGCGGCAGCGGATGATCGCGCCGGGCACCACCGGGGTCGGGCCCACGACCATGATGTCGGCCGGGTCGCCGTCGTCGGCCAGGGTGTGCGGGATGAAGCCGTAGTTGGCCGGGTAGAACATCGCCGTGTGCAGGAAGCGGTCGACCATCAGGGCGCCGCTTTCCTTGTCGATCTCGTACTTCACCGGCTCACCGCCCTGCGGGATCTCGATGACGGCGTTCAGGTCGTAGGGCGGGTTCACGCCCACGGCGATCTTGGAGAGGTCCATAGTGACTCTTCGTTGTGGGAAGGTTCCCGCGGGGAGGCGGGCCTCAAGCGGCCGCCTGTATAGGCCACAAGTGTTGCGATGCGAAAGAGGGGGCGTGTCCGGCCCTCGACTTGCGCCCGCAAAAGCATCCGTCGTCTATGGCCGCGCTTGTCGAATGACCGCCAGAACAGCTTCGCGGGCTTGGCTTGCCGCGCTTGGTAAGGTCTCTCGCGCGAGGCGCGAGCCGTGCCCAGCAAGGGGGCTTCCACCCGCTCGCCTATCGCGCTATATAGCTCCTACATCGTCCGTTAGCGCTGATTGGCGCTTTCGAGCGGCGGCCCGAAAGGCTGCCGCTTTTTCTTTGGTCGCTCGCCAGCTGGGCCTTTTGGCTAGGCGGAGCGTCCCACGAAGCTGAGAAGAGAACCGTGCGCGGCAAGACGCGAGAAGACCTGGACCTGATCGAGATGCTCGATCCCGTCGCCGAAGCCACCGGCTACGAGATCGTCCGCCTGCGCCTGATGGGCGGAGCCGAGCAGCGCCGCCTGCAGATCATGGCCGAACGCCCCCTCCTCGAGGACGGGACCGGCGGCGACATGAACGTCGAGGACTGCGCCAAGCTGTCGCGCGCCATCTCCGAGGTGATGGACGCCGCCGACCCGATCGCCGGCGAATACACCCTGGAGGTCTCCAGCCCGGGCGTCGACCGTCCGTTGACCCGCCTGAAGGACTTCGAGACCTATGCCGGTCTCGAGGTGCGCATCGAGCTCGACCGCGTGGCCGAGGGCCGCAAGCGCTTCAAGGGCGAACTCGCCGGCGTCGAGGACGACCAGGTCGGCCTCAACATCGAGGGCGAGGACGACGTCACCGTCTATTTCCCGTTCGCCTGGATCGTCGACGCCAAGCTCGTCCTGAGCGACGAGTTGATGAAGCGGGGCGCGGATGCGCGCGCCGCCAGGATCGACCAGGACGGGGTCGACGCCGAGAACGACAACGATTTGTCCGAAAGTGAAGAGGACTGACCATGGCCATCGGCATCGCCGCCAACCGGCTTGAACTGCTCCAGATCGCCGACGCGGTCGCCCGCGAAAAGGGCATCGAGAAGGAAGTCGTCATCGAGGCCATCGAGGACGCCCTGCAGAAGGCCGCCCGCGCCCGCTACGGCGCCGAGCACGACATCCGCGTCAAGATCGACCCGCGCACGGGCGAGACGACGCAGAAGCGCGTGATCGAGATCGTCGCCGACGACGCCGACCTGGAAGGCGAGATCGGCAAGGTCCACCTGACCTCGGCCAAGCGCACCTGGCGCGACGCCGAGATCGGCAAGGTCTACGAAGAAGCCCTGCCGCCGTTCGAGATCGGCCGCGTGCAGACCCAGATGGCCCGCCAGGTCGTCATGCACAAGGTTCGCGAAGCCGAGCGCGAGCGCCAGTACGAAGAGTACAAGGACCGCTCGGGCGAGATCGTCAACGGCAGCGTCAAGCGCGTCGAATACGGCAACGTCATCGTCGACCTGGGCCGCGGCGAAGGCATCATGCGCCGCGACCAGTCGATCCCGCGCGAGAACTTCAACGTCGGCGACCGCATCCGCGCCTACATCTACGACGTCCGTCGCGAGACCAAGGGCCCGCAGATCATGCTGAGCCGCGCCCACGGCGGCTTCATGGCCAAGCTGTTCGCGCAGGAAGTGCCGGAAGTCTACGACGGCGTCATCGAGATCCGCGCCGTGGCCCGCGACCCGGGTTCGCGCGCCAAGATGGCCGTCATCTCCAACGACAGCTCGATCGACCCGGTCGGCGCCTGCGTCGGCATGCGCGGCTCGCGCGTGCAGGCGGTGGTCGCCGAGCTGCAGGGCGAGAAGATCGACATCATCCAGTGGTCGGAAGACGAAGCCACCTTCATCGTCAACGCCCTGGCCCCGGCCGAAGTCTCCAAGGTCGTCATGGACGAGGAAGACGAGCGCGTCGAAGTGGTGGTGCCCGACGAGCAGCTGTCGCTGGCCATCGGCCGCCGCGGCCAGAACGTCCGCCTGGCTTCGCAGCTGACCGGCTGGCAGATCGACATCATGACCGAGAGCCAGGAGAGCGAGCGCCGTCAGCGCGAGTTCACCGAGCGCACCGCCCTGTTCCAGGAAGCCCTGGACGTCGACGAGGTCATCGCCCAGCTGCTGGTCACCGAAGGCTTCGCCGCGGTGGAAGACGTCGCCTATGTCGACACCCACGAGATCGGTTCGATCGAAGGCTTCGACGACGAGACCGCCGAGGAACTGCAGGCCCGCGCCCGCGAATTCCTCGAGAAGGAAGCCGCCGCCCTGGACGCCAAGCGCGTCGAGCTGGGCGTCCAGGACGAACTGCTGGGCGTCGAGGGCGTGACCCTGGCCATGGCCGTGGCCCTGGGCGAAGGCGACGTGAAGACGATCGAAGACCTGGCCGGTCTCGTGCCCGACGACATGCGCGGCTGGTTCGAGAGCAAGAACGGCGAGCGCGTGCGCGAGCCGGGCATCCTCGAAAGCTTCAACCTGTCGCCCGACGACGCCGAGGCCCTGATCATGCGCGCCCGTATCGCCATGGGCTGGGTCGAGGCTCCGCCGGAACCGGAATACGAAGAGATCGAAATCGAAGAGGTCGAAGAGACCGAAGGCGCTGAAGCCGAAGGCGAGGAAGCCCCCGCCGCCGAAGAAGCCGCCGAAGAGCAGTAAGAGACAGAGCCGGCCCTTCCGATCCTCGGAAGGGCCGCTTCCTTTGAAGACGCATGATCGACCAGACCGCTCCCAAGACCCACGCCGAAGCCAGCCGCGCGCGCAAGGACATCGTCCTGGGCGAGGTTGTCGACGAGGCGCGCCTGGTGCGGTTCGTGGCCGGACCGGACGGCGTCGTCATCCCCGACGTGGCCCGCAAGCTGCCGGGGCGCGGCATGTGGGTGGCGGCCGACCGCGAGTCGATCGCCGCGGCCGCCAAGAAGAACGCCTTCTCGCGCTCGGCCAAGGCCAAGCTCACCGCCCCGGCCGACCTGGCCGACCAGGTGGAACGGCTGCTGGCCAAGCGGGTTCTGGACGGTCTGGGCCTTGCGCGGCGCTCTGGGAGCATTATCTCGGGGTTCGAAAAGGTTCTGGCGGCCCTGGCCTCGGGCAAGACCGCCTGGCTGATCGAAGCCGCCGACGGCGCCGATGATGGCCGCCGAAAGGTCTTTTCAGCCGTCCGCAAAGCGCCGAACACCCCGAGAATCCTCGGTATGTTCACATCCGACGAATTGGGTTTGGCCTTGGGCGGGGAGAATGTGATACACACGGCGCTCCTCGCGGGGCGAGGCACGGATCGCTGGACTTTGGACGTCGAGCGGTTATCAGGCTTCCGTCCTTTCACGCCGCCGGACTGGGTGGTGCGTCAGAACGAGGAGCCCTAGGCTTCGATACGTCCTCGGATGGCTTCATTCGGCGGCGAAAAGAGCCTAGAACCTGAATGTTGGAGCAAGCCGCCTAAGGCGTCGCGCTCTTGAGCGAAGGGCCGGGAAACGCGCTTCCTATTGGAGGTACGTCCGGGCCCCTTTCTCGTATGGATTGATCGGTTTTTGGGCCGGGAACCCGCCCGGCGGAAGTACAAGCGAGCGCATGAGCGACGAGAACGATAACGGTCGGCCTGGTTCCAACCCCGGTGGGCGCGCGCCCATCACCCTGAAGCCCCGCCAGGGCTCGGTGAGCGCCGGCGTTGTGAAGCAGAGCTTCAGCCACGGCAGGACCAAGACGGTGGTTGTCGAGACGAAGCGCACGCGTCCGCATGCGCCGGCTTCCGGCAACCTCGCCGCGCCGTCCCAGGCCGAGCGCCGCCACGACGCGCCGCGTCCGCAAGGCGGTGGCGGCGGAGCCGCGGGCGGTTTGTCGCAGGACGAGATGCGCGCTCGCCAGCGCGCCATCGAGGCCGCTCGCGAAGCCCAGGAGCGCCAGGCCGCCGAGCGTCGCGCCGCTGACGCCCGCGCCGCCGCCGAGGCCGCCGCGGCTCGCGAAGCCGCCGCCAAGGCCGCTGCCGCCAAGGCCGCCGCTGAAGCCGCAGCCGCCAAGCCGGCTCCGGCCGCGCCGACCCCGGCCGCCGCTGCTC
>NZ_QDKO01000039.1 GCF_003094615.1 Caulobacter radicis | reverse complement strand
CGACCGAGGCTGTGTGAAAACTCGGCGGATCAGCTAGACTCCTGACGAGCAGTCGGGAGGTGCGCATGAGCCGCTTCGTTGAAGGTGTTGATCGCCGGCAGCCGACGCTTCTTCCTGAATGTCTGGACGATTATGTCGCCGCGGAGAACCCGGTGCGGGTGATCGATGTGTTCGTCGACGAACTGGAGCTGCGAGGGCTGGGCTTTGAGGTGACCGCGGCCGCGACAGGCCGTCCGGGCTACCATCCAGCGACGCTGCTGAAGCTCTATGTGTACGGCTACCTGAACAAGGTGCAGTCCAGCCGTCGGCTGGAGCGCGAGGCTGGGCGCAATGTCGAGCTGATGTGGCTGACGGGCCGGCTTGCGCCCGATCACAAGACCATCGCCGACTTTCGCAAGGACAACGGCCCGGCGATCCAGGCCGCCTGCGCCCAGTTCGTGGTGTTGTGCCGCCAGATCGGCCTGTTCGGCGCGGCGTTGGTCGCCATCGACGGCAGCAAGTTCAAGGCGGTGAACACCCGCGACAAGAACTTCACGCCCTACAAGCTGAAGAAGCGCCTGGAACAGGTGGCCGAGCACATCGCCGGCTATTTGAACGACCTGGACACCGCCGACCGACAGGAGGGCGAGACCATCGAGGCCAGGTCCGACCGGCTGAAGGAGAAGGTGGAGCGCCTGCGCGAACAGATGCGGATGCTGCAGGCGATGGAGGCGCAAGTGGACGCCTCGGCCGATGGCCAGGTGTCGCTGACTGATCCTGACGCCCGCGCCATGGCCACCAGCGGGCGCGGCAGCGGCATCGTCGGCTACAATGTCCAATCCGCCGTCGATGCAGAGCATCACCTGATCGTCGCCCACGACGTCGTCATGACGGGCAGCGATCGCCAGCAGCTGTCGTCGATGGCCGGCAAGGCCAAGGACGCCCTGGGCGTGGATGAGCTCAACGTCCTGGCCGACCGTGGCTACTTCTCGGGCGAGGAGATCCTGAGCTGCGAGGCGATGGGCGTGACGGCCTACGTGCCCAGGCCTCAGACCTCGGGCGCCAAGGCCGATGGCCGCTTCGGCAAGCAGGACTTCGTCTATCTGCCCGACCAGGACGTCTACCGCTGCCCGACCGGGGCGCTGCTTCCGCGCCACATGACCACCGTCGAGAAAGGCATGACGCTGCACCGCTACTGGGACCTGGCCAGTTGCCAGAACTGCGCCCTCAAGCCCCAGTGCACGCCCAGCAAAGAGCGCCGCGTAACCCGCTGGGAACACGAGGCCGTCGTCGACGCCCTGCAGATCCGGATGGACCGGCGTCCTGGCGCCATGCGCCAGCGAAGGCGGACCGTCGAGCACCCCTTCGGCACGATCAAGGCCTGGATGGGATCGACACACTTCCTGATGAGGCGCCTGCCCAACGTGAAGACCGAAATCGGCCTCCACATCCTGGCCTATAACCTCAAGCGCGTGATCGCCATCATGGGCGCCCAGCCGCTGATGGCGGCGATCCGAACCTGAGAAGATGCCGCGACGACTCCGCCGCGCCAGCACCTTCGAGCAGAGCGGCCGAGTTTTCGCACAGCCTCGACCC
>NZ_QDKO01000038.1 GCF_003094615.1 Caulobacter radicis | reverse complement strand
CAGCTCGGCGCTGGCCCCGGCGCCGGTCTCGACGACGGTGATTTCCTCGGCCACCAGCCGCACCGCCTGGCCGATGGCCAGGCCCGGCGCGGCCAGCACCCCGCGCAGCACACCCGGCTCGGCCGGTTCGGCCACGGCGACGGGCGGCGGCTCTTCGACAACAGCGGCGGCGACCTGGGCCGCGATCTCATCGGCCCGCTCACCCATGCCGCTCTCGATCAGCTCGGCGATCGCCGCCACGGCGCCTTCCGCGTCGGGACCCGCAGCGACGATCGAGACGTGGTCGCCCAGCCGGATGGCCAGCGACATCAGCCCCACCGGGCTCTTGGCGCTGGCCCGGCGATTGACGGCGACCAGCGCGATCTCGGCGGTAAACCCGCGCGCCGTCTCGGCGATGCGGGCGGCCGGACGGGCGTGGATCCCGTGCGCCAGCGGCACCACCACCTCGCGCACCACCTCGCCGCCCGCGTCCGCCGCCGTCCCGGCGGCCGCACCGCCGACCGCCGTCAGCTCCATCAGGAAGCCGCCGACCCCGGTCTCGTGGTCCTGAGCCCGGCGCACGATCGAAAAGGCCTCGGGATTGGTGACCACGATCGGGGTGATCAGGCTTTTGGCCTTGCGGGCCAGGAAATCGAGGTCAAAGCCGATCAGCGGATCGCCGGCCGTCACCGCCTGCCCCTCGGCCACGTGGACGGTGAAGCCCTCGCCGTCCAGCGCCACCGTCTCCAGACCCACATGCATCAGGATCTCGGCCCCGTTGGCCGCCCGCAGCGTCACCGCGTGCCGCGACCGGTGCACCGTGATCACCCGCCCGTCGCACGGCGCATGCAGCACCGACCCCGTCGGATCGATCGCCAGACCGTCCCCCAGCATCCGCTCGGCGAACACCGCGTCCGGCGTCTCATCCAAAGGCGCCACCCAGCCTGAAAGCGGCGAACTCAGCAGCAGCCCGGCGGACGAGCCCGCCTCCATGACGTGTCGTCCTGGGCCGGCTCGCGGTGTGCTTGCAGGGGATGATTGATGGCTGGGCATGGATGCCATTTTAATACCATTCCAAAAACTCTCCCCCTGACGGAGAGCCGAAAACCGTTTGACACAAAAGCGGTTTATCGCCCTGTTGCGATTTATCGGACCAAATCGGCCGACAAAAGAGGACTTAGATTGGTATGTATGCAATGAGCTGCTCCGAAACGCGGCGCCAAGCTCGACCTCTGGTGGGAAACTAACCCATGTTGCTCTCCGAACGTATCGGTCCGATCGAAAGCGCCTCCTCAGCACCCCTCTACCTGCAGCTCCAGAAAGCGCTGCGCGAGGCGATACAGCACAAGGTGCTGACGCCGGAAGACGCCCTGCCGCCCGAGCGCGACATGGCCGAGGACTTCAACGTCTCGCGGATCACCGTGCGCAAGGCGCTGGAAGGCCTGGTCCACGAGGGCCTGCTGACGCGCCGCCAGGGCGCCGGCACCTTCGTCGCGGCCCGCGTGGAAAAGAACTTCTCCAAGCTGACCTGCTTCACCGAGGACATGATCTCGCGCGGCCGCAGCCCGCACAGTGAGTGGCTCGCCCGCATGGAAGGCGCGGTCACGCCCGAGGAATCGCTGACCCTGGGCCTGTCGCCCAGCACGCCGGTCTACCGCTTCCACCGCATCCGCTACGCCGACGGCGCGCCGATGGCGGTCGAGTATTCGACCATCGCCGCCTTCGCCCTGCCCTCGCTCGATGTGGTCGACCACTCGCTCTACGAGGCCATGGCCAGCGCCGGCTACAAGCCGGTCCGCGCCCTGCAGCGCCTGCGCGCGGTGCTCATCACCCCGCAGCACGCGGGCCTGCTGGGCGTGAAGGCCAAGGACGCCGGCCTGCTGGTGGAACGCCGCGGCTTCCTCAAGGACGGCCGCGCGGTGGAAGTGACCCAGTCCTACTACCGCGGCGACACCTACGACTTCGTGGCCGAGCTGAACGACCCCGCCTGATTTTCCTGATCACCCCGAGTATCGGAGTACAGCCCGTGACGGCGCTGCCCCATTCCCATTTCCAGCCCCTCACCGCCGAGGCGACGCGGATGTTCCTCGAAGCGGGGGAAGCCTCGGCCGTGGTGGCGCGGCAGGTCGCGGCCAATGCGGCGGCGGCGGGCGAGATCGGCGCGCGGCTGCGGGCCAGCCCGCCCCGGGCCGTGGTCACCTGCGCGCGCGGC